>JAKLJG010000044.1:261-509 GCA_023151255.1 Cyclobacteriaceae bacterium | reverse complement strand
AAATAATTTCTAAAAAATAATATTTTCTTCTTGGTTGGTAATGTTAAAACTTTATTTTTGCCGTCCTTAATAGAATCTGAAAGAAGATTCTGGACCTATAGCTCAGTTGGTTAGAGCACCTGACTCATAATCAGGGGGTCCCTGGTTCAAGCCCAGGTGGGTCCACAAGTAAATCAAAAGCCATTTAAGCATTTAACTTAAATGGCTTTTAAATTTAATAGAACTACTTACAGTATTTGTATTTACTG
>JAKLJG010000044.1:0-251 GCA_023151255.1 Cyclobacteriaceae bacterium | reverse complement strand
ATAAATTACATCCACCGAGCCCATTGTTTGCTTGTTGTGTGTTACAATAATAAATTGAGAATTATCGCTGAACTTTTTTATCATTTGCGTAAACTTACCCACATTAGCATCATCCAAAGGTGCATCTACCTCATCTAAAATACAGAATGGTGCAGGTTTAATTAAATAAATTGCAAACAATAAAGCAGTAGCAGTTAATGTTTTTTCTCCTCCACTTAATTGTGTAATAGAAGATGGACGTTTGCCTTTAG
>JAKLJG010000043.1 GCA_023151255.1 Cyclobacteriaceae bacterium | reverse complement strand
CTCCAGCGACAGTTTGCCATCGCGGGCTATGCCCGACAAATCTTTCAATTTCAGTTCGATTTCGTGGAAACCGAGGCTTTCCACGTTGCGGATGGGCGGCACCACCAGGCCGTTGGGCGTGCTGATGGCGATGCTGATATCGACATAGTCGTGGTAGATGATATCGTCGCCGTCGATGAAAGCATTCACTTCGGGCATTTCCAGCAGCACTTTGGCGCAGGCCCTGGCGAAGATGGACATGAAGCCCAGTTTGATGCCGTATTTTTTGACAAATGCATCCTGATACTTTTCCCGCAGCTCCATCACGCCGCTCATGTCCACCTCGTTGAAGGTGGTGAGCATGGCCGTGTTGTTTTTGGCGCTCACCAGGCGTTTGGCGATGGTGCGGCGCATGCGGCTGAGCCGTTCGCGGTTCTCGTTCCGGGAAAACGGTACGGCAGGCGCCTGCGGCGCCGGCGTGGCGGCCGGGGCGGATGCCGGCGGCGGGGTAGCCGGGGCCTGGGTTTTATTTTCAACGGCCTTTTGGGCGTCTTCTTTCGTGATGCGGCCGTCTTTGCCCGTACCGCTCAC
>JAKLJG010000042.1:271-571 GCA_023151255.1 Cyclobacteriaceae bacterium | reverse complement strand
CGTTCAATTTTTCAAACTCAGCCAAAACCTCTAAGGAGTCCTTGGCAACGATTTTTGATTCTTTACTCAACTGTTTTGAGAGCAGCCTACGTCTATGAAGTCGATTGTAGAATTCGATAGCTTCGTTAATATACCTGTTCCTGTTCTTTTTTACTTTGGTCACGATTTTCTCAGTCTCCTGAAAAATGTCGTCCTCAAGTTTTAATGATAGATTTTTCATAGTATTACCTTTGTCCAAAGGTATATACTTTTTAGATATACTCCAAATTTGTCAGATCTTTCCACCAGCATGAACGCTAA
>JAKLJG010000042.1:0-261 GCA_023151255.1 Cyclobacteriaceae bacterium | reverse complement strand
AGCGAAGCGGAATGTTAAACCCGACCAACTCCGAACCTATCCACCGTTACGCACTAAATTAAGAAACCAAATTGAATAAGGACACAAAACCCCGCAATTAAATAAACACGCTGTTGTGGGTAGGGCAGTTTCGTCCGACCGTTAATAATGAACTAATCTTTGTCGATTGTTAAAGTCGAAATTATCAAAAGAGTCTTTGTCGGCAGTTGAAATTAGGTCAGACGGAACTGTCCACCGAAAC
The DNA here is from genome assembly GCA_023151255.1 of Cyclobacteriaceae bacterium. GTDB lineage: Bacteria > Bacteroidota > Bacteroidia > Cytophagales > Cyclobacteriaceae > UBA2336. The sequence goes on along the minus strand of JAKLJG010000042.1, from coordinate 20 downwards.
AGCGTTATGAACGTTGTTGT
>JAKLJG010000041.1:316-581 GCA_023151255.1 Cyclobacteriaceae bacterium | reverse complement strand
CATTCGTCTTGATTGCCTTTTTTAATATAAACGGCTACACCAGCCAAATTTGTGTTTGTGGATTGCTCAATAATGTTTTGAATTTTATTAAAATGTTTAGTTTGTCCATAAATATCAGACAGTCCTCCCAAAAATCCAATCCATAAAAGAGTACCTATTTGCAATATTTTGTTTATGTATAAATCCATACGTTATATGTGGTTATATTGCTGCTAACGTTTTGCCGCTTGCCGCAGTGGGGGATTTCGGAGCACTTCACTGTCAA
>JAKLJG010000041.1:0-306 GCA_023151255.1 Cyclobacteriaceae bacterium | reverse complement strand
CACAAATGTTGATAGAAGCACTGCACTTGATTTAACCACATCAGCCCCCATTGCGGCAAACGGCTGTTATGGGAAGGGCTAATTCTTTTTATTTTCAAGTCAGTCAATCAATTTTGCTATCAAATGAAACATTCCTTTTCTTTTTGTCATATTCACCAACTTTAATCCAGATTTTTCTATAAAGTAAACTACATCAACTGCTGAAATTCGGACTTTTTTGTAAGTGCTTGTCTTTAAGTACCATGTATCGTCTGTCTTGTAATGAATTAAGTCAGTTACGCTAACATAATCATTTGAGTATTCAAG
>JAKLJG010000040.1 GCA_023151255.1 Cyclobacteriaceae bacterium | reverse complement strand
GCGTACGTTTTCGGATCGAGCCGGCGATGGCCACGTGCTCGGTACACTTCGAGCGCAGGCGGGACGTCGAGCCACGGCGGCGGCGATGAAAGGTTCGCCGCCGGCCGGTTCCTCACCTCGAGCTTCGCGGTCTTGTACAACCCGGCAATCTCGGTGCGCGGATCCTCCACGGGCTCCGACTCGCCCGACACCTGGTCGCCCGCGCGGAAGCGGCCGCAACGGTAACACCGACCTGGAGGTCATGCGGAAGGCGGTCGAGAGCATCAAGCTCGACCTCCGGACCGTTGCGATTGCTGCACCGGTGCAGCAAGCGGTCCGGGATTCCGCTGCAATCTCCTGGAGCCAGCTTCGAGACTTGAACTCGAGACCTACGGTTTACGAAACCGTTGCTCTACCACTGAGCTACATTGGCGTGAACCAGGGCCGCGTTTTGTATAAGCGCAGGGGGGCGGGCGGTCAAGCGGCGCTTCCATTTTTGGGAGCGCGATTCTTCCGGCGGGCCGTCGTCAGGCGGCGGCCGCGAGCTGCCGCTCCAAGCGGGCGATGTTGCGGCGAATGCGATCGATGTATTCGTTGGGGCCGTCCGGATACGGCGAGGAGAGGTAGCGATAA
>JAKLJG010000003.1:0-350000 GCA_023151255.1 Cyclobacteriaceae bacterium | reverse complement strand
CTTGCTGTTCCAGTACTTCGGTTATTTCTTGCTTAAACCGGGTAAAATCAGCCGTTTTATTTGCTTCAACTTTATTTTTAAAAGTCTCCAAATCTTTAGCCAGTTCAGCATAATAACGCTCTTGTTTTGCCGCTTCAATGAGCTGTTTTGTTTCGGCTTCCAGCGGGGTGCTATAACTGAATTTGCGTTCTTTAAGCCAGGCGATAAATTTATCGTACTCGGCATCAGAGAGCCTGAATGTTTTCAGATCAGGTTGCATCGGGTGCTCTCCGCAATACTTCGATGCATACTCAAAAATATGCCCCGCACTGATGAGGGCTACCGTTACTGTACCCAGGTATTCGGGCTCAATAACAATATCCGGATCAAGCCCGCCCCCATCAAAAACTTTCCTCCCTTTAGATGTTTTGAATTCCTTTTTTAATGAATCGGCCACTTTATCAACAGTTCCATCGGCATTGCGATGAGTATAGTCCAACTCCTGAATGCACCGCCCGCTGGGGATATAATATTTTGCCGTGGTTACTTTAAGTTGTGCATTGTAAGACAATTGCCTGGTAGCCTGCACAAGGCCTTTTCCGAAAGTTTTTCTTCCTACCAACACCGCCCGATCGTAATCTTGCATTGCCCCGGCTACAATTTCAGATGCTGAGGCACTACCTTCTCCGGTTAGCACAACAATCGGAATTTCAGTATCCAAAGGATTATTTAGTGTGGTATAGGTTTTATTCCAGTCGGCCACCTTGCCTTTCATGCTTACCACTTCTTTGCCTTTGGGAATAAACAGGTTAACAATATTAACGGCTTCGTGCAGCATCCCTCCGGGATTATCGCGCAGGTCGAGGATTAACTTTTTAGCACCCTGTTGCTTTAATTTTACTGTGGCATCGGCAACTTCCTTTCCGGCACCGGGTGTAAAGTCATCTAATTTGATGTAACCGACCTCTGCATTAAGCATGCCTGCGTACGCCACGTTTCGTATACTAATCCGTTCGCGCTTTATTTTAAATACGAGTTCGTTTTTTACTCCTTGCCGCCTGACACGGATTTCGACATTCGTTTTAGCAGGGCCCTTCAACAACGTACTGACTTCAGCAGTAGATTTGCCTTGTGCGTCAACCCCATCCACGGCAATTATTTCATCGCCAACTTTAAGACCAGCCTTGTAAGCAGGAAAATCCTTGTACGGATGGGTGATTACCGTTTTTCTGTTCACCACACCAATGAGGGCCCCAATGCCTGCATACTGCCCGGTGGTGGTAATCCGAAATCCTTCCAGTTCTTCTTCGGGTATAAAGTCGGTGTACGGATCAAGCGATTCAAGCATCCCATCAATTCCCTTTCGGATTAATTGTTTGGGATCAACTTCATCAACGTAATAGGCATTTACTTCTTTGAACAGGGTGGCAAAAATGTCGAGGTTTTTGGCTACTTCGAAATACGTATCGGCCGGTTTGCTGAACGCCAGCATAAGGGCAACACCGGCTGCTGAAAGAATAATCCATTTAGCTTTTCTCCACATACTGCTTTAAACGATCAAATGATTCGATTAATCTCTCTTGAATCAGGTTAAAGTCGGGTAACTCTTTGGCCGTATAAATATACGCGATTTGCAGTTTAGGCAGGCTGTTGATTTTACTCTGATTCAGTCGGTAAGCCTCTTTCATCAGTCGTTTAATCCGGTTTCGGCTGGTAGCCTTTTTAAAATCTCTTTTTGAAACCGAGAACAACACCTGGTGGCCTGCCACGGTGCCGGAAGTTTTCAACACCACTATCCGGAAGGGCTGTAGATAAAAAGAGGAACCCCGATTAAAGAGTTCCTGTATTTTTTTTTGACCCCGCAGCCGGCCTGATTTAGGTAAACGATGTGCACTCATGGGTAAAGGCCCCTGCCGTGCCTGCTGTTACCGGGCCGGAAGGCGGTTTATTTCTTTTTTAACGTTTTTTCGTCAGAAACAGTCAGTTTCTTTCTTCCCTTTTTTCTGCGGGAAGCCAGCACCCTGCGGCCATTGGCCGAGGCCATTCTTTCGCGGAAGCCGTGCTTATTCTTACGCTTTCTTTTCGAAGGCTGAAACGTTCTTTTCATGGTTCTGTTGATCTAAAAGGGCTGCAAAAGTGCTCAGGATTTTCGGCATTTCCAAAATCTCACGGGTTGTTTGAAAAGTGTGCATGCTTAATTTTCCAGTTCCCATTATCCTTAACGAGCAAAAATGTTACTGGCCCGGCTTGGCGCTGTTCGGAAGTTTCGCGTTGAAAATACCAGGTTGCCGTAACCAGGCAGGTGCTATTATTATAGTCATACCGTACATCGGATAGCCATAATTTGTTTCCGGATTTTTTACCACCTTTTATAAAACCAAATTTTTCATGATGGTTGCGCAGGGCATCGATTCCAATAATTAATCCGGCATATTCGGAGGAGAAATAAGTTACTGATTGATTGGTAACAAAAAGTTGAGCAACCTGCTCAAGGTCATACGTATTCCACATTTTTTGCCAGGCTTCAACTACAGCTTCAGGGGACTTATCCGGTTGAGCGAATAAACCGGTTGAGATGATGAATAACTGGAACCCGGTCAGGAAAATTCTCTTGATTTTCATTATCATGCTATCAAATCGGCCAGTACTTTCTTTGCGGCTTGCGGATCGAGCCGGGGGCCCCATTGTGAAACCACTCGTGACGAGGCCAGTGAAGCCAATTTACCTGCTTCAGCAAAACTATGACCGTGCGTTATGCCGTATAAAAAGGCTCCGGCAAACATATCGCCAGCACCATTGGTATCAATAGCCCTGACTTTATACGGTTCGATCTGAATAAACGTATCACCATCATATATCAAGGCACCGTTTGCACCCAGTGTAATGGCAAATCGCTTTGCTGATAGTTTCAGACTCTCACGGGCTTCCATCAACGAATCAGTGCCAGTAAAAATCAGAGCTTCCTCTTCGTTACAAAATAAAAGGTCTACACTGGCACCAACTACATCCTGCATTTGGGGAAAGAAGTATTTTACCATACTGGCATCAGAAAAAGTTAGTGCCGTAGAGATTTTGTGCCGTTCGGCTATTTTTTTTGCCTGCTTCATAGCCTCCAGCCCTTTTGGACTGGCAACCAGGTACCCTTCCAGATAAACATATTGGGAATTTTTGAGGGCTTCCTCATCAAGATGCTCAACAGAAAGAAAAGAACTGACACCCAGAAAGGTATTCATGGTTCGCTGGGCATCGGGGCTGGTCATTACCAGGCACTTGCCTGTATGGCCCGGGGGGCAATCTTCAATCCGCAGATTGGTATCGACACCATTTCGTTTCAGATCCTCAAGAAAAAATTTGCCCAGTTTATCATTAGCCACCAGGCACGAGTAAAAGGTTTTGCCACCAAACTGGTTTACTGCCACTACGGTGTTTCCTGCTGAGCCTCCCCCCGACATTTTACTGCGTTTTATATCAATGGCCTTCATTAACTGAAGCTGGCGCTTTTCATCCACCAGGGTCATTACCCCTTTTTCGATACCATGCTTTTCAAAGAAATCATGATCAACCTCGGTTACTATATCAACAATGGCATTGCCTATGCCATACACATCGTATTTCGCCATGAATAATATTTTTACAATGATAGGTATTTAAGCGTGCCCCATGCTACCGGAGGCCATTCTTCTTGCCGTTTCCGTTTTTTCCTTTTAAGCCAAGTCCTAATTCAGCTGCTCGGTTGGGATAATCGGTAATCAGGCCGTCAACACCCCAGGCCCGTAGGCGTTTCATGTCTTCCGGCTCGTTAACTGTCCAGGGGATTACCCGCAATTTCAAGGCTTTCAACTCCTTTATCTTTTCCTCCGTGAGCAATTTGTAGTACGGACTGTAAACGGAAGGCATGAACCCCAACTCTTTTAGGTTTTCATCTATTGATTTAGTGTTTTCAACCAGGGCGGCCAACCGAACGGAGGGGTATTTGTTGTGCCAATATTGAAGCACCCGGAAATCAAATGATTGAATGATTATGCGCTCCATAGGCAGGTATTGGCTGAGCAGGTTATAAACCAGGTCAGAAAACTCGTCCGGCAAAGGATGGTATTTACCGTCTCCGGTTTTAGCACTTTTTATCTCAATGTTGTAATCCACTTCGTAAAGTGTATAACTCTTAATATGATCCTCTACTGAAGCAATTACGTCTTTCAATAGAGGTTTTGAAATTTTTAATTTTTCCTGGTCAGGAAACCGCACGTTGCCTTTCGAGCCGCAGTCATACTGCTTTACCTCCTTATAGGTTAATTGATATATGTTAATTGACCTGGCTTCGCTCTCGGTAATCTGGGTTCCATCCGGTTTCAGGCAGATGTCGGCAGCCATCCAGGGTTCATGCGATACCACCACCTGTTTATCTTTTGTAATCACCACATCCAGTTCAATGGTGGTAACACCTGCTTCAAGGGCTACAATGAATGAAGGGATTGTGTTTTCGGGTTTTAAACCCCGTGCCCCACGATGACCCTGCAAATCGAATTTGGGGGTGTAAACCTGACTCATAACCGTGGCAACCGAAAGCTTCAGAAATAAAAAAAAGCACAGGAATTTCTTCATGTGCCTAAAGATAAGGTTATCAAAAGGTTCGCACAATTCAACTTTTCTGTACCGCCCTACTGCCTGATTACCCGCATCATACCACCACCCCTGCGCATGCCCATTGGGTTAAGGTGTTTGTTCAACGCGTAAGTAAAGGTTATCATGTAATATTGACCCAGCGAATTAGAAATGGTTCGTTCAAAGTAATTGTTCGTGGCCGATTGAGAAATACCCAGCGCCTTATCCAATACATTGTTTATTAAAAACTTCAGTTCACCTGTTTTGTTCTTCAGCAGGAACCGGGACAGCGACAGGTTAAGCAATGGAATTGTTTGCCTGAAATCGTTTGCCGGATCCTGGTAAACCAGGTATTCAAAACCCGCATTGAACTGGTAGTTCTTCAGAAAACTAAGGTTCAATTCGGATGCGTAGGTTTGATTAAGATTGGATTGTGTTGGTTGATCAAATTCATACCTTGTTTTCTGGTGATTTAGCTGAGCTGATAAACTCAGGTCAACAACCTCTTTGTACCGATACGAGTACCTGAAATTTCCACCTTTTGTCCATTGATTAATTTCATTTTCTGTGTCATTCAGTATGCTGATGGTATGCAAGTTTCGAACATTAGTACCAATAGTAAAGCGGCTGTTTATTTTTTTTGCCTGGAAACTGAAACTGGCATTGCCCATAGCTCTGAAATTACCCGAAACGTTAACCGGTACGGTAGTTCGTACCAACTGATCGTTGATGAATTGTGCATTTGTTATGGCGTTCGTTGTATAATCCACATCAACAAAAGCAAAGAAGCTGACAAACGATACCGGATCGAAAGTTGTGAAATTAACCCGCCAGCTTTGGTTATAGGCCGGACGCAAGCCCGGGTTACCCACATAAATATTAAGCGGATCGGTATTATCAATAACCGGCTGCAGTTGTTGAATGGTCGGCTCCTGCACCGAGGTTTCATAATCGAAATTGAGATGCTTTGTGCCTGAAAAATTGTAATTAAAGCGAACCACAGGCAGTACATTAGAAAACGTACGACTAATATCTTCAAACGGAGGGTTGAGATCGCCATCGAGGTTTGTTTGCTGGTACGCAACTCCGGCAGTGATATTAAACTTAGTTCGGTTCATCCGGAAATTGAGTCCGGCACGCTGATACAGATAATCGCTCGAGAAGCTATTGCTCAACAGATTATTGACAACTTCACTTTCATTCTCAATATCAAAAACCTCCCTGATAACCTGGTTCCTGTTATTGCTCAGACTATAATTTCCCTCCAGGTATTTTCGCTTTCCCAATGGTTCGGTATAGGTGAAGGTTACCCCGTAATTCTGATTGTCATTTTTCTGGTAATTGCGTTGTTCAATCGTGTTTATACTATCAACAGGAATATAAAACGTATTGGTGGCGTTTAGTGCTCCATTCCTTTCCGTATCCGTAAGTCCAAGGGTTAGGTTGGTAGAGAACGACCTGCCCTTTTTATTGAACCGATGACGATACAAAAGGGTGGAATTTAACCGATATGTCGTTCCGGCAGATAATGATAACCGGTCGCTTTCATTTTGGAGTGTGCCTTCGGGAGTAAAGGTGGCACTGAGACTTTTTACTTCACTGTCCGTTTCATTAAAGGTGAAGTTAGTCGTCCATTTTACCGAATTCATGGAGTCAATCTGGTGATCAAGGATAAGATTAGCCCGGTGATTGGAGTTGGTATTGTACTGCGAACTAAGCTGATCAAAATTAAAACTCTGATTGTTGGGCAAGAAATTCTCCCGAAAGGTATTCTGTACCAACTCATGATTAAGGTAATTATAAAAGTAACTTCCATTTACCTGAGTTGTTCTGTGCTTGCCAAAATCTTTATTAAGATTGACGCCCCCTCCGAAATTGGTCATCATGCCATTATTGCGCCCGCCAAAATTTAACGGAATCCCGGTATCGTTATCGCTGCCGAACGAAAGGCGAACGGCCCCTCCACTCATCATTTGCTGGCTTCCGCCCGAAAAATTCATGTAGTCATCAATTGAAAAGCCCTGCTCGTTGATGTTGTTGCCCATGCCCAGGATTGAAAACTGGCTACCCTTGCTAAAGCGGTTGAGGCTGAGCCGTGAGGTAAACCGCTCATCATTACCTGCACCGGCCATCATGCTTCCAAAGGCACCGTTTCGTTTTTCTTCTTTTAACTCCAGATTAATTGTCTTAGTGCGCTGGCCATCATCAATACCGGTAAATGCAGCCTGATCAGACTTTTTATCAAAAACCTGCACCTTATCTACCGCATCAGCCGGAAGGTTTCTCGTGGCCAGTTTTGGATCGCGGCCAAAAAATTCGCGGCCATCAACTGTTACCTGCTGAACCTGTTCGCCCTGTGCCCGGATGGTTCCATCATTATCCACTTCAATACTTGGCATTTGCTTAAGAAGGTCCTCTACCACAGCATTTGGCTTTGTACGAAAGGAGGCTGCATTGAACTCTATCGTATCCTTTTTAATAACTACCGGTGCCCGCTCAGCGCGGATTGTTATTTCATCCAACACCCTGCGGTCAACTTCCATTTTGAGTAAACCCAAGTCAACAATGCCTTCTTCCGGCCGCGGAGAAACGTGCACTGTGAGCGGCAGGTAGCCTACATAAGTAACTTTAAAAAGGTAATCGGCCCGGTTGATATTCTTCATCTCAAAATATCCCCTGGAATTGCTTGCTGCAAAGTTTACCAATGATGAATCTTTTGGGTTAAGCAGTAACACGGTTGCCGATCCAAGGGGTGCTCCTGCAGAATCAGCGAGCTGACCTTTAAGCACAAATTTTTGTGCCCACGCAATCTGGCCTATAAAAATGACTGTGAGTGTAATGACTATCCTCATCGCATTACCAGGAGTAAAAGTGGAAGAATTTAGTTTCTGATAATTACATTGCCTCCACTGGAACGCATCCGCTCCACCTGTTCATTTACCAGTTTGCGGTACTCTTCCTGTGTGGTTTTTATTCCCCCTGCAGGCATCTTCAGCTCATTCTTCTTCAGAGGCCGAAGTTCAATGTTTCGGGCTACCGTTACCCGCTCACCATTGTTGATATCAACCGCCAGTACGGTGCCGGGCAGTGTATTAAAACGTTCGGGGCCAAGTAGTGGTCTGATTTTATCGGTGTACCAGGCTGTAACCTCGAAGGTGCGCCCCTGAACTTCCTCTGTAAAATAAGCCTGTCGGCATTCATAACCCAAAATCGTTTTGACATCGGTGCCAAATTTCCAGGGCGACATTTTAATCGAATCTTCGATGAGGTATTTCTTACCCATAAATTCCTGCAGTACTATTTTTTTAAATGTTTCGGTGTTCATATAGTATTCGTTTTGAGGAACCCGCATCCTGAACTGAACACCTCCGTTGCTACCCGAAACTTCATCCTCATCTTCTACCAGCGGTTTATAGGATGACTCGGTAGCATTAAAGTAAAGCTCGTCTTTAGTAGTGCGGAATTCGGGGATCATGGATTTCATATCCTGTCGTTCAGGAGGCAAGTTGCGGTGAAGGTTAGTTTTGACTTCATAAAGAATAATGCCTTCCACAGGCTGACCAAAAACGACATGTGCGGCAGCCACGGAAGCAAGCACTCCGATTAGCAGTATGATTCTTTTCATAGTGATGGATTGTTTCATTTGTTGTTTAATTCCTGTGTAAATCTACGGTTGATGATGAACTGAACTGGTTAAATGTTCTGAATAGAATGTTAATTAATGTTAAAAGTACATCCATTACCCTGCCCAGGGCGTTACTTTTGTAGTATGCAAAAGCACAAACACCTGTACACCATTTTGCTTATGACCAGCAGCATTATGCTGTTACTGGTATTGCAGATTCTTTGGCTTCGCAGTGCGTATCATGAAGCCTTTGAAACTTTTCGTAAGGAAACCAACGCCTTGTTTCGCTCTACAATTATTAGCTTAAATGATTCGCTGATTCTGAAAGGCTTAGAACGGGTGCCGGCCGTGGATACTGTGCAGGTGACAGGCGAGTTGACACGAATCAGCATGTGGAACCGAAAGCAAACACGCGATTCGTTACTGAAAAAAGTTTCTGTTGAAAAAATTTCACGAATTGATGTTCGCGATTCTCTCATCCAGGTTTTTATTGCCGCTAACCCCACAGGCGATAGTGTCAAAAAAATTATTCGCCCGATTATAACCGAGATGAGAAGAAGGCGCGAGCCCGGTAATTTCATTTTCCGTGTAAGCAGCGATACCCTTAGTACCACTGACATCCAGCGCGCCTATACCGACACGTTAAAAGCGGTGGGCATTATGTTGCAGCCCGATATTGATGAGGTAAAACTTGGGAAGGAACAACCCACTGCTGGTACTTTCTTAACAGAGCCCTTCTTTTTACCCCATACCCCGGCCTACCAGGCGCGCTTTGAAAACATCCGCCCGATGTTGCTCGCCAAGATTAGTCCGCAGATAGCGTTTTCAGTTGTGCTAACTTTACTCACCATTGCAGCATTTGCCTTTATGTACCGCAGCATCCGCACCCAGCAAAAACTAATGCAGCTAAAAAACGATTTGATCAGTAACATTACCCATGAGCTCAAAACTCCTGTGGCAACTGTTAGTGTTGCACTAGAAGCATTGCAGAATTTTAACGGGTTGAATAATCCGCAACTAACCCGCGAGTATCTTCAAATTGCCAAAGGCGAACTGAACCGGCTAACCCTCATAACAGAGAAAATTCTGAAAACATCTGCGTTCGAGGAGAACGGAATAACCATCACCACTGAAGTAGTCGACTTAGTTGAAATTATTGAACGTGTTTTGGATTCACTGAAACTTGTTTTCGAAAAACAATCTGTTAAGGTTAACTTCAAGAAGACTGGAGCCGGCTTTTGCGTAATGGGCAATGCCGAACACTTAACCAATGTGCTGTACAATCTGCTGGATAATGCCCTCAAATACAGCAAAGCAGGTGCTGCAATAGTCGTTGAACTGCACACAGCCAATCAACAGGTTATACTGTCGGTAACGGATAACGGCATCGGTATTCCAACTGAGTATCAGAATAAAATTTTTGAAAAATTTTTTCGTGTGCCGCAAGGTGATGTGCACAATGCAAAAGGCTACGGACTTGGCCTGAGTTATGTAGCCAATGTAATCAAACACCATGGCGGTATTATTCGTGTTGAAAGCGAACCAGGCAAAGGAAGCCGGTTTATTATTGAAATGCCCGTTGCAACTAAAGCATGACCAAAGTAAAGATACTTTACGTTGAAGATGAGCCCTTTCTGGGTCGCATTGTGAAAGAAAGCCTGGAAAGCCGCGGCTTTGTTGTACACATGGCTACCGATGGCGGGCGGGCGCTTACCCTATTTACTGCAAACAAACCCGATATTTGTGTTCTTGATGTGATGCTGCCCTTAAAAGATGGTTACAGCATCGCAAATGAAATCAGACTGTTGGATTCGCGCGTTCCAATTATTTTCGTAACTGCTAAAACACAAACTGATGATGTGCTTAAAGGCTTTGAAACCGGAGGCAATGATTACATCCGTAAACCCTTTAGCATGGAGGAACTGATCGTTCGCATCAACAACCTGTTAGCTATTGCAAAACCAAAACAGCCGGTCGTTGCAGAAAAATTTGCTTTTGGAAAATATGAATTTCTGGTTTCGCGATACGAATTAAAAATTGGCGATGCTGTTAAAAAACTCTCGCACCGTGAGGCCAGCCTGCTGAAAATTTTGTGTGAAAACCGGAATACAACCGTTAGTCGAAAAGATATTCTGATGGCTGTTTGGGGCGATGACTCATTTTTCAATTCACGCAACCTGGATGTGTACATCACCAAACTTCGCGATTATCTGAAACAAGATCCTGCTATTCAAATTATAACCATTAAGGGAATCGGTTACCATTTCGCTGTTAACTAATCGTTGAACAACACAATACCTATCTGGAAAGCCACTCCCGAAAAATTCTCCAACGCATACGCTTCACTTTTATTGGTGGCGTACTCAAAACTAACCGCTGATTTAAGCCCCAGGCTGCCGTACTCTTTAAACCGAAACAATAAACCCGCTTCAGGGCGGGCCACAAACCCAACAACATTGTCCGATTCCTTATAGACGTTATAAAAAAGGGTGTACTCTGTTAGTGCTACACCAGCACCCAGCGAAGCATACGGCACCAGGCGCGATGTTGCCCGATAATAATACTGACCATTAACCAAAAAGGTAAGATGATACATGTAGTTGTACACATCGGTGGTGATGGCCCCACCGGGATATTCATAAGTTTGCCGCGGAACATAATCATCCAGTGTATTGTAGGCGGCATCAAAGCCCCAACCAAACGTATCGGTTTTAAAACGGGAATAGCCCAGCCTGAAACCCGTGCTGGTATTGCCCACAAACTCGGTATATGTTGGCAACAGGATATTCAATCCGGCTGTAAGCGCACCATCCGAGAACTGCGCTTTGGCCGGGAAAACGGCCATAGCTAACAACGTTATGACAATTAAGCGCATTAGTCTTTGCTGATGTAGGGTGATTGCTTAAAAGCCTGCGTAACCGCTTCCATAGTCTTTGCCTTCAAATCAATAGTTGCGTATAAGTCGCCCATGTAGGCTTTCCAGATTACTTTATACTGATTGCCGTTAGCAGCATAATTCTTTACGTCCACAATTTCAATAACAAGCGTTCCGTACGATGAATAATAGGTGCTCACAAACGGGTAATAGTACCCATAATATCCGTAATACCCGGGGTAGAAGGCGGGGTATGTAATGGTTTGGAAGAAATTAAAATTATCCAGCACGGTAACATTCACGGCAAAGTCGGGGTTTGCCGTGGGGGCCACTTTTGTGAACCCCGCTGCAATAATGCTGTCGCGCACCAGCCGTGAAACAGGCTTAACAAAATCATCGCCCGCTCCATCAACAATGTAGGTGTTGCTATACCGGGTGGACACAAACCCTATCGTATCCTCACGAATGGTAAATGTTGTATAGGTTGTAAAGATGTTTTGAGAGGTGTTGATTGATGCCTGATCATATTGGGTCTGTACCACCATGTCTTTCACCAATTCGCCCAGTTGAGGTTCAAGGTTACAACCTGCAAGTATCAGCATACTTAAAACATGTAACAATGGTGCACGCATGAACAATAAACGATGCTTCCGTAATTTCATTGTATTATAGACACAGCAACGACTCCAAACGTTTAAACACATTCGGTTTATAAAACATTTTCAATCCAACCAGTTATTTTCCTTAAAGTATTTAAAAACATGGCGTTGAAAGGCTTCCCGGTCAATTTCGCGGTTTGCCAGCACCAGGTACAGGATGCCCTTTTCCGGAACAGAAACATAATGACAATAGAAGCCGCCCTGGGTACCGGTATGCCCGATGGATTTAAATCCATCAGTTGTTTGTTCAATAAACCAACTCAGTCCGATAAAGGGAGGGTTTTTATCCCTCCAGTTTGCAAAATGTTGGATTGTTTGTGATTCGGCTATTGTCTCCTTTGTCAGGAATGCTGCGTTACGAATGGCTTGGTGGTACAACGCCAATTCGTTAATTGAACTCCACACACCGCCATTGCCCGCTGCTGCAAAGGTTGGTTCTTCTCCGTAATCATCTTCCTTCCATTCCATCCCGATTTTTACATAACCGTGTGAAACACCCGACTCCGGGTGCGGGCCATCCGTAATTGTACTGGTGGTCATCCCGGAAGGTTTGAAAATATTTTCTTCAATGAATTTTTGCCATTTCATGCCAGTTACTTTTTCAATAATCAGGGCAAGGCCATTGAAGGCAGGGTTAGAGTATTCATAATGTTCACCCGGTTCAAAATTCAATGAATCCGCCTGCATCACCGGTGACCAATTTTCTGCATCCTTTGCCGTGAGGTAAAAAACGGTGTCGGTTTGCACATTCCGGTTATCGGGCAAACCTGAAGTGTGGGTAAGCAAATGACGGATGGTCACCTTGTCGGCAAGGGATTTATTTTTGAAATCGGTGAAATATTTAGACAAAGGATCATCGAGAGAAAGTTTTCCCTTATCGCGCAGAATTAATATTCCGTAGGCAACAAATGTCTTTGATAGCGAGCCCAGGTTAAACAGGGTTTTTGAGGTTATGGGCACTTTATTTTCCATATCTGCAATACCATAGGACTTTGAAAAAACCGGTTGTCCGTTTTTCAGAATCAGAATGGCCGCTCCGGGTTCATCCTGTTTAAAGAACGATGAAAAGTAAGCATCCAAATCGGATTGAATACGGTGATCAGCCTGCTTACCGGTGCACGACCATAAAATAATAAATGTGATTACTAGGCCGACTTTCATAAACAATGGAATTATACCCTTTGTGGGATGTGGGGGATTCCCTGCCTGCTTGCGTTACGAAGGCAGGGAGCCCTCGACTCCTACCCTGTCAAGGTAGTGCTCTAAACCAGCTGAGCTAACACCCCTTCGCTAAATTATCAAACTTTCATTGGTTTGATTACTTTCAACGCTCAAACTTATTCGTATGCGATCAACCATCCTTTTTCTGCAACTCATCTTCGCAGCAACAACCGCGGCACAAAACCTGAAATCGGGCGGTAAGCTGAAGCCCGAACAGGCCATTATGGATATCCGGCATTATACCATTGCGCTGGAGGTTGACCCGGTCAATCAAGCTATTTCGGGTTATACCGAAATCAGGATGATTTATTCGGAACAGCCCAGTATAATCCTGCTCGACTTCTGGCATGGATTAAAAGTTACCGATGTGCTGGTTAACGGAAAAAAGAGCACGTTTCAACATACCGAAGATGATCTTATCCGGATTACTCCTGAAAATCTGAAGGGTACTGTTCAAAATAATGCGGTGAGGGTTTATTACGAAGGCAAACCCGCCATTGCCGAGCGTGCCCCGTGGACGGGCGGTTTTCAATGGGAAAAAGACAGCAACGGAAACCCGTGGATTGCTATTACCTGCCAGGGCGAAGGCGGAAAAATTTTCTTCCCCTGCAAGGATCATCCCAGCGATGAACCCAACGAAGGTGCCGACCTGATCATTACCGTACCAAAAGGATTAACAGCCGCTGGTCCGGGGTTACTGATTAAACAAACCACCAAAGGAGACAAAACTACATTCCACTGGAAGACCCGCTACACCATCAGCAACTATTGCCTGGTATTTAATGTGGGTAAGTTTAAAAAGGTCAGTCGCCAGTATACCACCACTGCCGGAAACACGGTGCCAATGGATTACTACGTGCTTGAAGAAAACGAAAGTAAAGCCATGCATCTGCTCGACCTGATGGCCGAAGCCTGCCGCATCCTTGAAAAGTATTTTGGCGAGTACCCGTGGGCCAAAGAAAAGATAGGCCTGTGTGAAACCCCGCACCTGGGTATGGAGCACCAGTCGCTTATTGCTTATGGCAACAAGTACCGCTTCGAAAAAATAAATGGACACGATTTCGACTGGCTACTGGTACATGAATTCGGGCACGAGTGGTGGGCCAACAAAGTTACCAACCGCGACTGGGGCCACATGTGGATACAGGAGGGCATCTGCACCTATGCCGATGCGTTACACATCCGCGAAATTGGTGGTGAAGAAGCGTATAAAAAACGCATGCAGCGTACCGCCTTCCAAACCCAGAACGTGCTGCCTATTGTGCAGGGCGAGGAAGTGGAATCCGACCAGGCGTACCATGGCGATATTTATGGCAAAGGAGCTTTCTTCATGCATTCGCTCCGGTTCATTATGGGCGATGATATTTTCTTCCCCACACTTAAAAATCTGGCCACCGATCCGCAATACACCTACGACAACACCGTAACCACCAATGATGTGGAAAAACTTTTCAGCACCGCTTACGGCAAAAGCCTGAAACCAGTGTTTGATTTGTTTTTACGAACGCCTAATAAACTTGAGGTAGTGCTGAAGCAAACCGGTGAAAGCACCTGGCTGATTAAGTTGAATAACCTGGATTTTGATTTACCGCTTCAGGTTGTAACCGATGCAGGCATGCAGACCATTACAATAAACAAGAAAGCACAACAACTTACCAGCAAAACCTTGCCGGTAATTGATCCGGAAATTTATTACCTGAAAAAAGTTTCTATTGAGTAACCAATTGATACTCACCCCTGAAACCCGATTTTACGATGCGAGCCATCGCAAAACGGTTTATTGTTGGATGCCCCGCACCGGCAGAAGGCCGTGGCATTGCTTTTCTTGGTAAGCGTCCCTTTACTGTCTTTCACCAGCACGTTGCCATACACCATTAACGGGCCGTTGGGTGTTGGTTCCACTATTGTTTCAGCTTCCACAGTCATTTTTCTTCAGCCGCATCGCGATTAAGGTAATAGCTTAGCGCGCCTGAAGGACATTTTTTTACCTGCTCAATAATCTTGTCGGTGGCAGATCCCTCCGGAGTAACCCACGGCCGCTTTTTCGGATCGAACACAGTTGGAAGCCCTTTGAAGCAAAGTGTGGAGTGGATGCACAGGTCGGGTTTCCACACGATGGTTACTTCTCCGTTGGTGTATTTTTTTGTGATGTCTTTCATTTGCTAAAAGTTGTTAGTTGATCGTTATTAGTTTTTGGCAACATCTTTCCTTAACTAAGAACCAACAACTAACAACGATGTGTTAATTTCAATCGGGTTGGTAAGCAGTTTGTGCACCGGACACAGTTTTGCAATCTGCATGAGCCGCTGTTTCTGTTCATCGCTTACATTGCCCGTTATTTCAATTTCGGTTTTGTACTTCGTTTTACCATCGAATGCACCGTTTGAAACACTTACCCTGATTTGCTGCACATCCATGTTCTTGCGGTTGGCATACATTCGCAGCGTAATGGCCGTGCAGGAGGCAAGGCCCATGCGCACAAAATCACCCGGGCGCGGGCCCCGATCTTTTCCGCCAACCTCAAATGGCTCATCGGCTATGATGGTGTGTGTACGGGCAGTGAGTTCCGTTTTGTAAACATCGGTACCGATGATTGCTGTGGCGGTTTGAATTTCGTTGGTTTCCACTGGTTAAAAAGAATCATTTCTCACAAATTCAGCCTGCACGTTGCGTAGACGGGGTGCCTGTTCCCGTTGCTTAAGCTGTTCCGGAAGTTCATCAGGATTTCCTGGATAGCCAACTGCCATAATCACTGCCGGCTCATATGCCCCGGAAATGTTAAGTGCGTTCATAATTTTTTCTCTATCAAAACCGGCCATCTGATGAACAGTTAATCCCAACGCTGTTGCCTGCAACGACAGAAAGGCGTTAGCTGCTCCTAAATCATACATAGCCGATGTATTAGGCCTGCCGTTACGCGTAAAATTTTTGAGCGCAAAACTCACAATCAGCAGCGGAGCATGTTTAGCCCACACTTGATTTCCTTCGTGTAAAGTTTCAAAAATCCTGTGCCAAAGTTCGGCTTGTTCCCTGGTAGAATAAATGTACCGCCAGGGCTGCTCGTTTACGCTGGAGGGCGCCCAACGGGCTGCTTCGAACAGGCTTTTTATCTTATCAATTTCAACAAGTTTATGCGAAAAAGCCCGCAGACTCCTACGCTGTTGTATTAGGTCCAGCACGGGTGCTTCAAATACGGCTGATGTTGCTTTCTGTATGACTTGTACCTCCATATCTATTCCTCTATTAAAACGCCCATTTTACCCATTTGGTAATCGCGCATGGCTTCCAGTATTTGTGTTTGCGTGTTCATTACAAACGGGCCGTAGGATACCACTTTTTCATTTAACGGCTCTCCGCTTAGCAGCAGCACGCGGGTATCTTCTAATGCCGTAGCGGCAATGCCATCGCCATCATTTTTAAAATGTACAATGTGTAAACCCTCAACCAATCCAAAACCCTCAACCGACAGTTTTCCGTCCAGCAAATAGATGAGTGCGTTATGATTTGCCGGCAGTGCAATCGAAATGGTACCTCCTTCTGCAAACTCGAGCGTTGCTGCATTAACTACCGCCTGCGATGGTGCCGGGCCTTTCGTGCCGGAAACATCCCCGGCAAAAACATTAACTTTCACTTTGCCATCTTCACTGCGAAAGGAAGGAACTTCTTCTGCTTTAATGGGGAAATACATTGGCTGATCCATTTTATTTTTTGCCGGTGTATTTATCCACAATTGAATGATCTCTTGTCTTCCACCGATTTCATGAATATCCTGTGGAGGACGTTCACTGTGAATAATGCCCATGCCGGCATTCATCCACTGGGCCCCACCGGCATAAATGGTGCTGTCGTTGCCCCGGCTGTCGCGATGATGCACACCACCCTTGAAAATAAAGGTAACTGGCGAAAATCCCCGATGCGGATGCGGGCCTATGCCGGCATCATCAGGGTCAACATGGGTTGGTGCTTTTACATCGGCATGATGCAACAGCAAAAAGGGATCAATTTGATCGACCTGGCCGGTGGGCAGCGGCTGTCTTACCGGGAAACCACCCATATCCACCAGGTGGGCATAAAGTAAACGGGCTACTGATCGGTTTTTCATGTGATTACTTTTTTCACCTCACCCCCGCCCCCGGCTCCCTTTCCCAAGGGAGAGTGGGAGGTTATAAGGTTAGTATTAGGTCATAGGTACTTCTATTAATAACAGTTCAGCATCATTATCCGCTATAATCTGGACCATAGTTGTATCCCAAACACCAAGCCCATCCCGCTTGTTCAGGGTTTGGCCGTTAATTGTTACGTCCCCGTCAATAACAAAAGCATAAAGGCCATTTCCGGGCTTATTAATGGCGTACTCAGCAGTTTTCCCTTTCTCAAATTTTCCAAGCGAAAACCAGGCATCCTGGTTAATCCACAGTGCATTGTTATTTTTTTCCGGAGAAACGATCGTTTGAAATTTGTTTAAGCGATCTGTTGCCAAAAACAGTTTCTGATCGTAGCGCGGCTGAATGTTACGCTCTTTCGGAAAAACCCAGATTTGCAAAAAGTTTACGTCTTCTGTTTTTGAGGCATTCCTTTCGCTATGAGCGATACCGGAACCTGCACTCATAATCTGCACTTCTCCTGATTGGATAATGCCATGCCCCCCGGTGCTATCGCCATGTTCTAACGCACCGCGAAGCGGAATAGAAATTATTTCCATATTATCGTGGGGGTGCTGGCCGAAGCCTGCCCCACCCTTCACCACATCATCATTGAGTACCCGCAGGGCACCAAAATGAATGCGGGTCGGATCGTAATAGCCGGCAAAGCTGAAGGTATGGTAAGAATCAAGCCAACCATGGTTGGCATGGCCACGCGTAGTGGCTTTATGCAGAACGGTTTTCATCAAGTATCACATTAGAGGTTAACAAATTTATATACAATTATTGTATATACAACTATTTAGCAGAAATTGTTCCAGCCCGCAAAAAACCGCCTGAAATGAGAAAAATTAAAGGTTAACGCTTCAGTAATTTAAAACCAATCTCCCGCCCTTGTCCTCGCATCATGGCCAGGTTAATCCAAAAAAAGGCGAACTGCTCCATCAATTGAAATTTATCGTTGCCCCCCACATCGTAGCACTCGGCAAAGCCGGCATCCAACGCCAGTTGATGTACAATCTTCTTTCCTTTTTCGCTGTCGCCAGCCATAAACATGTCGATGGCCATATTCCCGTAGGTTGGGTTTTTCATATTATTAAAACCGGTGGTATTAAAACTCTTTACTACATCGCGGGTAGCGGTGTTGGCCAGTATGGCATCAGCCGTGTTGGAAAATCCTGCCGGACCGCGGTCCATCACCACATTCATGGCATCGATAATTACTTTGCCTGTAGTATCTCCCAACGATTGAGCTACCGCTGCTGCCACCGGTGCGGGCGTAGCTATTAATATAACTTCCGCTTCACGCACAGCAGCTTGTACCGTATGAACGCTGGTGTTCGCATTTTTCAGCAGTTCCTTTCCTTTAAAGTCGCTGGTGTTTTGTACACCCAATAAAATAGTATGTCCGGCTTTTGCCCAGGCCGTAGCCAACGCCCCGCCTACGTTACCGGTTCCGATGATAGCGATTTTCATAATCAATAAATTTTAATGTTTCCTAATTTATAAATCCATTTTCTGGTTTAATGGATGGCGGTAAGTTGTTCTCTCCCAGCATTTCTCGTAAGTCGCGTTCAATGGTTGTACACAGTGCCATTAAGGGCACATCTGTAATCCGGTTCTCGAACGGATCTTCATTCACTTCACCCACCTTGGCCAAAATAGCAAACACAAAGGAGATGATGAACGAAACCGGTATCATCAGGTAATCCATTCCCATGCGGCTAAAATCTCCAATCAGGGCAAGCGGCAGCAACAACATAAAGGCGTACAAAAACAATCGGGTAAAATAATCGTACTGTCGTAATAAAGGAGTGTTCTTGATGCGCTCACAACCGCCCTGATAATTGGCCAGTGCCAGCAGTTGCCCTTCCATCTGAAAAGAATCAAATCCGCCCAGCGTGCCGTTGGCCATGGCCGCATAAATTTTTCGGCCCGTAAGTAAGTGCAGAAAATTAGGTTTATGCTGACTTTGCCTGAGCGCACTAAAATCCTCATCCCCTACGAACGGCTTTAGTGAATCCCAATCTTCCTGCCCGCGCAAATGCAATCGCAAGGCATGCACCCATGCGATGCACAGGTAAATCATTTGCTTCTTGAACGATTCGCTGCGTACAGCATCGTAGTTTGGTTGGTGTGCGTGACTATCGGTAAACGTAATGATGAGTCGCGCCAATACCCGGCTGGAGTTTACAATGCCACCCCACAGTGTGCGTGCCTCCCACCACCTTCCGTACGCACTGTTGTTGCGGAAGGCAATGAAGATCGCCAGCGCACTGCCTAAAATGGCAGCCACCGAAAAGGGCAACGCAACCTGACTGATGCCGTTGCGATACAATGCCCACACCACACCACCGATAAGCAGCGAAAAAACTATTTCGCTTCGCACATAGCCCACTACGCGTACCGGGTTAAAATTTCGTTTAATAATCATGGACTCTATTTTTTGAATTGATAGCTGACTCCGAACGTAAGGATGCGGTCGTGTTGCTTAACCGATGTGACTACAATCTGCTCGTAGTAAAAACTGTATTGTAGTGATGAGTTCAACCCCTTCCACACCGGAAAGTCCAAACCCACATCCAGTTGTGCACGATTGTTCGTTACCTCATCCCATCCCGGTTGCCAGTAAGCGGTATAAAAAAGTTTAAGCCGGTTATCCAGCAACCGGTGCCAGCCAGCCAGGTAAGCGGTAGCCCGCCAGAGGCGGATAGTGCTGCTTCCATCATAGAACCCTTCGTTGAATTGCTGGCTTCTAAAGTCTGTCTCTTCATAGACAATACTGGCCGATACTTTCATATTTGTTGCAGGCTTTTGCACGAACTGCCAGGTAGCACCTGCTCCGCCAAACCAACGAAAGTCAACCTGCTTGCGGTAATTAGTTTGTAAATAGATCATCGCAAACGGATACACGCTCCGGAAAGGTTGATGGTAGAAATAATTCCGGCTGTTGATATCGTTGTCGGCTTTAAAGCCGCTGAATTGCTGATAAAGACTGTTGTTTTGGGATTTAAAAACCAGACTCCGCTTACAGTTGGAAACGAATTCCAACCTGGCACGCAACACAAGTAAATCCACATTTCCTTTTTGCACGGCACCAGTAGCGCCCGCCCTGAACTGAAACGTTGCCGTATCACTTTCGTTTAGCTGAGCCGCAGCAGGAATGCCATACAGCACACCTGCCACGGTTAGCATGACATAAAGTGCAACGCCCCTCATGTTACTTAGTGAGCAACTCTACTACCATTTCGGCCGCAGCCGCCCCGGAGTTTTGTTGCTGCCCGGTAACCAGGTTGCCATCGGTAATGGCGTAGGATGAAAAAGGCGCAGCCACTTTAAAGTGCGTGCCGGTAATTTTCCGTGCTTCGTCTTCAATGCGATAGGGTTGAATTTTCATGCCCACGGCCTTGTCGGCAAATTCTTCTTCGGCATCGGCAAAGCCTGTCCAGGTTTTGCCCTTTACCAGCAGTTCACCGTTTGATTTTTTTGCTTCCAGCAACAGCGTAGTGCTGTGGCATACAGCCGCGCTGGGTTTACCGGCTTCATAAAACGAAACAAAAAGTTTTTCCAGTTCCTTGTTACCGCGAAAGGTGTACATCGGGCCCTGCCCGCCTACTAAAAAGATGGCTGCATAGTCCGCAGGTTTTACCTCAGTAAGTTTACGCGTGTTGGCCAGCATTTTGTTAAACCACTCCTGCTGCATGTAGCCAAGCGAAATCACATCATGTGCCGAGTAGCCGCTGGCATCAGTTGGGTTTGAGAACCCGTCCATTTCCAGTTTGCCGCCTTCGGTGGATACCAACTCCACTTCATAACCTGCTTCCTGAAACACCCGCAGCGGGTGCGTTAATTCAGCTGCCCAAAACCCGATGGGCCATCCGGTTTGTTTGGATACCGATGGCGAACTGGCCACCATTAAAATTTTTCCTTTGGTAGGCGCACCGTGAAAGTGCACATAGCTCTGTTTTTCTTTTATTTTTTCCATGTTGATCGATTGGTTGTGCGTTATCCACACAAAGGTTGGTGGTAAATAGTGCCTGAATCAACATATTAACTTTTAAGTAGGATACTACCTTTTAAGAAAGTATTGGTAATTTGATACAGAATTGACTGATTTTTGAAACACCACAAATTATGCCCGACTTCATTTACGATAAGAAGGTCTATTACAACCCGGTAGAGTTTGCCATGGATCGCATTGGGGGCACGTGGAAGATGCCCATTTTGTGGCGCCTGCGCGAAAAGACCTTGCGCTACAGCGACCTGAAAAAAGACTTGCCGCACATCACCCACAAAATGCTTTCGAGTGTGTTGCGCAGTTTGGAGAACGAAGGGTTTATTACCCGCAAAGTGTACCCGGTAGTGCCTCCGAAAGTAGAATACTCCATTACACCCCGCGGGTTAAAAGCCATCCCGATTATTGAAATCATCCGAAAGTATGGCGTTGATTTAATGAAGGAGTTTGGGGTGAAGGCGAAAGAGACCGAGAAAAAATAATTACCATGGGATCACTTTCCGGTCGCGAAAAAATTTTCCGGTTTCAGTTACGGATGCTGTTGCCAGCCACACTGCCGTATCAACGCCTTGTTTAACGGAACGTGGAGCCGACTTCCCTCCCATGTCAGTTTTAACCCAGCCGGGGCAATAGGCGTTTACGGAAATATTTCGTAATGAAAGCTCATAAGCTAAGTGTCGTGTAATTGCATTGAGCGCTGATTTTGAAACACAATATACGGGCGACCATCCGCCCACCGGATCGGTCATGCTCCCTCCGCCACTGGAGGTGTTAATAATTCTTCCACCCGAGGGGATTAATGGAAGAAAATGTCGAACAACCTGGATGGGGCCAACCACGTTGGTAAGCATGGTTTTATGAAATACTTCAACTGTTCCTTCGGCTAAAGATTGGTCATCGCGAAACAACACAGCGGCATTATTAATAAGTACATCTACTTTGCCAAACTGTGCCTTTACCTGCCCAGCAGCTTGTTTGATGCTTACTTCATCGGTCACATCCAACAACTGAAAATAAACTTCAAGTCCTTCTGATATTAACCGATCAACTGCTTCCTTGCCTTTTGCGCTATCCCGCGCAGTAAGAATTACCTTGTGTTTCAGTTGGGCCAACTGGCGTGCTAGTTCGAAGCCAATGCCTTTGTTGGCACCGGTTACCAATATAACCTTCCAATCTGATCTTATTATTGGCATCCTTTTGCTCGTCCGTCAACCCGGGTGACCTGCTCCTCAGTATTGGCAAAAATCAAAAAGGGTGTTCGATCAAACTCCTCCCACTCTCCTTCCAGCAAACATTGCTTTTCACCGGTTTCTATTTCACTGATGCGCACTTTTGAAGCGACTTTCAATTCGCCATTGCTATACGTCCAAATGGTTCTGATAAATACCTCGGTATTCTCACCATCCGAAGTTTGCTCTTCCTTGCGGATTAGCAACGGTTTACTATTAATCCACTCGATTGTGCCCGATTCATACCAGGCACCGCCAAAACCTCCTTTATTATGGAAGTTGAGCTGCCGGTTTTTGTCATCAACAGAGAGATTGGCGTGTTCGCTCAGTTCTTCCTGAAACTGCCACTTTTTGGTTTTCGGGTCAAAGAGATAATAATCCGACCAGGTGTTGGCAACACCAGTCGTTCGAATAAATGATATATCAGTATAACCGTCAAAATTCACATCCTGCAAAGAGAAAATTGTCTCCGGATTTTCAGCATAATAGCCGTCATCCATATTAAGGTCTTCACCGAGTTTAAATTCCTGAAGGATTGGTCCGGACGCCTGCGTAAAAAGAAGTGCCTTTCGCTCAGGCAACTGAAGTTGCAACGAAAAGATCAGTTCATCGGTTACCGAATAATCAAAATGAAATATACCGTAATCTGAATCATGTAACTCATCAACCGTGGCAGTTGTATCAGGCGCCTGCAACTGAGCCACCCGAGCGCCTTCAGGCTTGCAGGCCACACAAAGTATCAATATGAATACGGCTTTTTTCAAGCCTGAAAGTTAATAAATGCCTGTTACGGGCCGTACTTAAACACATTAACATTTTGTTTCGAATTACTACCGCACAATTTGCATATTGAATGCACTATTTTTAGTAGCACCCCAAATCCTCAGCCACAAAGGCAGGTACATTTCTGTACCGCGGGATGCGCTGATATCGCCCAGGTCAAAAATATTTTCGTCCTTCCAGCCAAACTCTTTTAACAACGATTTAACTTTTGTTTTAGCGTCAGCATCGTTGCCACAAATAAAATTAGCATGATCACCACCTCCAATCAGGTTCGGATTCACCATCAGCCCGCACCACATGGTATTAAGGGTCTTCACCACCTTAGTTGTGGGGAAAGTTTTTTGAATTTCTTCGCCCAACGAGTTGGTATTGTAAAGTGAAGGAATGAGCGATGGCGGCATGCCCTTGCTGAAATCAAGGGGGTTGGAAAGATCAATGATAATTTTACCATTTAGAGCGCTGCCACCGGATTTCAGTGCCCCGATGGACGCTTCTCCCTTTGTACAGTTAAAAATGATCTCGCCAAAAGCAGCAGCCTGCGCAAATGTACCTGCGCTTGCACCAGCCTTGTGTTTTGCCACAAAAGCAGTTGCCTTTTCGTTGGTGGCGCTGCGGGAACCCATCATCACCTGGTGCCCCAATTCGATTAATCTCGAACCAATGGTGCTACCAACGGTTCCGGTTCCGAGTACACTGATTTTCATGCGTCTATATTTTTTTTAAATCAACAAAACGTACCCCTAGTCGAATAGTCGGAATCATTCTCCTGTATTAAATTTCATTATTAACCATATAAAAAACACTTATTTAACATACTGAAATTTATTGACAAAATACCAGATTTTAAATAGTGAATAGTTTAACCAACCGTGATTGCCTCACATTCTTAGCTGAGGGATAGGATATGCAAGTAACCTTCAATGTTCCTCTGCGTAAAGAGAATTAATCTGCATATCATGCTCCATATTGCAACTCTTATTCTTTCACTAAGTTTACTGGCTCAGCCGGTTTACGCCTCACTGATTTCATCTTTTCCAAATGCTGAACAGTGCGAGGAGACTTCGAAAACAGAAGAAAAAACGGAGGCTTACAGCCAGCACAGGCGAACAACACCAGCTTTTACACCCTTACTGCTTGCAACAACCACGTGGCTGAAAGTTAACTTCAAGCACTCAATACCCACGCCAGCCTTTTCTCAGGCTAAAAGATTCCTCGTTCTCCGGGTCTTTCGGTTGTAGTAGTTACACCTCATCTCTCAGACTTTTACGGTAATCCATCTGCCATTTCGTTTTCGGATGCGCTTATTCGCAACGAATTCCGGCAGGATAGACAGTTATTAATCCTTAACTAATGAACCCATGAAAGCCAGGAATAAAATTTCAATGCTCGATTACACAAAAATTATTATCGCCAAAGTAGCGTTCGATCGCGGGCTGCTTTTGAAAGAATTTCAAAAATCGCAAGCGTGGCTTGCCGATAGTGAACGCAGCGAGTTGTATCGCTGGATGAAACAGCACGGGTACTTGCCGGATACTTTAATTACCGCCCGATAACCAAACAACCGGAATTATGGAAAATTTATGGAGTTGGACAGGGTTTGTTTTACTAATCCTTTTTTTGCTGATTCTCGATCTGGGTGTGTTTCACCGGAAGGCCAGGGAGATTTCGGTGCGCAATGCGTTGTGGTGGACGGCCTTTTGGGTTACGCTCGCTTTTATTTTTAATGGATTTATCTATTACACCTACGGGCAGGACAAAGCCTTTGAATTCTTTACCGGTTTTATCATCGAAAAATCATTGAGTGTTGACAACATCTTCGTTATCATATTAATCTTCAGCTACTTTCAGGTGCCTGCGGCCTATCAGCACAAAGTGCTTTTCTGGGGAATTCTTGGAGCCCTGATTATGCGCTTCTGCTTTATATTTGCCGGCATTGAACTGATTGAGCGCTTTCATTTTCTAATCTATCTTTTCGGTGCGTTCTTAATCATTACCGGTATTCGTATGATTATTCACCGAAATGAACATTTTGAACCCGAACGAAATCCGGTGGTGCGCTTTACGAAAAAATGGTTCAGACTGACAGCTCATTACGATAAAGACAATTTCTTTGTAGTACGTAACGGATTGTTGTACGCCACCCCGCTCTTCCTGGTTGTTGTATTAATTGAATTTACCGACCTGATTTTTGCAGTTGACAGCATACCGGCCATCCTGGCTGTTTCAAAAGATCCTTTCATTGTATATACATCCAACGTATTCGCCATCCTGGGTCTTCGCTCACTTTATTTTGCCCTGGCCGGCATCGAACGCTATTTTGCTTACCTGAAATACGGGTTGGCGGTTATTCTGGTTTTTGTGGGCTTAAAAATGAGTATTTCGGATTTTATCACAATACCCATAGAAATTTCACTTGCCTTTATTGTGCTAACGCTCTCGGTAGCTGTACTGGCCTCCATGGTATTGCAGCCGGCCGGTAACCCGGTCAAACCGTCAACTCAATGAGTTTAAAAATTCAAAGCCCGTATCTGAACCCGCAGTTGGTGCAACTTGCTGTGCAATTGCTCGGCAAGTTGAGCCGCGCCTGGTTCATCGCCATGCATACAAATTGTATCAGCCTGCAACTTTAACCGTCTGCCGTTCGTTGCCACCACAAATCCGTTGATCAGGTTCATCACCTGTTCAACGGATTGTTCGGAACTGCTTATTTGTGCTCCTGCAAAAGTTCGGGGTAACAGAGAGCCATCTTCCTGGTAAACCCGGTCGGCAAATACTTCATTGGCTGTTTTTAAACCAAGCGCCTTTGCTTCCGCAATCATCACACTGCCACTTAAGCCGTAGTAAATCAACTTGGGATTATAATCTTTCACTGCCTGAGCAATGGTGCGACTCATCGCATTATCTTTTGCGGCCATGTTGTACAATGCGCCATGGGGTTTAACGTGATGGAGTACTGCATTCTTTTCTTTACAGATTTTGTCTATGATTTGCAGTTGCTTTTGCACCAGCTGATACAAGTCATCGGAAGTTAACTGCATTGGCACACGACCAAAATTTGGTTTGTCATTAAAACCAGGATGTGCACCAATGGCAACATTATATTTTAAACACATATCAATTGTTTTACGCATGGTGGCTTCATCACCTGCATGATAGCCACAGGCAATGTTGGCGCTGCTGATATACGGCATGATAGCCGCATCATTCGGCATGCCCTCACCCATATCGCAATTCAGGTCAATGGTCATAATCCGTATTCTGTCAATTTAAATTTACAGGCTTGGTGCAATTGACCTGCGTGCTGCACCTGCTTTATAAATAAACCTTCAGCTTCCTCTATATCCACGAAAGAAAAGTAAATTTTATCAGTTGGGCGACATTGTACCAACCGCGACCGATCAGCGGCAATTACATGCGCTATGCACGGATAACCACCTGTAGTTTGATGATCAGCCATTAAGGCTATCAACTCACCGGTAGGCAACAATTGTAATGTACCAAATGACACAGCTGTCGAAAGTAATTCCTGTTTGATAGATTGTTTCAATTTCGTTCCTCCCAACCGATAGCCCATCCGGTCGCTTTGTCTGCTGATGATAAAACCCTGCTTTAGAAACTCTTTCTGCGATTTGTTTGTCAGCCAGCCAAATTCATTACCCCTGATGCAGCGCATTTTTATTGGCGCTTGTTCATAAAATGCTGAAACACCCGCACGCCAGGGCAATACTTTTGTTTCTGTTTCTTTAAGTCGTTGTTTTAGCGACAACGTATCGCCCGTTTTCAAAAACCGCCCAGCATATCCACCAGCCTTAGCCTTTACATTGGTGCTAACGCTGCCTAGCCATGCATCAAGTTTAAACCCACCCTGCACAGCAAGGTAACACCATGCACCTTGAACAACTTTTGAAAACTTCAATTCGCTACCTGGTGCAACAACAACAGGCTGATGCAGCGGAATAATTTTACCATTCAATTTAGGCATAAAGTCGGCACCACTTATGGCTATTAACGCTGGGGAATTAAAACGAAGTGCAGCAGCCGGAAAACTCATTTCAACAATTGCTTCATGCAATGGATTTCCAACCAATGCATTGGCAATCCTCATCGCATTCAAATCCATTGCACCGTTTGGATTAATGCCCAGGTGCTGATACCCAAACCGACCGGCATCCTGCACCGAATCAGTCATGCCCGCCTTGATTACCTCAAGGCTCATGCTGATAGCAGGTTAACGTTAATCTG
Organism: Cyclobacteriaceae bacterium; assembly: GCA_023151255.1. Taxonomy (GTDB): domain Bacteria; phylum Bacteroidota; class Bacteroidia; order Cytophagales; family Cyclobacteriaceae; genus UBA2336. The sequence continues at coordinate 322,628 of JAKLJG010000003.1, read as the reverse complement.
ATCGAACAAGCGAAACTCTTCTTTGGTGATTGGATAGAATTTCACTTCATCACCGGGCTGGAATAAAGCAGGATTCTCGGCATGTGCATCAAAAAGTTTAACCGGTGTGCGCCCGATAATATGCCATCCCCCGGGAGAATCAAGCGGATAAATACCGGTTTGATTTCCGGCAATGCCTACACTACCTGCAGGCACGTGCTTACGGGGTGTTGTTAAACGGGGTGTGGCGATTTTATCATTCACAATTCCCATGTAGGCAAAGCCCGGCAAAAACCCAAGCATATACACGCGATAGGTTTGCGCAGTATGCAGTTCAATCAACTGATCAATAAAAATTTTTTTTGCTTTGGACAACGACTTCAAATCGAATCCGAATTCGGGCTCATAGCAAGCGGGAATAAAAAGTTGTCGACTTGGAAGAATCCCAGCATCATCACATCGGTCAATTGCTTCCTTTAATTGCTTACTAACCCACTCAAATGCCGATTGACTGTGCTTCCGAATTTCCTTTATATCATATACTACTGTAAGCGTGCAATATGCCGGAATCAGGTCTCTCCAAAAAGGCTTGGATTGTTTGCGTAGGTGATTATAAAGCCTGAATACCTGATCATTTATTACGGCATTCAATTCGTTTCCCAAACAAATTGTCAGGGCATTTTCGCTAACCGGATATATGGTTATTGATCTACTCAATTACTGTGTATATTTAGAAACTACCCGCGAAGTTTATCCAGCAACCGGTTTAATTCCTGTGCTTCAGCTTTAGTCAGGTTCTTCAGCGTATTTTGCCAGGCTTCTGATGCCCGATCAATTTTCATTAACAGGTTCAATCCTTTATCGGTAATGCTGATGTCCACCTGCCTGCGGTTGTTTTTGCAGATTTCACGTTTCACTAAACCTTTTAAACGAAGCTTCTCCACCAATCGGGTAGCATTACTATTCTTATCAATCATGCGGCAGGTGATGTCGGCCAGCATCATAGGCTGGGGATAACTTCCGCGTAGAATACGCAGCACGTTAAACTGTTCAGGCGTAACATCAAATTCTTTCAGGAAGGTGGCGTTCAGGTTATAAAGCCAACTGCCGGTAAATAAAATGTTAACGGCCGCTTTCTGGAATTCACTTTGAAATTTATCCTGCTTAACTTCACTTTCAATGGAAGCCATAAATACTGGATTCTTTAATTGATCAAAATTAATACAATAGTTGTAGATACAATCTTTCAAGGATGATCACTTTCAATGCCACTATTCAACGTTTTGACAAAAAGGGCGAGAAAACCGGCTGGAGTTATATTGAAATCAGTGCCGCACAGGCCAAAAAACTAAAGCCGGATACCAAAACGTCCTTTCGGGTGAAGGGGAAACTGGATAGTTACCCGCTAAAGCAAACCGCACTGTTACCACTGGGCAATGGTAAATTCATTTTACCCATTAACAGTACCATACGAAAAGGAACCGGCAAAAAGCAAGGCGACAAATTAAAGGTGACATTGGAACCGGATGAAAGTAAATTCGTTATGAATGCGGATTTTATGGCCTGCGTTAAAGATGACCCTGCGGCCAACAGCTTTTTTAAAACACTACCCGCGGGGCATCAGCGTTACTTCAGCAAGTGGATTGACAGTGCAAAAACAGTACAAACCAAAACCAGGCGTATTGTAATGGCGGTAAATGCCTTGGCTCGTAAAATGGGCTTTCCGGAAATGCTGCGGGAGGAAAAACGAAACAAATTGGATAATCTGTATTGAATTAAAAAAGAAACCCCGGCAAACCGGGGCCCTAACCTAACCCTATAAAAAGAAATTATTTGTTGCGTGTTGCCTTAATGGGCACTGTTCTGAACTGGCCGAAACTCATCGTTCCCTCCATAGTGTCATCTTTAACAACGGCATCGACCGTTATGGTTACTTCGTTACCGCCAAAATTGAGTTGATAGGTATAAACGATGTTGTTACCTGTTACCGATACAGACGTAAGTACAACCTCCTGCGGCATGCGATCGCTCTTAATAGTTCCGCCCCATTTGCCATCGGTGTTGGTAATGACCAGTTTGCCGCCTGATGATTGCTGTCCGCCATCCACGGTGTATGTCCAGGTGCCGGAAGCATCAACCGGTGCAACCGTTGAATCGGCCGGAATCGTTTCTTTCTTTACAGGCTGGGTAACCGGGCGGCCTGCTCCGGTAAATCCGCCACCGCGCTGGCCATTTTGCTGTTGTCCCTGGCCCGTTCCAGCGTCCATATCTCCGCCACTGGCATCCTTCAAGTCATCATTATTCACACCGCGTCTTTTGCGGGGCTGGTTGTCAAAGCTCATTTTGCCAAACCGGTAATTAAAGTTTATCCGGATGCTAAATACATCACGGATATTGACATTGGTTTGATCAATTGTTGGTGATTCGGTTACACCTTTAATTCGGAACTGTGGGGTAAAGAAGTTTTCTAAACCAATGCCAATCCCGCCTTTTTTGTCTTTAAAGTCTTTACGGATAGCAACACTGTAAGTGCCAAAACCTCCCTGATAGCCTTGCAGGTTTACCTGGCGTCCGCGGTAAAAACCAAATGCCTGTAATGACCATCGATCATTTATTTTGTAGTTACCGAACAATCTGCCACTGGGTACCCAGCCTTCATTACGGGCTGCATACAATGGATCGGCTACATTGTTGTCAAGAATGGCGTAATACACATCACCACCACCACCTAAGGTAAGTTTGCCAACCATGATGTTGCCAAAAACACTAAGTCCAGCCGCCTTTTCTTCGCCTATGTTTTGGTAGGTAGTAATAATAGTGTCTCCTTTTGCCTGCCGAACACCTTGAATAGCATCAGTGGTATTTCGGAAGAATGTGGAGAAGTTGAGGTACGTGCTCTTGATGCTTACGCTGTATGATAATTCGTAATTGTCGGTCAGTTCCGGATCAAGGTACGGATTACCAATTTGGAGAAACAGCGGGTTGGGGTTTTGAATGTTGGGATTTAAAAACTGTATAGAAGGCCGCCTGATTCTGCGATTATACGCTGCCTTAAGTGTATTATTATTTTTTAGCCGTTTGGAAAGGTTTATACTGGGAACAAAAACACCATAAGAGGGTATTTCTTTATCGGCCAGCGTAGGATCCTCTGGATCGTTTTGAAAGTTGGCATCGATGCGGGTGTATTCATAACGCCCTCCTGCTTTGAGACTATATGCCTTAGGCAGCGTTGCCGTGTATGAAATGTAACCAGCTGTAACATCCTGATTGTAGTTAAAAACGTTGCCAGCATTGGCGGTCGTTTCAGGAACATAGTCTCCGTCAGGTCCTATTGCACGAAAACTCTGGTAATCGCTTGAAACTTTGCGAATAATTTCTTTCGCACCAAATTCAACCAGCTGTTTATCGCCAATTGGAGTTTGATAATCAACTTGCAGGGTTACTTCCTGATTAAAACTTTTGTTATCATTTCTGCGCCTGAAATCAACAATATTGTTGTCGTCATACGAAACATTAGTAAAATCATTTGTACGGTCATTTAAGCTATACAGCGTTGAAATACTGAATTCTTTCGATGGCTTTTCAAAAGTACGGGTGTAGTCTAGTGTCAGGTCGACAGTACCTGAATTATCAATGGTATTTACATTGGCACGGTCGTACCTCGTTTGAATGCCGTTTACAAGCGAAAGGGTCTCCAGGTCATCCTGATAACTTGTTCCATTTCTAACGCCATACCTTATGGAAGCGGCCAGGTAGTTGTGCTTGTCAATATCATAATCCCAGTTTAGCGAGTAACGACCAAACACGTTGTTATTACGGGTATCGGCACGTTGGATGTTCAGAATAGTATCCTGTGTAAGTTGACGGTTTTCAAAGCTACCGGTATTGTTGTAATTGGCACGACCGAAACCACCTAATGAAAACCCCATTTTACCTTTTCTGTAGGCACCGTTCAGGCCAAGGTTTGAGCCGCGATAGCCGACACCGGCATCCACATTCAGGGTTAATCCTTCAAGTGTATTCTTTTTAGTAATAATGTTGATAATGCCTGATGAGCCCTCGGCATCATACTTGGCAGAAGGCGAAGTAATTACTTCAACCGTTTTAATCTGGTCAGCCGGAATTTGCTTTAATGCATCGGCCACGCTGCTGGCAGTAATAGTGGAGGGTTTATTATTAATAAGTACAAGAATGTTGGAGTTTCCGCGCAAGGATACATTTCCATCCAGGTCTACATTAAGCATTGGTACCCTGCGCAATACATCAGTGGCATCTCCTCCTTTGGTAGTTGCATCATTCTCGGCATTATAAACGGTGCGATCGACCCGTTCTTCAATCAAGGCGCGCTGCCCTTCAACAACCACCTCATTGAGTACTGAAGCTTCTTCTTTAAAGGCTATTGACCCAAGGTCAACATCTTTCTTATCAATTGTTACCGGCATATTCTGTGTTTCATAACCGATAAACGATATGCTTACTGTATAACTACCGGCAGCAAGCCTGGCAATGGTAAATTTTCCTTTATCGTCAGCAACGGCACCATCAATAATTTTACCGTCAGCATCGGCCAAGGCAATGGTGGCAAATTCTACGGGTTGTTTGGTGGCGGCATCCAGTACGGTTCCGGAAATTTTGTGATTTCCTTTAGGCCGTTCGGTCTGGGCAAGCAGACTTGCACTAAAAAGTATTCCGGCCAGGATTAAAAAAGTATGTTTCATGTTCGCTTTTGGGGTCTTGCGGGTTCTAACTGTCGTTATAGACTGCAAAACTGCATGGATTGTTCAGCAAAACAGCAAGTATTAGACGGCCGGCCTTATTGCATCGACCAACGGGCATTAAGGTGTGCTTGTTTCTTAAACATCCAATCAATCGAACACTTTTATAAACCAGTCGAAAAAGCGCGTGTTTTCATCGCAGGAGCAAAGCAAGCAGTTAGTTTTGTGCGTTTAAATACAGTATGCAAACCCTTTTTCAACGGCACCGGCTCACGCTGCTGCACATTATTTTCTGGTGCATCTACTTGTCGTTTAACCTGTACCAAATAAGCTTTTACCAACAACGCAGGGGTTACGACTGGAACAATGCCCTGTTGTTTGCCGGGGTTCAATTTGCATTTACATTCACCATCGCCTACCTCAACTATTTCATCTTTTTACCACGTTTTATCCGAAATAAAAACATCTGGAGATACCTGCTGGAGTTTAGTATTCCGTTTGCCCTGCTGGTGTTTCTACGGATTTACGTGCAACGGATGATGGTGGAGGGATCACCCCGGGCTGACTACTTTTTCTCGAACATGTTTGTTGTACAGGTTGTCGCCATCAACTTATTCATCACCGTGTTTGTCAGTATGCTTCGATTTGCAGCCGATTGGTTTGAACTGGAGGCCCGTAAAAAGGAAATCGAAAACGAACGGCTGATGGCTGAACTGAATTTTCTGAAAGCCCAGATTAACCCGCACTTTCTTTTTAATACCCTTAACAACCTGTATTACCTGGCTTTTTCCAAATCCGATAATACCACAACGGTTATTGAAAAGCTGTCGCAGATGATGCGCTACATGATTTACGACTCCAATCATGCAAAAGTACCACTTAACAAAGAGATTGAGTACATGAAAAACTACATCAGCCTGGAGCAATTGCGGCTGAACAACCAGGTGCCCATCCGGTTTGAGATTGAAGGAAATACGGATAACAAGCAGATTGCGCCCCTGATTTTTATTACCTTTCTTGAAAATGCGTTCAAGCACGGGGTAAATAACCACAGCACTAATGCCTGGGTAAATGTATCGGTAAAGCTTAACGGCAACCAATGCGTTTACCGGGTTGAGAACAGCAAACTGCCTCCGGCAACCGATACCAAAGAAGGAAAGTCGGGCATAGGTTTGCAAAACGTGAAGCGCAGATTGGAGTTGAGTTACCCCGGGCAGTACGAACTAACGATTGAGGATAAACCCGATCGGTATGCCGTGCAACTCAACGTTGTTTTGAATTGAGAAAAATTGATTGCCTGATTGTTGAAGACGAGCCCTTGGCCCGCAACCTGATGGTTGAGTATGTGAAGAAAGTTCCCTATCTCAACTTGGTGGATGCCTGCCCCAACGCCATGAAGGCCATGGAGGCATTAAAGAAAAACCCGGTTGACCTGATTTTTCTGGATATTCAGATGCCGGAGATTACCGGCATAACGCTGTTGAAAATACTGCCCAACAAGCCCATGGTAATTTTCACTACGGCCTATTCCGAGTATGCATTGGAAGGTTACGAGCTTGATGTTGTTGATTACCTACTTAAACCGGTAACCTTTGAACGCTTTTTAAAAGCCGTGGAAAAGGCCAGTGCCAGAATGCCGGCCATACCATCCACTCAGTCAACCAGTTCTTCCGAACAACCGGCAGGCCGGCCCTTTGTATTCGTAAAAGATGGTACCAAACTGGTTAAGGTGGTGTTCAGCGACATTCTTTACATCGAGGGATTGAAGGACTATGTTACCATTCACACGCGCCAGCAAAAAATTACCACCTTGCAACGGATGAAGCACCTGGAGGAGCAACTCCCGGCTGATAGCTTTATTCGTATTCACAATTCATTTATAGTCAACATTAAGGCCATTGATACCATCCACAAAAACGAAGTACAGATTGGCCAGGCTATGTTGCCGATAAGTGATTCGTACCGGAAGAATTTTAAGGAGTTTGTTGAGAAGAATCAGATGGGATAGTAAATAAATGCCTCATCAATTTTTTAAGCCTTTGGTGGGCAAATTCCCTATAGTTATGGGAAGAACTGCGCAACCGCTCGACCAAACCCTCCGTGGTATGGCCGATATAATACTTGCCGGCCGATGAAGAGTAAAGAATATAAAAGATGGCTTGTATAAAAAAGCCTCCCATGAACAGAGGCTTAAAAACGTGGGAGCTGAGGGATTCGAACCCCCGACCCTCTGCTTGTAAGGCAGATGCTCTGAACCAGCTGAGCTAAGCTCCCGTGTTTGAGGACTGCAAAAGTAGTACAGTTTTTGATTTGTACAAACCCACTGTGCTTTCACGTTAATAACCTGTTAAAAAACTAACTTTACTTTCATTTTTTAACCTTGAAAACCTTTCGCAAAGTTATCGGCTACTTCGTACTGGCCGTTGCCGTGCTGCTCATCGCCCTTGTGGTTTCGGTATTCCTGTTTAAAGATCAGGTTATCAATCAATTTATTAAGCAGGCCAACCGGCAACTCAATACCCCGATAACGATCGGCAAAATGAATGTGTCGGTATTTGAACAATTCCCCAAACTGTCCATTGTTTTTCACACTGTGTATGTAGAAGACAGCCATGAAGGGCAATACCCTTTGCTGACAGCCTCCCGCATTTCATTTCAACTAAACCCTATAGAAGTCTATCAGGGAGTTTACAATGTTCTCGGCTTAACAGTTACTGATTGTGAAGTCAATCTGAAAATAAATAACAAGGGAGTAAACAACTACACCATTATTAAAGAAAACTCATCAGAGCAGTCGGTAGGCTTTTCCTTGCGAAATGTTCATGTTACCAACTGCCGGGTAAGATATCTCGATCTGGAGCGAAAAGACGACCTGGTATTTTACACCAACAGCCTCAACGCCACCATTAACTCTGAGCACAATCGTTACCACATCGATGCCGCAGGCAGCATAACCACCGAGCAACTACAGATTGGCTCTTTGTCTCTTATGGAGGATAAGCAGTTTGATGTTAGCGCCCATTTACTTTACGATGATTCTGAAAAAAAACTGGCTATTCAACCCTCCGAAATGAAACTGGATAAATCACTTTTTTCACTGCAAGGATCCTACCAATGGAAGGACGGCAACCAGATCAATCTTTCGGCAACAGGTAAAAACACAACGCTGCAAACTTTGCTTTCGCTGTTTCCTGAAAAAACAACCGAACGCTTTCGTGAATACCAAAGCACAGGCGATGCTTACTTCAACGCTCAGCTCAACGGAGAAATCGGCTCTAAAAAAAGTCCGTCTCTTCGCGTGGATTTTGGGCTGAATAACGCACAGATTAAACATCCACAATACAATACAAGCATTGAAGAAGCGTCAATGTCAGGAACCTTAACGATGCCCGCCCTGCACAACCTCAAATCATCTACGATATCAATAAAGAACATCAACGGTAAACTTCAGGATAAGGCATTCCGGTCCGATTTGGAAATCCGGAATCTCAACGATCCAGAAATAACCTTTGGCTTCATTGGTGAAATTGATGTTACTTCGCTATTCAATTTCTACCCGATAAAATCAATCAGCCAGCCTGCCGGAACCCTGGTTGCTGATGTTTCCTTCGAAGGAAAAACCTCCTGGCTAAAGAATAAATCAACAGCACAACAAGCTTCGGCTCTCGGAACCATTGATTTGAAAAACCTGAGCTTTTTATATGGAACTGAACACGTGCCTGTTAACAACCTAAGCGGAACATTGCAATTCAATAAAAATGATTTGGCACTGAGCAATGTAGAGGGTAAACTGGGTGGGAGCGACTTTCTGCTCAATGGCTTTTTTAAAAACGTAATCACCTGGCTCTTGTTCGAAAACCAGCCGGTAAGCATTGAAGCTGATTTACACGCTAACTTTCTTGATGTGGACGAACTCTTTGAGTTAGGCTTCGGGAAACCATCCGAAAGCACAACAAAATCGGAGTATGAATTCGGCATTTCAAAAAACCTGAATCTTAAATTTAATTGCGAAATCGCACGGTTAACCTACAAGCGTTTCAAGGCCACCAATTTAAAAGGCGACTTGCTTGTTGCAAACCAACGGGCTCTTTCGCGTAACATTGCGTTAAATGGCCTAGGCGGCCGGTTAGTGTTTACCGGCAGTATTGATGCAACAAACCCAAAAGCCAATGCCCTGGCTTGTGCCTTTTTACTTAACGGCATCCATGTTGACAGTGCATTTTATGTATTTGAAAATTTCCGCCAGGATTTTCTACTTGACAAAAACCTGAAGGGGCAAGCCGATGCCGAAGTAATGATGGATGTGGTGCTGAACCAGAATCTGCGCATGTTCCCCGAAACACTGGTAGCCGATATCAGCGCCACCATACGCAAGGGCGAACTCAACCAGTTTGAACCATTAAAAAAACTGGAGCGCTACCTTGATGATCAGGAATTAAACGCCATACGCTTTGCTGATTTGAAGAACGAGATTCACATCGAAAAGAAAACGATCTACATTCCACAGATGGAGGTCAAAACCAACGTATCGGTTATGCAGATTAGCGGCACCCACCGGTTTGACCAGCAGATTGATTACCGTATTGTTACCCCATTGAACAACAAACGAAAAATTAACCTGGCCGAAGCCACCGGTGCCATTGAGGAAATGGAAGGTCGTTCAAAACTGTTTCTGAAAATTACCGGCACCACCGATGATTACCGTGTGCAGTATGATACCGAAGCCGTAAAACGCAAAATTGCCGCTGATTTGAAGAAAGAAGTTCAGGAACTAAAAGATCTTTTTAAAAAGAAACAAAAGAAAAAAGAAGCCGAGTTATCGAAAGAAGAATTTGAGTGGTAGACCCAAAATACCTGCGAATGAATCAACTGTATTTTTTATCAACATTGTTCCTAGTAACGGCATTTAACCTGATACACAGTGTTGCCCAGCCACTAAAAGACAGTGTGTTGAAAGAAATGGAAAACTTGCCGCTTAAAGGACAAATCCAAAACATCAATCGCCAGTACTACAAATATTACAGCCAAAACATCAACCTGGCCGAATCACTCCTTGCCTATGCCGCTGAACAAGCTGGCAAAAATAACTGGAAGGAAGAAGAAGCTTTTGCAAGCCTGTACCTGGGCGTAGTCACTTACCTGAAAGGCGATTACCAACATGTACAGGAAAAATATTTCAAGGCGTTAAGCCTGTTTGAAGAATTGAATCATCCCGCTGGTATAGCTGCAACCCATAACGAATTGGCCGTATTTTATCATAAACAAAACGATCTGAAAAACTGCTTTCGTAGCCTCGATATAGCCGAACAAATTGCCAGACAAACTAATGACTTTGAAAAACTGGGCACCAACCTCGGACACCGGGGAGCCATCCTCTCAAAAAGAGGCAGAATAAAGGAAGCAAAGCCCTATTTTCAGGAAGTTTATAACATTCGCAAACAACAAAATGACAGCGTGGGTCTGGGCTATGTACTGCTGGACCTGGCAGAAATTGCCGTAAGTGAAAACAACATGCGCCAGGCACTGGAATTCATTGATGAATCAACCCGTATCCGCTCGTTAATTAACGACCAGCAAGGCCTCGCTGATAATTATATTGCCAAAGCCCAGGTATACCTAGCAGCCAAAGATTACCGCTTGGCAATTTACCAAGCCAAACAAGGTTTAGAACAGGCTCAAACTCTTGATATGCCCGATATGGTAGAACAAACGATGGAATTTTTAGCTAACGTTTACAAACTAGCGGGCGATTATAAAAATGCGCTGCGCTATCAGCAAGAAGCACACGCTATAAAAGACCGTTTGTTTACTCTGCAGAAAGCGAGAGATATACAGGAACTGCAAATACGGTATGAAACTGAGAAGAAAGAGCAATTGTTAGCCCAACAATCCTTAGAACTAAGGCAAAACCAATGGCTTATATTTTTTCTGACCAGCATACTGGCATTGCTTATTGTCATTGGTTACTTCTGGCGTAAGCAGATTACAATAAAAAAACAGCAGGAAGCAACCTTGCGCGAGCAGGAATTTCAAAAACTCCTTACCAGTTCAGTGATTGCCTCCGAAGAAAAAGAGCGCGCCCGGTTCGCTAAAGATTTGCACGATGGCCTCGGCCAGTTTATTTCTTCTGCACGCTTAATCATCAATCAATTACCAAGCCGGCCGATGCTCAATGTAGCCGAACAACTCGACCAGATGCACCAGGAAATACGCAATATTGCCTTTAATCTGCAGCCGCAAACTCTGGTAAATCATGGGCTTATCGAAGCCTTGAAAGAAATGGCGGCACGTATTAACCGCGCAACAAAGCTATCGGTACATGTGGCCGCTTCATCCATGAATGAACGCCTTACTGAACAAACAGAAATTTCGTTGTACAGAATATGCCAGGAGTGGGTTAACAACATTCTAAAACACGGATCATGCCTACATATCAATATAGAACTGGTGCGTCATCCTTCGCTGCTATCGCTGGTTATTGAAGATGACGGCCCGGGTTTTAACCCCGAGGTACTTCATCAGGGAAAAGGGTTCGGCTGGCACAACATCCAGTCGCGCATTCAGTTACTTAACGGAACCGTGTTTATTGATTCACACCCCGACTCGAAGGGCAGCAGCCTGATTGCCGAAATACCACTATCTTACCCGAAAACCGTATCAACTAATCACTATGAAAATAATTTTAGTTGATGACCACCGTATTTTTATTGAGGGCTTAAGCCAGCTACTGGACGACCCGTATGAAGTAGTTGCCATCTTTGCTGAGCCTCAGCAGGCACTGAAGTTTATTCAGGCAAACGAAATCGACCTATTGCTGACCGACTACGAAATGCCCGACCTAAACGGCATTGAACTATTTGAACAATGTCGCAAATGGCGCCCCCTCCTAAAGGGTGTACTGCTCAGCATGCATGATGAGGGCCCGTTAGTCCGAAAGGCCATTAAAGCCGGCTTTAATGGTTACTTGCTTAAAAACGTAAGTAAACAAGAGTTACTAACAGCCCTCGAAAAAATCAAGGGGGGTCATCGGTATATTAGCGCTGAATTAACAGATACACTTCTTCAACCGGAAGAATCCCCCCGTTTATCGGGTCGTGAACGAGAAGTGCTTAAACTGATTTTGAAAGAATACTCTAATAAACAGATTGCCTCTACCCTGAAGTTGAGCGAGCGCACCGTAGAAACCTACCGTAAAAACCTCTTTAAAAAGGCCAACACCAACACGTTGGTTGGGTTAATAAAATTTGCATATAACCACAAGCTTACCAACTAGCTACCGTACTGCCACGGTATTTACATGGCGGGTTTACGGTATACAACAAATCAAAATCCGGGAATACTTTTCGGGCATAATTTCAAGTACTATGAAAAAAAGTATACTAACATTTTCAGTGGCTATACTGATGGGTGTAGCCCTTGCCCAACAAGCCGTTGAGTTAAAAGATTCAGGATATGGCAAAAACAAGTTTAAAGACTCACCCAAAAGAATTTACATCGCACAGTTTCGGGTTAACTACCAACTATTATACACACAGGAAGACAAAGATCAGGCATCCAGAACATTGGGAGGTGGCTACCGCGGTTCCGCCAAAGCCAGTTTAACACTGGCTGCCAAGGGTATTGAAAGCACCGATTTGCTGGAGATAACCGATAAACTCTACCAACAATACATTGAAAAATTACAGCAAGCCGGCTACACCATTGTTTCGGCTGATGAAGCCCAGCCTATCAAGGAATTTGCGGGGTGGGAACGCAAACAAGGCGGAACATTAAGTGAAGCACAGTATCCGGGCTTTATCACTGTAGTGCCTACCGGTTTTGAGTACTTCATTAAAAAAACCAAAGATTCGGGAAAAGAGAAAAGCACTTTCACAGACAACTCACTTAAAATTTCAAAAGACATTAAAGCCACTGTTGTAAAAGTGAATATCCTGGTGCCATTTGTTGAAGATGCCCAGTCGGGTGGAAGTAAAATGCTTTCGGATGCAGTAGGAGGATTGGTGAAAGTTGTGCTTAGGCCTTACCTGCGCGTTGAAAAAGATCCCCTGCCTACCACGCAAGCCTTTGGTGAATTCCCACAAACAGTGGTTACCTATGCATTTATGGAAAGCCTGGGTGTGCAGGCCATTAGCAACTATCACTTGAAAAAAAATCTGGATATACCCGGAGTATTTGAAGATAAAAAATATAAAGCCGTTGAAACAGCCTCGGTGGATAACTGGGGAACCGATATAGGTGCACTAACCATATTTAACGTTACTGATAACTTTCTGACAATGGCCCAACCGTTGCCATGCGATGCGAAGGTGTACAAAGAAAGCGTGTACCGTGCAGCTAATGAATACCTTGAAAGTACGTTGAAAGAATTTCTGGGTACGACAAACTAATACTTCAGCTTGCAGTAAAAAGCCCCGATGACATCGGGGTTTTTTACTTTATTGCAATGCCTCTTTTAAAAAATCATTCAGGGGTTTAACTGCTTTACATACCCCGACAACATTTTTCATAAATAGGTTATCCTTCACTTGTGCATCGCTGAAGGAATGCGAGACCACAAAACTTTTGTTTTTTAGTAAATTAATATGAGGATGGTCTTTTACATAGCCCTTAGGGGCAGTTTTTACGCGGTCGAAATTATCAAGCCCTGAGAAGTATGTTGCAAATTTTTTATCGGCAAGTATCTTCAAAAACCTTTCGGTATTGTAATCAATCTCCTGACGAACCTTTACCAGATTCACCGGGTTAGGCATATATAATCCGCCCGCCACAAAACTTTTACCCGGTTCAATATGAATATAATAGCCGGGTTCCTGCTCCATTTTTCCATGGGCTGAGAAGGCTGCGCCCATGTTTACCTTATAAGGACGTTTGTCTTTGCTGAAGCGCACATCGCGGTAAATGCGGAAAGCCTGCTTGCGCGGATTCAGCCCCGCCAGACTCTCATCAAACTTCAATAACTCTTTATGCAATACCTCCAGAAACTCTTCAAAAGTTGTTTTGGCCTCCAGGTAACGCGATTTATTTTTTTCGAACCATTCGCGGTTGTTATTTTTTGCAACACCTTTCAGGAATTGTAAGATTTTCTCCATTTCTATGGTTTGCTCTACTAAATCACATCCATTACCGCCTCTAATCCTACTCCACGCGAAGCTTTTACCAATATGGTTGATTCGCTGATGGGGTTTTGTTTCAGAAAGCTCAATAACTCTTCTTTTTTATTAAAATGGTTGGCTTTTGGAAATTCTTTAAATGCATAGCGCATCAAATCGCCACACAATAAAACATTGGTAAAGCCAAGGTCGCAAACCAGTTTACCGATGTTCCGATGCTCCCGTTCAGCCTCTTCTTCCAACTCAAACATATCGCCCAGGATGAGTACCTTTTTTTCAGCCTTCATGTCAGCAATGCTTCGGATGGCCGCTTCCATCGAACTTGGGTTGGCGTTGTACGCATCAAGGATGATTGTGTTGGTTGCTTTTTTAACTACCTGCGAGCGCATGTTGGCCGGCTCATAGTCAGCCACCGCCTGGTTTGCTAACTTTTCATCCACACCAAAATATTTACCAATACAAAGTGCGGTGGCAATGTTTTCAAAATTGTAAGTACCCAGCAATTTTGTCTGCACTTCGCGTCCACTTTCAGTGAGGATTTTAATATACGGATCTGCACTTATCATCTCGCAATGATAGTAATCGCCTTTGGCCGGGTAGAGCACCGGATTCTTAAATCGCTTAGCCATATTAAACAAAATCGGATTTTGTGAATTGATGAACACGGTGCCCTGGTTGTTGATTAAGTGCATGTACAATTCCGACTTACCGCGAATAATATTATCAAATCCGCCAAACGTGCCGATATGCGCCTTGCCGATGTTGGTAATAAATCCATGCGTTGGGTTGGCGATGGCGCTCAGGGCTGCAATTTCGCCAACATGGTTGGCGCCCATTTCAATCACCGTAACCTCAATCATACTATCAATCGATAGAATGGATAAAGGCACACCAATGTGGTTGTTCAGATTTCCCTTCGTGGCAAACGCTTTAAACTTTTTGGCCAACACGGCATAAAGTAATTCTTTCGATGTTGTTTTTCCGTTGGATCCGGTTAACCCGATTACCGGAATGGTCAGCTGCTGGCGGTGATGCCGGGCCAGCTGCTGAAGCGCGGTAAGGACATCATCCACTACAACGAAATGCTCTCCTTTATTATAGAGCGGATTGTCAATTACTGCGTATGCAGCGCCTTTGGTCAATGCCTCACCGGCAAACTCGTTGCCGTCAAATTTTTCTCCCTTCAGGGCAAAAAAAACAGAGCCCGCCTCTATCTTTCGTGTATCGGTAGAAACTTTTCCGCTCTTCCGGAAGATTTCATATAATTTCTGAATGTCCATCGTTATCTTACCTGCCAAGATAACAGTAGCCGTTGGGCCTGCACTCGTACTGCATGAAAAAAAGTTTGCTTGTACAAATTGCTCTCATTTACCTGCTCCCTGCAGGCTTACTGGCCCAGTTTACCTATCGGCTGGACAGCAGCATTCCGGTGCTACTTAACAGCGATACACTCAGCCTGGCGTGGGCCGGGGGCTTTAATGCCGGCCAGTTCAATACCATCGATTTGAATCAGGATGGCATTGATGATCTTGCCTTGTACGACCGGATGGCAGGCAGAATATTGACATTTCTGAAAACGGATAACCGCTATGTATATGCACCAGCGTACGAAGCCTATTTCCCGGAAGGAATAACCAATTGGGTACTGTTGCGCGATTTTAACTGCGATGGCAAAAAAGATCTGTTCACGGGCGATGTGCTGGGCATCAAGGTTTACAAAAATAGTTCTCCCCCCGGGCACCCCCCGGCATGGGAACTCTTCTTATTCGATACCGGCTTTAGCACCAAAAGCACCGTCTTACTTACCAAAGGCTTTACCAACAAAGTAAACCTACAGCTTAATTTTGACGACCTGCCTTCCATTAGCGATGCCGATGGCGATGGTGACCTCGATATTTTCAACGTAAAATTTGTGGGCGCAGGCACCATCGAGTTTCATAGAAACTTCAGCATAGAACGTTACGGCACCTGCGACTCACTTGACTTTGAACGCATCACCCAAACCTGGGGCGGTGTAACCGAATGCACCTGTGGTGAATTTGCTTTTAATAACGAATCCTGTTCTTCGGGCGGCCGGCAGAACCATGCAGGAGGCAAAAGCCTGGTAGCCCGCGATTTGGATAATGATGGCGACCAGGATTTGCTTTTTTCCGAATCCGATTGCTTCAGGGTTTACCAACTTATTAACGAAGGGAATAATACCAGCCCCCTGGTTACAACCGCTACCGCTTTTCCTGTAGCCAATCCGATTGCGGCCTTTCCCTATCCAACGGTTTACTTCGAAGATGTCGATGGCGATGGCATTACCGACATGCTTGCAATACCCAATATCTTTTACCGGGAATCAACCTTTACCAACCTGAAGGAAACATTGTGGTTTTATAAAAACACCGGCACTAACCAACTGCCGCAGTTTAGTTTTCAATCGCCAAACTTTCTGCAGGCTAACATGATTGACGTTGGCGATAACGCTGTGCCGGCCTTTTTTGATGCCGATGGTGATGGTGATTTTGATCTGTTCATCGGCAACTATGCACACAATGGTCGTGCATCTGTTGCTTTTTTTGAAAATGCCGGTACACGTAACGAACCTGTATTTGCATTAAGTACGGATAACTATGCCGGCATTTCTTTCCTGAACTTCACCAATATTAAACTCACCTTTGCCGATATGAATGGCGATGCCCGGTCCGACCTGGTGTTTACCGCTTCAAACCAGTTCGGTCTCAGTACCAACCTGTACTTCATTCCCAACACGGCTAACATCGGTTTGCAAATCAATGCAGCCGATGTCCAGTCGCTTAACTTCCCCATCTTTGCCAACGAAAACGTTTCGGTTGTTTATGTCAACAACGATTCCAAACCCGATCTGCTTGTAGGCAAATCAAACGGTGCCCTGCAGTATTGGGAAAATACCGGCACATTAGCTTCGCCTGCATTTACCCTAATCAATACCGCATTCCTTGGATTAGGATCCAGTGTATTAAGGCAAAACCTCGCCTGCGCTGTTGGCGATCTGGACAATGACGGCAACCCCGACTTAATCATCGGTGATCAAACCGGGCAATTGGGTGTTGTTAGTAATTTCAAAGAAGCCACGGCAGCAGAGCCCGCCATCCGTAACAT
Organism: Cyclobacteriaceae bacterium; assembly: GCA_023151255.1. GTDB lineage: Bacteria > Bacteroidota > Bacteroidia > Cytophagales > Cyclobacteriaceae > UBA2336. Next base: position 305,698 of record JAKLJG010000003.1, on the reverse strand, counting down.
TGTTTATAACGAACTAAGTGAACAATACCAACCCCAAAATCTGGGGGGTCGAACCTGGCCGGCAGTTGTTAATCTTTTCAATACAGACAAGCCTACCCTTGTGGTTGGTAACATTACAGGTGGAATTCACATTTTGAAACATGATGAAACCACTCTGTTGCCGGATGCACCACAAATTGAAATTTACCCCAATCCGGTTGTTACCGATTTGTCTGCGGTTATTAACATCCAGGTTGATCGACCCGCCCAGGTTTATATAATAAGCTCAACAGGCCAGCAGGTTGGTACTCCGCTATACCTCAATGCCTACCAATCCTACCGGTTTGAAACAGGCGAGCTTAAGGCAGGGTTATACATCTTTAGGTTCATCATCAGGGGTAAATCGTACGCGCGCAGGGTGATTATACGCTGAAAACCATTTCTAAAGCGAAATTGGGGGGTGAATTACGGCCCGAAACCTAATTTTGTACAGGGCTTGGAGATTTGGGCCGGTTTTCCCGATATTTGCAGTCCTTTTTTAAGAATAAAGCACAAAGGCAATGGCACGAGTTTGCGAAATAACCGGAAAACGGCCGCGGGTAGGAAACAACGTTTCCCACGCGAATAACAAAACCAAGCGCAGGTTTTATCCGAACCTTCAGAAAAAGCGCTTCTTCCTGCCGGAAGAAAACCGCTGGATAACCCTGAAGGTATCGACCAAGGCCATTAAAACCATTAATAAGCACGGTATTACAGCCGTATTAAAGGAAGCCAAAGCCCAGAAAAGGGTTGTAGCATAAATAATCAATTACGAACATGGCAAAGAAAGGCAACCGCGTACAGGTAATATTGGAGTGCACCGAGCACAAAGCTTCGGGCATGCCCGGCATGAGTCGTTACATTACCACCAAAAACCGCAAGAATACCACCGAGCGACTGGAGTTGAAGAAGTACAACCCGGTATTGAAAAAATATACGTTACACAAAGAAATTAAGTAACTATGGCAAAGAAAGTTGTTGCAACACTGAAGAAAGGTGATGGTAAGCACTACGCAAAAGTGATTCGCGCCATCAAGTCGGAAAAAACCGGTGCCTACACCTTTAGGGAAGAGATTGTGCCGGCCGAAATGGTTAAAGAAACATTGGCCAAAAAATAACCGGTTTTGTAAAAGCATTTTCAAACCCCTGTTCCTTCCGGAGCAGGGGTTCGTTTTTTTACTAAGTTGCATGTATGGCCTTTGGATTTTTTACAAAAGAAAAAAAAGAATCGCTCAACAAGGGTTTGCAAAAAACCAGCGAGAGTTTTTTTACGCGCCTCAGCAAAGCAGTGGCCGGCAAATCCACGGTCGATGATGACGTGCTTGATAACCTGGAGGAAATTCTCATCTCTTCCGATGTTGGCGTTGACACCACATTAAAAATTATTGAACGCATACAGCAGCGCGTGGCACGAGATAAGTACCTGGGCACAGCGGAACTAAACCGGATACTGAAAGAAGAAATCGCTTCGTTGTTGGCTGAAAACCAATCGGCTTCCTTGCAGGATTTTGATTTACCGGCCGGCATCAAACCTTATGTGATTATGGTGGTGGGCGTAAATGGTGTGGGTAAAACTACCACCATCGGCAAACTTTCAGCTCAGTATAAAAAGTTGGGCAAAACAGTTCTGCTTGGTGCAGCCGACACTTTTCGTGCCGCGGCCGTTGACCAACTGAAACTTTGGGGCGACCGTAACGGTATACCTGTGGTAAGCCGCGGCATGGACACCGACCCCTCGTCCGTTGCCTTTGATGCCGTGAAGGAAGGTCTTGAAAAAAAAGCAGATGTGGTGATTATAGATACAGCAGGCCGCCTACACACCAAAACCAACCTGATGAATGAACTTTCGAAAATCAGACGCGTGATTCAAAAGGTTATTCCTGATGCCCCCCACGAAGTGTTGCTGGTGCTTGATGGCAGCACCGGCCAGAATGCTGTTACCCAGGCACGCGAGTTTACAAAGGCCACCGATGTAACTGCCATAGCCATCACGAAACTTGACGGCACCGCGAAAGGCGGAGTAGTGATCGGCATTTCGGATGAATTTAAAATACCGGTGAAATACATTGGCGTTGGCGAAAAGGTTGACGACCTGCAGGTTTTTAACAATGCCGAGTTTGTAGACTCGTTATTTGCGGGTAGATAAGCCTAGTGCGCTTTCCTCACCGGTATTCTGAACAACAGCAGGTAATTAAAACCCCAGGTAGAACTCTTGAACGTACTGCCAAAACCCGGCACATCGTAAGGAACCAACTCACCGGTTCCGGAAGTATTCAATCCAAACTTATAGCGGATGGTGTACCCCATCCAGAAAAATTTATACATTTTCACGCGAAGCCCGGTAGTCACTTCAAACCACGAGGACCGGCTGTCGGTATTGGTAAAAGTTTCGGTGTTTATTCCCCAAACGGGATCATCCGTTGACCTTACCAATGTTTCCGAAAATATTCCCCATCCGTAGCGCGCCCCGATAAAGAACATGTTCCGTTCCGGATCTCTCTTTAAGAAATTCACGTCCACGCCCATCCGCATATACTTGCCGTTGTTGGTGTACAGGTCTGCATCACTTGTCAAATCCCGCTTCCAGTTTCCAACATCAACCGTAAGATAGTAGCGGTAAAAATCAACATCGGCACTCATTTCAAAGCCGAAATAGGTTTTATCCAACGCACTCCAGGCACTCCCGAAAACATCATACCCAATGCGGATACCGGATGGTCTGAAATCGCGCACCACTGTATCGGCCTTTTGAGCAAGCAGGTTTACTGAAAGCAGAACGAGCAATATGTTAGCGGTAAATTTCAATGTTTACAGTTCGGGCAGTGCTTAAAATCGGGTTAATAACACGAACAGAATCAAAATCGGTAAACGAAATCCGGAGGTTGTTGAGGCTCACTTCGCTACCGCAATCTTCACTGATAAACCGTGCTGATCTGTCATATTCAACAGAAAGCGAGTACTCCAGTACAGGCAGATAAAAAGAAAACGAAGTGACCGGTGTATTGGGGTTAACCGATAAAATCATTGGAGTTCCCCGAAGGGTATCCAACACATCGGGGCTCTGGCCGTAAAAAATACTATCGGTGCCGGTGGCTTCAACACGGTAAAAAATCAGCGTATCGTTCTTCCCATCAAGCAGTCGCTTGAACTGAATCACCAACGCGGTATCTGCATTACGGATGCAATCAGCTTCATCCAGGCAGGATGAAGCTACAACAATAAAAAAAGCAAGCCGGGCAAATCTCACAATCCGTAAAGATACGCCTTCGGTATAACGCACAAACCCGGTGCCCTTGTATTTTTTGTATTTTTGCAGCCTTCAACCGGATCGTGTGAAAACCAAAGGGCATAAAAACACCAAAGTCAATATTGTAACGCTGGGGTGTTCAAAAAATGTGGTTGACTCAGAAGTGCTGCTCACCCAGCTGCGCGGTAATGGCATTGACGCTGTTCATGAGTCGGGCACTGACGATGCCAGCGTGGTGGTAATTAATACCTGCGGTTTTATCGACAATGCCAAGCAGGAGTCCATCGATACGATTCTTCGTTACGTTGATGCCAAGCAGGAGGGCCTGGTGGATAAAGTATATGTTACCGGATGCTTGTCGCAACGCTACAAGGATGATTTGGAAAAAGAGATTCCTGAAGTAGATGCCTGGTTCGGTACGCGCGATCTTTCACGCCTGCTTAAACAATTTAAGGCCGATTACAAACAGGAACTGGTAGGTGAGCGGATACTGACCAATCCAGGCCATTATGCGTACCTGAAAATTTCAGAAGGCTGCGACCGACCCTGTTCGTTTTGTGCTATTCCCATAATGCGGGGCAGGCATGTATCGCGCCCGATTGAAGAATTGGTAAAAGAAGCGCAAAACCTGGCTAAGGGCGGCACCAAAGAGTTGCTGCTAATTGCCCAGGACTCGACCTATTACGGACTGGACCTTTACAAAAAAAGAAACCTGGCCGAACTGCTCAACCAACTGGCCGATGTGGAAGGTATTGAATGGATTCGCCTGCATTACGCCTTCCCAACCGGCTTTCCGATGGATGTGCTTGATGTGATGGCCCAGCGCAGCACCATCTGCAAATACCTGGATATTCCTTTGCAACATGGCAGTACCAACATGCTTGAACGCATGCGCAGGGGAACCACGCGCGAAAAAACTGAACAGTTGCTTCAAACCATTCGCGCAAAAGTTCCGGGCATTGCCATACGCACCACCCTCATAACAGGCCACCCTGGTGAAACAGAGAAAGACTTTGAGGAAATGATGGACTTCGTGGAAAAATCCCGTTTCGACCGCCTGGGGGTTTTTACTTACTCGCATGAGGAGAATACGCATGCTTATTCCATGAACGATGATGTGCCCGATGAAACAAAACAACAGCGGGCTGATGCAGTAATGGAATTACAGCAGGGGATATCGTACGAACTTAACCAGCAGAAAGTGGGTAAAACCTACAAGGTATTAATTGACCGGAAGGAAGGCGGAAGTTTTATAGGTCGTACCGAATTCGATTCGCCCGAAGTGGATAACGAAGTAATTATTGATGCCACAGCAGGATACCTTCGAATTGGCGATTTTGTGCCGGTTAAGATAACCTCAGCCACCGATTTTGATTTGCACGGAATAGCTGTATAAACGCCTGTGTAATTTCATTTAACCTTACCGTCAAAAACGCGTTATTTGTCGTATGCTTTGTTTAAAGGTTTGTTGTTGCTGATATGACTGTTCACCCGGTACCGTTCGAATCCACAGGTGCATTCACCCCGTTCTTTCTGGATTATATCGGACAAAAAGAATCATTAAGACCGTTTTATAACTCCTTTCCAGCACTTAACAACTTCGTCAATCAAATCGCGCAGAAGCAATCCTTCCCGGCCGCGAGCCGGAAAGTATTAGTCGATAGCCTGAACCAACAGTATAAATACATTGAACTTCCCGAACCGGTAAAACAGAATATTCAACACCTGGCTGATAAAAAAACCTTTACAATAACCACCGGCCATCAGCTTAATATTTTTACAGGGCCGTTATACTTCATCTATAAAATCGTTACAGTAATCAATTCCTGTAAAAAACTCTCAGCAGCGTACCCCGATTATCGGTTTGTGCCTGTGTACTGGATGGCCTCGGAAGACCATGATTACGATGAAATCAAATCCTTCAGGTTGTACGGTAAAAAATATACCTGGCAAACTTCGCAACAAGGAGCGGTGGGCCGGTTTACAACAACCGAATTGAAGGCCTTGCTTTCGGAAATTCCCGGAGACATTGCCCTGTTTAAAGAAGCGTACACCCGGTTTAAAAAACTCAGTGATGCCGTACGCTTTTATGTGAACGCGTTGTTTGGCGAGTACGGGCTTGTGGTTATTGACGGAGATGACCACGAATTAAAAAAACTTTTTTCACCGGTTATTACGGATGATCTGATTAATCATTCCGCTAAAAATCTGGTTGACCAGACCAATAGCAAACTGGAGCAAGGTGGTTACAAACCTCAGGTATTTTGCCGGGAGATAAATCTTTTTTACCTCGATGAAGGGTTGAGGAGTCGCATTGAAAAATCAGGCGACCGGTATAGTGTTGTGGATACCGCGCTATCGTTTACAAAGGCCGAGATTGAAAAACTCGTCCAGGAATCTCCCGAAAAATTCAGTCCGAATGTTTGCCTGAGGCCTTTGTATCAGGAAATGATACTGCCCAACCTGGCATACGTGGGCGGGCCTGCCGAACTGGTGTACTGGCTTCAGTTTAAAAGCGTATTCGATTATTATAACCTGCCTTTTCCGGTTTTACTGCCCAGAAATTTTGCCCTTTTTATAAAGCATGAACTATACCGTAAACTTCAAAAAACGGGTATCGATGTAATCGACCTATTCAAAGAAAAGTCAGCCCTGCTAAACCAGACGGCAATTAAATTTGCCACGCAAAAAATTCAGTTAAACGGTGAAAAGCAGGCCATTGTAGATCATTTCAATGCCATAAAAGAGCATGCGGCCATGCTGGATAAGACCCTGGCTCCCATGGTGGCCGCAGAAACCAAACGGGCCTTAAACAGTTTGGAAAAGATTGAGCAGAAATTACTGCGCGCTGAAAAACGCAGGCAGGCCGACCGGCTACGGCAGGTAGAAGAATTGAAAGATTCCCTTTTTCCGAATGGTGGCTTACAGGAGCGTACCGATAACTTCCTGAACTTTTTTCAAACCGACCCACAGTTTATTAACAAACTGATTCAACTTTTTAATCCATTCGACTTCCGGTTCAACATCCTCTTTGAAAATGACTAAGCAGGAATTACGCAATTCGTTTCTGAAAAAAAGATTGTCACTTAACGAAGCGGAGTATCAGCTACTGAATCGAAAACTGTGTGACCGGTTTTTTTCATCGGTGGATTTATCGTTCATCAAAGTAATCCATTGCTTTCTGCCCATCACCATAAAAAAAGAACCCGACACCTGGCTGATTATCGACCGCATGCAACGGGAGTTTACCCACATCCGCATCGCTGTGCCTAAAGTAAACCTCGTTACCAACCAACTCGAACATTTTCTGTTTGAAGGCATGCGTAATCTTACAACAAGCCGTTGGGGCGTACCTGAACCGACAGGGCGTATTGAACTACCGGTTGATAAAATTGATTTGGTGCTGGTGCCCCTGCTTGCCTTCGATATTGCGGGGCATCGGATTGGCTACGGCAAGGGTTATTACGATCGGTTTCTCGCCAAATGCCTGCCACAAACCAAACGAATCGGGTTGTCATTTTTTGATCCGGTTACTTCCATTGCGGCCACACCGAACGACATCCGGCTGACTGGCTGCGTAACACCCGATAAATTTTTCGGGTTTACTGCTTAATGCGCTTTGTTGTAATTAACTTCAAGGTACTCTTCATGAACAAACGGAATACCCTGCACGGTTATACCCTCTATACGAACAACAAACCGGCCTGTATCATCGGCTGTTGTGAACGAAAAATTCGCTTTTCCGTTTTCATCACTTCGGATCAGCGAGCTCCAGAATAAACACGATTTTAGTTGCGGAGCACGCGGATTTGTTTTTTGCCAGGCAAAAGGGCTATTGTTTACAGGCAACGAAGGTGTAATTCCGGTTATATTGAATGACCGGCTGGTGGCCGAAACATTTGCTGCATTATCCTGTATCTTGGTTTCAACCAGTACTACACCGTTGCGTGAAATAGCGCCCAATTTCTCCAGCTTATGAGCGGTATAAATCAATTTTATTTTATCCACTTCGGCCGGCTTAAGTTTCAGAAAATAGGATGGGTCATCGGTAAGCACACCGTCAATAAAAAATGCCGGATTTTCAATGCCAGTTCTGGCCTGTTCGGGCAAATAGAGTCGCACCACATCACGGCCGCCAATTTTACGGTATTGCAGGTAAGGCACAATTTCATGAAGAGTCTCCTGCATGGTGGGGAACAGCGTATAATCATCCAAATCGATGGCTACGTCCGGTTCAAAAAGTTCTTTCTCGATTAGCACATTTCGGCTAATGACTTCAGGGGTCGGATTTGAAGCCGTGGTAAAGTACCGGTAAGAAGTATTCACACGATTTCGCATTTGCGCGTACCTGTAATACGGATCAACATTGGCTGTACGCTGCACCGGCAGCGCAGCATATTGGTTCAGGCTATCGATTAGCCTCAGCCTTACATCATCAATCCTTCTGGCGGCCCGTTCTACCCGGTAAAAAACTTTCTCGCGGCTATAAAACGGAAACAAAAATGAAACACTAAACGTACCATCGCTTTTTGAAAACACCTCATATACGTCCTGCGTGCCCATTACAAAAAAGGTGATGCTTACCGAATCGGCAAAAGGTTGGCCAGACGGATGCTCGACTAATTTCCCGCTAACTTGTTGAAAATCCCTGAAGAGAAACCGTGGTTTGGTTTGCTTGTCCAGCACTTTTTCCCAGGTATACCATGGCCAGCTATTAGCAATCAGTAAGCGGTCCAGCCGTTGTAAACCATCGGCAGTTTGCAAATTTGCATCAAAGCCGGGAGGTGGCGGTTTATCAAGGTCGGCTACCAACAACAGGTACTGATCCGTTTGTATTGCTGAGCCTTCGGTTGACGGAAAGATGGCCTGCTGATAAACGGTAGCAGCCATGCGCGCCAAAACCGGATTATTATTTTCATCCGTAACCGACACTTCGATAACGGCTGGGGTACGTGTAGGATACGTTGATTTATCAGGCTTTACGGAAACGTTGATAATGCTAATCCTGTTGAAAAAGATTCGAGAGGCAAGCGTTTCTCCACTTGCCCGGTTAACGGTAAGATAGCAAATGCCATTTGGCAACCTCCCGGCCGGTATGGCCAGGTTAATAAACTCTTTACCCTGAAAAGAAAATGTTGCTGAATAATAAACCAAACCATGGCCGCTGATGAGCAGGTGAAGGGGCTCGTTTCGTAAACCCGACAAAGCAGGTGCCTGCAGCAACACCCGGTGTTGACTTTTTGCCGAAACAGCGGGGGTCACTATTACATTTACTCCATCGCGGGCAGCAACAAGTTGGTTCGACTGTCCATTCAGGTTAACCGTATATATCTCATCTTGATCGGGAGAAATAAAAAACAACCCATAACCATTGCTATCGGTAGTAAACGTAGCGATTTGTTTTCCGGAAGCATCTGCGACAAAACCATTTTGCTGCTTGGCTGCTGCGTACACAACTACTTTATTCTGCACGCCCGCAATCAGCCGGCCACCCTCTGGGTAGCAAACCGGTTTTTCCTTTAATAAATCCGTTATATAGGTTTGTTCACCGACTACGTGTAGCTGGCCTGCAAAGTACCGGGACCGGTCAAAATTTTTTATCCAATTATCATAGGCAAACAAGCGGTAAATACCCGGTGGCAGATCTTCGGGTAAAATCAGTTGGTTACTGCCCCAGCCATCGCGTATCCGAAATATCTGATGTACTACTGTTTTTCCTGAGGCATCAACCACATCCAGTTCAATAAGGTTATATCCTTTTAAGGGAGTTCCATCGGCTGCCAACAGGTAGGCTGCGCGAAAAAAGGCAGTATCTCCGGGGGCATAAGCAGGCTGATTAAACTGCAGGTGCAATTTTACCGGGTTGCGGATTGAATAAAAAGCTTTCAGTTTTTCAGGCCAATGCTCTAGCGGCAGCTGGGCATAAGCTGTTGTAACTAGTGCACACCACAACATACTGAGTTTTGCCATCGTTACCAGAAATCAGGTCGGACATTGGAAGCATTTCGAAAAACAAGCCGGCAATCTTCCCGTATCAGGGGCGGGTCAAGTAATAAAACCGGTAACTCATACCTGTTAATAAATCGTGAAGCCTTGCTGACAGAACAAAAGGAAACCACACCAAAAACTTCTGCATCCGGATCAGTAATTGATTCTACATTACCCTTAATCTTAATTGCGTTTGGCTGAAAGATATTCGTAGCACCTTGTTGTTGCGCCTGTACAAGTTTCCAAAAATTATAGGCCGATTCGGAAAGACTTAGTTGTTCAACCTCAACATGATAATTTCTGAAAAAGCGGAATGGCTCTACCGGTATTTTGCCTAAAAATACATTGTAAAAGGAGTTGTCGTTAATTAACTGATTATTTGATACCATGGCCTGACTGCTGAAATCATTTACCCAGCAGGTGCAGCAACTGCAAATTCCAAATGCACATGCCGGAGGATCGGGCACTTCGCACATGCAATCGGGATCAATTCGCGTTTTATTAGCCGGATCGGTTTCTACCTGATACGTCCCCGTCCAGCGCCAGCGAAATAAATTGGGTTCTCCTGCTACTCCTTTTGAGTCAATGTAAATTCCCAGTGAATTTTGGGGCAGCGTGGCATCATTTTGATTTATTGAATTAGGAAGGAACACAAGCGAAAGGCTGTCAACCTCACCGGCCGGAAAAACCTGTTGTGTGTCTGAACGAAATTCACGTCCGTCAGTAAGTTGAATGTATAGGCTATAGGCACGGCCAACCACCACACCCCAATTATCCGGTGTTTGATACCTGCCAGGTGATGTTTCTGTCAGGCTGGTTGTCACATCGGTTGTCTCATCCTTAATCCGAACAATGGCCCCGTTAACAAACTGCCTGCTGGTATAATCATTCGATAATGCTGCAGTGTATGACAGGGTTACCGTATGTATGCCGGGTTCATCGGTAATGGTTGCATCAACTACCAACTGCTGTGCTGAATCGATTTTTGGTATGTTAAATGGATCCACACAACTTCCTATTAACGCTGCGGCCAGCCCAATTACTATCTTCTTCAATATTTTCATCAAAACTTGAACGTGTAATTAATAGTTGGGATAATGGTTCCGACAACCGAAAGTTGATATGGTTTAAGGATACCCCACTGATCCTCCTGGAAAAAAACGGAATATGCATTTCTTCTGCCGTATAGGTTATAGGCAGAAATAACCCAGGTGCCGTCCCACAATTTTTTTCGTTTGTGGTTCCCCTCAATAATAAATGCTACATCCAGGCGGTGGTAATCGGGCAATCGGTACGTATTGCGTTCCGGAAAATCCGAAATGCCAATGCCATCCACATAATAAATATGAGCCGGAAGTGAAATTGGCCGGCCGGTATGGTAGGTAAAGTTCCCTGAAAAGTAATGCCTGCGGCTAATGGCATAGCGCCAGGTAAGGTTAACCACGTGGGGCTGATCAAAATTAGCAGGAAAAATTTTTCCATCATTGATCTTTTCGATTTCATAATCGCCATTTACCTGCCTGAGTGAACGTGAAAAGGTGTAGTTGACCATCCCCTGTAACCGGCCCCTATTCTTGGTTGCCGAAAATTCAGCACCGTATGATTTTGCCTTACCCTGCAACAGCGAGGTTTCAAGTTTGTTGTTCAGAATAAGGTTTGCACCATCTTTAAAATCCAGAACGTTTGAAATCTGTTTATAAAATAACTCTCCATAAACTTCGTAGGTATTTTCTTTTAGATTTCTGAAGTACCCTGCCGAAATCTGATCAGCCAGTTGTGGTTTGAAAAAACTGTTGCTTGACTGCCAAACATCGACCGGATTTACCGCAGCTGTGTTGCTAATCAGATGAACAAATTGGTATAAGCGGTTATACCCAAATTTTAGTGAGCTAAACTGATTCAGCGAATATCGTGCTGCCAGCCGGGGTTCAGGTCCGTGATAAAATTTAATGATGCTGCCAGCCGGGTATTGTGTAGAGTCAATTACATAGTGTGGTTCAAGGGGCCGTCCGGCTTCGTACTCATAAACCGTTCCTGGCCCCAGCCGGGCATAGAGCGCATACCGGATGCCGGCATCCAGGTTAATGCGATTTCCAAACTTAAATGATTCGCTAAAATAAACACCGGCTTCAACTGCATTCTCATCAGCAATTGAAATTGCCGGAGTAAGGGATGCCGATGTTGTCGGTTTAAGTGTGCCCGGTTTAAAATTGTAATAGGTGGCCTGGAAACCGAAAGCTTTCGGATTTCCGTCATTGAAATTAAAATCTGCTCTTAGAGACGGATATGCAATGCCATATGTTAAATCAAACGCTTCCTGTTCATCTGGTTCATTTAGTGTATACCGATAACTACCCATGCCCATTGTAATGCTGTAAAACAATTTATCGTTAACGGCCTTATCAAACCGTGCCGACACGGCCAGGTTATTCCATTGAAAAAGGGTGTCATTGGTAAGTCGCATTCGGTCACGACTGAAATAGCCCGAAAATATCAGTTTACTTTTGCTTGAAAACTTATGGGCCAATTTAAACGAACCGTCATAAAACTGTACTGAACTGTTCTGCAGGGTTGCATAATCAGAATTGACCAAATCGAGCATCCAGTCGGAATAAGTTGCTCTTGCCGAAGCAATAACTGAAGTTGTGTCCTTTTTTATGGGACCGCCAAGAGTTAAAAATGTTGAGATGAAGCCAATGCCACCACTGCCGGTCCAGCGGTTATAATTTCCTTCCTTTGAAGTAACATTCAATACCGATGATGCCCTGCCGCCAAACTCGGCTGGAATACCCCCCTTATAAAACGCTACCTGGTTAATTGCTTCGGCATTGAACGCAGAGAAAAACCCCAACGCATGCGATGTATTAAAGATTGGCAAACCATCATAAAGTACCAGGTTTTGATCGGTTCCTCCCCCGCGCACATTAAAACCAGCAGCCAATTCGCCAACCGTAGTTACACCCGCCTGCGTTTGCACCTGTTTCACTACATCTACTTCGCCAAGAAAAACCGGGGCCCGCTTCATTTCACTTACCCTTAAAGTAGCCTGCCCGATGTTTGAATTTACAATGGCCTGGTCGGTCACAACCACTTCTTCCAGTACGATAGGAACTTCCTCCAGGATAACATTTAAACGTCCGCTGGCGTAAATCCTTAAATCAATAATTTTTTCGGAATAGTTAGCATGACTGAAGCTAACTAAATGACTGCCCGGTGTAAGTGTAAGTTCGTAAGCACCTTGTTCATTGGTAGCGGTTCCCCGTTCGGCATTGAGCAATGTAACGGTGGCGCTTTTAACCGCTACAGAAGATTTCTCATCGGTAACTATTCCGCGCAAAACCAGTTTTTTGTCAGGATGGTAGTCAGCAGGGTTGCCTATAACCAGTTGCTCCACCTTTTTGCGTTCGGCTACTGCCTTGGCCAGCAGGCGCTGACGTTCAATTTCTTTAGTTGGGTCTTTAACCAGTATTATGCCGTAGTCGCTTAATGCGGTATAGGTAATATCGGAGCCCTCCAGCACCTGATCTAAAATCCTGCTCACCGGCAATTTGGTATAAGCCCTGTCTATATTGAGGTACTCAACCCATGCAGGTTCATAGAAAAACCGCACCCCCATTTCCCGCTCAACTTTATCGATAAACTGCAGGAACGACATGGGCACTTCGGAGGGCAACAGGGTTACCGGATGAGCAAATTGCTGCTGAGCCTTAGTTAAAGGGGTAAGACCCAGCAACACAATAATTAGCCCGATACTTTTTCTAAACAACATTAGCCCGGTACGCAACTACAAATAATCAAATCCGAGCCATCCAATCAATTCGTACCTGTATTTTTTCCGGTTCGTCCGCGGTTGTGCTGATTAAACCAGTCAATAACCCGCTCGGCAATATCCTGAATAAACTTTGGCTCCTGCGGACCGTGGGGCGTGCGCGGGTACGAAACCATTTGTGTTTTTACACCCAACCTTTTCAAAGCCATGTATAACTCCTGACCCTGCGAAATAGGCACACGTAAATCGCGTTCTCCGTGTATAACCAGGGTCGGTGTTTTTACATTTTTTACAGCAAACATGGCCGAGTGCCGGGCGTAAACATCGGTTCGATCCCACAATTCTCCGCCAAAGTAGTCGGGTATGAAATCGGGAATATCAGCCGTACCGGTAAAGCTTATCAGGTTGGTAACGCCTGCGCCAACCATGGCGGCCTTAAACCGGTTGGTTTTTGTGATAATCATCGAAGTCATGTACCCACCGTAACTCCACCCGGTAACGCATAAGCTATCCGGATGAACGATGCCATCAGCAATAACTTTATCAACACCCGCCATGATGTCGTCATAATCGCCAAAGCCCCAGTCATTTTTATTGGCTTGGCGAAATTCAACACCATAGCCTGAGCTTCCCCGCGGATTTGGTCGCAGCACAGCATAACCTTCGCTGGCAAAAGCCTGCAATGGATAGATGGTACTTGCTCCTGTATAATTCTGGGTGAAAACTCCGGCAGGACCTCCATGAATATTCAGGATAAGCGGATATTTTCTGCCGGCCTGGTAATTAGCCGGATAAGTAAGCAGGCCGTCAATTGTATATTTTCCGTCTTTCGATTTCCATGAAATGACTTCTGTTTTGGCATGAGGCTTTGCGGCAAAATCGTCATTGACGGATGAAATTTTACGCAGCTTCATATCTTTTAAGTTCATTACATACACATTGGGAGGTACGGATGAGTTTTGGTAAACACATGCCATCAGGTCAGTTGCTTTGCTAAAGGTGGCATTGGTGTACATGCCCTCAGCGGGTGTAATCATTTTTGGCGGCTTGCCGTCAACCGGCAGAGCATATACGACCCGGGTAGTGCGATACGCTTCAGAAATAAATATGCTTTTGCCATCGGCCGACCATGATAGAAGCTGAAAACTGCCGTCAAATGTAGGGGCCAGTTTTTTAGATGTGCCCCCAGCAGCAGGTATAATGTACACATTGTTTGCACCCGACCAGCTTACCGCATCACCGCCCGAAAAAAAAGCAAGCCACTGGCCATCGGGTGAATATACAGGATTGGCATCCTGGCCTTTGTTCGCCACCAGTTTTTTTACAGCTCCGCTATCAGAGGGTACTATACTAATATCAGTTGTGGGCCATTCGTTTAGTGAAGCATTCACCTGGTGGGCAAAAGCAATTGTCTTTCCATCGGGCGACCAGGTTAAATCGGTCACATGAAAATCGCCACCGGTAAGTCGCTTTACCGGGTATTTGCCCCTGGCATTTTTCGTTAAACTTACTGTATAAATATGTGCGTTTTTGTAGGTATCCGCTATCTCCATATCCCGCTTTTCTTTCCTGTTTCTCTCTTCTTGTTCAGTAAGCGGGTCGGTCATGATAAAGGCTATACGTTTGCCATCGGGCGACCAGGCGAACTGTCCAACATTATTCTTCTGACTTGTTATCTGTTCTGCTTCTCCGCCTTCTAATGAGATAAGATGTAATTGGGTTCGGTCGCTGCCGCGTGAAGAGGTGAACGCCAGCCACCGGCTGTCGGGCGAAAACTGCGGGCTGCTACATGATTTATCGCCAAAGGTAAATTGCCGGTTACTGCCTCCATCGGTAGTTGCTACCCAGATGTGGGTGAGGAATTCCGATTTATCACCCTCCATCAGCGGAACCGAGACTGTGTAGGCAATACGTTTGCCATCAGGAGATAGAACAGCCGAAGTCAGCCGTTTAAATTTCATCATTTCAGCGGGTGTCCAGGCATTTTGCGCAAACACTGCCACCGAGCAAAGAAGCAGCAATGACACAGTTCTCATAGCAATAGGTTTAACGCGAGGAAGATAGGATTTAAAGTAACAACCTTCAATCAAATAATGATCAACGTCCTGGTTCTTTTATGGCCCGAATCATTTCGCGTTTTCCGGGTGGGCCCGGAAGGGTTTCAACGGTAAGGCCGGCTGCTTTCAAGTCGCGTTTCACCTGCCCTTTGGCGCAGTAGGTTACCATTACGCCACCGGGCTTCAGCCAACAGGCCACTTTTGCAAGAATATCACGCGTCCACATGTCGGGTTGCTTTTGCGGGGCAAAGGCATCGTAATAAATAAGGTCTATGCATGATTGGGTCAGTTCCAAATCATATACCGATTTGGCTATCTTATGAATTAAAAATTCCGGAGTTACAGGCACCGGTTCATTCCATGAAATGCGGTGAAGCTCGTTAAACAAGGTTCGATCATCAGTTGTAGCCGCATAATTTAATTGCGACCAAACCGATTCACTGAGCGGATGGAACTCAAGCGCCAGGTAGTGTAGGTTAACCCTGGTGCCTGCCATGTGTTTAGCTGTTAGCCAGGCATTTAGCCCCGTGCCGAAGCCTACTTCAAGTACCGCTATTTCGGCAGGTGATCGGGCAAGAATAAATTCCAGGCCGTTTTTTATAAATACATGTAATGACTCATTCAGGGCGCCATGCACCGAATGGTAGGTTTCATTCAGGGTATGATTCTTAATTGTATGCGATCCGTCTTCTGTTAAAATGATTTCTATCATAGTTACGGAGGTAGCTTTTCGCTTACATTGGTCCAAATGAAAATAAGTAAAGCAACTACACAGGTTTCTTACCTGCATATTCTACAATATATTGCTTTTGGCGGAGTTATCCTCTACATCGGCAGGCCGCTTTTTATTCCGTTATCGTTTGCCTTGTTGATTAGTTGCATCCTTTATCCTATTTGCATCTGGCTTGAGCAACATCGGGTAAACAAAATGACGGCTATCCTGCTCAGTCTGTCACTGATCGTTATACTGGTTGGCGCCATCGCTTATTTATTTACATTCCAGTTATTGAGCTTCCTTAAAGAATGGACCACTTTGCAGGATAAACTGCTGCAAACATTCCATACATTCAGCCTATGGGTTACGCAGGAATTAAACATTAGCGCTGAACAACAAAACGAATGGCTGAAAAATCTTGGCCAACATTCCGGAACTGATGCTATGGGTTTTATCAGGAAAACCATTTCTGCTGGAACAATCTCAGGCGTGTTGTTTATTTTAATTCCGGTTTACGTTGTGTTGATTCTTTATCATCGCGACCGGTGGGTTGATGTGCTTTACCGGCTTTTTCCAACGCAGCGCAAGGAGCATATCCGCGAAATCCTTCACCTGAGCATCCAATCCTACTACAATTTTATTAAAGGTATGCTGTTGGTTTATCTGATTGTAGGTGTACTGAATAGTTTGGGGCTTTACTTAATTGGAATTCCTCATGCGGTTTTATTCGGCTTTACGGCTTCCATCCTCACGTTCATTCCGTACCTCGGAATTATTATTGCTGCACTGTTGCCAATCACCATTTCCTGGATTACGTATAACTCCATTTGGTACCCCCTTGGTGTTATTGCCGTGTTCGCAGTAGTTCAATACCTGGAGGCAAATGTAATCTTTCCGCTTGCCGTAAGCAGCCGCCTGAAACTTAACGCATTGGTTACCATTGCCGCCATTGTTATCGGGGGCGTGTTGTGGGGGGTGGCCGGGCTTATTCTCTTCATCCCGTTTTTGGGCATCATTAAAATAATTGCCGACCGAACTCCATCTTTAAAAACGTGGTCAGTTTTGCTCGGAAGTGGAGCCGAAAATTAACGTTGCTCAGGTTTTTACAATCAATGCCACGGCATACGCACACACGCCCTCTTCGCGGCCCACGTAGCCAAGTTTTTCATTAGTGGTGGCTTTAATGCTAACGCCATCGGCAGGTAGTTGCAGCAATGGCGCCAGCACGGCCTGCATGGACTGAATATGCGGATTTATCTTTGGCCGCTCCAGGCAAACCGTGCAATCCACATTACCAACCCGCCACCCCTTTGCATATAGCATGCGCACAACTTCAGTTAAAAAATGTTTGCTGTCTTTACCCTTCCATTGCGGATCGCTGTTCGGGAAATGAAAACCGATGTCGCGCAAACCGGCAGCGCCCAGCAAGGCATCGCATAAGGCATGGATAAGTACATCGGCATCGGAGTGGCCGGTAGCGCCCTTATCGGCAGGGATTTTTATTCCTCCCAGCCAGAATTCCCGGCCCACTTCCAGTTGGTGAACATCAAAACCGAAGCCTATCCGGATATTCATGCTGCTTCGGCTTTTGAACGGTAGTGCATCACACAAAGATTTTCTTCTTTCAAAATTTCTTCTCCTTTTTCCATAATCGTTTCGATGGATACGTTGTTGATTAAATCCTTCTCGCGATTTACAAGACCCACATCACCGGATAGCGATGAAAATGCCAGGCTCATGGCACGATTCATCACTTCTACCTCATCAAACTCCAAAGCTGTTTCAGCCTGGTTCTTAACTTTTTGTAATTCATGTTGACCTACACCGTTTTTAATCAATTCATCAATCACTTCCAACACAGCATCTTCACCTTGCGAGGTGGAAATCCCGCTTTTTAGTCTTCCGCTGATAATGAGTAAGCCAGGATCAATTGAACCTAATACGTAGGCCGATATTGAAGTGAATAGCTCCTTTTCTTTTACCAGCTGAGCATACAACCGGCTTGATTCGCCACGCCCCAGGATATCCGATAGCTGATCCACGGCATAAAATTCCGAATCAAACCTTCCGGGCATGTGCCAGGCCATATAAAGTGCACTGGCCGGCACTTCCGCTTCAACTTCCAGCACACGCTTTTGTTTTTGTGCAGGCTCGGGTGGCAACCTGCGCATCTTTTTTTTACCTGCAGGAATCGGGGCAAACCATTTTTCCGATAAACTCTTCACCTGGTCAACGGTTACATTACCGGCTACAACCAGTACCGCATTGTTTGGAATGTAGTGCGTATAAAAAAAATCTTTTACATCCTCAAGCGTGGCAGCCTCAATATGAGCTGGCTCTTTACCGATGGTAGCCCATTGATAGGGATGCACCTGGTACGCCAGCGGCCGTAGTTTCAGCCACACATCGCCATAGGGCTGATTGAGGTAGCGTTGCTTAAATTCTTCAACCACCACTTTGCGTTGCACATCCAGCACCTTCGGGTTGAACGATAGTCCCAGCATGCGGTCGCTCTCCAGCCAAAAGCCGGTTTCAATATTTGTAGCCGGAACAGTCAGGTAATAATTGGTGATGTCAGTATTGGTAAATGCATTATTATCACCGCCTACCAACTGAAGGGGCTCATCATAGTTGGGAATGTTCACTGAACCGCCAAACATCAGGTGTTCGAACAAGTGAGCAAACCCCGTTTTATCCGGGCGCTCATCGCGCGAGCCGACATCGTATAATATATTTAGCACGGCAATCTGCACGGTCGGATCTTCATGGACGATGACATGTAGTCCGTTGTCTAGCCTGAACTCAGAAAACGAAATCATACTATGATTCAATTGTCTTTATATAAGCCTCAGCCGTCATTACCGGAATCTTTGCAAGTTTATAGTCTTTAAGGTTCCTTGTAAGCAGTAAGTTCACATTATTTTCCGATGCCGTGTAGTATTGAACCGCGTCCTCAAAATCAGAAAATCCTGAAGCTAATGCGCGGTCAATTACTTTATCTGTTGTTGCCAGTACATGAACCAGTGTTTTAAAGCCCATTAGAATTTTTCTGGATTCACGTTCCGAAAAATTTTTGCGAAGCAAAAATTGTGTATTGGCAAAGCTAAGAGTTGATACACATAATGTAATGTCGCCTCTATCGGCTTTAGAAAAAAGAATAGCAGCACTTTTATAAAACGGATTGCGTTCGGCCAATAAATCAAGAATAATGTCCGTATCGACAAACGCCCGATCCATTACTTGTATTTCCGATCGAGAAAGTCGGAGTATCCGCGTTTATAATCAAGCGACTTACCTTTTAATACACCGGACAAACTCCTGACCAGCGGGGTTAGTTCATCCGATTCCTGCTGCGTTATCTTATCCAGGTAATTTTCAATCATTTTCGATAAACTCGTTTTTTGCTTTCGGGCAAAGCGCTTACCCCTCTCAATGGTTCGCTTTTTAAGTTTCAAAGTTAATTTAACTTCTTCCATACTTACTTAAGCTACGTACAAAATTAAACCATATATACGTATAAACAAGTTTGTTCTCAGCTCTTAACTTTGCTACTTTCTATTGTGTATGAATTTTGACAAACAAAATCTCAACTCTGCTAAGCTCATTCATCTTTACGAAGCCCTTGTTCGTCCGCGCCTCATTGAAGAAAAAATGCTGATCCTGCTGCGGCAAAATAAAATCAGCAAATGGTTTAGTGGCATCGGGCAAGAAGCCATTGCCGTTGGTTTAACTGAAGCACTGCAGCCTGACGAATATATATTACCCATGCACCGCAACCTGGGTGTGTTTACTTCGCGGAAGATGCCCTTCGAGCGGCTGTTTGCCCAATGGCAAGGAACGATGGGCGGCTATACCAAAGGGCGCGATCGCTCCTTTCATTTTGGCAGTAACGAATACCATATTGTGGGTATGATCTCCCACTTAGGCCCGCAAAACGGTGTAGCCGATGGCATTGCACTGGCCACCAAACTGAAGAGAGAAAAAAAAGTTACGGCTGTTTTCAATGGTGATGGCGGCACCAGCGAAGGCGATTTTCATGAAGCGGTTAATGT
This sequence comes from Cyclobacteriaceae bacterium, assembly GCA_023151255.1. Taxonomy (GTDB): domain Bacteria; phylum Bacteroidota; class Bacteroidia; order Cytophagales; family Cyclobacteriaceae; genus UBA2336. The sequence continues at coordinate 285,852 of JAKLJG010000003.1, read as the reverse complement.
GGCGGCCGTATGGGATTTGCCTGTCATCTTTGTGATTGAGAATAACGGTTATGGCCTGTCAACCCCAAGCAACGAACAATTTCGCTGTAAAAGTTTTGTAGATAAAGCTATTGGTTACGGCATTGAAGGCATACAGGTGGATGGCAATAATGTGCTTGAGGTTTACAACACCATATCCAAACTTGCCGGAGATATCCGCAAAAATCCAAGGCCGGTTCTTCTGGAGTGCATTACCTTCCGCATGCGCGGCCATGAAGAGGCCTCGGGCACTAAATACGTGCCGAAGGAACTGTTGGAGCAATGGGCAAAGAAAGACCCGGTAGATAACTACGAGAAGTATCTACTTAGTGAGGGCATCCTAACGGAGAAGAAAACAGAAACTATTCGGAAAAAAATTAAAACAGAAATTGAATCAGGCCTGGCCATTGCATTTGAAGAAACATCTCCCCAACCCAATACCACACAGGAACTTCAGGATGTTTATGCCCCTTTTACACACGCCATCATCACACCCTCGTCTGAAAAAAAATCTGAAAAACGATTTATTGATGCCATCAGCGATGGTTTAAGACAAAGTATGGAGCGCTATAACAATTTGGTGCTGATGGGCCAGGATATTGCCGAATACGGTGGCGTATTTAAAATTACCGATGGGTTTGTAAAGCAATTTGGCAAAGACCGTGTACGAAACACGCCCATCTGCGAATCGGCTATACTCGGTGCCGGCCTGGGGCTTTCCATTAAAGGAATGAAAGCCATGGTGGAAATGCAGTTTGCCGATTTTGTATCAGAGGGGATCACTCAAATTGTAAATAACCTGGCGAAAGCGCATTGGCGCTGGGGGCAGCCGGCCGATGTGGTGGTGCGCATGCCCACCGGTGCCGGCACTGCGGCCGGTCCGTTTCACTCGCAAAGCAACGAAGCCTGGTTTTTTCATACTCCGGGATTAAAAATCGTTTATCCTTCAACTCCCTACGATGCCAAGGGATTGCTGTGCGCAGCCTTTGAGGATCCAAATCCGGTAATGTACTTCGAACACAAATTGTTGTACCGATCGATAAAAGCAGAAATACCGGATGATTACTATACCCTCGAAATCGGAAAAGCAAAAACGGTGTCCACGGGTACCGACTTATCCATCATCACCTATGGCATGGGTGTGCATTGGGCTAAAGAAATTCTGGAAGGTATGCCTGAAGTTTCTGCGGATATTATCGACCTGCGAACGTTATTACCGTGGGATACCGAAACTGTTTATGAATCCGTTAAGAAAACCAGCCGCGTAATCATTTTGCATGAGGATACACTTACCGGGGGCATTGGTGCGGAAATCAGCGCCTGGATTACCGAACATTGCTTTACCTGCCTGGATGCCCCGGTAATGCGTGTGGCCAGCCTGGATACGCCCATCCCCTTTGCATCCACACTTGAACAAAACTTTTTGCCTAAAGGACGACTGAAAAACAAGATTGAAGATTTGCTGGCGTTTTAACACTGGGTCTATAATCCGGCAAATTGTGCGTTTTTCGTACCTTAGCCTGCTTTAACACTATTTTTTTGAGCCTCTTCAAAAAGCATATTATACACCGACAGGTATGCCTGCCTCACGCAATAGTTCTGATTGTAGTATTGGCGTTGGCAAGTCCGGTACTTGCACAAAACACCAAAGGCGATCAACCCGGCAAAGCTTCGCGAGAAACACGTTTCAAAACAAAACCTAAAAAAGCGAGGAACAAAAGCACCAGTGCAAAACGCATAACACCCAAAGGCAAATCAAAAGCAACAAGTGCCTCACAAAGCGGAAAACCCGGTAAACCGTTGCGTCCTGTCTACAAAAGCACACCGGGTAAAGAAAAAGCCCGGCAGGGCAATACCGCAGGCAACCGTGTTAAGGTGCGAACCGCCACTGGCCAAACCCGAAATGTGTACCCACAGCGCGGTCCTTATGTTCGCACTAACGCAAAAGATCCGCAAACAAAATGGCGGGCAGTTCCCTCCTCGCGCGTAACTGTGCGCTCAGCCACGGGCCGCACACGCAATGTGTACCCGCAATCCGGGCGGTTTGTTCATAACCCCGCGCGCAAACCGAGTAAAGTAGAGCAGCCGGCAGTTTCAAACAAAAGGTACGTGGCTCGCAATCAGCGTTCGGCCAGTTTACAACAACCGCCTCGCAGCCGCAGGGTCGTTCCTGCATCTGCTTCAAGTGCCTATATCGCCCGCAAAAGCATAAACCCCTATGCTGGTTTTTGGAATAGGAAACAAAAAGGTGAGCGCGCGTACACGGGCGACATCTCAGGACGGAGGCTTCGAACCAAAAACTACGAAACACCCCGACCAAAAGTTATCAAACCAACCACAACACCCTATTATGGTCGCAAGCGCATTGGCGACAGACCGTACAAAGACCCTGCCGGCGGACGGTATGTAACCGCTACCCGTGAAAGCCGTGCCTGGAGAGGTGACATCAGCGGCCGTAGAATACGCGGGCGTAACTTCTCAAGCCGCGGTAAATTTGAAGCCGGCCAACCGGTTTATCCTTTGCGCATACGAAAAGACCGCTTTGGCGACAGGCCGTACAAAGGAACAATTCCTGGTGGTGGCTATAAGTCGGCAACACGTTCAGGCGAAAAGCGGCCCGGCACGGTGCCGGTTCAAGGCCGGGCTCCAGGTATCGGTGCAAAAGGAATTGATACCTACCAGGGAAATATTAAAGGGAGAAAAACCTTTGATGCGCAGGGTGGCGATTTCTCAGGATTTATTAAAGCACGCAAACCGCTGAAAGGTGGGGGCAGTGTGAGTGGCAAACTCTGGAACAACCAGCAAACTCCTGTTCAGGGAAGAACGCCCGGCATCGGGGCAAAAGGAATTGATACCTACCAGGGAAATATTAAAGGAAGAAAAACCTTTGATGCGCAGGGTGGTGACTTTACCGGATATATTAAAGCAAAAAAACCACTTAAAGGGGGTGGCAGCGTGAGCGGTAAGTTGTGGAACAACCAGCAAACACCTGTTCAGGGAAGAACGCCCGGCATCGGGGCAAAAGGAATTGATACCTACCAGGGAAATATTAAAGGAAGAAAAACCTTTGATACACAAGGCGCTGATTTTAGCGGATACATCAAAGCAAAAAAACCACTTAAGGGTGGCGGCAGCATCAGCGGCAAACTATGGAACAACCGAGAACAGCCCATTCCGGTGAGAACACCGCAAAAAGATTTCGGATTCTTTCCCGGCAAATACAAACAATTCGATTTAAAGCCAAGCATGCGCGACCAGGGTGAAGAATTTGCCGGGGTTTATAAAGCCAAAAAACCGAAAAAAGGAGGAGGTAGTGTAAGCGGTACTTTGTGGAACAACAATGAGCAACCCATAGCTGTACGAACACCCGATGAACGGGCGGCCCGTGCCGGACGCTATCAGGGTAACATCAAGGTAGACAAAAAGGAACCCAGTAAAGAGGTTGGCGGCTTCCCCGGTAAATACCGCCAGTTTGATTTGTATCCGGACATGCGCGACCAGGGCGAAGAATTTACCGGTTATACGCGCCTGTCACGCTTCAAACGTAACTACCTGAAAAATCCTAATCAGGCAGAGGAAGCCATTAAAAAGTCCAGACCGGATAAAACCACATATCAGGTGGACGGCCTGCAGGTACGGGTAAAACGATCGAGGTATATTGAAAACAAAAACAGCGATGAAGAGGCCCTTCGCAAGCTCAAACCTTCTGAATATAATGATCGGGTTTCGGGACTACAGGTGCGTGTTAAGGAAGGTGACTACAAAACAAAACCGCAGGCTGCCAAAGGATCTCTTCCTGGTATTGCCGCCTCCAAAACCTCTATGAAAGCCAGTGAATTTTATAAAGTTTCCAAACTCACCTGGGATTATAAGCACAACCCCAGCAGCGACAAGGAAGCCTTAAATGTACGCGAGCCCGGCAAGGCTTTTATGCGCGCTACCGATTACCAGGGCAACATACGCATGAAGAAGTTTGATCTGTTTGGAAAAAAGGATTATCATCCTGATGCCCAGTTTGTAAAAACCAATAAGAATAATGTTAAAGAAGAAAAAGACTTCCTCACGAACTTTAAACTCTGGTGGGCGCGTTTATTCCGGAAAAACGAAACCCAGCCCGACAACCTGAAAGAAAAAATCAGGAAACCACGCTTTGACAAACGCGAGCAGGGTTTGTGGTACGATTGATGATGAACTGGAGTCACTTAACCGATCCTTCGCAGCTAATCCGCCTGCTGCAGGCCAGCGAATTAGCACTCATTTTTAAGCACAGTACCCGGTGCTCCATCAGCAACGCAGTACTTAATCGGCTGGAGAGGAACTGGAACGCAGAAGACATGCAGGGAGTTACACCCTATTTTCTCGATTTACTTACCTACCGCAACCTCTCCGATGAAATTGCTGCATTGTTTAAAGTACAGCATGAATCGCCTCAGGTGCTAATTATCCGAGGCGGAAAAACGGTTTACCACGCCTCACACTTCGATATTCAGTACGAACAACTAAAACAGGTAGTTAAAAATTAAAAATCACGGTTTGCTTTACCGAATCATGAAGGCTTAATGCCACCGGACAGGTTAGGGCTGTATTTCTTAGTTTTTGCTTCTGTGCTTCAGTGGCTTTCAGGTTCGGGTGTGACAGCGTTATTTGTATCTCAGCAATTTTACGCGGATTGGAAGCCATTATTTTTACGACCTCTGTTCTCATCCCAGTCATATCAATCTGGTCGCGTTCGGCTACAATGCCCATGGTGGTAAGCATGCATGAACTCAGGGCCGCACAAACCAAATCGGTAGGACTAAAGGCTTCACCTTTGCCCATGTTATCAGGAGGAGCATCGGAAATAAAGGCCTGCCCCGAACGGGTATGTGTTAACGTGGTGCGCAACCCTCCCTGGTAGGTATTTGTTAAGGTACTCATGGAATAACTTATCCGTTAATTTTGCGTTACTTTTGTAACCTGCTAATTTACCGCAAGTTGCCAACAATGCATGAATTGCTAACCAAATTGCTGAGTTTATTGTTTTTGGGCTTGGCTGCAGGAGCATACAGCCAAACACAGGATAGCTACGAGTATCAGTCTGAATTTGTGTGGGGCATTAACAAGAACACCGCTGGCGGACTCATTGGCGGCTTCATGTTTAAGAAATCCCGCAAGCTGAGTGACCGGATGCTGGAAACCTTCGGGTTGGAAATAATGAATGTGAAACACCCGCAGGAGCTTAGATTCAATTCGTATGCTACAGGCAACTTCTTCATCCTTGGAAAGAGCAACTACCTTTATACCTTTCGGCTTCAATATGGCCGTGATTTTATCTTATTTAAAAAAGCCCCCCAGCAGGGCGTAGAAATAAAAGCCGTATTTGCTGCCGGCCCAAGCCTGGGTTTGGTTGCCCCTTATTATGTAGAATATTCCGTTGACAATAATGGCTTTTTGACTCTACGCAAACAATATGATTTAAGCATCCCCATTGAACGTATCTGGGGCACCGGGCGATTATTTGAGGGGCTGGGCCAATCCGATGTTATTTTTGGCGGTAACCTGAAAGCGGCTCTGAATTTTGAAATGGGCGACATAAAAAGTTCGGTTACGGGCTTTGAAGCCGGTTTTCTGCTGGATGCTTATACCCAATCCATCGAATTTATTCCGACAGCCAAAAAATATTCGGTTTTTCCCACCCTTTATCTGACGGTATTTTACGGCACCCGGAAATAGCCAACTTTTCTTATCCCGGTTTGTGACCTTTTTCTATATTTGGCGTTCTATTGTCAAATTGCTGAGCCTATGGAACCTAAAAAGACAGAAAAAGCGGATTTGACCAACAAATCCTGGATGTTCTTTAACATCGGGTTGGTTATTACGCTGATTATCGTGGTGATGGCCTTCGAATTCCGGTCGTACGATGACACCGACCTGAAAAATCTGGGCAAGAATACCAACGCGGTAGAGGAAATATTGGAAGTACCGCCTACTGAGCAACCTCCGCCACCACCCCCGAAGATTCAACAACCCGTGATTATTGAGGTTCCTGATGAAGAAGAAATCAAGGAAGATATCAAGGTTGAATTTGACGTTGAAGTAACCACTGATACCAAAGTTGAAGAAATTACCATTGCTCCGGTGGTTGAAGAGAAAGAAGATGTTGACCAGATATTCCTGGTTGTGGAGGAATCAGCAACACCGAAGGGCGGTATGGCTGCGTTCTACAAGTATGTGCAGGACAAGATGAAATATCCGGCCCAGGCCCGCAGGATGGGCATTGAAGGCAAGGTTTTCGTAGAATTTGTAATTAACCGCGATGGTTCCATCCAGGATGTAAAAGCCATTAAAGGCATTGGTGCCGGTTGCGATGAAGAAGCCGTTCGCGTTGTACAAAGCGCACCCCCGTGGAATCCCGGCAAACAGCGCGGCAAACCTGTACGCCAGCGTTATGTAGTGCCGATTATTTTTAAACTCGGATAACAGAATTTTTAAGGTAATACCAAGCCCGGTTCACTTCCGGGCTTTTTTATTGTTATGGGTTTATAGAAGAAGGCCCAGCGCAATCCCCAACAGAATAATTACAGGGGAAGGAATTTTGGTAAATGCCAGCACGCCAAACGTGCCAATAGTAACGGAGAAATTCAACACTGTATTCTGTAAAGGCTGAAATAAAATAACGGCTGCTGCCGCAACCAACCCCGCACTGGCAGCCGTAATCCCTTCCAGCGAAGCCCGGATGGCGCGGTATTTTTTAAGGCTGTCCCAGATGCGGATTACAAAAAATATCAGGAAAGTGCCAGGCAGAAAGATGCCTGCGGCTGACATGATGGCCCCGGCAAGTTCACCGGCAAAGCCATACTCGCGCATAGCAAGCGAACCGATAAAAGCGCTGAATGAAAACACCGGCCCGGGCAGTGACTGCGCAACCGCATAACCCGAAAGAAACTCTTGCGAAGTGAGATATTGCTTGGGTGCGTATTGCACAAACTCCGTATACAGTAGCGGTGTCAGCACCTGCCCTCCCCCGAAAATCAGGCTTCCATTACGATAAAAATTTTCGAACAACCGAATAGGCAGGGCGCCCGTTGCTGCACCCAGGCCGGCAGCTACCAGTAACACACCTATCCACAAAAAGAAGTTTGCCCAGGGAATCTCAAACTTCTTTTTTGCTTCCTTCGGTTGTTCTTTATACTTGAGTGCGGTGACCAGACCTGCAACCAGCAAAATAACCGGAAACACAAACGGAGTTTGAATAAAATACGAAGCCAACGCAGCGGCTACCATCAAAACTATTCCGGTTTTAGTGTGCACCGTTTTTAAACTAATGGTATACGCTGCATAACTTACAAAGCCTACTGCCATAGGCTGGATAAAGCGGGTAAACTCCAATGACCAGTTTTTTTCCTGAATATTTGAAAGCAACACGCCCAGAATGGCCATGAAAAGCACCGAGGGTAATGCCCATACCAATAAGGTAAGGTACGCAAGGTTGGGGCCGCCAATTTTAAACCCAACCGCGGTAAGTGTTTGTGTAGAACTGGGCCCGGGCAGCATTTGACATAGTGAGTTAAGTTCCATCAGGTCAGCCTCGCTCAGGTACTTGCGCTTATTTACTAAAACCCGCTGGAAGTGCGCCAGGTGAGCCTGTGGCCCTCCGAATGCTGTTAATGCCAACCACAATACATCGCGCAGAAAAATATAATATCGGACACGCTGGTACATGGCAAACCGGGGGCGCTTGCTAATTTTTCTTTAATCCAATTTCTGCCAAGCGTTCGTTTAAAAATTCTCCGGCTGTAATATCAGGCCACAGTTTAGGATGATCTGCATCCACACACGATGGAAGTGCCGCCAAACTCATTTCACTTCTCGGATGCATAAAAAACGGAATGGAATACCGGGGAGTATTCATTTTATCGCGTGGGGGGTTAACCACCCGATGAATGGTAGACTTAAGCTTTTTATTGGTGTGCCGCTCCAGCATATCGCCAACGTTTACCACCAATTGCTCGGGCAAGGCTGTAATGGGTATCCATTTTCCATCTCTGCGCAATACCTCTAGGCCGTCTGCGCTGGCCCCCATAAGCAGCGTAATCAGATTAATATCGCCATGTTCGGCAGCACGCACTGCATCGGCTGGTACGGCTTCCGGGTTGGTAATAGGAAAATAATGGATAGGCCGTAAAATGCTGTTGCCATGGCGCACTTTGTTATCAAAATAGTTTTCGGGCAGGCCCAGGTAAAGTGCAATAGCGCGAAGCATATAGACTCCGGTCTTTTCCAGTTTACGGTAAACTTCCAAACCAATTTCTTTAAATTCCGGTAGCTCATCGGGCCACACATTCGCGGGATATTCCTTCTTAATCGGGTCATCATCTTCAACCTCCTGACCAATATGATAAAACTCTTTCAGGTCACCGGTGTTTCTTCCTTTGGCATGCTCCTTACCTTTGCCCACATACCCGCGCTGCCCGGCCAAGCCGCGTATTTCATACTTTTGCTTCACCTCATCCGGTAAAGCAAAAAACTTTTTAATCACGGCATATAGTTTTTCCGATAAGTCATCCGACAGGTAATGGTTGCGGATGGCCACAAAGCCAATATTGTTGTAGGCTGAGCCTAGATCAGCAACAAACTTTTTCTTTTTTACCATGTCGCTACCGGTAAAGTCAGCTAAATCCAGCGAGGGGATCTGCTCGTACAGTATATCGCTCATAAGGTTGGTATTAGGGCCATATGCAAGCTACGGAATTTTGGGTAAATTGACTTTGGAAAAAAGCACGTGATTAAACGACTCTGTTTATGAAAACCCGAAGAGAATTTATTGAAACTGCTGTTAAAGCCGCATTGGTAGCTACAGCAGCCCCGCCACTAATGGCCGGAACAGCCTGCAGTACAACTGCTGCGGCAAAAGCTGTTTCAGTTCCATCATTAACTTTCTCGCAAATTACCTTACCCTATGGCTATGTAGCGCTGGAGCCTGCAATTGATGCCCTGACCATGGAAATTCATTACAGTCGCCATCATGCTGCATATGTGAAAAATGTAAATGACGCTATTACGGCTGAAGGGATTGCCTACACTTCGGAAATTGAATTTTTTGCCAACACCTCGCGCCTTTCAGCGAAGGCTCGTAACAACGGAGGCGGAGCCTGGAACCATAATTTTTTCTGGCAAGTCATGAAGCCGGGGGGCGGGGGCCCTCCTGCCGGGAAAGTTGCGGAAGCACTTAATGCAACTTTCGGTTCATTCGAAAAATTCAAGGAACAATTTGCCGCAGCCGCCATGGGCCGGTTTGGCTCCGGTTGGGCATGGCTGGTACAAGATAATGGCAAACTGAAGATTGGATCGACACCCAACCAGGACAACCCGCTGATGGACATTAGCGAACTGAAAGGCACACCCCTTTTGGCATTGGATGTTTGGGAACATGCCTACTACCTGAAGTATCAAAACAAACGCAATGAGTACATAGCCAACTGGTGGAGTGTTGTGAATTGGGATGAGGCGGCTAAACGATTAAGTTGAACTATTCTTCATGCTCACTTAATCACATTGCCGTGCACATTACCAAACGGAACTGTAAGACCCAATATCGGGAAGGCAAACAGTTCGCCATCTGTTTCGGATGGGATAACTAGTGCAAAGTCTATCCCAACCCGTTTTACAATTCTTCTGCCGCCAACCGAGAACAACATCAACGAGGCATCGCTGGAACCAATAAAATAATTCTCTGTAACCAGATAGCCTCGTTCGCCCGTTCGGATCATAGCACTTAATGTGATAGTGGGTGTTTGAGCCCAATCATCACCGGCATAGCCATAGCCAATGCCAAAACTCAAATTTTTATCACGCGACCCGACAGTTGCCACACCGTAAGCTATGCCGAAACTGGTGTTCGGTTCACCTAATACAGTACCCATTAATGCCCCCGCACCCAGATTAAATTTATCTTTTGCAATTGGAATAGAAAATTTCGGAGTCACCCAGGCAGGCGAAGGCGCTCCGGCAAAAAGAAACAACGGCATTATACCCGCACCTATACTGAAGTAGTCTGTAACGCCAACACTGGCTTGGTTGAAGAAAATCCATACGTTTTGGTAGTAGGCTTCGCCCTTTTTAAGGCCATACCCGTTGGGCTGCCAGAAATACCGGGTGGCCTGCGGATTATCGAACCAGTACCTGCCATCTTTTGCTTGCTTCCTTTGAACTGCCACCATACTCTTAATGTCGGCTTTCTGAATCGTTATTTCACCCAACTTCTCAGTTTGCAGCCGGATAGTAGTTTGATCCTGCTGAACAATACGACCGATGAACTCATTTCCATCTCGAGTTTCAATCCTGTAAAGCGTGGTGTCCTGACTTTGAGCAAAGCCCGTTGGCAGCATACAATAAAATGCCATTACGAAAGAAATAAAAAAGATTGCTTTCATCCCCGACTCCATTATTTTAGTCATTGCCAAAGTATAGAAAAAAAACTAACTTTCTACATGATCGGGGTCAGTGCATTTAATGATACTGGTCATAGTCATTTGATTAACATGTATCTTTACAATGTTACCGTGGGTATTGACCAGGCTGATGAGGCTGCCTGGCTGAAATGGATGAAGGAGTCGCACATGCAGCATGTGCTGAACACAGGGATGTTTGTTTCAGGAAAAATTTTCAAAGTACTCCATGATAATGAGGACGGTACCCTGTCGTACAGTGTACAGTACCAGGCCCAATCACTGGAAAATGTGGTGCAGTACCTTGAAAAATTTGCACCGGCATTAATTGAGGAGCACAAACAGAAATTTAAACATGTAGCCTTTCGCACTTTGCTGGAAGAAGTATGAACCGGCAGTGCTGTTGCCTTGTTTTATAAATACCCTCTTGGGTTTCATGTTTCACTTAACCCTGTGTTGTATGAATGCCCGAAAAGTTTCGCTAGAAGAAATCCGCTCGCTGCAATTCGCTGCTGAAGAAGTGCTTACCACTTTTGAGGATAAGTTCGAGCGGGAGCATAAACTAAAAACAGCCATGGCACTCACCAATGCCGACCACGAAACCATCAGCCTGTTTGTTAAACTGGCCAATGGCGAAGTGGTGGAAGTGGTGTCTGACCTGATTGATCTGGAAGAGGATTATGTGGAAATACACGGGGGTTACGGAATACCGCTCCGTGCAATTATTGAGGTGGGCGTTTAAGGTTTTTTCAACAGCGTTTCAATCTGCTCACGCTCCAAACTGCAGTTAATCCATTCTTCATCCATCTTAGGGTTATAAAACTTTTTATAAAAGTTTATAGCCGGCTCATTCCAATTAAGAACCTGCCACATGATACCCGTGCAGTTTTCATCCAGCGCATGTTGCAGCGTTCTGTCAAACAGTTGTTTACCAACGCCCTTTCCGCGTTCCGACTCGGTTACGACAATATCTTCCAGGTACAAGCGCTTGCCCTTCCAGGTAGAATAGCGCCAGTAGTAAATTGAAACACCCACAATCTTATCATTAAATTCCGCTACAAAAAAACCGTAAATGGGTTTGGCTCCGAAACCATCTTGTTCCATTAATTCAACCGTGTTGGTTACTTCGTGCGGTGCGCGTTCATAGGCAGCCAGTTCTTTAATCAACTCCAGCACACGCGGAAGATCAGTTTTGGTTCCAGTTCGGATGTTGAACTCCATAAAGTTGGTAAACTCTTCATTTTACATGTCTTCTTTCGCCAGAGTCGGGACCACGCCCATGTTGTACCAGGCAAAAGCATATTGGTCAGCCGTTACATCAAGGGCTTTCGAGAGGTTGGAAGAACCGTGGCCCGACTTTACATCTACCCGAATAAGAACCGGGTTGTTTCCTGTCTGGCATGCCTGAAGCATAGCAGCGAACTTAAAAGAGTGAGCCGGCACTACCCGGTCGTCATGGTCGGCCGTGGTAACCAGCGTAGCCGGATAGGCCGTGCCGGGTTTGAGCGCATGCAGCGGGGAATACCTGTGCAGGTATTCAAACATTTCCTTCGAGTCATCGGCAGTGCCATAATCGTAAGCCCAGGCGGCACCTACAGTAAACCTGTGGTAGCGCAGCATGTCCATAACACCTACGGCCGGAAGAGCCACCTTTGCCAAATCCGGTCGTTGGGTCATGGTGGCGCCCACCAACAGGCCTCCGTTTGAACCACCGGCAATCGCCAGCTTATCGCTTGATGTGTATTTTTCTGCAATAAGGTATTCACCGGCAGCAATAAAATCATCAAACACATTTTGCTTGTTCATTTTCGTGCCAGCCAGGTGCCACTGCTCGCCATATTCACCACCTCCACGCAGGTTCGGCTGCGCATACACACCACCGTTTTCAAGCCACACCATCCGCGATGCATTGAACGATGGCGTTAGGCTGATGTTAAATCCTCCATAAGCGTACAGCCAGGTTGGATTTCCCCCATTCAACTCAATACCTTTTTTATGAACAATAAACATGGGGACTCTTGTGCCATCTTTGCTTTGGTAAAAAATCTGTTTGGTTTCGTAGTCATCGGGGTTAAAGGCAACTTTGGGCCGGGCGTACTCGGTTGATTTACCGGAAGCAATATTGTATTTAAATATGGTTGCCGGATAGGTAAAGGATGTAAACGAGTAGTACACATCGGTGTCAGTCCAACGGCCGCCAAACCCTCCAGCCGAACCAATAGCAGGCAGTTCTACTTCGCGCTCGAAATTTCCTGTATTATCAAACTGTTTGATCTGGCTTTTGGCATCTTTTAAATACGCAACAAATAATTTGCGCCCTGCGGTACTTACGCTTTGTATCGGCTCCGATGTTTCCTTGACAATATCTTTCCAGTTTTCAGGTGCCGGGCTGGTAGCATTTACTTCAACAATGCGTCCGTTCGGGGCATTAAGGTTGGTGCGGATAATAAGGCGCGGGCCATCATTATCAACAACACTGTGGTTGTTTTCAAAATTGGTTACCGATGGAATGAGTTTTCCTTTTGGATCGTTAAGATCCTGAATATACAGTTCGTTGCCGGTGGTGCTGATGCTGGTGGTAAGAACGAGGTACCGTTCATCTTCGGTAACGTATGCGGCAGCCCTGCGCTGCGGCTGCTGTGAACCGCCATCATAAATAACTTTATCAGTTGTTTGCGGGGTGTTAAGCTTATGGTAACACACCTTGTTAAAACTCACCTGAGAAAAAAGCTTATTTCCTTTGGGATTATCGTAACGTGAATAATAAAAGCCATCGTTGCCTTTCCAGGCAATTCCGGTAAACTTTAAATCGGTAAGCGTGTCGCCAATAACCGCTTTGTCACTGGCCCGCAAAGTTACGGCCTTGCGCCAGTCGGAACCGCCCTCTTGGATAAGGATGGTTACCAGTGATCCGTCCTTGCTGAAAAACATGCCAGCTAGTGCCGTGGTGCCATCGGCCGAAAAGGTATTGGGATCAAGAAACAATTCTTCGGTGCCGTCCTCGCCTTTCTTACGGTACTGAACATTATGATTCTGCAAGCCGGTGTTGCGTGAATAATAATAGTAATCACCGTGCTTTACCGGTGCGCTGATGCGCTCATAGTTCTGCAGGTCGTCCAGCCGCTTTCGAATTTTATCGCGGTAGGTAATATTATTAAGATACTTAAAGGTTACTTCGTTTTGCCGGGCCACCCAGTCGGCTGTTTCTTTGGCCGTGTCACTTTCAAGCCACCGGTAGGGGTCAGGAACGGGTGTTCCAAAATAGGTATCAACAGTATCAACTTTGCGGGTCTCCGGGTAAACAAACGAAACCTTTTGCTCGCGGCTACAACCAACTCCAACAAGTAGCAGCAATATATAGTGGCCCTTTATTTTCATGATTGATGAAGATTGTTTCATTACAAGTTTACTAAACAAGCCGCTCGCTTCGGGGTGTCTTTTGATAAGTGGCTGGGTGGTGCAATAAACTCAGTTAATCAAGTCAAATCCGGTGTACGACACGAGCACGGGCGGTACCTTTATGCCCTCGCTGGTTTGGTTGTTTTCAAGGATTCCCGCCACAATGCGCGGTAAAGCAAGTGCACTGCCATTGAGCGTATGCAGCAACTGAATTTTCCCCTCTTTGTTCTTGTACCGGAGTTTCAGGCGGTTGGCCTGGTAGGTTTCGAAGTTGCTTACTGAGCTTACTTCAAGCCAGCGTTGCTGGGCAGCCGCAAATACTTCCATGTCGAACGTCATAGCCGAATTGAAGCCCATATCGCCTCCACAGAGCAATAGTTTGCGGTATGGTAACTCCAATTTTTCGAGCAGACTTTGCACGTAAGCACACATTTCATCCAGGGCCTGATACGATTCTTCCGGTTTTCTGATCTGCACAATTTCAACTTTATCAAATTGGTGTAACCGGTTTAATCCACGTACATGCGCACCCCAGCTACCGGCCTCCCTGCGGAAGCACGGAGTATAACCAACATTCAGCACGGGCAGATCGTTTTCATTCAAGATCATATCGCGGTAAAGGTTGGTAATGGGCACCTCTGCGGTTGGGATCAGGTACAGATTATCCAAGGTAATGTGGTACATCTGTCCTTCTTTGTCGGGTAGCTGACCCGTTCCATACCCTGACGCCTCATTAACCACAATGGGCGGCATCATTTCGCGATAGCCGGCTTTCTCGGCTTCATCCAGAAAAAAACTTATTAATGCGCGTTGCAGTTTCGCGCCTTTGCCTTTATACACCGGAAATCCCGCCCCACTGATTTTATTACCCAGTTCAAAATCAATGATGTCATACTTCTTTATTAACTCCCAATGCGGCAATGCATCACCGGGCAGTTTGGGTATTGCGCCATGTTGGTGAACGTTCAGGTTATCGTCAGGCCCTCCGCCTGCCGGCACCCGGGCGGCCGGCACATTGGGTATTTTATAAAGGTGCTGTTTGAGTTGTTCTTCATAAACAGCAAGTTCTTCTTCCAGCTTTTTCAGTATTTCCTTATCACCGGCAATAGCAGTACGTAACTTTGCGGCTTCCTCTGCGTTGCCAGATTTCATCAACTCACCAATCCGCTTTGCTTCGGCATTCGAACGGGCCTTCAGGTCATCCGCTTTTTGCTGGGTTTGCTTTCGCAGGTGGTCCAGTTCAACAGCCTTATCAATTATGGCGGCAGCATCCTTCAACCCGCGCTTTGCCAGGCCGGCAATTACGGCTTCGCGTTGTTCACGAATAAGAGAAACCTGAAGCATAGTAATTTTACTGATTAACTACGGAGGTGTAAAATTAGGTTTTTGGCCGAACCATAAAGGTTTTAACCGAACAAATTGTACACGACTATTTGTTTGTGTGTAAATTTGGCCTATACTTGCAGGGTCAAACGGGCACTCCAGCGCCCAACTAAACATATAAATCGCTTTTCCTTACTGATTATTCTTCACTTGTGATTCGTATTGAATTCGTTCAGAACTAATCTGATTACAACCTATAGAACGTAAACCACGTAACAACAACTTTTTTATTTCCTACCATGTACACCATCGATGACTTAAACGTCAGGCTGCTTTCCGAACTGAAAGACATAGCCGAACAAATGGGCGTTAAAAACGCCAAAAAGCTTTCCAAACAGGAGCTTGTTTATAAAATTCTCGACCAGCAGGCCATCACGGGCGAGGCACCCGGAAGCAAAAAATCGTCAACCGTAACAGCCGAGGGTCGCACACTGCGCCCCCGCAGGCGCGAAAATGTGGCCCCGAAACCGGAGAAGGAACTATCATCCGATGAGTTGCTCGATTCACTTACTGTTGACTTCGACTCAACAGTTACCAGTTTCGGTGATGAACCAGCTGAGCCCAAACCAACCCCGGGTGCAATCACTGAACCGGCAGCCATGCCGGAAACAGAAGGCGTTCCCGCTGTTAACCGCGAGGAGCGGCAACCGGCCGCAAAAATCAACATTAAAGATTTTGATGGCGTTATCGCCAATGAAGGCGTTTTAGAAATTATGCAGGATGGCTACGGCTTCCTGCGCTCATCCGATTATAACTACTTGGCCAGTCCCGATGATATATATGTGTCGCCATCGCAGATAAAACTTTTCGGCCTCAAAACAGGCGACACGGTAAAGGGAACCATCCGGCCACCCAAAGAAGGCGAAAAGTATTTTGCCCTGTTAAAAGTAGAATCGGTAAACGGCAAAACCACCGAAGAAATACGCGACCGGGTGGCTTTTGAGTACCTTACCCCACTCTTCCCCGAAGAGAAGCTTAAACTCAGCACCACCCCGGATAACATGTCAACCCGTATCCTGGACTTATTTGCCCCCATCGGTAAAGGCCAGCGCGGTATGATTGTGGCCCAGCCAAAAACCGGCAAAACTGTTTTGCTGAAAAATATTGCCAACGCCATTGCTGAAAACCATCCGGAGGTTTACCTGATTGTGCTGCTGATTGATGAACGACCCGAAGAAGTTACCGATATGGCCCGCAGTGTAAAAGCCGAGGTGATTGCCTCCACGTTCGATGAGCAGGCTGAACGCCACGTTAAGGTGGCCAGCATTGTGCTGGAAAAAGCCAAGCGTATGGTGGAATGCGGCCACGATGTGGTTATTTTGCTGGATTCTATCACCCGCCTGGCGCGAGCTCACAATACGGTGGTGCCTTCTTCAGGAAAAATTCTTTCCGGTGGTGTGGATGCCAACGCGCTGCACAAACCCAAACGCTTTTTCGGTGCTGCACGGAACATTGAAAATGGTGGTTCGCTAACCATTATCGCTACGGCCCTGATTGACACCGGCTCGAAGATGGACGAGGTAATCTTTGAGGAATTTAAAGGCACCGGTAACATGGAGTTGCAGCTCGACCGCAAACTTTCCAACCGCAGGATCTATCCTTCCATCGATGTGCCGGCATCGGGCACCAGGCGTGAGGATTTGCTGATGAAGGAAGAAGAGCTTCAGCGCGTTTGGATATTGCGCAAGTTCATGGCCGATATGAACTCGATCGAGGCGATGGAATTCCTGCAATCCAAGATGAAAGGAACTCGTAATAACGAAGAGTTTTTGCTCTCGATGAACGGATGAGTTGATTTTTTAAATAACAAAAGGGTCGCAAAAGCGACCTTTTTTATTTATCGGTATCTTCAAGGTAGCGATCAACAAGCTGTTGACTGATCAGCCGGTATAATTCGGCAAGTTGCGAATCGTCCTGAAGCAGTTGCATGTGCCGGTCCAGTGTTTCAAAATCGCCACGCCTGGCCGGACCGGTCTGTGCCTGTGCGGGTCCGACCTGAAATGCTTTGTTGATGGTTTCGGCTATCAACGGTTTTAACCAGCCGAAATCCAACCGGTGCTTCTCTGTTACATCATGCGCCAAGGTGAGCATGTAGTTGGTAAAGTTTGAAGCAAAAACTGCCGCCAGATGCAACGTCAGTCGCTTTTCCGAATCGATCCGAAAGACCTGCTTACTGATAGCACCCGCCATCTTCATCAATTCGCGTTCAACCTCAGCCGTATCGCTTTCAATAAATACAGGCACCTGCCTGAAATCCACCTTCACCCCTTTGGTAAAACTTTGCAGCGGGTAGAAAACACCCGTGCCGGAAGCCGCGGCATAGGTCAGCTTATCCAGCGGCTGACTGCCTGACGTGTGCAGCAACAGGGCGTTATCGGGCAATATAATTTCACGCGCTACCTGTTCGATGGCATCATCGGCAACTGCCAGAATAAACACCCGCGATGGACTGGTTGAAAAATCAAGTGATGTCTTCACCTCTGCATCGTACAACCGCGCCACCAGGTTTTGTGCATGCTGCGGGTTGGGGCTGTACACCTCCCGTACCGGGTAACCGGCATTATCCAATACAGGCGCCAGATGCCACGCCAGGTTGCCTGCTCCTGCAAACGATACCGACAAACTCATGCGATTAAAATTAGAGAATTACCTGACGTTTATCATGCAGTAGCCTTACCTTGTAGTATTATTTCGTGACAAAATTAAATCCATGTACCCGCAAATCGTATCAGCCCGCGAGGCCGTAAAAATTATTCAATCCAATAACCGGGTATTTGTTCATGGCAGCGCGGCAACACCGCAATTGTTGCTGAAAGCGCTTGCCAAACGGGCGCACGAACTACGAAATGTAGAGCTGGTTGCCGTGAGCACGCTGGGGGAACTGGAACTGGCCAAACCCGAATATGCCGAAAGTTTTTACATTAACTCGCTGTTTGTATCCGAAAACATCCGGGGCGCCATCAATTCGGGCCGGGGAAATTATGTACCCATATTTCTGAGTGAGATCTCAAAACTTTTTGAAAAAGACATCCTCCCCCTGGATGTGGCCCTGCTGCATATATCTCCACCAGACAAACACGGATTGTGTTCGCTGGGCGTATCGGTTGACGTGGCCCGCGCAGCCGCCAAATACGCCAAGCACATCATTGCCCAGGTAAACCCGAAAATGCCCCGCACTCATGGCGATGGGTTTATTGATATTCACAAGATTCACACACTGGTCGAAACGGATGATGACCTGCCGGAAGTTAATTATGGTATGCAAATTACGGAATGCGACAGGACCATTGGTAAATACGTAGCTGAACTGGTTGAAGACCGGAGCACCCTGCAAATGGGCATTGGCGCCATACCCGATGCCGTGCTGGAAAGTTTAACCCATTGCAAAGATTTGGGCGTTCATACCGAAATGTTTTCCAATGGCGTGATCGATCTGATCAAAAAAGGTGTGGTTACCAATAAATACAAAAAGAAGCATCGCGGAAAAACGGTCACTTCATTTGCCATTGGCTCACACAACTTGTATTCGTTTATAGACGACAACCCCCAGTTTGCGTTTCTGGAAGCTGAGTATGTAAATGATGGCCGTATTATCCGCACCAATCCCAAAGTGGTAGCCATTAACAGCGCCATTGAAATTGACCTGACGGGCCAGGTATGTGCCGATTCCATCGGTACGTACCAGTATTCGGGTGTTGGCGGACAAATGGATTTTATTCGCGGAGCGTCCTTATCCGAAGGAGGAAAACCCATTATTGCGATGGCATCGGTCACTAAAAAAGGGGCTACCAAAATTGTTCCTTATCTGAAACAAGGTGCCGGGGTGGTTACCACCCGCGCCCATGTGCATTACGTGGTTACCGAATACGGGGTGGCTTACCTGTACGGAAAAAATTTGCGTCAGCGGGCTTACGAATTAATGCGTATTGCGCATCCCGATCATCGCGAGTCACTCGAGCAGGAAATCATCAAACGGTTTGGAAGCAACGTGTTTGCGGTGAGTTAATCTCAGGCCTCAACCTTATATAGCTCGGCCAGCGTATTTACTGCGTAGTCAATTTCTTCGGAAGTATTGTATTTGCTGAAGCTAAACCGGACGGCTGCCCGCTTTGATTCCGGATAAAGAGTAGCCAACACATGCGAACCGGTTGACGCTCCGCTGGAACAGGCGCTGCCACCAGAAGCCGAAACCCCGTGCAAATCAAGATTGAATAATAGCAGGTTGCTGTCGTCTGTTTCGGGCAGGCTAACATTTAAAACCGTGTACAGGCTGCGCTCCAGATTAGCCGAGTCGCCATTAAACAACACACCCGGAATGTACTCCTTCAGTTTTTCAATCATCCGCGATTTTAACGAAGTAATATGGCGCATGTGGTCATCCATATCGCGATAGGCAATCTCCAGCGCTTTGGCAAGGCCGATAATACCATAAACATTTTCAGTTCCGCCCCGCATGTTGCGTTCCTGCGCCCCGCCATGAATGAACGAATGAATCTTTTTGTCTTTGCGGATGTACATGAAACCCACGCCCTTGGGCCCATGAAATTTATGCGCCCCGGCCGTCATGCCGCAAACCTTTAGGTGTTTCATATCGTGCCGGTAATGGCCAACCGTCTGCACCGTATCGGAATGGAAAAAAGCTCCGTGCTGCTCGCACAAGTCGCCCACAACTTTAATATCGAGCAGGTTGCCGATCTCATTATTGGCATGCATGAGCGACACCATTGCGTTAGGGTATTTTTTCAGCAGGGCTTCCAAATCGTTCAGATCAACATGGCCTTTGCTATCCACCTTTACCATGTGCAACTGTACCTTGCCTTTGGCGGCAATGTTTTCGCATGTATGCGTAACGGCATGGTGCTCGATGGGTGATGAGATGAGGTTTTTGATGTTAAAGGTCTCGGCTGCACATACCAAAATGGCGTTGTCGGCTTCGGTACCGCCCGAGGTGAATATGATTTCGCCCGGGGTGCAGTTCAGCAACTCGGCTACTTTTTTACGTGCGGTTTCAATAGCTGCCCGCACCTTACGACCGTGGGCATGCGTTGAGGACGGGTTGCCGTAATCCTCCAGCATAAATGGCTTCATGGCTTCAAACACTTCCGGGTCGAGCGGGGTGGTGGCTGCATTATCAAGGTAAATGCGCACGGTTTAAACTTTATTCAAAGCAAAAATAATACTTATTCCAATTTAAGATCAGCTACCTTGAAATATCCACTCCTGATGAAATCAGCGCTTTGATGTCGGTAATTATTCGTTGGGCAAGCACATCTGCTTTAAATGACGTTTGTGCTTCAGCATAAATCCGGATAATCGGTTCAGTATTGGATTTGCGCAGGTGGACCCACTCCCTCGTGCTTTCAAAATCAATCTTCACGCCATCAGCTGTATTGATTTTTTCGTTCTTGTATTTATTCCTTATCGTTTCGAGGATGGCATCCACATCAATGCCCGGAGTGAGTTCAATTTTATTTTTTGATATGAAATAGTCAGGATAGGTTTTTCGTAACTCCGAGGCCTTCATCTTCGACTTCGCCAGGTGCGTTAAAAACAGGGCAATGCCCATCAACGCATCGCGGCCATAGTGCAACTCGGGAAAGATAACACCGCCATTGCCCTCGCCACCAATCAATGCTTTTGTCTGCTTCATGGCCTGCACCACATTCACCTCACCTACAGCTGCAGCAGTATAGTGGCCCCCTGCCTTTTCAGTAATATCACGAAGGGCACGTGTGGAGGACAGGTTTGAAACCGTGTTGGTTTTTTTCTTGCGCAGCATGTAATCAGCCACTGCCACCAATGTATATTCTTCACCAAAAGGCTTTCCGTCCTCCTGCACCAGCGCCAGCCGGTCAACATCCGGGTCAACCACAATGCCCAGATCGCATTTTTGCTTCTTTACCACGCGGCAGATCTCAGTGATGTTTTCCGGCAACGGCTCGGGATTATGCGGAAATTTTCCATTTGGCTTACAGTACAGTTGCACTACTTTTTTTACGCCAAGTTTTTTCAGCAACAGCGGCACGGCAATTCCACCGGTTGAGTTCACGGCATCTACCACAATTTTAAACCTGGCCTTTTTAATGGCCTTTGCATCCACCCACTTGCTTTTACGAATCAGCTCAATATGCTTGATAAGGTACTTGTCGTTGCGGATATAGCTACCCAGTTTAGTAACCCCGGCAAACGAAAAATTTTCATCTTCGGCTAATTTCAACACCTGGGCACCGTCCTCAGCCGAAATAAACTCACCCCTTTCATTCAGTAACTTCAGTGCATTCCATTGTATAGGGTTATGACTGGCTGTGAGGATAATGCCCCCACCGGCTTTTTCCAGCGGCACAGCAATCTCTACTGTTGGCGTGGTGGATAACCCCAGATCAACCACATCAAGGCCAAGACCCTGCAACGTTGAACACACGAGGGAACTAACCATTTCGCCTGAAAGGCGTGCATCACGGCCAATTACCACCTTGCGGCCTTTGCGCGAAATAATCCACGCACCAAACGCAGCCGCAAATTTTACAACATCAACGGGAGTTAAATTTTCACCGGGCTGACCGCCAATGGTACCGCGAATGCCCGAAATCGATTTGATTAATGACACAAAACAAAGAATTGATTGATTCAAAAATAGAAAAAACCTGAATCTACTTCTTGTTCACCTGCGGCAGCGGCTCGGTTTTACTTTCCGGATTCCCGCAGGCGGTATCCGTAGCGGTTAGTGTTTTGCCGCAATACCCGCAGGTGGCGCCTTCTTTGTTCAGCCAAGGGCTTTGCGATGCACACGTTCCTTTAAATTCGCCATCCTTTACAAGAAAAAGCCGTACAGACATCAGCACAAAAAAAAGGGCGAGGATACCAATAGAAAAGAAAAGAACTGTCATGCGAAAATATTTCTATACGTGGGCGATTTTTTACCTTGCGCAAAGATAACAGGGTTGACGCCCATTACGTTCAAAATTCATGAAAAAACCACCTGTAAAACCCGATTTAAACCGCCAAGCCAAACTGAACGCGTTTGACAGGTTGCTTACCATAATGGATGAATTGCGCGAAAACTGTCCGTGGGACAAAAAACAGACGATGGAAAGCCTGCGCCATTTAACCATTGAAGAAACCTATGAACTTTCCGATTTTATTCTGGACGGCAACCTGGAGGAAATAAAAAAGGAATTGGGCGATTTAATGCTGCACAACATATTCTATGCGCGGATAGCTTCCGAACAAGGCGCTTTTGATATAGCCGATGTGTTGAATGCCATCTGCGATAAACTGATTGAACGCCACCCGCATGTGTATGGCGATGTAGTGGCTACCGATGAAGAAACCGTAAAGGCCAATTGGGAGAAGTTGAAACTTAAAGGAGGCAACAAGTCGGTATTAGAGGGCGTGCCAAAATCGTTACCGGCTATGGTAAAAGCCATTCGCATACAGGATAAAGCCCGTGGCGTTGGGTTCGACTGGGAAAAAAAGGAACAGGTTTGGGAAAAGGTGGAAGAAGAGTTGCGCGAATTCAAAAAGGAATTTAACGCAGCAGAATCTGAAAAAATCAATAAACAAAAAGCAACGGCTGAGTTTGGCGATTTACTTTTTTCGTTGGTGAACTATGCCCGCTTTATCAATATCGATCCGGAAGAAGCGTTGGAGCGGACCAACAAAAAATTCATTGAGCGATTTCAGTATCTTGAAAGGGAATCGGCTAAAGACGGAAAGAAACTGGGTGAAATGACGTTGGCTGAGATGGATATATATTGGGAAAAGGCTAAAGCACTTTAGTAACCATGAATAATATACTATGGATGCACTTATCGGTAGGACCGTTAATGCTGGTGCTGGCATTTTTATTTAAACAGTTTCCTCCCAAGAAAATAAACCACTGGTACGGCTACCGTACACCCCGGTCGATGCGCAGCCAGGAGGCTTGGGATTTTGCTAACCGTTACAGCAGCACTGCGCTGGTTATTATTTCCGGGTTAACCTGTCTGGTTCAGATTACCGCCCATTCCTTAATGAATTTTAAATCAGCTATCATCGCATCGGTCATCTTTTTGTCGGTAGCTTTAATTGCAGTTATTCCTATGACGGAAGTTCAGTTGAAGAAAAGAGGTTTTACCTGATACCTACTTCCACTTCCGGCTCAAACTCCATTTCATCAGCGGCCCGCTGGTAATACTGGTAAGCAGCGCCATAATAACCAGCGAAACAAAAACCTTTTCATTGATCAACCCATTTTCAAGGGCAATCAACCCAAGAATAATTTCCATGGCTCCCCGGGCATTCATGCCGAAACCGGCCGCCAGCGATTCATTCCATTTAAAGCCACCGAGTCGGGAACCCAACCCACTGCCGATGATTTTACCTGCAAACGCGATGATGAGAATGGCCAGCGTTAACCAAAGGTCGAAGTTGAGCAAGAAGTTTACCTTAAGCCCGATGGCCACAAAAAACAGCGGGGCAAAAATATTGTTGATGAATTGGTGAATAATTTCCTTGGCCCGTTCACTCATGTGCTCCGAATCGCCCAGGGCAACCCCCAGGATAAATGCCCCGAAAATAGCGTGAATGCCGATGTACTCAGTAAAAGCAGCAGCGATAAAACAAAAAGCCAACGAAAGCGAAAGCAACCCGCCCGGCCAGGCCAGTCGTTTATTTACCCACGGCAACGTGCGGTTAATAATGCCCCGACCTAAGGTGAGCATAAGTGCCGTAAAGCCCACAGTGAGCATTATGGTGTACCAGATGCTGATGTTTTGATGGCCCTTGCCGATCATGGCCAGCACCACCGAGAAAATAAGCCAGCCGATCAGATCATTGATCATAGCCGATGAAATAATAAGCATACCCATACGGGTTTTGAAGATGTTCAAATCCATGAGGATACGTGCAATAACCGGCAACGCGGTTATGGCCATGGATGTACCCATAAACAGCGCAAACGCCAGTCGTTTGCCTTCATCGGCATAACCAAAGAAATCCGGGAATAAATACGGAAAGGCAAAGCCTATAAAAAACGGCACAAGCAGGCCAAACAAACTGGTAAACATAGCCTGTTTACCCTGCTGCCACACAATGTGCAGGTCAACTTCAAGCCCGGCAATGAACAGCAGCATCACCACAGCCACCTGTACAAATCCGTCAAGGGCAATGGATGAACTACCCAATGGAAATAACCCATGAAAACTTTCAGGCGAAATCATGCCCAGAATGGTGGGGCCCAGAATAATACCAGCCAGGATTTCGCCAACTACTGCCGGTTGCTTAAACTTTCTGGCTCCTTCGGCAAAAATCCGCCCGGCAATGAGCATAATGCCCAACTGAAGCAACAGGCCCATGACTTCCATCTGATTAAGCTTATTCATGTGTCGCCTCCTTTCCGGGATGAACAATCAGCATGTTGCAGGGCAGGTCAGAAAAAATATACTCCAGGTCGTTGGGAAAAACTCTATCGAGAATAGAAAGCCGCATGGGCGAGCCCCCGATTACCAGCAAATCGGCATGTTTACGCTGTGCAAATTGCGTTAACTCAAAACCGGATTTACCTGAAACCAGCTTGATATTCACTTTAATTCCTTCATGCGGAATGCCGCTGATGAGTTGCTGTACCTCATCAATTTCGGATTGTACAAGGCTGTTCCGGTTTAGTTCGTATTCTCTTTCTGAATATTGTTCGGCAGCCGAAAGAAATCCGTACAGTTTTAACTTGCGCACAATATGCAGCCAGGCTGCTTTTTCAAGCATACCGATTTTAAATGCCAGGCGAAGTGCCTGCATCATGTACGGGCTGTCATCATCAGCATTTACCACAATATTTTTAAATCCTTTCTCTTCAACAGATGGCTCAATAAGCATCAGCACCGAGCAATCGGCTTTGCGTAAAATTTTACGTGCGATGGACCCGAGATAAAACTGAAGTACATTTTCTTTTTTTAGGGCCCCGGCAATCAGCAAATCAATGCCTTCTCGTTTGCATACTTGCAGAATCGTTTTTGCGGGTTTGCCTGACTCCCAGAAAATACGCATTTCATCCTGATTAAGGCCAACCCGCTGCATCAACTCAATCATTCGTTGACTGTCACTCTCCTTTTCCTCACCAATATGAATAAGCACCAGTTCAGAGCCCCAAAGCCGCTTAAGGCGGGTTGCTTCGGCCAGCAGGGCTTCGATACGCGGGGAAAAAGCAACCGCCAGACCAATGCGTTTAAAAACCGACCTCATAGACTGACAAAATAAGGCTTTTTACCTTCGAAAGCAGGTTGCATACCTGCATTTTCGGTTTTTAGCAAAACTTGCATAAAACCTTGCATCCCTTATATCCGGCCCAAATACCGTTTATCCCACATCAAACACCCTGATACTTTTGCATCATGGTAAAGAATATCAAACGGGCCGTCCGCAATTTCATTATTGGTAAAAACACGTACATCGAGTCGTGGAGCGAGTACCGCCAGGTTATGCTCTCCGGGCAATTTACCCTGCTGGCCATGTTGGTTATTTCGCTTTACATGATCATTGACAGTTATTGTGAAGTGTACACGGTACTACCCGTGCATATTGGTGCCCTGGGGTTGTTAGGCATAACCATTTATCTTCACCGGATTGGCGATCACTGCGTAGCCAACTACTTCTTGTTTCCAACACTTAATGTGTTGGTTTTTTTGCTTGCTTCGAGTGAAAGTAACGCAACCGGAGCGTTTGTATATTTCATTCCGGTGGCCATTGGTGCCTTTGCTGTGTTCAACTACAATCAGCGAAATATTGCACTTGCCTTCGGCATCTTCAGCTTTCTTCTTTTTGCTATTTCGTTCGGAACGAACTTTACACTGTTGCCTTATCGCAATTACTCAGAGGAAGAGATTCAAATGAGCATTGCCATTAATTTTTCGTTTGCCTTTCCATCCACACTGGTTGCTGTTTACCTGATGATCAGCATTAATTACCAATATGGTAAGGAACTGCGCGAGAGCAACCGCATGTTACAGAAAGTCAACGAAGAACTGGACCGGTTTGTGTACAGCACTTCACATGACCTGCGCGCCCCGTTGGCCTCCGTGACTGGCCTGATAAACCTTTCCCTGAATAACTCCAACCCTGAAGAAGTTCGCAGTTACCTGGGCATGATGCATACTCGTATTAAATCGCTGGACGGTTTCATTAAAGATATAACCGATTACTCGCGTAACAACCGGCTGAACATCGCTTACGATTCTGTAAACCTTCATGGCCTGGCCAACGAGGTGTGGGAATCGCTGCGGTACAGCACCGAGGCACTAGGGATTCGTTTCATCAATGAATTGCCCGAATCGTTAATTATTGAAAACGATGCCCGAAGGCTTCGGGTGGTGTTTACCAACCTGCTCAGCAACGCCATCCGGTATCACGACCATCGCAAAGAGCAGCGGTACATCCGGCTGTATCACCAAGTAACTGCAACCTCCTTTTCATTTCATGTTGAAGACAACGGGCAGGGAATTGCCCCCGAAATTCAAAAGCGGGTATTCGATATGTTTTACCGGGGCAATGAGTCATCGCAGGGTTCGGGCCTTGGCTTGTACATCGTAAAAGAGACGGTTGGCAAATTATCCGGATCGGTACAACTCCAATCTGTGCCCCGGCAGGGCAGCACCTTTTCGGTTATTTTACCCATCCGGCAAATGGAGCGATAACTGCCTGTCGTTCTTCGGCCAAGTCTTATATTTGCGTCCTTATGGCAAGCCAAGAGGACAATCTTTTAAAAAATGTAATCGCCCACGCCAAAGAGTATGGGTTTATTTTTCCATCCAGTGAAATTTATGACGGTCTGAGTGCAGTGTATGACTACGGCCAGAACGGAGCCGAACTGAAAAACAACATCAAGGAGTACTGGTGGAAGTTCATGACCATGCTGCATGAAAATATTGTGGGCATTGATGCCGCCATTTTTATGCACCCCACTACCTGGAAAGCCTCGGGGCATGTAGATGCTTTTAACGATCCACTTATTGACAACAAGGATTCTAAAAAGCGCTACCGGGCCGATACACTGATTGAGGATGGCATTGCCAAACTGGAGGAGAAGATTGAAAAGGAAGTTGAAAAAGCTGCGAAACGCTTCGGAGAATCGTTTGACCGGCAGCTGTTTGTTAGCACCAACCCAAGGGTATCAGAATACCGGAAGAAAGCCGATGCTTACAACGAGCGGCTCAAGATGGCCATGGAAAAATCCGATCTGGCCGAACTGAAACAACTTATTCTTGACCTTGAAATTGCCGACCCGGTTTCGGGTTCGCGCAACTGGACGGACGTGCGCCAGTTCAACCTGATGTTCTCGACCGAAATGGGATCGCTGGCCGAAGAGGCCAATAAAATTTACCTGCGCCCCGAAACCGCCCAGGGCATTTTTGTAAACTTTTTAAATGTGCAAAAAACCGGCCGCATGAAAATCCCGTTCGGCATTGCACAAATCGGTAAAGCCTTCCGCAACGAAATCATTGCCCGGCAATTCATCTTCCGCATGCGCGAGTTTGAACAAATGGAGATGCAGTTTTTTGTGAAGCCCGGTGATGAGATGCAGTGGTATGAATTCTGGAAAGAAAAACGGATGCGGTGGCATAAGGCACTCGGACTCGGTGATGAGAACTACCGCTTTCACGACCACCTGAACCTGGCCCACTACGCGAATGCCGCCTGCGACATTCAGTTTAACTTCCCGATGGGCTTTAAAGAACTGGAGGGCATCCACTCACGTACCGATTTCGATTTAAAAAATCATGAAAAGTATTCCGGCAAAAAATTACAGTATTTCGATCCTGAAGCCAATCAAAGTTTTATTCCCTATGTAGTTGAAACCTCCATAGGGTTAGACCGGATGTTCCTGGCAGTGCTGTCAACCGCTTACAAAGAAGAAAAAGTGACACGCGATGGCGAAGAAGGCGGAGAACGCGTAGTCCTGCGCATACCTCCGGCACTTGCTCCAAATAAAGTAGCCGTATTGCCTTTGGTTAAAAAAGACGGCCTGCCTGAAAAAGCACAGGCTATTATGAACAACTTAAAATTTGACCTGCGTTGCTACTATGAAGACAAAGACACCATTGGCCGCAGGTACCGCAGGCAGGATGCCATCGGCACACCCTATTGTATTACCGTTGACCACCAGACTTTGCAGGACGACACCGTTACCATTCGCGACCGGGATACCCTGCAACAGGAACGGATTCCGCTAACTTCGCTGAAAGCAAAACTCACCGGGGCATGTTCCATTAACACCATCTTAAAAAGAATATAACTACACCTGATGATTACCGTCATCATACTGGTTGGTGTTTTCTTCATCGTCTATCACTATCGCACACAGGTAGAACAGGTATACCAGGCCGCTGGCCGGGTCGCTGCGCCTGTGCGGTCAGCCCTGTTGCCTTTTCCGGGCTCTTACCGGCAAATTCTCAATAACTATTTCCCATACTACCAAAAACTTTCTTCCGAAAATCGGCACCGGTTCGAACAAAAGCTACTTTACTTTATCCTGTCGAAAAAATGGATCCCCCGCCAATTCGATACCGTAACCGATGAGATGAAGGTGATGATCAGCGCCTGTGCCGTACAACTCACATTCGGCTTACCCCGGATTTACCTGCAACACTTTATAGGAATCGTTATCTACCCGGATAATTACTATTCATCCATTACCAAACGTTTTCATAAAGGGGAAGTTAACCCTGCCTATCACCTGATTGTACTGTCATGGAAAAGTTTTGTAGACGGCTACCTGGTTCATCCTACCGATGCCATTAACGTAGGCCTGCACGAACTGGCTCATGCCCTGCGACTGGAAAACCTGATTCGCAATGATGAGTACCAGTTTTTTGATGAGGAGTTGCTCAACAAGTTTGATGCATATGCGTACCGCATCTGTCATGAGGCCGATCCGGAGTTGCTTTTCTTCAGGCCCTATGCCTGCACCAACGAACATGAATTTTTTTCGGTAGCCGTTGAAAACTTTTTTGAGCGCCCGCAGGAATTTAAAACGGCCCTGCCTCCGCTTTATGAAGTATTGACCAAACTGCTTAATCAGGACCCCCTGCTGCTTACCGCTGAAAACAACTAGCAAACAGCTCCGATAAAAATCGTTAGTTTTGATTTTTTATTGGCCCCATGTGGACTGCCCTCGCCCATTTTATCATTAAATACAAACTGCCGCTTAGCCTGATCATTCTGGCTATTACCGTATTCATGGCGTTACATGCCCGCAAGGCCGAACTGAGTTATGACTTCAGGGGAACGGTGCCCGCGCACGACCCGGAACAGATTTTCTTTAACGAGTTCCGAAAACAATTTGGCGAGGATGGTAACATCATTGCCGTAGGCCTTAAAGACAGCAACATTTTTGAATACAGGAAGTTCGAAAAGCTGCGCGAGTTTTGTGTGGCCGTTAAATGGATTGATGGAGTGAACGAGGTGATTTCGTTGCCGCAGATAAAAATGATGGTTAAAGACACGGCCCGCAAGCAGTTTGTTCTGCAGGACATCTTTCAGCGCAAAATCACCAGCCAGTACGAACTGGATAGTTTACTGAAAGAAGCAAAAAAGCAAAAATTTTATATCGGCCAGATTGTAAACGAAACCAACGGGGCCATTGCCGTACTGATTTCTGTTAAAAAAGAAACGTTAAACTCCGACAAACGCATCGGCCTTACCAACGAGATTGTAGAAAAGGGCGAACAATTTACCCGCGCCACCGGCATACAGTTGCATTATGCCGGCTTGCCGTTTGTTCGCTCCGTTATCGCCCAGCAGGTGAATAACGAACTGAAACTCTTCCTGGGTCTTTCGGTGGCTGTTACGGGCATCATCCTGTTGCTCTTCTTCCGGTCAGTCCGCGCCATGATCTTTCCGCTGGTGGTTATTGGCATCGTGGTGGTATGGGTATTGGGAACCATTGAACTGCTCGGCTTTAAAATTACCCTGCTCAGCGGCATGTTGCCGCCTATTATTGTGGTGATCGGCATACCCAACGCTATATACCTTACCAATAAGTACCATGCCGAATATGCTGCCCATGGCAATAAACTGCTCGCCATTAGCCGGGTTATTCGTAAGATCGGCATGGCCACCTTTCTTACCAACCTGACGACCGCCATCGGTTTTCTGGTGTTGCTTACAGCCGACATCACCGTGCTGCGCGAGTTCGGTATCGTGGCCGGTATTAACGTAATGGCAACCTTTGCAGTGAGTTTGATTCTCATCCCCGGTTTCTTCTCATGGATGCCCCCGCCATCCGAAAAACACCTCAAACACCTTGACCTGAAAGTACTGGATAAAGCACTTAATTTTATTGACGTGCAGGTGCACCGGCAGCGGCTGGGCATTTCAATCTCCACCGTAGTAATTGTATTCTTTGCCGGAGTGGGCATGATGCGCATTCACAGCGTATCGTACATGGTGGACGACCTGCCCGAAGAAAGTGTGGTTAAAAAAGACCTGCTCTTTTTTGAAGAAAACTTCAGCGGGGTAATGCCACTGGAAATGGTGGTGGACACCGGCAAACGCAGGGGCGTTATTGATGTTAAAAACCTGCAAAAGATTGACGAGTTTGAAAAATTTCTGGAAGCACAACCGGCACTCTCCAAACCGGTATCCATTGTGAGTTTTGTTAAAGCGGCCAAGCAGGCATTTTACAACAACAATCCCTCAAGGTATTCGCTGCCCGACAACCGGGAACGCAATTTTATACTGCCTTACCTGAAAGGTCAGAGCGATAACAGCGGGTTATTTAAATCCTTTGTTGACTCCACACTTCAGGTAATGCGAATTTCCTTGCAGGTGGCCGATGTTGGATCGGATAAAATGGATTCGCTCATCAACCGCGTTATCAAGCCGCAGATAGACACCATCTTTGCCGACTCCGGCATCTCGGTTAAAATAACCGGTACCACTCCGTTGTTTATCAAAGGAAATTCGTTTCTAATCACAAACCTCAAAGGAAGCCTGCTGCTTGCTTTCGCACTCATTGCTGTTACAATGGGCCTTCTGTTTGCCAACCTCCGCATGGTTTTCATTGCCCTTATCCCCAACATCATCCCCATGATGATTACCGCAGGGCTGATGGGGTACTTTAACATCCCGTTAAAGCCCAGCACCGTGCTTATCTTCAGCATTACCTTCGGCATCTCAGTCGATTACTCCATTCATTTCCTGGCCAAGTACAGGCAGGAATTACATGCCCGGAAGTTTTTTATTCCGGTGGCTGTAAGCAATACCGTCTTAGAAATAGGTAAGAGTATGGTGTACACCTCGGTGGTTCTCTTTGCCGGCTTTATCATTTTCGCCTTCTCCTCCTTTGGCGGAACCATCGCCCTGGGGCTACTCACCTCCACCACCCTGCTTATCTCCATGTTAACCAACCTGATACTGCTGCCTGTACTTATATTAACGTTCGATAAATCAAAACCTAAAACCGGAGAACACCTGCTGATTGATGATGTCGATGCCAATTTTTATACCGAAGAGGAAGACGAAACCATTGATCTGAGCAAAATAAAAATCCACAACCGCCACCCGGCTGCTGAATAGCAACACGCATCGCCATTCGGATTTCGTCATTATCTTTGCTGCCTTATTCTATTGAAAATCAACCGGTAGTAGCGGTATTTTAAACAATGGCAAAAACCTATAAGGAACCTGCAAACCTGAACTACGCCCAACTGGCTTCCGATATCCTGAATTTCTGGAAATCCGAAAAAATCTTTGAGCAGTCGGTAGCTAACCGCGAAGGTGCTCCAACTTTTACGTTTTACGAAGGCCCCCCCTCGGCCAACGGCACACCCGGCATTCACCACGTAATGGCCCGCACCATTAAAGACATCTTCTGCCGGTTTAAAACCCTGCAGGGCTACCAGGTAAAACGCAAAGGCGGATGGGATACCCACGGCCTGCCCGTTGAACTGCAGGTTGAAAAACAACTGGGCATTACCAAAGACGACATCGGCAAAAAAATCTCGATTGAAGAATACAACCGCAAGTGCAAAGAAACGGTGATGATGTATAAGGATCAGTGGGACGACCTGACTATGAAGATGGGCTATTGGGTTGACCTGGATGATCCGTACATCACCTACGATTCCAACTACATCGAAACACTGTGGTGGATACTGAAACAGTTCTACACAAAAGGCCTGCTGTACAAAGGGTACACCATCCAGCCCTTCTCGCCCGCGGCCGGCACTGGATTAAGTTCGCACGAGCTGAATTTGCCTGGCACCTATAAAACTGTGAAGGACACTTCGGTGGTCGCGCAGTTTAAAGTGAAACGCGATGCGAAGTCGGAGTTTTTGTACACCCCCCTTGAGGGGGGACTGAGGGGGGTGTTCATTCTCGCCTGGACCACCACTCCATGGACATTGCCTTCAAATACAGCGTTGGCTGTTGGCGAAAAAATTCAATACGTACAGGTAAATACATTTAACACCTACACGCATCAGCCTGTTAGCGTTATACTAGCCAAGGATTTAGTACAAAAATATTTTTCAGAAAAAGGAAAAGACCTTGATTTGCAAACCTACAAACCGGGCGACAAGGTGATTCCGTACAAAGTTGTTCAGGAGTTTACCGGTAAACAAGTAGTCGGTGTTTCATACGAACAACTCATGCCGTACATCCAGCCCTTGTACGATGCCGACAAAGCCTTTAAGGTAGTAGCCGGTGATTTTGTGACTACCGAAGACGGTACCGGGGTGGTACACACTTCGCCTACCTTTGGTGCTGATGACTTCCGCGTGGCCAAACAATACGGTATCCCTCCGCTTACCGTTAAGGATGAAAACGGCAACGAAGTACCCACCGTTGACCGGAAGGGAAAATTTGTAAATGAAATCGGCAGCAAACTGAAAGAAGGCGTTGAGCGATATAAAATCAAATCACACAAACCCCTTACCGAAACCGATTTTTACGTTAAAAATTACACCGATGAAGATGAGAGCCACCCGGATTACAAGTCCACTGATGTGATCATCTCCATCATCCTGAAAGAAGAAAACAAAGCCTTTAAAGTAGAAAAGTACGAGCACACCTACCCGCACTGCTGGCGCACCGATAAGCCTGTGCTGTACTACCCGCTCGATTCGTGGTTTATCAAAACCACGGCATTGAAAGAGCGCATGGCCGAACTGAACAAAACCATCAACTGGAAACCCGAATCAACCGGTACGGGCCGTTTTGGCAACTGGCTCGAAAACCTGGTTGATTGGAATTTGTCGCGCTCACGCTACTGGGGTACGCCATTGCCCATCTGGCGAACAAAAGATGGCAAAGAAGAAAAGTGCATCGGCTCATTAGTGGAACTTCAGGAAGAGATTGAAAAAGCAAAAAAGGCAGGTGTTTACACCCCCTCGATTTCCTTCGAAGGGGGCACCTCAATCTCCCACTCTAAAGGTGGATTAAGGAAGGTGTTTGACCTGCACCGCCCCTATGTTGATGAAATTGTATTAGTCAGCCCTTCGGGCAAACCCATGTACCGCGAACCAGACCTGATTGATGTGTGGTTCGACTCGGGTGCCATGCCGTACGCTCAATGGGGATTAAATCATGAGTTGCTTAAAAAGGGCGATCCGATGCCCTTCAATGACGGCTGGAAAGGCGCCTACCCGGCCGATTTTATTTCGGAAGGCGTTGACCAGACCCGCGGCTGGTTTTTTACGCTGCATGCTATTGCCGTGCTGCTCTACGACAGCATCGCATTCAAAAACGTTATCTCCACCGGCCTGCTGCTCGATAAAGACGGCAACAAAATGTCGAAGCGGCTGGGTAACGTTATAAACCCCTTCGAAACACTCGAGCAATTCGGGCCCGATTTGGTGCGCTGGTACATGGTTGAAAATGCTCCACCCTGGGAAAACCTGAAGTTCGACCTGAATGGTGTTGTAGAGGTGCAGCGCAGGTTTTTCGGTACGCTGGTCAACACCTACTCCTTCTTTGCCCTTTACGCCAATATTGACGGCTTTGTAAAAGATGAGGTGAACAATGTGCCGTTCGAAAAACTTACTCATCTTGATAAGTGGATCATCTCCAAACTGCAGTCGCTGATTACCGAAGTTACCGAAGCGTATACCGACTATGAACCTACCCGCGCAGCACGCGCCATCCAGGAGTTTGTTAACGATCACCTATCAAACTGGTATGTGCGGTTAAACCGTAAACGCTTCTGGCAACCCAACCTGCGCGGTGAATTATCCGAAGACAAAAAAGCGGCCTACGAAACCCTGTATCAGTGCCTGATGGTTACCGCTCAACTCATGTCACCCATAGCGCCATTCTTCGCTGATTGGCTTTACAAAAACCTGTCGGACAATATCCGCGATAAGGCCAGGGCCGGCAACACTCCGCTGCGGCAGGTATCCGTTCATCTTACTGACCTGGTTAACCCCGAACTGGCGCACCGCAATATGGATCTGGAAATTTCAATGGACTATGCGCAACGCATCTGCAGCCTGGTGCATTCGCTGCGCAAAAACAGCAGGATAAAAGTGCGTACCCCGTTGCAAAAAATTCTGTTACCCGTGCTCGACCCGCGTTTTGCCGAACGCATCCGCAGCGTAGAAGAAATTATAAAGGCTGAAGTGAACATCAAGCACATCGAATACATTGACGACACCACCGGGCTGGTTACAAAAAAAGCAAAACCAAATTTTGCCAAACTCGGCAGGCAGTACGGCCCGAGGATGAAAGAGGTGGCGGCCGTAATTAACTCCTTTACCCAGGCCGACATTCAGCAAATCGAAAAGCAAGGCGCCCTGTTGAAAGAGGGTTTTAATTTGGTGCTCGATGATGTGCTGATCTCCTCCGAAGACATTCCGGGCTGGTCGGTTGCCACCGATAACGACCTGACGGTAGCCCTCGACATTACCCTTACTGACGAATTGAAGCGTGAGGGCATTGCGCGCGACTTCGTAAACCGCGTGCAAAACCTGCGCAAAGACATGGGCTTTGCCGTGCTCGATAAAATAACAATTGAAGTGGAGCGAAACGGTGAAACGGTCGCTTCGGCATTAACGCAATACAGCGATTATATCCGCACCGAAACCCAAGCTATTCGGTTAGAACTGAAGGATCAGATACCGGATGCGGCAGAAGTGGATATGGATGACTTTAAACTTAATGTAAAAATCAGCCTCATCAGGTAATGAAAGCACAAAAATATTTTCTACTGGCCTTTGTTGTGATTGTCATCGACCAGACTTCCAAAATGCTGGTGTTTAATAATATGGAGTTGCACGAAGAAATCAACGTTATTGGCGACTGGTTCCGGCTGCATTACCTGCTCAACCCCGGCATGGCCTTCGGCATCCGTTGGGAAAATGAATTCGGCAAACTGGCCCTGACTATTTTCCGCATAGGCGCCATGTTTGGTATCGGCTACTACTTATGGAAGATGG
This sequence comes from Cyclobacteriaceae bacterium, assembly GCA_023151255.1. Lineage (GTDB taxonomy): Bacteria > Bacteroidota > Bacteroidia > Cytophagales > Cyclobacteriaceae > UBA2336. Next base: position 250,220 of record JAKLJG010000003.1, on the reverse strand, counting down.
CCGCACGGAATGCCCACCCCGGATTTTTATGGTGCATGGGCCTGATATTAGGCGGTGCTGTGGGCAACGTTATAGACAGCACCTTTTTTGGCGTATTGCTGAACAACGCCCCTGCTGATGCACCTACTCCGTGGTTTCACGGGCAGGTTATTGATATGCTGTTCTTTCCGCTGTTTGAATTCTTCTGGCCCGAGTGGGTGCCCTTTGTAGGCGGGCAACACTTTTTATTTTTCAGTCCGGTGTTCAACATTGCCGACTCTTCAATCTTCATTGGCGTTGTCACCATCCTGATTATGCAGAAGCGGTTCTTCAAACATAGTGAAGACGCCAAAGACCCTGCTGATGCCTTCCCTGCTGAAAAACAACAACCGGTTTTGAACAACTCCCCCGAAAACCAGCCTCCGGCCGTTTAAAATAAGTTTCAGCATGCAGGGTTAGGAGCCATCGGGCAAATTCAGGAATCTTGCTACTTTTAGGTTTATTACCAAACCTAAAACGAAGATCTGATGGCCAACCCTTTGTTTACCAAAAAGCCCATGGACGTTCTGATGAAAGAAGCCTCGGGCGAATCGTCACACGGATTAAAGCGCACACTCGGAAAAGTTAACCTCATTGCACTCGGCATTGGTGCCGTAATTGGTGCGGGCATATTTGTACTTACCGGCCAGGCGGCCGCCCAATATGCCGGTCCGGCAGTAGCATTTTCTTTTATTGTTTCTGCACTGGCCTGTGCCTTTGCCGGGTTATGTTATGCTGAGTTCGCTGCGATGATACCCATTGCCGGAAGCGCTTACACCTATGCCTATGCTACCATGGGTCGTGGTGTGGCATGGATTATCGGCTGGGCGCTGGTGCTGGAATATTTGTTTGCAGGTTCAACAGTTGCTGTCGGCTGGTCGGGCTATGTGGTCAACTTCCTGGACTCCGTGGGTATTCACATCCCACCGGAACTGGCCAATGCCCCCTATACGTTTGATGAAAATCATAATCTTATTGCAACAGGTGCCGTATTCAATTTGCCGGCTGCATTTATTGTAACATTGGTAACAGTGTTGTTATTCCGGGGTATTAAAGAATCAGCCACGTTTAACAACATTGTTGTTCTTATTAAGCTCACCGTCATCTTCTTATTTATCATTTTCGGCTGGCAATACATTGTTGCCGACAACTGGGTGCCGTTTATTCCGGAGAACACCGGAACATTTGGACAATATGGAGTGAGTGGTATTTTACGCGCATCGGCAGTCATCTTTTTTGCCTACATCGGCTTCGATGCCGTATCAACAGCCGCACAAGAAGCAAAGAATCCGCAAAAGGATATGCCGTGGGGAATTTTAGGTTCGCTGTTTATTTGCACCATTGTGTACATTTTGGTTTCGCTGGTTATGACGGGCATTGCTCCTTATGGCGAACTGAATACAGCAGCACCGATTGCCGTTGCCATCGACAAAGCCGGTAGCGGCTTGCAGTGGCTTAGCCCCTTCATTAAAATCGGGGCCATTGCCGGATTAACTTCGGTGATCCTGGTAATGTTGATGGGGCAAACGCGGATTTTCTACTCCATGGCTAATGACGGATTGTTCTTTACACCGTTCTCAAAAGTCCACTCAAAATTCGGCACTCCGCATGTTTCAACACTTGTTACTGGTACAGTTGCCCTGGTAGCTTCCGGATTGCTGCCCATCAGTGTGTTGGGTGAACTGGTTTCCATCGGTACGCTGTTGGCCTTTATAATTGTCTGTCTCGGAATATTAATACTCCGGTATAAAAGCCCTGAGCTACCTCGACCGTTCAAAACTCCGCTATTCCCGGTTGTGCCCATCCTCGGAGTTATTTGTTGTGGAGCTGTTATGTCATTTCTAAATCAACTCACATTCATTATATGTGGCGTCTGGCTTGTTATTGGTGTACTGATTTACCTGGCTTACGGGCGAAGTCATGCACGGTATTGAAAAACTGTAATAAGAAAAATGGGGCTTGCGCCCCATTTTTATTTGCACAAGGTAATCAGGAAGTTTACTCCTGACCTTTCTCTTTCATCTTGCTGAACTCGCGGAACCTGCGCACCATGGCTATGCCAAAGCCAATCATTAACAAGCCGGTACCAATCCATAGCACGTTAACAAACGGCTTTTCAAGCGCTTTAATCACCACCCAATCCTTCTGGCGGTTTTCTACTCGCAGGGTAAGTTCATCGGTTCGTGGATGAACATTCAGCAAAGTGAACTTCAACCCAAGTTCCGGTATCTCTTCAGGAACCAGCCCGCCCTGCATGGTGGTACTTAAAATCAAAACAGGTTCCGCAGTATAGTCGGTATTTTCGGCTTGCACACGGATGCGCGCCCGAACGGCCACAAAGGTAGAGTCGAGCGGAGTTCCGCCAATTTCACTGACGCGCGAAAGTTCTTCAATGCGGGCTACATAATCGTTGGCAAAAAAATCGGCATTGCGTTTTACGGTAATTTCTTCGCGGCCTACCCAGTCTTCTTTGGCTTCTTCTGTCATGGGCGCGGAAATATGCGTATACAAATCCAGCGAAACCGTACGGTTTATATCCGGTGAAGCCATGTTACCAAACCGCGGATTAACTTGCACACGAGGATATTGAACAAATTTCACTTCTCCGTTTTTACGGAATTCAATTTCATAGAACGTATTCTCCGGATAAATTTCAAATCGTTCGCCCTTGGTATACAACAGGCGACCGTTAAATGTTATGTCACGCCTGGCGATAACCGTGTAGGGATCGGCCGTGTATTCAATATCGCGCTTGCTGATGTAGCCGGCCTTCCTGCGCGATTCTACACGTTCGCCCTTGTATTCAATCTCATACCCAAACATTTCGCGTGGTTCGTTTACAAACAGCAGCAGGTTTTCACGGTTAAACTCTTCGCTGAGTTGGCGCGAAATGAGCATGCCTGTGTTGTTGAGCGAAACAACGGTTGAGTAACCGGATGAAAACATAATGCCAATTAACATCAAGCCCACGCCAATATGGGCAACGGCTCCGCCCGAAAGTGCCGGACTGCTTTTACCTACCGACCAGAGTATTTTTAAGTTGGCCACCACCGTAAATACACCCGCTATCGTCAGTAAAATATATGTGGGCTTATACACCTTTCCGGCTGTTATGATAACCGCCACCAGCACAAGCGACAGGATGGCCGGGTTGTAGAGGGAAGCGTGAATAAAATCCAACCTGATCGGCCGGGGGCGCCAGGTTGGAAACGCCTCCAAAGAATTGAACCACTTTGTTCAGTACGGGGAATGACGTTGGTACTAATACCTGGAAACCCATCAAGCAGAGCACCGAGGCCCCTACGAAAATCCAGAACTCACGCGAGTACAGGGAAGACTCCTTTTCGGACGAGGGAATTTCTTTCCAACGTACAGCGGCCAGTGCCACTGCCACAACCAGAAAGAAAAACATATACAATAGCAATTGCCCGGAAAGGCCCAGATCGGTAAATGAGTGTACCGAGGCATCGCCCAGCACACCGCTGCGGGTAAGAAAGGTGGAGTATAATATCAGAATGAAAACACTTATTACAAGGATGATAGACGCCTTCAATGCGGTTTCGCTGTTCTTGTAGGTGATCATCGTATGGATTGAGGCTATGAGTACCAGCCACGGCACATACACCGCATTTTCAACGGGGTCCCAGTTCCAGTACCCGCCAAAGTTCAATGTTTCATACGCCCAGTAGCCGCCCATTAAAATGCCCAGGCCCAGTACGGCACCGGCAACTAGCGACCACGGCAACGCAGGCCGCACCCACTCGCGGTATTTCTTCAGCCACAAACCCGCCAGGCAAAACGAAAACGGAACAAGCGTGGCGGCAAAACCCAGAAACAACGTGGGCGGGTGAATTACCATCCAGTAGTTTTGCAGCAGCGGATTTAATCCCTGGCCATCGGCCGGAATAAAATCAGGCTGAACGGTGAAGATTGGATCAGGAAGCGCATCGCGCAATAGAATAAAAGGCGAGCTGCCGATCTTAAAATCAATAACAGGCAGCACCACACCAAGGATCATCGAAGCAAGAAATGCCTGCACGGCCGCAAACACTGTCATCACCGGAGCTTCCCAAAACTTGTTTGTATGAATGAGCACAATACCCAACACCGCATGCCAGAACATCCATAGCAGAAAGCTGCCCTCCTGGCCGTTCCAAAAAGTTGAAAACAGGTAGTGTGCAGGTAATTTCTTGTCGGAATAGCTGTAAGCGTAATGATATTCAAAGTAATGGTTGTAAATAATCAGGAAGAGGCTGATAACAATGCCAAGCACTGCAAAAGCATGAAGGTAAAACCCGGCCCGTCCGTTAACCAACCAGCCGTTCTTGTTGAGCAAATCCGATGAGGTTGTAGCTTTGAAATAAGAAAATGCCGTGGCAATGGCTGCTACAAACGAAGTGATGACAAAAAAATGGCCGAGATTACCGATAAAATAGTGCATTCGTGGACGATCTTAAGTGTTAATGTGCTCGTGGTGTTAATGTACAAAAGTAATATTTAAGCGCACGGGCACATTAACACATAAGCACATCAAACACATTTTTCAAACATTAACCGTGTTTTCCTGGTATTTGGAAGGGCACTTGAGTAAGATTTTCTCTGCATAAAAATTCTCGCCCATGTAAGTGCCGATGACCACCACTTTTTCAGACCGGGTAAAATCCTGTGGCATAGGCTGGTTGTAAAAAACCTTTTGCTCTTTTCCGTTGTCATCAATCATTATAAACGAGAAAGAAACTTTGTCTTCACCGGCTTCAATGCCTACTACATTACCCGACTCATCTTTCTTCAGTTCGCCAACCACGTGTATAGGCTTGCGGTTGCCGGCCGAGGCCATTTGATAAGCCTCTGAAAAGGATACATAGGTACTGGCATCTTCTGCCGTTGACAAAATAATGGCCACCGCTGCCGCAATAATTACGATGATGAAGATGTGCGATTTTTTCATGCTTTTTACTTACTGGTAACTGATGCAAAAGTACCGAAAAAGAAAGTTGCCGCTTTACTTATTGAGGCTCTTTTCAATACGGGATACCTTTCTGTCCAGCAGAAACAGGTACACAAACAATCCGGCCAGTACAATCAGGATAATCCCCACAATCACATAAATCTTCCCTTCCGCGCGCAGGGTGTCGGCCATTTCAACCTCTTGTGCCCATGTTGACAGGCTTGAACAAACCAATAATGCTGTTGTTAAAAACCGTGCTGACCAATTTTTCATATGCTTGTATCTGAACTTTTTTCCTGAATCAATTTAAATCGTAGCCGCAAGTTGCTAATCCACAGCCCCACCAAAAACCAGCCCGCTACAGCGGGATAAAAAACCCAGCGCATCCGGCTGTCAAGATCGTAGGCGTTGAAGCCGGGGTTACCCCCGCTGCCGGGGTGCATACTGCTGGTTAACCGGGGAATGATAAAGAGTAACGGAATCATCGCAGCAAACGCGAAGATGTTGTACACCGCGCTCAGTCGCGCACGCTGTTCCGGATTGTCGAGCGAACCGCGCAACACAAAATAAGCAAGGTACACCAGCAGGGCGATGGCCGCACCGTTCTGCTTCGGGTCGCCATGCCAGGGCGAACCCCATGTGTAATTGGCCCACAGCATGCCCGTAATCATGCCCAGCACGCCAAAGGCGGTACCCACATGCGCAAACGCTTCTGCTTTAACATCCAACTCATGCGAAGGATTTCGCAAATACTTTATGGAATAGTACACCGAGCCCAGATACAACAGCACCATGCCGAACCACATCGGCACGTGAAAATAGAGGGCGCGTATCGTTTCGTTCAGGATATTTAGCCGCGGAACGTCCATCAGCAACCCGGCTGTGTGAACATAAACGAGCAGAACAATCGCTGTTATTTTAAGCCATGTTTTCATTGAACCGGAACTTTTCTATCTCCCCTTTCCACCTGCAGAGAGGGGGTCGGAAGGGTGAAGTCAACTTCGCCAAATATAAGGGAACAAGATGTACGCCAACGCACCGGCAATACAATTAATTGCCAGCAGGTTCAGCAACTCATCGGAGCTTGCTGCCCGCTCCATTCCGTTAAGCACATTTCCCGTGGTTCGAACAGCCATCAGTAAAATTGAAATCACCACCGGAAAACTCAGCACCGCCATCAGCACGTTGCTGTTATTGGCTTTCGATGCAATGCCCGAAATAAGACTGAGCGAAACGGAAAACCCGGCTGCTACCAGCAACAACAGCACCATAAACAACAACTGATCGGTTACCGGATTATAAATGAACACGGCAAACAAAAAATACCCGGCAACCGACAGCAAAAAGGCCAGCAGGCTGTTGTATATCATCTTCGACAAAATAATCTGCTGCGCACTGGCCACCGAGTACAAGTAAATAAAAACACCTTTACGCTCGCCAATAAAACTTTTGGCCACGCTGTTCACCACCGAAAAAAGAATAACCAACCAGAACAACGCAGCCCAGGTGTTTTCATTAATCGCCTGCTGCCGTAAACTAAAGGTGATGTAACAAATAAAGGTGAGGCTAAACAGGTAAAGGCCCAATCCGGCCATGACCGATTTACGCCTCAGTTCAAGAATAAATTCTTTGCGCAGCAGGGTAAGGATATTCTTCATGCCCGGAGGTTGGCATATATGCCAATTTCAGCCCAAAATAGCGGTTCCAGCCCATAAATTATTAGCTTTGCACTCCTTTTTAAAGGGCACATGGCTTCTGACAAAACAATTCTGGTTACCGGGGCAGCCGGCTTTATCGGGTTTCACCTTTGTAAACGCCTGGTAAACGATGGGTATGCGGTAACCGGCATCGACAACATGAACACGTACTACGATGCGCAACTCAAACAATCCCGCCTGGATATCCTTTTAAAACTTCCCGGTTTTCGGTTTCAAGCCATTGATTTGTGCGACAAGAAAAATATCGACAGGCTTTTTGTTGAAAACCGTTTTCACTACGTGGTAAACCTGGCCGCCCAGGCCGGTGTACGCTACTCGCTTATTAACCCGTACGCTTACCTCGAAAGCAACATGCACGGCTTTCTCAACATTCTTGAGGCTTGCCGTCATGCAACGGTTAAGCATTTGATCTACGCCTCTTCCAGTTCGGTTTACGGGGCCAATACCAAAATGCCTTTCTCGGTTCATGACAATGTTGACCATCCCATCTCGTTATACGCAGCCTCAAAAAAATCAAACGAGTTGATGGCACATACCTACTCGGCACTTTATAAGTTACCAACAACAGGTCTTCGTTTTTTTACGGTTTACGGCCCGTACGGCCGGCCTGATATGGCCTTGTTTATCTTTACCAAAGCTATTATAGAAGGAAAGCCGATTGATGTATATAACAACGGCAAAATGAAGCGCGACTTCACTTATATTGACGACATTATTGAAGGCATGGTGCGTCTGATTCCGCTCATTCCAGCACCTGATTTATCGTGGAGCGGTAAGCATCCTGATCCTTCCTCCAGCTTCGCCCCGTACCGGCTGTACAACATCGGCAATAACAAGCCTGTTGAGCTCATGCATTTTATTGACGTGCTTGAACAACAATTGCAACGCAAAGCTGTTAAGAACTTTTTACCCATTCAGGATGGTGATGTGCCCGAAACCTTTGCCGATGTGGATGACCTGATGCGCGATGCCGGCTTTAAGCCCAACACCCCCATCGAAGAGGGTATTGAAAAATTTGTAACCTGGTATAAGGCATATTATAACGTTAAGTGAACATGGAGAAAATCGGAATTATTGGTTTGGGTTATGTTGGTTTGCCGTTGGCGGTGGAGTTTGGAAAGGTAATGGACGTGGTGGGCTTTGATATCAATAAAGAGCGCATCGATGAATTAACCTCCGGCCACGATCGCACCCGCGAAGTAGAACCCCACGAACTGAAGGAAGCTACTCGCCTTACCTACAGCCATTCCATCGCTGATCTGAAGTCGGTAAACTATTTTATTGTAACTGTTCCCACCCCTGTTGATGATTACAAAAAACCCGACTTGCGTCCCCTTATCAGTGCCAGTAAAACTGTAGGCAGTGTACTAAAGAAAGGCGATATCGTCATCTACGAATCAACCGTGTATCCGGGCTGCACCGAAGAAGATTGTGTACCGATACTGGAAAAAGAAAGCGGACTTAAGTACAACGTGGATTTCTTCTGCGGCTACTCGCCTGAGCGGATTAACCCGGGCGACAAGCAGCATCGTGTTACTACCATTAAAAAGATTACCAGTGGCAGCACCCCCGAAGTAGCTGAAAAGGTTGATCAGCTATACAGAAAAATTATTAAAGCCGGCACACACAAAGCCTCTTCCATAAAAGTAGCCGAAGCCGCCAAGGTTATTGAAAACGCCCAGCGCGATATTAACATCGCCTTTGTTAACGAACTGGCCCTTATTTTCGAAAAAATGGGCATCGATACCCACGAAGTGCTGGAAGCAGCCGGCACCAAGTGGAACTTCCTGAACTTTAAGCCAGGCCTGGTGGGTGGCCATTGCATTGGCGTTGATCCGTATTACTTAACCCACAAGGCCGAAAGCTTGGGCTACCACCCCGAAGTGATCAATGCGGGCAGGCGCATTAACGATAACATGGGCGCACACGTGGCTGGCACCGTAATCAAACTGATGGCACAAAACAAGTTGCCTATTCACGGCAGCAACATTTTGGTGCTGGGCATCACCTTCAAAGAAAACTGCCCGGATATCCGAAACAGCAAAGTGGTGGATGTAATCAATGAACTGAAAAGTTTTGGAACCCACGTTGATGTGTACGACCCGCAAGCTGATGCCGAAGAAGTAAAGCACGAGTATGGATTTGAACTGATTCCATCGCCAACAAAAAAATACCACGCCATCGTGCTAACGGTAAGTCACAACGAATTCAAGTCACTCGACCTGACCGCCATAAAAAGCCCTGGCGCAGTGGTGTACGATGTAAAAGGATTCTTGGATAAGTCAGCCGTTACCGAGCGACTCTGAGTATGCACGCTTCAAAAAAAATAGTGGTTACAGGCGGTGCCGGGTACATCGGGGCCCATACCGTTGTTGAACTGATGAACGCAGGCTATGAAGTTGTGGTGATCGATAACCTGGTAAACAGTGACATGACCCTGATTACCGGAATTGAAAAAATTACCGGTAAAAAAATAAACTTTCATAAAGGCGATTGCCGCGACAAAACGTTTCTCACTAACCTGTTTCGCACAGAAAGTATTGCCGGTGTTATGCATTTTGCCGCTTTAAAGGCAGTAGGCGAATCGGTACAAAAACCACTGGAATACCACGAAAACAACATCAGTTCACTGATAACCGTGTTGCAGGTGATGCGCGAACAAAAAGTAAAAGATTTTATCTTTTCCTCGTCCTGCACCGTGTACGGCCAGCCCGACAATATACCAGTGGACGAACACGCGCCTTTTAAAAAAGCCGAATCGCCTTACGGGCTAACTAAACAAATCTGCGAACAGATTCTGGAAGATGTTTATAAAACGGGTTTTCGCATCATCTCACTTCGTTACTTCAACCCCATTGGCGCTCACCCTTCGGCCCTCATTGGCGAAATGCCGATCGGCACGCCCAACAACCTGGTGCCCTACATTACACAAACCGCAGCCGGCTGGCGCGATAAGCTGATTGTTTTTGGCAACGATTACAACACCCCCGATGGTTCGTGCGTCCGCGATTTCATTCACGTAGTTGACCTAGCCGAGGCACACGTAAAAGCGCTGGCCTGGCTGCAGGCAACAAAAACTACTGCCTTATACGAAGTGTTCAATGTGGGTACCGGCAATGGGGTATCGGTACTGCAACTGGTTAATGCATTCATCCGGAAAACCGGGGCAAAGCTTCCCTTCCGCATCGGGCCGCGCAGGCCGGGCGATGTGGAAAAAGTGTATGCCAACCCTGAAAAAATAAACCGGATGATGAACTGGAAACCACGCTATACACCTGAAGATGCGCTGGTACACGCCTGGGCCTGGCAACAGAAACTTAGCCGCTGATATGCGCATCCCGTTCTTCGACCTGCAACGGCAATACCAGTCTATCAAAACTGAAATTGATGAAGCGATAAACCATGTATTTACAGCTTCCCGTTTCATAGGCGGAACACCCGTGGCAAATTTCGAAAAGCAGTTTGCTGAATACATTGGAGTGCCACACTGCATCAGCACAGGTAACGGGACCGATGCGCTATTTCTTATACTGAAGGCGTTAGATTTACCGCCCGGTTCAGAAGTTATTGTTCCCGCATGGGGGTGCATTGCCTCTGCAGAGCCTGTTGCGCTGGCTGGATTAAACCTTGTTTTTTGCGATGTTGACCCAAACTACTACACGCTGACCCCGGAGACTGTTCAGAAAAAAATCACCTCCAAAACCAAAGCCGTTATGGCTGTGCACCTGTATGGACAAATGGCACCGGTACATGCGCTGAAGGAAATTTGTGATCGGCATAATATTTTTCTTATTGAAGACTGCGCACAAGCACACGGTGCGACCGAAAACGGAACCATGGCCGGCACAACAGGCGTTGCCAGTGCATTCAGTTTTTACCCGACAAAAAATCTGGGCGCCTATGGCGATGCCGGTTGTGTGCTTACGTACGACCCGCAACTGGCCGAGCGCATCCGTAGATTAGCCAACCATGGCGCCCTTCAAAAAGATGACCACCTTATGGAAGGAACCAACAGCCGGATGGACACCCTGCAGGCGGCTTTCCTTTCAGTAAAACTTGGGCATCTTAAAGAATGGAACAAACGAAGGAATCAAATTGCCTGGCAGTACACATACACGTTAAAAAAAGTTGCCGGATTAACCCTTCCACAAATCCGCCCGGGCACCACCCACACCTTCCACATTTATTGCTTGCGCACGCGCTTACGGGATGCATTAAAAAAATTTCTTGATGAAAAAGGAATTGAAACCGCCATTCACTATCCGCTTGGCTTGCCCTCTACAGCGGCCTACCGCAACTTCGGGCACAAACCAACCGATTTTCCGGTTACACATGCACTTCAGCACGAAGTGCTCTCGCTGCCGGTTTTCCCTGAACTGACCACTGAGGAGGTAACCTTCGTTTGTTCAACTCTATCCGATTTTTTTAACCGGCACAGCCGATAGCCCCTTCGATATAATCCTTACTTTTGAGCGAAGACCTGTAACCTGCTTATGGCCATTTTGTTAGCGGCTGCCGTCACCTCGTTTGTTATCTGCTTTCTGATCATCCCTGTGATCATTAAGTATTCGCTGGAAAAAAACCTGGTAGACATTCCGGGCAGGCGCAAAATTCATAAAAAGATTACTCCTTCGATGGGCGGCATTGCCATCTTTTTGGGCTTTACAATTGCCTCGTTAATCTGGGTTGATATCAGTCTCTGGAAAGACATCCGCTACATCCTCATTGCCCAGTTTGTAATCTTTTTTATTGGTGTTCGCGATGACTTGGTGCCGTTAAAACCATATATGAAATTGTTGGGGCAACTACTGGCAGCCGGCATATTGGTTTTTTTGCTCGACCTCCGGCTGAATTCGTTCTACGGTATTTTCGGACTGTACAACATTCCGGAGGCGCTGAGCTATTTCATTACAGTTTTTACCATTATCGTTATTACCAACTCCTTCAACCTGATTGACGGCCTGGATGGCTTGGCCGGTTTTATTGCGGCCATTGCATTACTTGCATTTGGAACCTGGTTTTTTCTTGCAGACGATACTATCTATGCCATTCTTGCATTCGGTTTGTTGGGATCCATTATTGCCTTTTTGATTTTTAACTGGGAACCATCGGAAGTGTTCATGGGCGATACGGGGGCCCTGGTAATCGGCATGACATTGGCCATCTTTGCCATCCACTTTATTGATTACAATTCCATTTTACCGGCTTCACACCCAGCTCGATTTACAGGTTCGGTCTCGCCCGCTGTTAGTGTATTGATTATTCCCCTGGCCGATACGTTACGTATATTTCTCATCCGCATCGCCCGCAAACAATCGCCTTTTACCCCCGATAAGAGCCACATTCACCACAGCATAATGCGCCTGGGTTTATCGCACAGGAGCACAACCCTTTTGCTTGGACTCGTGCAATGGTTCTTCATCGCCACCAGTATTATCTTCATGAAGACAAGTGACAACTATCTTTTGCCGGGTATCGTCTTGGCTTCTGTTTTACTAAGCATCCTGCTCGACCGCCTCATCAGCAAGCGTGTTGAAAAAACCGATGCGGATAATAACCAGGTAATTACGTAATCCTTAAAATCGTACTTTTGAGCATTTAACGATGGAAGAACGCATACAACAACTGCTAAAGGAAGTACAAGAGTATACCGCCACCAGCCGGGATGCCGTTGAGAATTTCCGGTTAAAGTTCATCAGTAAGAAAGGCGCTATCCCTGAATTATTTGATGAACTTAAAAGGGTGCCGGCCGAAGAAAAAAAGAAAGTCGGTAAAATACTGAATGAACTCAAGCAATCAGCAGAAGCTAAATTTGCTGTACTGACCAGCGCACTCGAAAGCCAGGTAAAGGATCTGAGCATCCCCGATCTCACGCTGCCGACCATTCCCAACAAAATTGGTAACCTGCATCCGTTAACACTTACCAGAAACCGGATTATCGAAATCTTCGAGCGCCTGGGTTTTAATGTAGCCGATGGCCCGGAGATTGAAGACGACTGGCACAACTTTACGGCACTCAATTTTCCGGAAAACCACCCGGCCCGCGAAATGCAGGATACATTTTTTATCAGCAAAAATCCGGATGTGCTGTTGCGCACGCATACATCTAATGTGCAGATACGTTTGATGACGCATGAAAAACCTCCGCTCCGCGCTATCATGCCGGGGCGGGTGTACCGCAACGAAGCCATCTCAGCGCGGGCGCATTGTTTCTTCCATCAGGTTGAAGGATTGTATGTCGATCGCAACGTGGGCTTTGTTGATTTAAAACAAACCCTTTACCATTTTGCCAAAGAGATGTTTGGCAAAGACATTCAGATTCGGTTTCGTCCGTCTTTTTTTCCGTTTACTGAACCGAGTGCCGAAATTGACATTACCTGCCTGATCTGCAAAGGCACCGGCTGTAATGTGTGCAAATATTCAGGCTGGGTAGAAATTGCCGGCTCGGGCATGGTGCATCCCAACGTATTGCGCAACTGCAATATAGACCCGGAAGAATTCACCGGTTTCGCTTTCGGCATGGGCATTGAGCGGGTGGCTATGCTGCGCTACCAGATAAACGACCTGCGGTTGTTTTCTGAGAATGACGTCCGCTTCTTAAAACAATTTCATACGGTTATCTGATGGCTACCAACATCAAGACCATTGGCATAGCCGGTGCCGGCACCATGGGGCAGGGCATTGCCCAGGTGTGTGCGCTTAATGGTTATACGGTTTTATTATATGATGTTTCTAAACCGCTCGCTGAAAAGGCGTTGAAAGCAATTGAGCAGGTTTTGGATAGTTCGGTGAACAAAGGTAAACTGAATCGAGAACAGAAAAATCAGGCCCTAGCAAGAATACAGGTGATTGACAACCTGCACGACCTGAAAGGAGATTTGCTTATTGAAGCCGTTGCTGAAAATCTGGAAGTAAAGCAGCAGCTTTTTAAAACTATCGAAGAAGTAAACAGCCCTGGTTGTATTCTTACCACCAACACCTCGTCTATACCCATTACCCAAATTGCTTCAGTATTAAAAAATCCGGAGCGATTTGCCGGTCTTCATTTTTTTAACCCGGCTCCCGTTATGAAACTGGTTGAGGTAATCAGCGGAGCCTTAACATCAGACCAAACAACAGCAGTTTTGCTTTCTTTTTCAGAAAGCATTCAAAAAATTGCTGTTCTGGCAAAAGATAGTCCGGGGTTTATCGTTAACCGGGTAGCCCGGCACTATTATGTGGAGGCGCTGAAAATGCTTGAAGAACAGGTAGCCGATATTAAAACCATTGATGCGCTGATGAAGACCAGCGGATTTAAAATGGGCCCCTTCGAGTTGATGGACCTGATTGGCGTGGACACCAATTTTGCCGTTACCACCTCCATCTACAACGCCTTTCATCACGAGCCAAAATTCAGGCCCAGTCGCATACAGCAACAAAAAGTGGATGCGGGGCATCACGGCAGGAAGAGCGGGAAAGGATTTTATGATTACAATAAATAAGCTGTTCCGTAAAATTTTGCCGTCACGACCCGATACCCCCTGCCACCTTTGCCGATATTTTCATTAACCTGAGCCTGCCTGAAAACCTGGTGCTGAATACTGATGGCAATTCAAAATATTTCAATGGCGGGGTACGGGGTATTATTGTGCACCGGGTTAACGCATCAACCTACCGGGCATTCGAACGCAATTGCTCGTTTCAGCCCAACGAAGCGTGTGCAACCGTAGGTGTGCATGTATCAACACTTTTTATGGAAGATAGTTGCTGTGGCTCAACCTTCAACTTCAATGGCGATCCTACGGGCGGTCCGGCCTGGCGGCCCCTGCGGCAATACCAGACGATTCTAAGCGGGAATGAACTTACGATTACCGATGAGGTGGTTGATTAAAACTTACCCCATCATCTTTTCTATCAACTCGTCAATAGTAATACCTTCGGCTTCGGCTTTGAAGTTGCGCACCATGCGGTGGCGCAGCACGGGCTTGGCAATAGCCTGCACATCCTCAATATCGGGTGAGTATTTACCGTTGAGCAGCGCGTTGCACTTGGCGCCCAGTACCAAAAACTGCGAAGCCCGCGGGCCTGCGCCCCACTCCAGGTATTCGGTAGCAACGGCTGAACCAGCCGGTGTATTGGGCCTGGTTTTATTAACCAGCGTTACCGCGTACTCAATTACGTTGTCGGGCACCGGCACCCTGCGAACCAGGTGTTGGTAAGCGTTGATATCTTCGGCTGTGAGAATAGTGTTTACTTTTCGCGGCTCGTCTGTAGTCGTATTCTTCACCACCTCTATCTCCTCTTTCATGGAAGGATAGGTAAGGAGTATGTTGAACATGAACCGGTCAAGTTGGGCTTCGGGTAGGGGGTAGGTTCCCTCCTGCTCTATCGGGTTTTGAGTTGCCAAAACAAAAAATGGTTTGGGCAATTCATAGCGTACGCCCGCAATAGTAACGGCATATTCCTGCATCGACTCAAGCAGTGCAGCCTGTGTTTTCGGTGGCGTCCGGTTTATCTCATCGGCCAAAATGATGTTGGCGAAAACAGGGCCCTTTACAAACTTAAAATTGCGCTCCTTATCCATGGTTTCAGCGCCAATGATATCCGATGGCATTAGGTCGGGGGTAAACTGTATGCGCTTAAATTGTAAGTCCAGCGAGGTGGCAATAGTTTGTACCAGCAGGGTTTTGGCAAGACCCGGTACGCCAACCAGTAACGAATGCCCGTGGCAGAATATACCGGTAAGCACCAGCCGCACCACCTCATCCTGGCCAACAATTACATTGGCAATTTCACGGGTAAGGTTTTTGTAGGTTACCGCCAGGGCATCGGCTGCTTCTACATCATTTGCAAATCGGGTCATGGTGTTGAAATTAATTAGTAAACCTAACGGTAAACGTGTTCAGGTGGTTCTTGTTTTACACGAGCGACTCTAATCATCGAGAATACCGCAATAATTATAGGCCGGATCGATGTTGATGTACACATCTTTGCGGGCTTTGTTAAACCACTTTTCCAGGATGCGGCTTTGTTTTTCATTTAGTGCGGCTGCCCGTATCCGATCCCAATCCTGTTCGAGGCTTGCTAAATGGGGAGGAGTTCTGGATTTATAGAGCAATATGCGAACCGCCTCTTTTCCATCATCCGTGCGGTAAGCCATGGGTTTCGATACGGTGCCCACTTTCATGGTATCAATGGCAAAAAACACCACCGGGTCCAGTTCATCCACCGACAGGCGGGTGCCTCCGTCATCATCGGTAAAAAAACCGCCATTGCCTTTGGTGCGCATATCATCCGAATGCTCCTTGGCTGCACGCTGAAACGAAACTGTATCTTTCAAGATCATGGTGCGCAGGCTATCCAAAAAACGGCTGGCATTTTCAACATCCTGTTTGGAGGGTGTGGGCGCCATTAAAATGTGGCGCGAATGATATTCGTTGCCTCTGCGCTCCAGCAATTGGATGATGTGAAAACCAAACTGCGTTTCTACTGGCATGGAAATTTCACCGGGTTTGAGTTTAAACGACATGGCCTCAAACTCAGGCACCATCACGCCCCTTCCTACAAAGCCCATGTCGCCACCATTTACCGTTACACTCGGATCGGAGGAGTACTTGCGGGCCAGTGTAGCAAAATCTTCACCGGCCAGTATCCGGTTGCGGATGTCAATCAGTTCCCGCTTGGTTATCTCCTTCTGGGCATTACTCACTTTGGCTACGCGCACAATCTGGGCTACTTCCACCTCAGCCGAAAAGTACGGCAGGCTGTCTTTCGGTATTTTGTTAAAAAATCGCCTTACTTCGGCCGGGGTCACAGTAAGCCCTTTGGTTAAGTGCTTTTGCATTTCGCTTATTACCATTTGCTCGCGCACCTGGTCGCGCAGTTCAATGCGAAACTGCTCGAAGGTTTTGCCGAATTTTCTTTCAAGATCATCCTGCGAACCGCCATACTGGGCCAGTATCATATCCATCCGCTGCTTGGTGTTGGCATCCACATCCGAATCGCTCACCACAATGGAATCAATTTCGGCTTTGGCCATCATCAGTTTATTACGGAGGAGCAGCGCCAGGTACTGGCACCGTGTTTCTTCTCCCGGCCGGCCCCCGTTGGAAACATATTCCTGATAAGCTTTATCCAGTTCCGACTTGAGCACAATGTAGTTATCTACTTTGCCGATAATCTTATCAACAACAAATCCCTCAGATTCCTGTGCCTGCGTAATGGCTCCGAATAATATACCTACACTGCAAAGTAGTGCGCTGCGCATCTGTCTGTTATTTAAAAATCTCAAATTCCTGATTTTTCATGCCGGTTGAGTAGACCTCGTCTTCCAGTTGTTTGGCCAACTCAACTTTTCGCTTATTCAGTAAAATATTTTTTATCTCATCCCGCACAAATTCCAGCGGTGAAATATTATCTGAAATACGGTATTCCTCTACCTTTAAAAAGTAAAGATAGTTTTCATCAGCGGTTTCAAAATAGGGGTTGCTCTTTAAAAACTGAATTTTATTGGGTATTTCGATTAATGGTGAGTTTTTGACCAGTTCATCAAATACCATCCAGGTTGAGTCGGTCAGGTGGTAGGCAGCCGCAAAGCTGAGGCAGTATGATTTCAATTCTTTTTTATCGTTTTCTTTTTTTGAAAAGATCAGTTCTTTGATCTTACCGGTACGGGGGGCTGTTTTCGGAACTTTAATAAATGTTGCCCGCACGATATTTTGCTTTAATATGAAGTTGTCGATATTCTCTTTGTAATACGTTTCAATAGCTGTTTCCTGAATAGCCGTGTCGAGTCGCTGGCGGATGTAGTACGCCTGGTATTCATAAGCGATCAGGCTGTACCGGTAATCGAGTATTTTACGCTCAACTTCTGCTTCATTGATGTTTATCTTGCGTGAAGCCTCCTGAATCAAAAGTTGTTTCTTTATCCAACTGTTAATGTATGCCTCTACACGGGTGGTGCTGTCATCCGGATTGGTACCCGGTTGCACAATGCCCGAAAGTTCATCCTTATACAGATAAGTTTTATTTACACGGGCCACGGGCTGGCGCACGGTGTTGTCAACAGCAGCCTTTTCTTTTTTCATACGGATAAAATCGCAGCCGGCAAGAAATACCGAAAAGGTTAAGCAGTAGAGCAGGATTACTCCGCCCTTACCGAGCCAGTTTTTTTGTAATGTATTTTTTACCCTTTTCATTTATTGATACCGGATATTTTGCTTTCAGACCGGCCAACCACCGCTGCTCCAGGTCATTCTGGTAATCCGAAATGACAGCCGTGCGCGCTTCTTCAAACGTTGCGGGGCCAGCCGGCAGTATTTCAAAAATCCGCGCAAGGTAATACATTCCGTTGTTTTGATGGGTATGGTAACCCGGCTGCCAGGGTATATGTGCCAGCATGGGTCTGTCTGCCCGTTGAAAGGTGCCCGACTCCTGTCTTATCCGTTTTGCCTGCACAAAGTTTGCAACCGCTGCTGAGTCGCTTTTTACAAGTAAAGCCTGCAGGGTTTTCAGTTGCTCTTCATCCGTTGAGGAATAGATAACTGTCCGGGCCCGTTCGCCTGCGGTGTATTTCAACCGGTTTTGCTCAAAATACTGACGCTGCCCTAGCGAATCTTCGCTGGCTTTATTCCATACCTCCTGCTCCATAATTTCAAACAACAGAATGCCCTCATGATATTCTTTTAGCAACATGTCAAATTCAGGATTTGTGCGCTTTAGTCTCTCTTCAAACTCCAGGTTAATCACCCATTCAACAAATCGGTTATATAGCTCACCCAGGTACACAGCGGGCTGCAGGGTTGTTTTTTGCTGATGAATTTTGACAAACGATAGGAACTCGGCTACCGGGATATTACGGGATGATAGCGCAAAGATATTTTCATGCTCGGGCCAACTAGCCAAATACCAACGGCCGGCCACCAGTGATGAATCGGCTTGCTGAAACAATTTTAATTTCACATCCGGGTTTTCAGTAAATGAAAACTGTTTTTTAAGTTTTTCAAGTAATTGCTGGCGCGACACTTGCACCCGCTCATCGCGCTGAACACGGGTGCGCAGTGAGGTCTCTAGTTCCTTTAAAGACGGTAACGGAATTTTTCGCTCAAGCAAAACAATATGCCAGCCGTAAGCCGTCTGAAACGGATCGGAAAACTCTCCGGCATTCTGCAGGCTGAAGGCCACCCGATCGAACTCGGGTACCGAAGCCATGGCGCCAACACCAAACGGACGCAGTTTACACCCATTGCTTTTAGAGTTTTGATCTTCGGAGTAGCGCGAACACAATTCGGCCCAGGGAACTCCACCTTTTAGCTGATCATAAATTTCAAAAATCAGGTCACGGGTTTTTGCATCGTCTCTTCCGGTACCTGTACGCAACATAATGTGGGCAACTTCCACTTCGCCCCGGGCGGGTTTGCGATCTTCAATTTTTAGCAGGTGATACCCGAAGCGGGTTCGCACCGGCCCGACAACCTCACCGGGCTTACCAGCGTAAGCGGCCGTCTCAAACGGGTAAACCATTTGCATGGCGGTAAAGTACCCTAAGCGGCCGTTGTTCTGGCGTGCCGAAGGGTCATCAGAAAGCTGATTGGCCAGCCGGTAGAAATCTTCACCCGTATCAATTCGCTTTTTGATTTCCATAATTTTCTTCCACGCTTCTGTGGTATCAGCAGGGGTGGCCTCGGGTTTAATACTTATCATTATATGCGAAGCGCTTATTTCTTCTTGCAACCGCTGGTAAGTTAACTTTACGAGGCTGTCCACCAGTTTGCTTTCGGGTAAATAAGGTTTGCGCAACTCATCCCGATAGGTATTGAACTCGCGCAAAAAAGTTGCAGTGGTATCCATGCCCCGGGCGCGGGCTTCTTCAACTTTTAATTTAAAGTTGATGTACAACTCAAGGTACTGGCTGATCCTTTCCTTGGTGTATTCAGTCTTCTTATCCGGGTGGTTCTTCCTGTAGATATAAATAAATTCATCAGCAGATACCGGGCGGTTATTGATAACAAATAAATTGGGGGACGTCTGCTTTCCAAGCTGGGCATTAGCAGAAAATAAAACAGATACGAGCAGAAAAATGAATCTTCCTCTCATCGTTATGCGAATAAACCGGCAAAGTTAATTGAATTGAACTTTTTTTGTAAGGCGGCAAATGGTTTTGCCGTTTTGCTGGTGATATTCAATCTCATCCATGATGGCTTTAACCAGGCGGATGCCCAAACCGCCTTTTCTTTTTTCGTGCACGAGGTTATCCAAGGCCGGCTCCTGAAAGGCGTTGATATCAAACACGCTTTTGTCGTCAACGATTTCAAACACCACCCCCTTGCGCTTATCTACGTTAACAGAAAGTTCAAAGAGATCATCGGGGTTGCAATGATGGGCATGAATCATCAGGTTTGAGCACATTTCATCCATGGCTAGCACCATCTCGCTGATATCCAACTCACGTACCCCATAGGGCTTCAAGGCATTCCGTATAAAGTCGCGAATACCCCTGAGGTTTTCGATGCTGCAACCTACTTTATATACTTTCTTCATGCCAGTAGTTGTTTGGCCTGCACTTTATCTTCTGCAATAGTTAATAGTTCTTTCAGGCCTAATATTTCAAACGTATTAGCCACGCGTTCGTTCATACCAAAAAGCACCATCCGGATATTTTTATCCCTGAATTCTTCGATGTACGACATAAACACACCTAATCCTGCGGATGATATGTATTCCAGGGCAGTACAGTCCACCAGTATCTTGGTATGGCCCTCGCCAACACTTTTGGCAATGACCAGATCCAGTTCGATGGAAGAACTGGCGTCCACCTCACCGATAGGGATAATAATGTCCATTCCATCTTCCTGAATTCGTTTTATTTGAACCATAGCGTATAATTTTTTAATGGTATTTGCTTTATGTAATTTCTCTATTCATGACGAACTAATCTGGCGGATTAACCTGTTTAGCAAATTTTACTATTAAGGCAGTATAGTCATCATTGATGTTATCGCTTCCCGAAAACTCATAAAGCCTGGCGATGAGGTGATCAATGATTTCAGGAGCCGGCTTATCAGGCACCTCCAGCAGGCAGGTTATCAGGCGGTCGTACCCAAATTCTTCACCTTTGCTACTTTTTGATTCGGTAATCCCATCGGTGTAGAGCACCATAATATCACCGGGTTTATAGTGCACCTCATTAGCTCCGATAAAATTGGCATAGCTGCTGTTGCGCACCATGCCCAGGGCAACGCCCCGGTCCTTCAGGTACTCGGCCTTACCTGTGTCGGCATGATAATACAATACGGGGCAATGCCCTGCACGCGCGTAGCGGATAATTTTTTTGTGTGTATCAATAACAAAAAATGTAGCCGATATAAATGAACCGCGTTCGAGGCAGCGGGTCAGCGCATTATTGGCGCGTATCATAAATTCTTCAGGACGTATGCCTTGCTGCGCCAGGCTGTGAAAGATGCCTTTCATTTGCGACATGTGAAAGGCTGCCGTAGTACCCTTGCCCGAAACATCGGCTATAACCAAAGCCACCTCATTCTCGGTAACACGCAGGGTATCGTAATAGTCACCTCCAACTTCATCGGCCGATTCGGAAAAGGCGGCCATTTCAAAATCAGTATCACGTTCAAGCACCTCAGGGAGCAGGCTTTTTTGCACCATCTTGGCGATTTTCAATTCCTCCTTATAGCGTTCACTTTGAAGAGCCTCTTCCATCAGCCTGAAGTTTTCGATGGAGATGCCGGCCTGGTTTGCAAACGTGCTAACGATTTTGGTCATTTCTTTGTTAAAGCCGTCAGACAATTCTTTTAGCAGTGCCAGTGTACCGATGTTGTCGCCTTTAACATAAATCGGAAATGCCAGAATGGACCGGAAGCGCGAACCGCGTAACGAACTGAGGTGCTTTGAAAGGTTTTTTGTTTTATCCTGTGCCTGCTCAAGGATACCGGTAACGTGGTTATTTTTCAGGTGGTTAATAATATCACCTGCTTCTTTTTCAGAGATGCGATAAGTGAACAGGCGGTGATGGTGCTCGTTGTCTTTTACTTCAAGCCAGGCCGCATCGGCAAACACAGTACTCACCGAGGTTTCCAGCAGGATTTTATATACACTCTCCTCGCTTTGCTCGGTTTGAATGGATTGGCTGATGCGCTGAAAATTGACTACCTCTTCGAGTTTTTGCTCAAAAACCGAAGTGGTGGGCAGGTTAAACAAAATAACCAGGAAGGAGAATGAGCAGTACATTATCACAAAAATGAATACCGCTAAAAAGTAAAGGTGGTAGCGGTGGTCAACAATGCCGCGTTCATCATTAAATGCAGCTACAATTTGCGAGTTGCTGGTGTAAAACAGGTATATCAGGTAAAATACTGTAAGCAACAACAGCAGCAGTCCTGTCCATTTTTGTTTAAAGTTGAGGTAAGCTACCCATTTGGTGTTGGCCGACAGCACCAGGCCGATAACCACAAATACTGCAAGCAAAACATCATACAGCCAGTCTAACCCGGGTAAAGAAAAGCTGCTGTAAACGAGGGCGAGGAACAGGCCGTACTCAAATACCTGCCATAGTCGGAATAACCATTTTGATTTCTGATAAAGTATAAGTCGCTTCCAGGCCGTAAAACACATTATCAGAAAGCCCCCCATGAGGGGCATAGTGATGAGGTAGGTTATTTCCAGATATAAAAAGTGGCTTACCAGCCTGGAGGTGCCGGGCAAAAATTCAATAAGCCGTAATGCCAGCGACACTACCGTGGCTACCAACCCCGTTGCAAATACACGCCATAGCAGGTCAACAAAATTCAGTATTTCATCCCGATCGATTTTGAGTTTATAGTAGTAATAAAGACTTAGCAGATAAATGTTAAACAACAGGCCCGGCATCCATACGGGCATATCGGGCTGAATGCCCGTTTTTATACTAAACACCACCGACAGATCGGTGAAAAACAAGGCCACCCAGGCGATGCCGGTAACAACAAAAAGCAAACGGGTAAGGGCCTTGGTGCGCATGATTACCGCAAAAGAAAAAAAGCCAATCAGGCTATGACCGGCTTTGCAAGTATAGGCAAAAATTAAGGATTTCGGGCCCTAGTTAGGTGTAATCAACCAGGGGTCTTTGCTTAAATCAACTATGATACGTTTTCCGTTTTCAACGATGATGATAATGTTATCACACTCCCCGTTGCCGTAATCAATAATAAAACTGCCTTCTTTATCACCCTGTTTATAGGTTATCCGCTCCTGGCCCGACACGTACGTCATCATAAAGCAACCCTGAAAAACGGAAAGAGAGAAACAATCATAGCGATACACCAGCGGCTTCAGTACTTCGGAATGATAAAAATCGGTGCCTTGGGCGTACCGGTATTCACCGGATTTCATTTTGTACTGCTCTTCATTATACGCGGTTTCGCCCGAAGCCTCATAGGCGTACGACCATTCTCCATAGGTATATGCGGTCTGGCTATTGTAATTGAAGGCTCCTGAAAATTTATTTGTGGCTGTATCGTATGTTGATGTACCCTCGTAAACTGAAGTACCATCCAGTTGCCAACTCAGGCTGTCAAACTGGTAGCGTCCGCCATAATTGTCGTAATCAACATAATAATAATAATCATCGGTAAATACACTGCCGTTTTCACTAAACAGGTAACGATACGTTTCAGTAAATTTTCCGAACATCAGCCAGGTATATTCGCCCCAGCCTTCCTCGCAACCTTCGCCATAGTCGTATATTACAGTATGGCTTCCGTCTTCGTTATCAAACTCGGTTATCTGTGCGCAACTTTGCCAGGGCCAGGGATCAACAAGGGTTGTATCGCCTTCGTTTGGGCCATCTTTCTTTCGGCCTCCTGAAAAAGCAAACCCGCTAAGGTTTTGGAACGACCGGTTAATGGCACCGCTTACCGGGCCTCCGACCGTTGCTGCCGAATTACTGCGCAGCGAAAGAAAGTTTTTTGCAAAGTCGCTTAGTTCATTAAATCCGGCAGTTTCAGTAGTGTCTGAACAACTGAATGCCAGCGCCAGCAAGGCCACCAGTACACCAAAAGAGATTTTTTTTACCATATGCAGAGTTTAAGGTTACTGATGTTTTAGACACACCTACAGGCACCGGAGTTGGATCGGCCTGTTACTTTCTGCTGTAATTGGGCGCCTCGCGCGTTATGGTTACATCGTGCGGGTGGCTTTCGGTTACACCGGCACTGGTTATTTTAACAAAGCGGGCTTTTTTAAGGGCTTCAATGTTTTTTGCTCCGCAATAACCCATGCCGGCCCGCAACCCGCCAACCAACTGATAGAGTACTTCGGCCACAAGGCCCTTATACGGTACACGCCCTGAAATACCTTCGGGCACCAGTTTTTTAATATCATCTTCAACATCCTGAAAGTAGCGGTCCTTGGAGCCTTCTTCCATGGCTTCGATGGAACCCATGCCACGGTATGATTTAAACTTACGACCTTCATAAATAATTACTTCGCCCGGAGCTTCTTCGGTACCGGCAAGCAACGAACCGATCATGACACTATCGGCTCCGGCCGCAATGGCCTTAACAATATCTCCGGAAAACCGGATACCACCATCGGCAATAACCGGCACACCCGAGCCTTTTAGGGCCTTGGCCGATTCGTAAACTGCTGAAAGTTGCGGAAGACCAACACCGGCCACAATGCGTGTGGTACAAATGCTGCCCGGCCCTACCCCCACTTTTACTGCATCCGCTCCGGCTTTAACCAACGCTTTTGCCGCTTCGCCCGTTCCGATGTTCCCAACCACCACATCCAGTTCAGGAAATTTTCGTTTTACTTTTTTGCAGGCATCAATAACCCCTTTTGAATGACCATGCGCAGTATCGATGGTAATCACATCGGCACCCGCTGTTTTCAGGGCATCTACCCTGTCAAGGATATCAGCCGTTACACCAACGGCAGCACCCACCCGTAACCTGCCGAACTTATCCTGGCAGGCGAAGGGTTTATTTTTTTTCTTCTGAATGTCCCGAAAGGTAATCAGCCCGGTAAGCTTTCCTTTTTTATTGACAATCGGGAGTTTTTCGATTTTGTATTGCTGAAGAACAATCTCGGCTTTCTCCAGGGTAATTCCTTCCGAAGCAGTTATCAGATTTTCTTTAGTCATAATTTTTTCCACCGGCACACTCAGGTCTTTTTGAAAGCGGAGATCGCGGTTGGTGATAATACCCAGCAATTTACCGTTTCCATCCACCACGGGTATGCCACCAATTTTAAACTCACGCATAATGTTTTCAGCATCCTGCACGGTTGAATTGATACTGAGCGTTACCGGGTCGAGGATGAGGCCGCTTTGCGAGCGCTTAACTTTGCGCACCTGTTCGGCTTGTTGATCAATCCGCATGTTTTTATGAATAAACCCAATGCCACCTTCCAGCGCCATGCTGATGGCCAGGTCTGCTTCGGTAACGGTATCCATGGCTGCCGAAACAATCGGGATATTAAGGCGGATGTTGCGGGTTAACTTGCCGGCAATGTTAGTTTCGCGGGGCAATACTTCGGAATAAGCCGGCACAAGGAGCACATCATCATATGTAAGGGCTTCGAAGAGAAATTTGGAATTATCGAGGGGCATGGGCAAATAATTTACGATTGATTATTTGCCGGGCAAAGGTAAGCTAAATTGAGGATTAACCGAGCGAATCCAAGCAAAAATGGTTTTACCTTTGTAAACAAGCCTGGTTATATGAAAAAACTGTTTTTTAGTCTTTGCTTTTTTCTTTCAACTGCCCTCCTCTTAGCTCAAGTTCAAACCGGAAAGGCCTCGTATTATGCCGATAAATTTGAAGGACAACCCACGGCCAGCGGAGAAAAGTACAGGCACAACAAGTTAACCGCTGCGCACAAAACCCTGCCTTTCGGAACCAAAGTAAGGGTAACCAACCTTGCTACTAATAATAGTGTAGAGGTTACGATAAATGATCGCGGTCCTTACGTTGAAGACCGGATTATTGACCTGTCAAAATCGGCAGCCGAAAAACTGGGTTTTATTACGCAGGGCCTTGCCGAAGTTAAAATTGAGGTTATCGATCCGGGCGATGGTAAAACTTCCGATCCGGTGCGGGTAATCGGTAACGTAAGCGTAGATGAGAAGGAATTTTACAATTTCGAAATAAGCCGTGCCCGACCTTCAGGCTTTGGCGTACAGGTGGGCACCTACCAGGAACTGGTTAACCTGATGCGCCTGACGGATAACCTGAAGAAATCATATCAGAAAAAAGTTACTGTTCAGGTCAAGATTATCAACGGCATAAAGTATTACTCCCTTATCCTTGGGCAATTTCCAAGTCGGGAAAAGGCGGAGACCTTCCGTGAAGAGTTACGCAAAAAATTTCCGGACGCCTTTATTGTTGAGTATACGCGGCTATGATTGGTGATTTTTATCACGGCTCCGTGTACGGGCAGGCTGTACTTTTGCGTATTACGCCATGAGTACCTCAAAACCATCTTTTGCTGATTTGATTGCCGGTGAACAACCGGTATTGGTTGATTTTTATGCCGATTGGTGCGGGCCCTGCAAAATGATTGCCCCCATCGTTGAGGAAATTGCACGGGAATTCAGCGGCAAGGTTAAGGTAATAAAGATAGACGTTGACCGGAACCCGGCATTGGCCGGCCAATACCAGGTACAGGGAGTACCTACGCTGATGCTGTTTAAAGCAGGTAAAATCCTGTGGCGGCAAGCCGGTGTAGTACCTCTGATGAACCTACGAAATGCCCTGAATCAGCACATTTAAAAATTTTTTCAATTCTCCCTTAAACCTTCATGTAGTTTTACCGTTTTTTGATAGTATTACTATTATCTTGTATGGTTTCACTATCAATTCGGCTGAATGCCTCCCTTTACCTCAAAGATCCGCAACAATCGGCTTTGGGGTGGCGCATTGTTACCGAAGGGATACGGTTAATCGACCGTTTAGGCTTCGAGAACTTCACTTTTAAAAAACTGGCTGAGGAAATCGGTTCAACGGAGGCTTCGGTATACCGGTATTTTGAAAACAAGCACAGGCTACTGCTTTACCTGATTGACTGGTACTGGACCTGGCTTGAATATCAGTTTGATTATTTCACAACCAACATTAATGATCCCCGGGAAAAACTTAAGATTTACATTAACCTGCTTACTTCAGAAAAGAAAAGCGATCTTTATTCCAACGGTATTGATGGCCAGGCTCTCAATCGCATCATGATGGCTGAGTTTGAAAAGACCTACCTGACCAAACAGGTGGATAAAGACAATCAGGAGGGAGTATTTCTTCCGTTTAAATCGGTTTGCAAAAAAATAGCGGGTCTTATCCGTCAAATCAATCCAGCATTTCCGTATCCGCATGCATTGGTAAGCACATTGATATTATCGGCCAATCATCAATTATTTTATGCCGAGCACCTGCCTTCGCTGACTGAAATTCAATTCAATCCGAAGAAGCATTATCAGCAACTGAATGATTTCATCGGTTTGATATTAAATAAAGTTATTCAACCCTGATCCCCGCTATGTTACGGAACCATCATATTGTTCGAATTCTCCGGGAAGCAGCGCTACAACTTGGCCATGAGTATGATCCGGAAAGCCTTCGCTTTACCGAAATTAACAACCGAACTTACAGCGAGGCTGAATTTGATGAATTCAAGCAGGATTTGTTTGAGGCGGCCAGCAAAATGCAACTGATGATGTTGCAATACACGCTGAGCCCGGGCGAATTTGCATCTTTCCTCGAAAAAGAAGAGCAGTATGTGTTGGCTTTTTCCAAAACAGAAAAAGGACTAATACCCGCACTCATCCAACCGGCCGGTAACAACCGCACTATTACACAACTTCATGATAAAGGCTGGGAACAAACAGCCTTTACTACGTCTTTGCCATGGTTTTCGCATTCGGGCAACGAGGTACTGTTTTTTGTTCTCTTTCCGCAAGAAAGCCTGGTGAGCGACTACGGTCTTGATGAAACGGCCGGAGGGAAACGACTTAATCCGGTAACCCGGTTGTTCCGTTTGCTCCATGCTGAACGCAGCCAGATTAACTACATTTTCTTCTACGCGCTGATAGCCGGTTTAATAAGCCTGGTTTTACCATTGGGTATTCAGGCAACCATTGAACTCATCTCGGGCGGAGTTTTTTTCAGCTCCGTTTACGTGCTCATCGGCATAGTTATTTTAGGTGTTATTGTAGGCGGTGTTTTGCAACTTATTCAGATAAGCCTTGTTGAATTTCTTCAGCGAAGAATTTTTACCAAAGCAGCCTTGGAATTTGCCTTTCGCATTCCGCGGCTCAGGGCCGAGGCCATCATCAGCAATTATGCACCGGAACTTGTAAACAGGTTCTTTGACATCATCACCATTCAAAAAGGCCTGCCAAAACTGTTAATTGATTTTACAGCCGGTATCGTTCAAATCATTTTTGGCTTAATTCTGCTGTCGTTGTATCACCCGTTCTTCGTTTTCTTTAGCGTGGGGTTATTAAGCCTGCTGGCTATTTTATTTACAGCCACCGGGCCCAAAGGCTTGCGCTCATCCATCGAGGAATCCAAATACAAGTATAAAGTGGTTCACTGGCTTGAAGAACTGGCGCGTGCGATCAACTCCTTTAAGTTAGCCGGCACAACCGATTTACCCATTAATAAAACCGACTATACTGTAAACAATTACCTGAAGTATCGGAAGATCCATTTCCAGGTGTTAATCAGCCAATTTAGTTTTATCCTGCTGTTCAAAGCGCTGGTTACCGGAGGCCTGCTCATCGTGGGCACCATATTAGTCGTTGATCGCCAAATTACGTTAGGGCAGTTTGTCGCATCCGAAGTCATCATCATCCTGTTGCTCTCTTCTGTAGAAAAAATTGTGATGTATATGGATGTCATCTACGATTTGCTTACAGCGGTTGATAAGGTTGCGCATGTAACCGATATCCCGCTTGAGCGGGTTGGCGGCCTGGATTTCCCGAGCCATCAGCAAGGTTTGGGATATAGCATTCAGGTAAACAAACTTAAATACAAGTACCCGGGTCAATACGACTATATGCTGAAGGGAATTGACCTCAACATCAAACCTGGCGAACATATTTGCATTTCCGGGCCGGGCGGATCTGGGAAGACTACGTTAATGAACATTATCTCTGGCATCTACACGGATTTTGAAGGCGCTGTATCGATAAATAATTATTCAATACGCGACCTGGACCTCACGCACCTGCGCAATAAAATCGGGAAAAACATTTCGCAGGAAGATATTTTTGACGGAACTATTCTAGACAACGTTACCGTTGGCAAACCCATGGAAAGCGTTGAAGATGCCATAGACGCCATTAAGATGGTGGGTCTCACAGAGGAAATAAACCGGCTACCCGATGGCTTAAACACCCACCTGACCAGCGGAGGCAAAAATCTTTCCAACACCGCAGTTCATCGGCTTATTTTAGCTCGTTGCCTTGCCAAAAAACCTGAATTGGTAATCCTGAACGATTTCTTTACCGGACTAAAACGAGCCGCCAAAATTGAATTAATTCAGTGCTTGGTTGACCGCAAAAACAAATGGACCGTGCTGGCCGTTTCGAACGACCCGCTGATTATGGCTGCCTGCGACCGGGTGATTGTTTTAAATGACGGGTTGATTGAAGCCGAAGGAAAATTTGAGGAACTGCTTAAAGACGGGATTATAAACCGATACCTCGATTAACTATGCTGAACCTCTCGCCAAACCGGGTTAATAAAATCATTGAGCAGGAAAAACTGTACTCGCTGCGTGCCATTAAAGTACCTAAAGCCGGCAAGGTGCTGGCCCGTATCCTTGCTGTTATTGGGGTACTGTTCCTCATCATCCTGTTTGTTCCGTGGCAACAAAACATACGCGGCACCGGTAAAGTTACAGCCTTTAATCCGGGTAACCGGCCACAAACCGTAGAGACCGCTATTGCCGGTCGAATCCAACAATGGCACGTGCAGGAAGGTGAGTACGTAGACAAGGGTGATACCATCATCACGCTCAGTGAGGTGCGTGAAAAATTCTTTGACCCGGAACTGTTGAAGCGATTGACTGAGCAACTTAACGCCAAAGAGAAAAGTGTAGCCGCAAAAACCGAAAAGGCTCAGGCCCTATCGCGTCAGATCAATGCTTTGCAATTGGCACTTGCCAATAAAGTAGAGCAGACAAAAGCCAAGCTGGAAGCCGAGCGGGTGCGTTTCATGAACATGGAAAACCAATTTCAACGAAATAAAAAACTTTTTGAAGCCGGCAACATACCGCTAACCAAGTTCCAGGAAATTGAATACAAATACCAAAATGCCCAGGCGGAATACCTCAATGTACAGATTGAACTCGATCGCGTTCAGGCAGAATACCTTGATAAAATCAGCAAGGCCGAATCAGACCGGAGCAATACCGAGGCCGAGATTTTTGAAACACAGGCCGACCTGGCTAAACTGCGCAACGAATTTGCTAACATGGAAATCCGAAACCAGCAGTATCAGATCATTGCACCCCAGGATGGCGTGGTGGTTAAGGCCATGAAAGCCGGTATTGGCGAAACCATTAAAGAAGGCGAAGCCGTGTGTACCATTATGCCACTGGCCACATCCGATATGGCCGCTGAAATGTATATACGCGCCATGGATGTACCGCTGGTAAGCAAAGGGCGCAAGGTGCGCATCATTTTTGACGGCTGGCCTGCCATCCAGTTTTCCGGCTGGCCCAGTGTTTCGGTTGGAACATTTGGCGGAACTGTTAAGGTTATTGATTATGTAAATTCTAAACCGGGTGAGTTTCGTATTCTGGTGGTGCCTGATTCCACCGATATAGCGTGGCCAAAACAACTTCGCCTGGGCTCAGGCATTAAGGGGTGGGTAATGCTTGATGATGTACCGGTGTGGTACGAAATATGGCGGCAACTTAACGGCTTCCCGCCCAGTTTGTATGAAGAGCCGCTTGATGAGGTGCTACAGAAAAAACAAGTTCCGGTTAATACACAAAAGGATGAAGAGAAGTAATCGGAATTGGTTCTTCATTATCGTGGTAGGTGTTTTGACCTCAGCCCGGGGACAAACACCCAGTGATACACTTTTTCGCATTCCAGATACGGCAAAAGTGCTCACCATCGAAAACTTTTATGTACTGGTAACGCGCTACCACCCGGTAGCCCGGCAAGCGGGATTGTTAAGCGATGTAGCCAAACAAGAGATACGCCTTGCGCGGGGGAATTTCGACCCAAAGGCTGAGATTACTTATCTGACAAAAAATTTCTCGGATAAAGAATACTATTCTGTTTTCAATGGATCAATTACGTTTAACGCGGTTTTTCCTGTTGATCCGAAAATTGGAATGGAAAAAAACCTCGGAGAATTTCTGAACCCCGAGCGGTACATCTCCAACCAGTTTAACTACCGGCAATTTTATGCCGGCCTTTCAGTACCCCTGGGCAGGGGGCTGATAACCGATGATCGAAGGGCTGCCTTACGACAAGCCGAGCTTTTCAAAAGTTTAACAGAAGCCGAGCAGGTTAAAATGATTAACAAATTGATGCTGGATGCGGCTTACGATTACTGGAACTGGTTTTACAGTTATTACAATTTTCGACTGATGAACCGTGGAGTTGTGGTTGCACAGGAGATCTTTAGACGAACCAAACTAAATGTTGAACTTGGCGAGAATGCACCCATTGATTCAGTACAGGCAAAAATAACCTGGCAAAACCGCCTGATTCAGCAACAAGAGGCTCTTCTCAGTTTCAAAAATGCTGGCGTACAATTAAGCACCTACTTATGGGATAGCGTAGGCCAGCCCGCTTCAATTAATCTGCAATGGGTGCCAGTTCCTGAAAAAGAAATGCTGATTATGACAGGGACCGAACTTCAAGAACTGGCAGACCTGGCTCGTCAAAACCATCCC
The DNA here is from genome assembly GCA_023151255.1 of Cyclobacteriaceae bacterium. Lineage (GTDB taxonomy): Bacteria > Bacteroidota > Bacteroidia > Cytophagales > Cyclobacteriaceae > UBA2336. The sequence goes on along the minus strand of JAKLJG010000003.1, from coordinate 218,651 downwards.
GACTTGCGCAAACTCTCCATAACCCTTATGCAATTGGATGTAAGCCGCAGGCTCGCAGCCGAATACCTTAAGCCACGACTCGACCTGAACTACTACTGGCTCAATCAACCATTTGATCCACAATGGAACTGGAATGTGCCAAACGGTGAAGACTATAAATTCGGATTGGATTTTAGTATGCCCCTGTTTCTCCGTAAAGAAAGGGCCCGGCTGGCCCAGGTAAAACTGAAAATCAATGCTACCCAATTTGAACGGGGCCTTGCCGAGCGCGAAGTAGTCAACTCCATACGGGCTACCTACAATTCACTTATGGCCACTAATACCATCATCACCAACCAACAAGCCATGGTCGAAAATTATGAACGCCTGTTACAGGCCGAACTTTTAAATTTTGAGAATGGCGAAAGTGATCTGTTTAAAATCAATATTCAACTTGAATACCTGCTGCAGGCTCAAACCAAATGGGCTAAGTTGCTGGCCGAATATGAAAAACAAAAAGCCCTGTTGTATTGGGCAGCCGGAGTGCGCAACCTTGGGCGCGAGGGACTCTGACTTCACTAATCCTTCTTTTCGTGAAAAGCACCTTTATATAACGGATCTTCTTTTTTCTTTTGCCGATCAATCTCACGGGCTATAGCCTGTTTTTCTTCCTTCGGTGTTTCGGTTACTGCCACCTGAGGCGGTAATTCATTTACCGGTATTTGCTCGCGGATGAGCAACTCGATTTTACGCACATGATATAGCTCCGCTTCGTTGGCCAGGGTAATTGCGGTGCCTGTTTGAAAGGCCCTCCCGGTGCGTCCAATCCTGTGCACGTAATCCTCATAGACAATCGGCACATCAAAGTTAATTACATGCGACACCTGCGTTACATCAATGCCCCTGGAGGTTACATCCGTAGAAACCAGCACGCGCAAGGCACCGGCTTTAAATTCATTGACCGCGTTGATGCGGCTGTTCTGGCCTTTGTTAGAATGAATTACACGAACAGGCCCCAGTTTTTTCCGTTCAATAAACTTAAACACGTTATCGGCATTTTCTTTCGTGCGCGTAAAAATCAGTACCCGGCTGAACTCTGGTTGTTGAAGTAAATATTCTAAAAAATTAATTTTTGATTTAAGGTTAGGGACCAGGTACAATACCTGCTTAACCTGGGCAGCCGGAGTTGCCGGTGGCGATACTTCAATTCGAACCGGGAATTCAAGAAATTCTGCTGCCAGGCGCTCAACCTTTTCCGGAAAAGTAGCCGAAAACAGCAGGTTTTGTCGCTTGTGCGGTATCACCTCAAAAATCTTCCGCAACTGCGGCATAAAGCCCATATCCATCATCCGGTCGGCCTCATCCAAAACAAGGGTTTTAACCTGCTTAGTGGGAAGTTCTCCCTTTAGGTACAACTCCATAAACCTGCCGGGAGTAGCCACCACAATATCAACTCCTTGTTGAAGTGCTTCGATTTGACCTTTGGGACCGATGCCACCATAAAGGGCCAGTATACGTAAATCCGTATTCATTGCCAGTAGCCGCGCATGCTCGGCAATCTGTATAACAAGTTCTTTAGTAGGCGCCAGAATAAGGGCACGGGGTTCATTACCTGCCGCAAATTTTACGTTCATCAAAATCGGTAACAGGTAGGCAGCTGTTTTTCCGGTTCCGGTTTGTGCTATGCCAATTACCTGCTGACCGGAGAGAATTACCGGAATACACTTTCGCTGTATTTCAGTAGGTTGCTCATAGCCAATGGCAACTACCGCGTTAAGCAATTGCCGGTTGAGTTTAAAATCCGCAAATGAAACTTCTTTCATTACCTTTGGCACCATGAGTTCAACACTAATCGTTAATGCAAATATAGTTAACGAGGGCAAGGTCGTTCAGGGCGATGTTTTGGTAAGAGGTTCTTTCATTGAACGCATCGGAGGCGACTTGCAGAACCTGCGGGCTGATGCCGTTATTGACGCGAAAAACAAGTACCTGTTACCCGGAGTTATCGATGATCAGGTGCACTTTCGCGAACCCGGCCTTACACATAAAGGCACCATTTACACCGAAGCAAAAGCGGCTGTTGCCGGTGGCATTACTTCGTACATGGAAATGCCCAACACCAATCCACCGGTTTTTACACAACAACTCCTTGAAGATAAGTATCGGATTGCCGCCCGGCATTCGTTGGCCAATTATTCGTTTTACATTGGTGCCTCCAATGATAACCTCGAAGAGGTTTTAAAAACAAATCCAGCCAATGTTTGCGGCTTAAAAATTTTTATGGGTTCATCAACCGGTAACCTGCTGGTAGATGACCCAACAGTACTGGAGCAGTTCTTTGCCAACGTGCCTTTGCTCATCGCTACGCATTGCGAAGACGAACCTACCATTCGAAAGAACTCAGCAGATTACCGAGCAAAATATGGTGAGCAGGTACCCGTTAACCTGCACCCGCAAATTCGCAGCGCTGAAGGCTGTATAAAATCATCAACCCTGGCCATGGAACTGGCCCGCAAACACGGCACCCGTTTGCACATCCTGCATATCTCTACCGCACAGGAAGCCATGATGTTTGATGCAGGCCCTGTAACCGGCAAAAAAATAACAGCCGAAGCCTGTATTCATCACTTATGGTTCAACAACTCGGATTACGATCGGCTGGGCATGTTCATTAAGTGGAACCCGGCCATTAAAACCGCGGCCGACCAACAAGCCATTTGGCGGGCCCTGCTTGAAAACCGTATTGATGTAATTGCCACCGACCATGCTCCGCATACGATAGAGGAAAAAAACAAGTCCTATTTCAATGCACCTTCCGGTGGCCCGTTAGTTCAACACAGCCTGGTGGCCATGCTGGAATTTTATCATCAGCAAAAAACCTCGCTTGACTGGATTGTTACCAAAATGTGCCACGCCCCGGCTTTATTATTTGCTGTTGAAAAGCGTGGCTTTATTAAAGAAGGTTATTATGCCGACCTGGTTTTGGTCGATCCGGATGCCCCCTGGAAAGTTGAAAGGAGCAATATTTTGGCTAAATGCGGCTGGTCGCCTTTTGAAGGAACCACTTTTCGTTCGCGGGTAACACATACATGGGTATCGGGGCATTTGGCTTATGCAGAAGGTAAGTTTGATGAGTCGCGGCAGGGTATGCGACTATCCTTTAACCGGTGACTTTGTAATTCTGCGCAGGCTGGCTAAATTTGCCGTCCTTCCCGCCTTGGCGGGATGATGGTGGACGTAGCTCAGTTGGTTAGAGCATCAGATTGTGGTTCTGAGGGTCGTGGGTTCGAGTCCCATCTTCCACCCTTCCATTCAAGGAATCGACTGGTGTATGTTCTGTATTACGCCTGTTAGTTTCCTGTGCTACCACTCAAAACATTTTAATAGCTGATTCAGCAGAAAAATCATAACCTCGGGTATTAACCAGATTTGTTATGGATCAACGCATCATTAACCTGTTTGATGAATACACACACAAACCGCTTACGCGCGAAGAGTTTATTAAAAAACTAACCCTGCTTACCGGCAGCACAGCTGCCGCCATGGCCACCCTTCCGCTGCTGGAAGTAAATTATGCCCATGCCGCCACCGTGCCGCTGCAGGATGAGCGGCTGTTTACCGAATACATAAGCTATGCTGGTGCCGATGGCGATATGATGCAGGCTTATGTTGCCCGCCCTAAAAAAAAGGGAAAGTATGCCGCGGTAATGGTTATTCACGAAAACCGAGGCCTCAACCCGCACATCGAGGATGTAACCCGCAGGATGGCGCTGGAAGGATTTCTTGCCTTTGCGCCCAATGCCTTGGCACCCTTGGGCGGAACACCCGAAGATGCCGACAAGGCCCGTGAACTGTTTCAAAAACTGGACGCGAAAAAAACCATTACCAACTTTGCTAAAGGCTTTGACTACCTGAAAACCCGTAAAGACTGCAACGGCAAATACGGGTGTATCGGGTTTTGCTGGGGTGGTGCCATGAGCAACAACATGGCGGTACATGTACCCGCGCTGCGGGCAGCAGTACCGTACTACGGGCGGCAACCTGAAGCTGCCGATGTTCCCAAAATAAAAGCTGCTTTACTGTTACATTATGCCGAAATGGATGAACGCGTTAATGCCGGCATACCGGCATTCGAAGAAGCATTAAAATCTGCCGGTGTCAGCTACACCATTCACATTTACAAGGGCGCGCAACATGCTTTTAATAACGACACGGCTCCTACACGCTACAATGCCGAAGCCGCTCAACTGGCTTGGTCAAGAACCGTTGCCTTTCTTAAAGAAAAATTAAAGTAACATCAATTGATTTGAATGGGCATTTTTTCAGTAAGTTTAATGAGTGATTACCTGTACTGAATTTGATACTTGGCCGGTTGACCAAAAAGTGAAAACGCTCTATGAGCACGGTTCATTTGTTATGGCTATTCGCTACTACGGCTATAAGGTAAACTTATATCTGCTTAATAATTTTTTTGTCGAGGTATTTGTTAACCACAAACACGCCTGCATTGAAAAGGTTACTTTACTGGATACCTCGCACAGCCGGATGAAATTCTATTCGGACCAGATTAAACTGCCGGTTGAAATCCAATGAAAAAAGAAACCCCGATGAAATCATCGGGGTTACCGTAATAATAAATTTATTTTTTCTTAAGCCGTAGCCGCAGTTGACTCTTCAAACTTTGTTGAAGTTTTGAGGGTTACTGTTTTCTTGGCTTTATATCCGCAGTAGCTGCACTGGTAATGTTTTAACAATTCGCCTTCTTCGGTAGGGGTCGGGGTTTTTAGAATTTCTTCTTTTACTACTTTAAACGTCTGATAGTTACATTCAGGGCATTCCAGCGCATGCAAATGACCGGCATACTTTTCAATTTTAATGTACCCTGTTTCTTCGTCCTTCCATACATCGTAATCAATGGAGAAGACATTCTCTTCAGCCTGCATCCCTTCATCCAGGTACGCATCCTCTTCTTCTTCGCTCAGCAGTTTCATTGCTTTACCGGTTTTAGGCGAAATGCGCGGCTGATAACGCAGGGCCTTAAGGCGCTTTTCAATAAAGAAGGGATAGTAAAACTTAAGCAGGTTTTGAATAATCAGGGCAACAATCAACCCCATAGAAACCGTGGTAAACACCCGAACAAATATCCAGAGGGCATTGAGTTCCTCAATATTAGAGTTGGCGTAAAAGCAACAGCCCACAATAAGGATAATAGAGGCTATCCACAGGAGGTTAATCTCGCTTTTGTTGATGTAATCATACTTAAGCTTTGGGTCTTTGGTTATCCCAAGCTTAACGATATGACCGAGAACAATCAGTAAAGCAAGCGCCCAGCATCCAAAAGCGATGTTTTGCGCCAATCTGTTCCAAGGTTCGTATTCTCGTATAAGTTCTTCCACCATAAGGGTATTGGTTTTAGTGTATCTTACAAATATAGAATTGCCAATTCACTTCACAAGGAGGTCCGGCCTCCAAATACCTAAAAGCATCACAATTTAATACACTTTTGGCAAAAAAATCAAAAAAACAGTTCTTTTCAGGTTTAATTAAGCCTTGCGGGCTGAATACCCCCTGTGTTGGTTAAAAAAAGCCTAAGCACACGAACGATTCCGGCCTCATCTTCCAACATGCCCATGTGCGCAACACCCTGAAGCACAGCAAATACCGGCTGCTGGCAACGTTGAGCCTGTACGGCAATACTTTCTACCGAAATCAATCGGTCGTGTTCCCCCGCGAGCAGCAATATCTTACCCTTAAAATCCGCCAGCACATCGGTACGGTCAGGCCTGTCGCGCATTGCACGCGTGTATGCGATAAGGGTTTGTACCGGGGTTGTTTTACCAATACTGATAACTTCTGCAATCCGGGTATGTTGAGAATTGGCGAATAATGGCGGGATAAATGATTCAATGAAAGGATTAACACCATGCTCTTTAACGAACTCAATAACCCGGTTGCGGTTGGCTTTTTTTTCATCGCTGTCAGCATAGGCCGTGGAGTGTATTAATCCAAATGCAGCCAGCAAATCTGGTTTCTTTTTAGCAATAGCCAGTGTAATGTAACCGCCAAGGCTATGGCCAAATACTATGCATCTGGTAACCCGGATTGATTCTAACCATTGGATGATTGCATCGGCAATTTCATCTATTGATTCCGGTACGGTTGCAAGTTTACTGTTCCCAAAGCCGGGAAGATCAACAGCCAGTACGCGCCAAGAATCCTGCAAGTGAGTGATTACCCCTTGCCATATGCGGTTTGTCTCACAAAAGCCATGAAGGAATACGACCGGAAACCCCTTACCCTGATCGGTGAAATAAACAGGCAACATTACCCTGCAGCAGTACTAACATGCTCAAGCATATGGAGCACAGCCTGCTGGATACCTTCCGGTCCGAAGCCGCACTCATTATGTAATTCAAGTTGTTCACCGTGCTCAACCACCCTATCAGGAATACCCAGTCGCTTAACTTCTGCCTGGTACTGATGATCGGCCATGAATTCAAGCACAGCACTTCCAAACCCTCCTTGAATACAACCGTCTTCAACGGTGACAATTTTTTTGAAGGAGGTGAAGACCTCATGCAACAACGCTTCGTCTAGAGGCTTAACAAAACGCAAATCGTAATGGGCCACTTCCAGCCCCTGCTTCGCCAGGTTTTCGCAAACTGTTACCGCATAGTTGCCGATGTGCCCGATTGTAAGGATAGCCAGATCTTTTCCGTCACGGATCTTACGGCCTGTTCCGATTTTCACTTCTTCAAATGGAGTTTTCCAGTTGGGCATCACCCCTTGCCCGCGTGGGTACCGTATGGCGAAGGCCTGTTTGCTTCGCGGCAACGATGCGGTATACATCAGGTTACGAAGCTCTGCCTCGTTCATCGGAGAAGATACTATAATATTAGGCAGGCAACGCAGGTAGGCAATATCATACGCTCCGTGGTGGGTTGGGCCATCGGCTCCGGCAAATCCTGCACGGTCGAGGCAAAAGTTAACGGGCAGGTTCTGAATGCATACATCGTGTACCACCTGATCATACGCACGTTGCATAAACGAGCTGTAGATATTACAGAAGGGTATTAGTCCCTGTGTGGCAAGCCCGGCCGAAAACGTCACCGCATGTTGCTCGGCAATGCCCACATCAAAAGCCCGGTCGGGCATTTCCTTCATCATGATATTCATGGATGAACCTGATGGCATTGCCGGGGTAATGCCCATAATTTTATCATTGGCCTTGGCCAGTTCAACTAAGGTGTGGCCGAATACGTCCTGATACTTGGGGGGCTGGGGTGTATCGTGAACTTTCTTATGGATTTCACCGGTAATTTTATCAAATGTGCCCGGCGCATGCCAGGTAGTTGCATTACCTTTCTCAGCCGGCCCATAGCCTTTACCCTTTACGGTTACACAATGGAGTATTTTAGGGCCTTTTATTTCTTTCAGATCGTTAAGTACACCTACAAGGTGGTTCACATCATGCCCGTCAACCGGACCAAAGTATCGCAGGTTAAGCGATTCAAACAAGTTACTCTGGCTCAGCAGCGTTGACTTAATTCCATTCTCCACTTTGGAGACAATCTCCTGTGCACTTTTTCCGAAGGTTGATAGTTTGCCCAGCAGGTTCCATACCTCGTCCTTTAATTTGTTATACGCCTTCGAGGTAGTGATATCGGTAAGATAGTCCTTAAGTGCACCCACATTTGGGTCAATCGACATGCAGTTATCGTTGAGGATGATGAGCAGGTTCGTATTGGAAACCCCTGCATTGTTTAGTCCTTCGAAGGCAATGCCACCGGTTAATGCGCCATCGCCAATAACAGCAATGTGTTGCTTGTTATCCAGTTTCAGGTATTTTGAAGCCTCAGCCATTCCCAACGCAGCCGAAACAGAAGTAGATGAATGCCCTACGCCAAACGCATCATAGATGCTCTCCGACCGCTTTGGAAAACCCGATATACCTCCATAAAAGCGGTTTGTATGAAATACATTGCGCCTGCCTGTAAGTATTTTATGGCCATAAGCCTGGTGGCCTACATCCCATACAAGTTGATCATACGGAGTATTGAATACGTAATGCAAGGCAACGGTTAATTCTACCACACCCAGGCTGGCACCAAAATGACCCCCGTAAATGGATACGTTATCAATAATAAAATGCCGGAGTTCATCGCATAACTGCACGAGTTTTTCCTGATCGAGTTTTTTAAGGTCGTCAGGACTGTTGATTTTGGCCAGCAGTGGCCCGGGTGTTATGAGCATACGGTTTGGGTTCGATTTACCGGTTTAAACAACAGAATGAAGGTAAGTGTTTGATTTTAAGCATCAAAAAGTTCCAAATCAGCCTGCAAAGATAGATAATTAGCCGGAAGCCGCGCTTCGGGCCCATTTTATCAATACCTTTGCCCCTCAATGACGACCGCTACCGAAAACTTCGAGATTAAACTCCCGCTTTTTGAAGGGCCCTTTGACCTGCTGCTTTTTTTTATTGAGCGGGACGAACTGGATATTTACGACATCCCGATTTCTAAAATCACTACCGATTTTCTGAACTACCTCCACCACATGGAGAACATGAACATTGAGGTAGCCAGCGAATTTATCCTGGTAGCAGCCACCCTGATGCGCATTAAATCAAAAATGCTGCTTCCCCGCCCGCAACTTGATGAACAGGGTAATGAAATTGATCCACGCGAAGAACTGGTAAAGCATCTGCTTGAATATAAAAAATACAAATCCGTACTTGATTCATTCCAGAAAATGGAAGAAGCCGAACTGGCCAAGGAGAAGCGCGGTAACCTGATGAAAGAAATCAAATCGCTGGCAGCGAGCAGCAATGTGGAGGCCGAGTTGCAAGATGTGGATCTGTTTAAATTGATGACGGTGTTTGAAAAAGTACTCAGGCGATACGAGTACGAAAAAAACCGTCCGGTTCATCAGGTTATTCAATACCCCTACACCCTGGAGGGGCAGAAGGAATACATTCTCAATGAAGTTACCCGTAAAGAGCGTGTTTCGTTTACCGATATTATTACCGCCTACAACACCCGCATAGCCCTGATCTTTAACTTCCTGGCCATATTGGAGTTGCTTGCCTTGGGTGATTTGAACATTCAGGTAGGCGAAGGCTTTAATAATTTCTGGATTTCGCGGGCCGAAGTGAATGCGGGCTAATGCTTGTACCAAGGCTATGATCCCCGCGCTGCACAAAAAAAACTAAATACCCGACTCTGCAGTTATTACTCTTTACCCGGTCGGGCATTGTATTCGTCAACCAACCCCCCCGTTAAGCGCACCAGGTCGGTACGGCTTGCCAACACCGAAAACACGGCCAGGTAATTTTCGAGTGCGGCATTCTGGTAGTTCTCCTGTACAATCCGCAGGTCAATAGCACTGAGGGCGCCATTTTTGTAGCGCTCATTAGCCAGTGAAAGGTTCAACTCGGCTGCCTGCAGTTTTATACGGGCAATCTGCGCCAACTGGCGTAACAGGTTGTAGTTGTCGTAAGTGATCAGTAAATCATTTTGCAGGGACAACTTGAGTTGGTCAACACTTAGTTGGGCCATTCGTTCGCGCACCCGGGCATTTTCAACATTGCGGTGAATCTGGCCGCCATTAAACAGCGTATAACGCAACGTAAAATTGCCATAGGCTCCATACGCATAACCATCGTTGGTTTGGTTAACCAGTATTCTTGAAGGAACGGTGTTTGTTACCGGAAAAGCCGGATCGCCATTAACATACCCTACGGTATTGGTAACCAACGGACCCGTATTTGATCCAAAATTTGCATTGAGCCGATCAAGCGATCCATTGGCCCCGACATTCAACGAGATGGTAGGATACCTGTCGGAAAGGGCCGAACCGGTTGCGATGCGCAGCAACTCCTGGTTAATGTATTGATTGCGCAGGTTGGTATTGGTGCTGCTCATCTTTGCGGTCATGGTGGCCAGGTCATATGTTTCATCAATAAACTGCAGGGAATCGGTAAGAATGTATTCTTTGGTAATGGGCTCGTTTAACAGCAGGTTAAGGTTGCGCAGCGAATTAACATATACTTGCTGCTGCAGCAGGTAATTGGTCGAGTCGGTAAGGTAATTGTTCTGTTCCTGCAAAACATCAAAGGTAATGGCCCCGCCAAGCTCTTTTCTCAGCTTAACATATTCCAGTCGCTCGTGCGAAAAATCCATTACCCGTTTACGCACCAGGGTACGTTCGCGCTCCAGTAACGATTGGTAATATGAAAGTATAATGGACTGGATGACCTGCTCAATAACCAGGGTGGCATTTCCATAGCTGAGTTGTTCCAGTTGCTCCAGTCTTCGTTTTGACAACCGGATGAAAAATCCATCGAATAGCACAAATTGCACATCAAGCTGACCGTTCACGTTATCTGAAATATTCCGGCCGGGAACGGCAAACGGGTTGGCCGGCTTCCGCTCGGTAACACTATTATTTTGATTGACATTAAGATTTATCGCAGGCAGGGCCCCCGCCTGCCCCCAGTTGTTATTTCGATCTGCGATATCAATCTCCAGTTTTTGAATCTGAACATCGAGGTTATTTTGTAACCCCAATTCAATAGCCCGGGCAAGGCTAAGTTGCTCTTGCGCAATTGCCATCAAACTCAGGACAAGCAACAGTGCAACAAAAATGCTTCTCATGGTCATGTAATTGAAACCCTTCCTTGTTTGCTGCTGAAGTAAGAATAAATGGCCGGAATGATAAATAAGGTGAGCACGGTAGCAAACACCATCCCTCCGATAACCGCTAAGCCCATAGACACGCGGCTTTCGGAGCCGGCACCCAAGGCAAGTGCAATAGGTAAAATACCTAAAATGGTGGAGAGGCTGGTCATGATGATGGGGCGGAAGCGTGATTCAGCCGCATCGATTACAGCATCGAGTCGGTTCATACCTTGCTCCTTGCGCTGATTGGCAAACTCAACAATCAGAATACCGTTTTTGGTAACCAGCCCAATCAACATGATGATTCCAATCTGACTGAAGATGTTAAGCGTCTGATCAAAATACCACAACGATAACAAAGCACCCGCCAAAGCCAACGGCACGGTAAACATGATGATGAAGGGGTCGCGAAAACTTTCGAACTGACCGGCCAGCACCAGGTAAATTATGGCCAGCGCAATAAAAAAGGCCTGGTAAATAGTTGATGAACTTTCCACAAACTGGCGGGAAGCACCATCCAAACTTGTGGTATAGGTTTCATCCAGCACTTCGCTGGCAATGCGTTCCATTTCTTTAATGCCTTCACCCAGCGCCACGCCATTGGCCAGCTGCGCACTTACTTTAGCAGAAGAGTAGCGGTTAAACCGGTATAACTGGGGCGGATTGCTGCTCTCCTGCATAGTGACCAGGTTATCCAACTGTACCAGTTCACCGCGCCTGTTTTTTACATACAACGTTTTCAGGTCCAGTGGCTCATCCCGGTTGGTTCGCTCAACCTGGCCAATGATTTGGTACTGTTTGCCATCCATGATGAAGTACCCAAAACGCGAACCGCTGAGTCCTAATTGCAAGGTCTGCGCAATGTCAATAATATTTACACCGAGGTTGCGTGCTTTTTCGCGGTTAATGTTGATGTTGATCTCCGGCTTATTGAATTTCAAATCCAGGTCAACAAAAGCAAACTTCGGACTGGCGCTTGCTTTAGCCATAAACTCGGGCAGTACGGCCTTTAGTTTCTCCAGTTCAGCGGCCTGGATAACAAACTGCACCGGAAATCCTCCGCGCCTGTCGCCAATGGTTTGCGCCTGGGTTACGAACGTGCGCACGCCACTGTATTTGCGCACCTTCTTGGTTACTTCATCAACAATGGCTTGCTGGCTGCGGGTACGTTCTTGCGGATCTTTTAGGATGACCCGCACGAAACCCGAGTTAACCCCCGACCCGCCAAAACCCGGTGCCGTAACACTTACTAACCCCTTGTGCTCGGGTACTTCCTGTTGAACAAAACTGGTGAGTTCACGCACATACGTATCCATGTATTCAAAAGTGGCCCCTTCGGGGGCCTGCGCCTGAAGGCGGAATTCACTACGGTCTTCCATCGGGGCCAGTTCAGAGGGAAGTATCATGCCGAAGTAGTAAATCAGCCCGCCCGCGATGAGGATAATGACAAAGGCCAGCCACCGGAATTTCATAAATGATTTCAGCGCATTGCTATATCCGTTGGTAAGCCAGTTAAAGAAGGGTTCAGTAACCACATACAGCCATGTTTGTTTTTCGCGTTTCTTCAACAGCTTTGAACTCATCATGGGTGTAAGCGTAAGCGAAACAAATGACGAGATGACAACGGCACTTGCTACGACAAGTCCAAATTCGCGAAATAACCTGCCGGTTAAACCTTGCAGAAAGATAACCGGCAAAAACACGGCCACCACGGCTACGGTTGTTGAAATTACTGCGAAATAAATTTCTGTAGAGCCTCGTTTAGCGGCATTCACCGGGTCTTCGCCTTCTTCAACTTTGGTGTAGATATTTTCTAATACCACAATCGCATCGTCAACCACCAGCCCGATAGCCAGTACAATACCCAGCAGGGTGAGTACATTAATAGTAAACCCAAGCAGGTACATCACAAAGAATGCACCGATGAGTGAAATGGGTATGGTAACCACGGGGATTAACGTGGTGCGCCAGTCGCGCAGAAAAATAAAGATGATGGAAAGCACAAGAACAAATGCAATCAGGATGGTTTCTTGTACCTCAGCTATTGATGCAAGTATATATTGAGTGGAGTCGTAACTCATCTGGTAGGTGATGTCGCCCGGCAGGTCACGCTTGATTTCATCCAGTTTCTTATACAGCCGCTGTGCAATGTCAATGTTGTTGGCACCGGGCTGGGCTACCACCGCCAGCGCCACACCGGGCACTCCATCTCTGCGTAAAATGGTTCGCTCATTTTCGGGGTAGAGTTGTGCATACCCTACATCGCGGAAGCGCACAACCTGATCTCCGCTTTCCTTAATTATCAGGTTATCGAAATCTTCAACCGTAGTGAGGCGCCCCATGGTACGTACGGTTAATTCAGTAGCCTGGCCCTCCACGCGGCCCGAGGGTAGCTCCACATTTTCACGGTTCACCGCTTGTAATACATCAGACGGGGCCAGCTTAAGCGAAGCCAGTTTTATCGGGTCCATCCACAGCCGCATCGAGTAACGCTTCTGCCCCCAGATTTGTACTGAACTGATTCCCGGAATGGTTTGTAGTCGTTCCTTGAAAATATTTTCAGTGATACGAGAAAGTTCCAGCGGGTCGCGTTTGTCGCTCATCACCGTTAAAAACATGATCGGGCTTGAGTCGGCATCGGCTTTTTCAACAACTGGTGGGTTTACATCGGGCGGCAGGCGGTTTAATGCGCCTGAAACTTTGTTGCGCACATCGTTAGCTGCAGCTTCCAGGTCAATACCCAGTTCAAACTCAACCGAAATATTGCTTCTGCCTTCCCGGCTGGTTGATGTTATCATTTTAATACCCTGAATGCCGTTGATGGCCTCTTCGAGCGGTTCGGTTATTTGCGACTCGATGATATCGGCATTGGCCCCGACATACGTTGTTGAAACGGATATCACGGGCGGGTCAACGCTGGGAAACTCGCGCACCCCCAGGTAAGAAAAACCAATCAATCCGAAAAGGATGATCACCAGTGACATCACTATCGATAACACCGGGCGGTTAATGCTTATGGTTGATAGGCTGGCCACCGTTACTTAATTTACTGATTAATGAAATTTAATTGCACCGGAAGCCCGTGGCGTAGTTGGAGGATACCGGTCGTAATCAACGTATCACCTTCATTCAGGCCATTAACAATTTCCACATACCGGTCGGTTCGCAAACCGATTTCAACTTTTGATTCTTTGGCTTTACCGGAAGCAGCAACAAAAACTTTGTGCCCTTGCATTTCGGGTACCAACGCCTCTGATGGTACCAGCAAAGCATTTTCAATGGTCTCCAAAATCAGTTCAACCCTAACAAACTGCCCCGGCAACAACAAGCCTTCCGGATTATCGGCCAGCGCACGCACCTTTAATGTGCGTGTATTTAAATCAATCTGTGGTTCAACAGCATATACTTCGCCTTCCAACACACGCGGATCATTTTCAATGGTAAACCTTATTTTTTTTCCGCTGCGTACCTGGGTACTGTACCGGCCCGGTACACTAAAGTCGATTTTAGCCGGAGTCAGGCTATACAATGTAGCCACAGTTGTATTGGAGTTAACATAAGCCCCTTCGCTGACAAACCGCAGCCCGATGACTCCATCAAACGGGGCGATGATGCGGGTTTTGGCGAGTTGGGCTTCGAGCAGTTTAATATCGGCAATGGTGGTGTTGAGCCTGTTTAATGCATTGTCGTACTCCTCCTGGCTAATGGCATCTTTTTCCAGCAGTTTGCGCTGCCGGTACTCATTATCCTGATTTAGCTTTTGGTTGTACCGTTGTTTTTGAAGTTGGGCAACCAACTCATCATCATTTATTTCAAGCAACAACTGCCCCTTCTTTACGGGTTTTCCTTCTTCAAAATGAATTTTTGAAATTTTACCTGACGATTCAACCCGCAATTCAAGCGACTCATTCGGCAAAACCGAACCGGTAAATACCAGCTTATTGTCCAGTTTTTCAGGTTTAAGGATTACTGCGTTCACCTGCAACGCCATTGCGCCCGGAGGCGGGCCGCCTGCCTGGGGCATTTTCTCTTTCTCGCTGAATAAGTTCAGTTTAGGAAGCGCCACCAGAAAAATGATGGCGAGTATAATAACTATTGTAAAGATCTTCTTTTTCATTAAATCACCAGGAATCTATCCATTCAACTTCTGAAACAACTCATGCAACTTTATCACTTGCGGAATAACCAATTGCGTATCATCATTTACAATAACAAAATCAGCCCGTTTTCGTTTCTCCTCATCGCTAAGTTGGCGTGCAATAATATTTATAATTTGCTGCCGGTTTCGGTGCGGGTCGCGTTTGAGCACACGCTTAATCCTTACCTCTTCGGGCGCATAAACCACTACTATCTTATCCAGTGCGGTGTATGAGCCGGCCTCAAACAACAATGCAGCTTCTTTAATTATGTACCGGCTATTTCGGTGTTGCTCAACCCACCTGCTATAATCGGCACCAACCGCAGGATGAACCAGGCTGTTCAACAACGATAACCTATCGGCATTACCAAAAACGGCTTGTGCCAGGTATTCATTGTTTAAACTGCCATCCTGCCGGTACGACAAACTTCCGAATTCTTTCTTGATGGCTGCGATGAGTATTCCATCGGAGGTCATTACGGATTTCGCACGGCTGTCGGCATCATAAACGGGTACACCCAGCAGGCCAAAGATGCGACAGACCAGGCTTTTACCCGATCCGATTCCTCCTGTGATACCAACTTGCAGAGGCATAATTTCTTTAATAGGATACGGAAACGGTATCAACTTTTATTACGCGGCTGTACTGAGGCAGCCCGGTAATGCGTGGTGCAATTTTATGATGACCCCGGGGCACTGATTTTAAATCAACAACCGCGTAAATAGAATCGGCACGCATTAATTTTGCCTGTGATGCCGGTGTTAATACAGTAACACTAACCTGGCTTGCTTCTGCCGCCACACGTAACTGCTCGGGCACATGAATGAGTTTTAGCGGGCAGGTATGTGTTACTTCCTCCATACTCTCAACATTGAACGCCACGCGTACAACGGGCGGAGTGCGTGTAATAAATTCCGAGCCGGCATCAACTTCAACCACATCATCAAAATTGCTTTTTATCCGATCATCGGGCAGTGTTAAGTATAAGGTTGCCGGTAAAGCCTGTATCAGGCCTTCGGGTCCTTCTACCTGTACTGAATCAGGCACAATGGAAATGGGGCTGGCCACTCCGTAGTTTCGCTGAATAAATTTGTCGACCGAATCAATCGCCAGTTTTATAATCCGCTTGGCTTTGGGGTTAATGTCAATATAAATCGTGTCGGTCAGCACAAAGTTAATTTGGAGACCTTCTAACTGGGTGGTGAATAAGGGGGGCAAACCGGAGCCGACAATTTTTTTTACTTCGGCCGGGCGTTCCAGCGGAATTACAAGCGGTGGAACTTTAAGACCGGAACTTCTGCGAAACAGGTCCCAGCCGTTGCCGCTGACATTGAGCCGTATTTTTTCGGGCAACTCTTTAACCGGCACAAATTTTTCATGATCGTAATCAAATACGATGGGAAACCCGATGTTGGCTGAATAATTTTTATTAAGGGCGTTGAAAAACCAGAATACTGTTGCGGCAAAAATGCACAATAATATGGCCTTCCAGTTCTTTTTGTTGAATCGAAACAGGTTGAATATCGAGTTTACAAATCCCATCCGGGGTTATTGCTTCTTATTGGCTGCGCGGCTGGCCTCCAGCGAAATGGCCGACTTGTTAAACCGGATGCGTCCGCCTTTTTCAACTTCGAGGATAAAGGTATCACCTTCCAGTTCGGCCACCCGGCCATGAGCACCGCCAATGGTTACTACGTAATCGCCCTTTTTAATCTCGTCAATAAATTTTTTCTGCTCTTTTGCTTTTTTCTGTTGCGGCCTGATCATAAAGAAATAAAAGATCAGGATCATCAGGCCCATCATAATGTAGAAACTGTAGTTGCTGCCCTGGGCCGTGGCTTGAAGAATAATGGCGTTCATGGATTATCGTTAAAATTAAGGCTGGCAAAGTTAGGCCATAAAAGCAAGCATCCCAAACCTACAGGGCCTGGGATGCTTGTATAGGAGGTGAATAATACCTATTTCTTGGGGCCGGTTGCTTGGTCTTTAGGCGTAACCATAGCCTTAAACCGAAGCGTGGTGGTTTTAGGCCAGGTGTTGGCTGTTACAGTAATGGTTTTATTTTGAATGTTCGGTTTGCCGTTGCTGTCAAACTCGGCTTTAACAAATCCTTCGCCTCCTACCGGTATCGGATCTTTCGACCACTCCGGCACGGTGCAGCCGCATGAGGGCTGGGCACTTTGGATGATCAACGGGGCCTCGCCTGTGTTTTTAAACTTGTAGGTGTAGGTAACTTTTTGTCCTTCGTTAATGGTGCCAAAGTCGTGCTCGGTTTTCTCGAAGGTGATTACCGGCAGCGGGCCTTCCGGCTTTTGTTCGGGCTGGGCCGCCTGTTCCGTTGGCGTAAAGGTTGGTGATTGACTCTTGCCTCCCTCCAGTTGAGAAAGCCTTGCTTCCAGCGCGGCAATCTTTTTCTCTGCGTCTTTATCCTTGCAGGCGATGGCCACGCCAGCAAGCACTATAAATACGATCCATCGTGTTTTCATATCGCTATAACGTTTATTACCCTTTTCCTTTTTTACCTTTAATCTGTCCTAAAAGTTCATCCACATCTTCCAGAAGTTTTTCAGCTTTTAATTTGGCATCGTCCACCACGCGCTGGCCTTGCGACTTCGCCTCGCTGGTTAGTGGGGTTTCTTTGCCGTCAATCAGGTCGTTAACCAGGTTTTGAAGCATGTTTCTGTACTTCTCCAATTGAAAGGATAGCTTTTGCCTGGTGTTAATCCCCTTATCGGGTGCGTACAAAATGCCGATAATGGCACCCGCTGCAGCGCCTGCCAGAAAAGCCAGAAGCGTATTTCCTCCGCGTTTACTCATACTTGTACGAATTTTCTAACAAACCTCATGATTACAACGTGCATGACCAAAGCCGGTTTATAAAATCCTGTAAAAATACTACCGTATGGTTTATTGTAACCTTTGAGATTGCAATTTTACACATTTAAAATGGTTTACTTATTGTCAATCAGTCCACGGCCGCTTTTCTTTAGTATGCCAGCCGTTTTTAACTCTTTGGAAATAACATCCAGTATGCCATTAATAAATTGCCGGCTTTTAGGGGTGCTGTAGTTTTTGGCCAGTTCAATGTACTCGTTAATGGTTACTTTAACGGGTATGCTCGGAAATCCGGTAAGCTCGGCTAACGCCATTTCGAGGATTATCCGGTCAGTTAACGGCAGGCGCTCCACCTCCCAGTTGCGCGTGTTTTTGGCGATGTGTTCCTTAAGCGAATCGGGCAGGTTGGCGGCATCGGTAAACAGTTTTTCGATGAACTCCCGGTCATCGTCCCAGTTTAGCGAAAGTTCATGCAGCTGAAGTGGCTTTTGAGATTGCGGGTCGTATGATTTAACGGTTTTCTCCACCATGCCTTTAACAATCTCCCGATCCTCGGCCCATCGTAATATTTCAGATTCAAAGAATTCGTTAATGACGGTTTTGCCCAGGATAATCTTCCGGAATAAATGGTTAATTAGTTTTTTCTGCTCGTCAACCGATGGATTTTTTCTATCCAGGTAGTCCATGTAGTCCGCATCCTGTTTAACCACATCACGCAGCCACAGTTTAACAAGGTTTGCGTGTGATACCCACAGGGTAGCAGCTTTTGAGGTTCGGGTTTTCAGATCTTCGCTTTCACGAAAGGCCGTTATCCAGGCGTTGTTCAAAAAATTTTTGTGGTTGATCTTCTTGTCGTCTGCGGCTGCATCAGCCAGGGCAACAGCCAGATTTAATACGGCCAGGTACTGATCGTAGATGCGTTCAACTTCGGTAACCAGATTTCGTTTAAAATAAGTAAAGTCTTTATGCTCACTTTTTGCATAAAACTCAAGCGAGTCGGTTACGGCTTTTTTGATTTTGTTATCCAGGTTGGCTGGTAAATCGGCTTTTTGTTCAAAGACCTTCTTGAAAACTTTGAGGGCTTGTGATTTTTGCTGACTGAGGAGTTTTTTATCCTGCACTTCCATTGAATTGAGATCGGGCGCAAAGGCTTCTTCAATCCGGTCGTAACAAAGCTGCAGGTTGGCTTCTTTGCTTTGCTGAAATGCAAACAGGCTTTGCATTACTTTAATCCGAAGGCTTCTGCGGTTGAGCATGGTTTCAAAGAACAGCCAAAGATACAGGTTGATTCGGTTAAAATAAAAAACCCGCAGATGGTATGCGGGTTTTTATGGTTGCTTAACGGGGTATTCTTACCCGGCACACGTCTTCAATACGTTTCTCGGCAATTTTAATAGCAGCCTCCTGGGTATTTATTTTTTCTTTCGAAGCCAAATCAAAAATATTAAGGCATGTGCTGTAAATTCTTTCGGCTTGCTCAAAAACACGGTTACGATTATAGTTGCCGAGAAACTCATTATACACATTAATTAATCCACCGGCATTGATCAGAAAATCGGGTGCATAGGTAATGCTGCGGTCAATAAGCATATAGCCGTGTTTCACTTCATCTTTCAACTGGTTGTTGGCGGCACCGGCAATGATACTGCATCTTAACCGCGGAATAGTGTTGTCATTAAGGGTGGCTCCCAACGCGCAAGGGGCATAGATATCCACGTCCAGGTCGTAGATGGCTTCCTGCGAAACAGCAGTTGCTCCGAATTTTGTGGCAACATGCTTTACTTTATCTTCGGAAATATCGGTGATATAAACGATTGCATTTTCTTTGGTGAGGTATTCTACCAGGTGCATACCCACCTGACCTACACCCTGCACGGCCACCTTTTTTCCGACAAGGCTATCGGAGCCAAATACTTTTTTAGCGCTGGCTTTCATACCAAGGTACGTACCATAGGCAGTAACCGGAGAAGGGTCACCACCACCACCAACGGATTCGGGTAAACCGGTAACATGTTTGGTTTCCATGGCGATGTATTCCATGTCGGCCGTTTTCATATTTACATCTTCAGCCGTGATGTATTTGCCACCCAGGCTGTTTACGAATTTGCCGAACCTGCGCAGAAACGCCTCGGTCTTCATGGTTTTGGCATCGCCAATGATTACCGCTTTGCCACCTCCGAGATTTAATCCACTGATGGATGCTTTGAACGTCATGCCCCGGCTCAGGCGCAATACATCGGTAAGCGCTTCCTGTTCGGTAGCATAATTCCACATCCGCGTTCCGCCAAGTGCCGGGCCAAGGGCTGTGTTGTGAATTCCGATAATGGCCTTCAGACCGGTAGCCTCATCATGACAAAACACCACCTGTTCATGACCAAGGGTTGAAAGCGAGGTGAATAAATCAGGTTGAGCGGGTTTTTTCAGTTCCTTTACTTCCATCGGGGTTTGTTTTAGGGATGATTGATAGTACTTTTAATTTCTGGTTCGCCCGGAACGGCACAAAATTACTTGCTTTGCTCGGCTTTTCCATGTAAAACAAACGATTGCATGAACTTTAACGTGTTTGTTTCGTTTTTAGGTGCATTAGCAAAATTTTTTTAAATGAAAGAACTCAAATACCTCAATAAATACCTGCTCAAATACAAGTATCACTTATTGTGGGGTATCGTGTTCGTGATTATTTCAAACATTTTCCAGATTATTCCGGCCCAACTGGTAAGGCATGCTATCGATTTGGTTATTGAAAACATTCGCATTTACCGGTCATTTGCCAATCTTTCACTGCAGGAAAATTTTTACGGAATTTTTGCACAGGGCATCCTGCTGTATGCAGGATTAATTTTATTGATGGCCCTGCTGCGCGGATTTTTTCTTTATCTCGTCAGGCAAACCTTAATTGTCATGTCGCGATTGATTGAGTTCGATCTGAAGAATGAGATCTTTACACATTACCAGGCATTGCCATTAAGTTTTTACAGAAAGAATAACACGGGTGATCTGATGAACCGTATTTCGGAAGATGTAAGCCGTGTGCGAATGTACCTGGGACCCGCCATCATGTACGGACTGCAACTAATTACCCTGTTCCTCATCTTAATTCCGGTTATGTTTACCATCAGCGCCAAACTTACCTGGTATGCCCTTATACCGCTTCCGTTGTTGTCGCTGAGTATTTACCTGGTTAACAACACAATTGAGAGACGTTCGGAGCGAATTCAGCAAAGTCAATCACGGTTATCAACGTTTGTGCAGGAGGCCTTCAGCGGCATTCGGGTGCTTAAATCATTTAATCGCGAAGCAGAATCGATAGCCAGTTTTGAAAAAGCCAGTGATCATTACAAGGCCCAATCGCTCCGGCTCACGCGTGTACAAGCGCTTTTTTTTCCACTAATCATGGGACTAATCGGGCTGAGCACCATTCTCACGGTTTACGCAGGCAGCACGGAAGTTATTAACGGAAATTTATCGTTTGGCCATATTGCCGAGTTTATCATTTATGTTAACCTGCTTACCTGGCCGGTTACTTCATTGGGATACACCAGCAGCCTGGTGCAGCGGGCCGAAGCAAGCCAGAAACGTATAAATGAATTTTTAAAAACACAGCCCACCATTTTTTCGGTAAAAAAGCTGCAGCGTGAGATAAAAGGTAAAGTGGAATTTGACCATGTTAGTTTTACGTACCCTGACACAGGCATAAAAGCATTAACCGATGTTTCGTTTGTGATAAACCCCGGTGAATCGCTGGCCATTATCGGCACAACCGGCTCAGGTAAAAGCACCGTTTCCAATCTGATTACACGCCTGTATGACGTTCGCGAAGGCGAAATCAGAATTGATGATATTCCGATTGCTGATTATGATCTGACGAGTTTGCGAAGCCAGATTGGCTATGTTCCTCAGGATGTATTTCTGTTCAGCGAAAGCATCCGTAACAACATTGCTTTTGGTGGCGCCAAACAACTCAGTGAAGAACAAATTATTCAGGCAGCCCAAGATGCCGATGTGTACCAAAACATTCTGGCATTTCCACACGGCCTTGATACCCGTGTGGGCGAGCGGGGCATTACCCTTTCGGGCGGGCAGAAGCAGCGCGTAAGCATTGCGCGGGCCATTGTTCACGAGCCGCGCATCCTCATTCTGGATGATGCCCTTTCAGCCGTTGACACAAAAACAGAGAACACCATTCTCAACAGCCTGAAGCGGATTATGAAGGACCGTACCACCGTTATTGTTTCGCACCGGGTTTCTTCAGCCAAACTGGCTAATAAAATCATCGTGCTGGTTGATGGCCGTATTGTTGAGCAGGGCACACACGAAACACTTTTAAAGAACAACGGTGTGTACCGCGAACTGTATGAAAAGCAAGTCCTTGGCGATGAAGCGCAGGTTAGCGAGGGGAACACGATTCAGAATACATAGCGCAAGCCCACCCCGCCCTGAATTCGCCTATAGCCCGGACTTTTGAGCAGATCGTTATACAGGTCCAGTTCCATAAAAGCTGAAACAGGTAAACTGAAGTATGAATATTCAATACCTATAGTTGCCTGTATGCCGTAAGTGAATCGGTCAACCGTTATTCGTTCAACTTTGTTTTCGAGCGGTCCGTCATTAACAAAAAAATCATACGAAATATTCAGTTTCCTGAACTCCCAACCAAGTCCGGCATAGAGTTGAAGGCCTTGGCTCAGCCGGTCGGCTTTAATATGATAGAGGGCCCGTAGCTCAGCCACCCAGTCCGAATTGACCCTGTGCGTCATATACTCAATGCTTTGCATAGGGCCCAGCGTGTCGGTGTTGATGAACTCTGGAAAAATTTCGCGGTAATAGCGGCTGTACAAACCGCTGGCTGAACGGCCCGCATCTATACCCAATGAAAAATGTTTACTGGCATAGTATTTATACGTAACGGCAAAGGGATCGCCAAGTTTAACACCCAAACCATGATAGGGATAGCCGGTATCCTCAAATACCGGGCAAACGGTTTTGGCTTTGGCCCTGGAAATTTTAATGACATTATAGTTGTGGTTTGTGCGGTGGTGTACAACCCGGCCGCCATGGTGTACCTTGGGTCGCTGGGCAAAGACTGCCGAAACCAACAAAAGCAGGACAAAACAAACTGACAGGTTCAGGTGCATTAAGGCAAATATAATGCTTTAAGCGAAGCACCCCACGGCCTTGTCAGGCAATCTCTTTATACTGCATTTTATGCAGTTGGGCGTATGCGCCCTGGTGTTGAAGAAGTTCTTCGTGCCGGCCCGACTCGATGATGTGGCCGTGGTCAAGCACCAGAATTTTATCGGCCCGCTGGATGGTGGAAAGCCGGTGGGCGATGACAATAGAGGTGCGTCCTTTCATCATCTTATCTATCGCCTGCTGTATCATCTCTTCTGTTTCACTGTCAACCGAAGAAGTGGCTTCATCGAGTATCAGAATCTTTGGATCGTACACCATCGCACGAATAAACGAGATGAGTTGGCGTTGCCCCACTGATAACGTAGCACCCCGCTCCATCACATTATAGTTGAATTGCCCCGGCAATCGTTCAATAAATTTTCTTGCCCCAACCAGCTCGGCCGCGTGCCACACCATATCTTCGGTTACTTCGGTATTACCCAGCGTAATGTTATTGAAAATGGTATCGGAAAAAAGAAATACATCCTGCAACACCACCCCAATATTTCTACGCAAACTCCCTAAATCATACAAGCGGATATCTTTACCATCTATCCGTATGGAGCCTTTGTTGATTTCATAAAACCGATTAAGCAAATTAATGATAGACGATTTTCCTGCTCCGGTTGCGCCCACCAATGCAATTGTCTCACCGGGCTTTACTGTAAAACTAATGTCTTTAAGAACGTACTGATCATCGTTATACGCAAACCACACCTGGTCAAACTCCACCCGGCCATCAAGGTGTTCGGGTTTGTAGGTTCCGGTTTCCTGCACATGCTCCTTGTTATCCAGCAGGTTGATGATGCGTGAAGAGCTGACAATACCCATCTGCAAGGTATTATAGCGGTCGGCTATCATGCGGATAGGCCGGAAGAACATCTGGATGTACATGATAAAGGCTATAAGTTTACCTATGGTAATGCCCGTTTCTTCGAAATTGATTGCCCCTTTGGCTCCGTACCATACCAGCAAGCCAATACCTGCTGCAGCAATGATTTCAGCCACCGGAAAGTAGATGGAATAATATAGTACTGAGCGCAGGTTAGCCTGCTTGTGCTCTTCATTAATGGCTTTGAACTTTTCAAACTCGCGCTTTTCGCTGGCAAAGATCTGAACGACATTCATCCCGGTGATATGTTCCTGCACGAACGTGTTAAGGTTCGCCACCGCATTGCGTACATCGTTAAATGCCACTTTAATTTTTTCTTTGAAGATATACGTGGAAATAAGTAACAACGGCAAGGTGGCCAGGCTAAGCAGGGCCAGCCGCCAGTCTTGATAAAACATAAATGCAAGTATAAAAATTAGCTGCAGCAGGTCGCTCACCATGGCAGCAAGCCCTTCGCTAAAAACATCGGCAAGAGTCTCTACATCCGAAATGGTGCGGGTAACCAACCGGCCGATGGGCGTTTTATCAAAAAAACGGAGCCGCAGATGAACCAGGTGCTGGTATAACTTTGTACGGATGTCGCGTATAACCTGCTGGCCCATCCAACCGGAAAGGTAGGTGTGTACATATTGAAGAACTGACTGTGCCAGCAGCAGAAACAAAAGAATGCCCATCATCCACACCATTCCGTTATAATCACCGGAGGCTACCTCATTATCCAGTGTGTGTTGAATGAGCAGCGGCCGCAGGGGCGACAGCACGCCTACAGCCAGCGTGAGGAAAACCAGAAAATAAAATCGCGATTTATATGGGCGCACAAATTGCATCAGGCGCCTGAGTACCTTAAAGTCAATGATGTTGCCGCTGCTTACCTGTTCTTTTTCCAATGCTTAATCAATAAAAACTGAACGTGGGTATTTTACGCTGACCAAGTACAGACCGTGCGGATCAACATTGGCGCCCGCCTTTCTCCGGTCTTTACTCTTTATTATCCTTTCAACGTCTTTCACTGAAATTTTTCCTGTTCCAACATCCAGCAAGGTACCTACAATAGCCCGCACCATACCTCGTAAAAACCGGTTGGCGGTAATAGTAAACACCAGCTTGGTGCCGCCTTGTTTCCACGAAGCCTTTTTCACCCGGCAAATAAAATGATTTACATCCGTCTTCACTTTGCTGAAACAGGTAAAATCATGTTCTCCGCATAGTAACGCAGCGGCCTGGTTCATGGTTTGGATATTGAGCGGCTTAAAATAATGAAGCGCCAGCCCGAGCAGCAGCGGATCCTTAACGGTGGTAATATGATAAGCGTACGTACGCTCAACCGCATCGTACCGGGCGCTGGCATCCGGTTTAACTTTACGAACAGACCGTATGGCAATGTCTCTCGGAAGAAACGAATTGAGCCGGTGAATCAGATTCTCCTTCGTAAACAACTTTTCAATATCCGCATGAAAAAACTGTTGTACGCAGTGCACGCCTGTATCCGTTCTTCCACTTCCGATGATCTTAGTCGGTGTTCGAAGGAGTTTCGTTAAGGCATCTTCCACGACAGTTTGAACACCCAAAGCATTAGCCTGACTTTGCCACCCTGCATAATTTGAACCGTTGTAGGTAATTTCGAAAAAATAGCGGGGCATGCTCACCTTCTCAAATTCTCAAAAACCACAGCCGCACCCTGCCCCACACCAATGCACATGGTCGCTACACCATAACGTGCTTTCTGTTTCACCATTTCATGCAGCAGTGTAGCGCTTATCCGAACCCCGCTGCACCCCAACGGGTGACCGATAGCAATTGCGCCCCCATTTACATTTACAATCTGTGGATCAATTTCTAGATCACGGATACACGCAAGCGATTGGGAGGCAAAGGCTTCATTCAACTCAACTAAATCAAGGTCTGAAATTTTTAAGCCTGCACGTTTCAATGCCTTTTGAACTGCCGGCACCGGCCCCACACCCATGTAGGCCGGGTCAACGCCCGCCACGGCAAATGAAACCACACGCGCGAGGGGCTTCAGGTTCATCTGCTTTATTGCCTCTTCGCCAGCCAGCAAACAGGCTGCAGCGCCATCGTTAATGCCCGATGAATTGCCGGCTGTAACAGTTCCGCCTTCCTTAAATGCGGGCTTAAGTGCAGCCAGTTTTTCAAGTGTGGTTGTCCGCGGATGTTCATCTTTTGCGAATTCGATAATCTCTTTTCCTTGCTCAACAGGCACAGTAACCAACTCATCTTTAAACTTTCCGGCTTCATGCGCACGTTGGTACTTTTGCTGCGAGGCTAATCCGAAGTTATCCTGCTCTTCCCGGCTAATCTTCCATTTCTCAGCAACATTTTCCGCAGTCTCTCCCATGGAGTATGGGTAATACAATTTGGAAAGTTTTGAATTAATAAACCGCCAGCCCATGGTGGTGTCGTACACTTCGGTTTTGCGCGAATACGCTTCCTGTGCTTTGGCCATGACAAACGGGGCACGGCTCATGCTCTCAACGCCACCGGCTATATACAGATCACCCTCTCCGAGCATCACCGCGCGCGAAGCATCCATAATAGCCTGCAGGCCGGAGGCGCACAACCGGTTAACGGTAGCACCACCCACTTCTTTAGGAAGGCCGGCCAGCAGCAATGCCATGCGCGCCACATTGCGGTTATCTTCTCCACTTTGGTTGGCTGCGCCAAAAACAACATCTTCAATCCGGTTACCACCAACCGAAGGATTTCGCTCCATTAATTTTTTAATTACATGTGCAGCCAGGTCGTCCGGTCGTACAGAGGCCAATGCACCACCGTACTTGCCAATGGGGGTACGGAGAATATCAACGATGTAGGAGGGTTTCATGGGCAAATTTAGAATCAGCTCCCTGCTGAAAATTAATTAGTAGTTTTGAGGCAAGTTACGTGAACCCCCCTATGTGGCAAAGAATCCAAACCGTATTTCTTGTAATCACCGCCATAGCGCTGGTCATTTCGCTGGTACAACCCATATGGCTGAGCACCGACAACATTGGTAGTGCGCTTACCCCTTTTTATTATGTACATGGCGATACTTTTTTATACATGCCGTATTCCATTACTGCGATAATAGGCATTGCTTCCATTACCGTAACTGTAATGGAAATAAAGCGGTACGACAACCGGATGCTTCAGATAAAACTGGGCGCGTTGAACTCCGTGCTGCTTGCAGGCATGATGATTTGCGCGGTATGGTTTGCTAACAAGGTAGCCGAACAAAACCCCGGTAACTTTAAGTACGGCTGGGG
The DNA here is from genome assembly GCA_023151255.1 of Cyclobacteriaceae bacterium. Taxonomy (GTDB): domain Bacteria; phylum Bacteroidota; class Bacteroidia; order Cytophagales; family Cyclobacteriaceae; genus UBA2336. The sequence continues at coordinate 191,692 of JAKLJG010000003.1, read as the reverse complement.
GCTGTATATGATTTTCGTAGCCGTTATCAGCAACTGGCTGGCCATCCGGTTTATCAGGCGCGATGAACGGCTGGTACGGGATTCTGATAGACTTCGATAACTGCCAACCTGTCATAAAAAGTGTTTTGGAATAAAACTTGAATCCTGCCGCCCGCAGGATTTTTTGATTTAAACCGAACAGTTATGGCAGAAGTACAGGAAAAAGGCACCATTTCGATCAATACCGAGAACATCTTTCCCATCATCAAAAAGTTTCTCTATTCCGATCACGAAATCTTTTTGCGCGAACTGGTGTCAAATGCCGTGGATGCCACCCAGAAACTCAAAAAGCTGGCCTCCCTGGGCGAGTACTCCGAAGAACTGGGCGACCTGAAAATTGAAGTAAGCTTCGACAAGAAGAAAAAAACCATCACCGTTTCCGATAAAGGTATCGGCATGACAGCCGATGAAGTCAAAAAATACATCAACCAGATTGCCTTTTCGGGCGCCACCGAGTTCATCGAAAAATTCAAAGACAAAACCGATGCGAAAGATATCATCGGGAAATTCGGCCTTGGTTTTTACTCGGCCTTTATGGTGGCCGATAAGGTTGAACTGATCTCGCGTTCGTACAAAGCCGGTGAAAAAGAAGCCGCCCGCTGGGCGTGCGATGGCTCCACCGAATTTGAACTGACCCCGGCTGTAAAAAAACAACGGGGTACCGATGTGATCCTGCACATCAACAAAGACAGTGAAGAATTTCTGGACGAATGGCGCCTGAAGGGAATTTTGGAAAAATACTGCAAATTCCTGCCGGTTGAAATCAAGTTCGGCACCAAAGAAGAAAGCGTTGAAGACGGTGAAGACAAAGACGGCAAGAAAAAGTATAAAACCATTACCGTTGACCGCATCATCAACAACACACAACCGCTGTGGACCAAATCGCCCGCAGATTTAAAAGACGAAGACTACCTGAAGTTCTACAAAGAACTCTACCCGTTCAGCGAAGACCCGCTCTTCTGGATTCACCTCAACGTAGATTATCCCTTTAACCTTACGGGCATCCTGTACTTCCCGAAAGTGAAAAATGACTTTGAGCTTCAGAAAAACAAAATCCAACTCTACTCACGCCAGGTGTTCATTACCGATGAAGTGAAGGATGTGGTTCCCGACTTCCTCATGCTGCTGCATGGCGTGCTCGATTCGCCCGATATCCCGCTGAACGTTTCGCGCAGTTACCTGCAAAGCGACTCGAACGTAAAGAAGATCAGCCAGCACATTACCAAAAAAGTGGCCGACAAGCTGCAGGAAATGTTTAAAAAAGATCGCGCTGATTTTGAAAAGAAGTGGGACGACATCAACATCTTTGTCAAGTACGGCATCATCAGCGATGAAAAGTTTTACGACCGCGCCAAAGAATTTACACTGCTTAAAAATACCGAAGGCAACTACTTTACGCTGGATGAATACAAAGACAAAGTAAAAGAAACCCAGCAAGACAAAGACAAACAACTGATTTATCTCTACACCACCGATGCCGGCAAGCAGGACAGCTTCATCCAGGCTGCGAAAAACAAAGCCTACGATGTGCTGGTGCTGGACGGCATTCTCGACAGCCACTTCATTAACACGCTGGAACAAAAACTCGATAAAGTTCACATCAAGCGCGTGGACAGCGACCCGATTGACAAGCTCATCCACAAAGATGAGAAAATGGAAAGCGTGCTGAGCAAGGAGGAACAGGAACAACTGAAAACCATTTTTGAAAAAGCCATCAACAACAAAAGCATGACGGTAGCCATTGAGCCTATGTCGCCCGATGAGTTTCCGGTGGTGATTACCATGAGCGAGTTCATGCGCAGAATGAAAGACATGGCTAAAGTAGGCGGTGGCGGTTACCCGTTTATGGGCGCCATGCCCGATGCGTACAGCGTAGCCGTTAACGGAAACCATGCGCTGATACAGCGCATTGTAAAAGCCGAAACGGAAGAGGAGAAACTGAAACTGGCCAAGCAGGCGTTCGACCTGGCCCTGCTATCGCAAAACATGCTTACCGGTCCGGACCTTACAAATTTTATTAAGCGGAGCCTGGAGTTTGTTTCCTAAGCCTTGCTGAAACCGGTATTGAAAGTTCACTTATAATTTTTGAACTTTCGGTTCGTTGTAGAGCAGCATGAAGCCGGGCTTGATAATCACGTTGCTGGTCGTTGTCGGTTGTTTTCCGTTGCTGGCGCAGGAAGAACAACCCGATCAACTCTTCACCATTGATACCCCCGCCAGCCTGGATTTTCTGCGCGAAGAAGAGCCCATCAACACCCCAAAAAAGAAAAAGCCGAAGAAGAACGTTTTCTATGGCGTTAAAACCAAAAAAGGATTTGTGCGCAAAGGTGTTGGCGAACGCACCACCTACGAACTGTTTCACTACCTGAAGAAACCTGAAACCACACAAACCCTGGTACGCGACATTTATTATTACGACTACGCCCGAAGGGAAGTGATGCGCACCAGCCGGTTCGACCCCAAAAAAGGCGTGCTCGTGCACGGGCCGTACCAGAAAATTCAAAACGGCATCACGCTCGAAACAGGCATCTTTTACAAAGGCCTGAAGCACGGCCGGTGGATGAAGTACAACCGCGACAGCGTGCTGGTAGATAAGGAAAAGTATTTCCGTGGCTGGCCCAAGGAATCATTGATCAGCTACTGGGACCCCGTTGAAAAAACAAAACCCAAGGAAATCATCCCGATTGAGTTTGGTGAGAAAGAAGGCAACTACTACATGTTTCATGAAAACGGGCAGGTGGCCGTTACCGGTGAGTACCACTGGAACCAGCGCGTAGGCGACTGGTACGAGTACTATCCGAACGGACGCAGAAAAAAATTAATCGCCTACCCCAAAGAACCGTTCGATAAAAACGGACGGCCCTATGTTAAAACCGAGTGGAACGACAAGGGCAAGGAGATTTACCGGAATAATAAAACAGGCGTTTAAATATTTCTTAAGCCGCTTGATTAAAAGCCCTTCCGGGTGTAAATTGAGCATCTAAACCAAAATCATCAGCTTATGAAAACAATTACCCGGATTTATTCCATTGGTTCTATTTGAGTTTGCTTTTCAATGCTCAGAATTTGATTCAAAAAATCTGACACAAGCACAACTAGAGCAAGAACTTATTAATCAACCCGATTTCGGTTTATTCGTGTCTCTTCATTCAAAAAATATAGTTGCTCTAAGTTCAATGAAAAAAGAAGATAAAGATTTACTCATTAAGTACTACAAGTTAGTATCCAGCGGCAAAAATGCAAAAAATACTGAGATCGAGGATATACTTGAGAGGATTGGATTTTATCCCCAAGCTCAGGATCATTTAAGAACCTTGTTGCTATTTTGGATAGATTCCAATATAAAGAGAGTGACTTTTATTCAATACTTGAACGCCATTTACAGGTAGAAGTTGGAAGAATTGCAAATGGCCGTATAACGTATTGGGGTGGTCTGGGTGAAGCATGGATCGGATGCACATATGCTTGTGACAACGTTACAGACAGCAAGAATCACGCTGATGCCACCGCAAGAACAAATTTCTGGAGTGGGTGTTTTTCGTGTTGTATGGAGAGTAGTTGTCGTCCGCAACAATAATGGCTAATTAACAATTCAGCTTATGACACTAAAAAAATACTTATTGATAGTTAGTGCTCATCTGGCACTTTCACTATCTTCTGAATTATTTGCACAAAATCCAAATGATGCTTTAACAAAGCAACTTGATGAACTAACCTCCATTTATTCAAAGAATTTAAAGCCTTACTTATTGCAGTTTGCAAAACTGCAGTCCCCACAAAATCTTGATAGTTGTGAGCGACAACGTTATCAAGAAGCAATTGTTAAAATGTATGAGATTAAAGAAGAGTATATACTTAAAGAGCTTTACAGTTCTTTCTTAAAAATGCCACAAAGAGAAAATTACATAAGTTCCTTCTCAAGAACTTATCAGTTTGAATTTCCCGGACTGGACTACATGTATTTTAAAAAATGTGAGGACGAGGCTGCTCTGCTGAGAAAAAAGAAGTGATCTTATTTGAAAACCTCATGCACATCATTTGAAATTCCAGGCCTGGATTACCGGTTCTTTGACAAGTGCAACAATGACACAAAGGCACTGCCTAAATAAACTGTAAATCAGTTCGCTAATCAAGGGGTGATAAGCAATTGTCATCCCTTATTTTTCAAGCTAATTAATCGCATCCTCAAAGTGCTCAATCGTAGTTTCGCGCCCCAGCTTAACCGACACAACATCAAACCGAACGTGGCCGTGCCAGTGGTTGGCAAAAATAAATTCTTCGGCTGCGCTGAAGATCATCTGGGCTTTCTTGTTGTCAACAAAGGCTTCCGGCTCGCCAAATGCCGTTGAGGACCGGGTTTTTACTTCTACGAATACCAGAAAGTCATCCTTCTTCACAACCAGGTCAATCTCGGCCTTCTTATGCCGGTAGTTTTTGGCCACCACCGTAAAACCCTTGCCCTCCAGAAAGGCTGCAGCCAGTTCCTCCCCTTTCTTTCCGATTGTGATCTTGTTGTCCTTGGCCATACATGCCTCGTAATTCGCGGGTATTTATAATACCTTTGCACCGGAAATTACCACTATGTCTACAACCAAAAAATACATCGAAGGCTTTACCCGCCAACTGGCTGAGGCGCTGCGCCTGGGCGAATCGCTCGATTTGGTGCGCCCCGGCAGCGACATCCGCAACATTGTCATTGCCGGCATGGGCGGCTCGGGCATTGGCGCCAACCTGGTGGAGTCGCTCACTTTCGGGCGCATACCCATCCCCATTACGGTGTGCAAGAGTTACAGCATTCCCCAGTTTGTTAGCCCGCATACGCTGTTCATTGCCTGCTCGTACAGCGGCAACACCGAAGAAACCATTGCCGCACTGAACAAGGCCATGCTCAAGCGCTCGCATGTCATTGCCATCGCCTCAGGCGGCAAACTGCTCGAAATCGCCAAAGAGTATAACCTCTTTTATATTCAATTGCCGGCCGGCTCCGACAGTCCGCGGGCCATGCTGGCCTACAACATGATTGCGCTGCTCTCGGTGCTGTACCACACCAACCTGATTGGCGCTGCTTTCATTAAAGAAACCGAAAACGCCATTCAGTTTCTGGACCGCGGTGAAAAAGGAATACAAAGCGAGGCCGAACTGATTGCCAAAAAATTAAAAGGCAAGCTGCCCGTTATTTACTGCGACAGCCGCCTGCACGCCATGGCGCTGCGTTTCCAGCAACAACTAAACGAAAATGCCAAGCAACTGGCGCACGTAAACACGTTCCCCGAAATGAACCACAACGAAATTGTAGGCTGGCGTTTCCCTGAAAATATTTTACCGCTGCTGCAAGTGGTGTATATGTACTCCGACCACGACCACGAGCGTGTGGAGAAGCGCATGGAAATCTGTCGTGAGTTTTTTGAGCGCAAGTCCAACCCGATTATCGACATCATCGGTGAGGGTGCCTCCCTGCTGGAGCAATATTATTACCTCATCCACCTTACCGACTGGGTGTCGTACTACCTGGCCAAAGAAAACGGTATTGACCCGGATCCGGTTGAACCCATCGTGCAACTGAAGGAAGAACTGGAGAAGACAAAGTGAATCAGGTAATCAATTGTAAAACCCGCTTCATCCACCTCGGTCTCATCGATTACCAAAAAGCCTGGGATTACCAGGCTTCGCTGTTTTCAAAAACCCTGGAAGTTAAAAAAGAAAACCGCGAGTTGCCGGCTGCCCGGCAACAGCCTACCGAAAACTTTTTGATTTTTTGTGAACACCCCCATGTATTTACGCTCGGAAAAAGCGGTGATGAAGCGAACCTGAAAATAAAAAAAGAAGACCTGCGCACCATCAACGCCTCCTTCATTCACACCAACCGCGGAGGCGACATTACCTACCACGGCCCCGGACAACTTGTAGGCTATCCGGTATTGGACCTTGAAAATTTTTTTACCGACATCCACCGCTACATGCGCACGCTGGAAGAGGCCGTTATCCTTACGTTACAGGAATTTGGAATAAAAGCGGGCCGGATTCCCGGACTGACCGGGGTGTGGCTGGATGAAAACCATCCCAAAAGGGCACGTAAAATCTGTGCACTGGGTGTTAAGACCAGCCGCTGGGTGACCATGCATGGCTTTGCCTTTAACGTTAACACAAACCTGACGTATTTCGACTATATTGTACCGTGCGGCATTCACGATAAAGCCGTTACCTCAATGGCCGCAGAGATGAACGCACAACAGGATTTGAAGCAGGTTGAAGCAGTGCTGAAAGATAAACTGGAACAGCTTTTTGAACTGGTGTTGATATGATGCGCGATATTGAGATACCGGAAGTTAAAAACGTAACGCTGGCTGTGGTGCGAAAAAAACAACCCGGTGAACAGGATACCTGGAACGTGTACCTGATAAATAACAACGCATTTCCGATTGAAAACACGCTGGTGGCCAGTAAGGGGTACGGTACAAAAGACGGTGAGGAACAGCGAACATCCATTTTGCGCCATTACCTCGAAACCGTGCCCCCGCAAAGCGCAGCCCTGGTCGAGCCCATTGACCCGGCCGTTTTCCACCTCACCAACGAGTACTGGGTAAGCTACTACATCGGGCAAACCATTTACGATAAGCGCTTTGTGTTCGTGCCCGACTCCATCTGCGAAGACAACATCACCTTTATCAGAGAAATTGACATGGAAGGAATACTGCACTCATGACGGCCGAACTGAAAGACATTTTATTTCTGGATATTGAAACGGTTGCATGCACCGATAATTTTTCAACACTGGATGAACGGCTGAAGGTCCAGTGGTCGCGAAAGGCCTCTTTTCTGAAACGCGAAGAAGGCGTAACCGATGAACAACTCTTCCACCAACGGGCCGGCATTTATGCCGAGTTCGGAAAAATTATTTGCATAGCTGTTGGAAAAATCATCGTCACCGAAACGGGTGAACCTGCATTAAAAACAAAAGCTTACTACGGGCACGATGAACATGCCGTGTTAACCGGATTCAAAACCATGCTCGACCGGCTTGATCCAACCTCAACAAAACTGTGTGCCCACAACGGCAAGGAGTTCGACTTTCCTTACCTGAGCCGCAGAATGCTGGTAAACAGCATAGCCCTTCCGGCCTTGCTGAATCTTTCCGGCCGCAAATCCTGGGAAGTGCCTCACCTCGATACACTGGAAATGTGGAAGTTTGGCGATTACAAACATTACACGTCATTAGATTTGCTGGCCGCCATTTTCAACATTGCTTCCAGTAAAAACGGCATGGACGGCAGCCAGGTAAATGCCGTATATTATAAAGACAAAGACCTGGAACGCATTAAAAACTATTGCATCAGCGATGTGGTGGTACTCACACAACTTTACCTGCGGTTAAAAGGCCAACCGCTGCTAAACGAAAAACAAATTCTGACGGCCGGTTAAGTGCATGAGTAAGCGCAATAAAAACAAACCGAAGTCTAATCCGTACGAAGCCAAATTCAGGGAGGCCATTCTTGCGTTTTTAAATCAGCACCCGGGTCGTGCGTACAGCATCAAACAAATCGCCAAAAAAATCGGCCTGAAAAAACGCGATGACATTAAGGCGGCCACGTTTACCATTTACGACCTCGAAGAGAAAGAGCTCATCAAGCAACTGAGCAACGGTACCTACACCAGCGTAACCAAAGAAGAAACGTTAACCGGTATTGTTGACCACGTCAGTTCGCGGTTTGCGTATGTGGCCATTGGCGAAGGCCGGCCCGATGTGTATGTGCGCACATCCGATCTGAAATCGGCCGTGGATGGCGATACGGTTAAACTGGTAATCTTCCCCTCACGCCACGGCCAGCACCCCGAAGGCAAAGTAGTGGAAGTGGTTAAACGCAACCGCACCCGCTTTGTGGGCAAAGTTGAACTTTCAAAAAACTATGCCTTTGTGGTCCCCGACTTCCGGAAAATACACCAGGATTTTTACGTGTACCCCGAAGATATCAATGGCGCCAAAACAAACGACAAGGTAATTGTTGAGGTAGTCGACTGGGCCGAGGGCGATCGCAACCCCGTGGGCCGCATTGTTGAAATTCTGGGTAAAGCCGGTGAGAACGAAGCTGAGATTCATTCCATTATGGCTGAGTTCGGGCTGCCCTTCCGGTTTCCTCCGCAGATAGAAAAGGAGGCAAAAAAAATAGAGGAAGGAATTACACTTGCCGAAATAAAAAAGCGGTGGGATTTCCGCCAAGTAACCACCTTTACCATTGATCCGGAAGATGCCAAAGATTTTGACGATGCACTCTCGTTTGAGATGCTGTCCAACGGAAATTATCGTGTGGGCGTGCACATTGCCGATGTAACTCATTATGTAAGCGAAAAATCAAACCTGGAAAAAGAGGCGCTTGACCGCGCCACCTCGGTGTATCTGGTAGACCGAACGATACCGATGCTTCCGGAAAGGCTGTCAAATGACCTATGCTCGCTGCGTCCCAAAGAAGACAAACTTACCTTTGCGGCTGTTTTTGAGTTAGATAAAAATGCTCAAATCCAAACCGAATGGTTTGGGCGCACCATTATTCACTCCGACCACCGGTTTACATATGAAGAAGCCCAACAGGTACTCGAAAGCGGAGTGGGATTATTTGCTGATGAGTTAAAAATACTAAATGACCTTGCACACAAGCTGCGCAAAGAACGTTTTGCCAAAGGGGCAGTTAATTTTGAAACCACCGAAGTGAAATTCAAACTTGATGAGAAGGGGCGACCACTTGCCGTTGTGCCCAAAGTGCGGAAGGATGCACACAAACTTATTGAAGAATTTATGCTGCTGGCCAACAAGCGGGTAGCCACATTTGTTTACAACCAGCGAAAGGGAACTGATAAAAATACGTTTGTATACCGCATCCACGATTATCCGGACCCGGAAAAAGTAAAAGATTTTGCCCTGTTTGCGCGGCAGTTTGGCCACCGGATAAGCGTAGATGAAAAATCTATCTCGCGCTCGCTCAATAAACTGATGGATGAGATTGAGGGCAAGCCCGAACAAAACGTGCTTCAGCAGATTGCCGTGCGGGCCATGGCCAAAGCAAAATACTCCACCGACCCGAAAGGTCACTTCGGGCTGGCCTTCGAACACTACACGCACTTTACCTCACCCATTCGCAGGTACCCCGATATGATGGTACACCGCCTGCTGCAACATTACCTGGATAATGGAAAACCAGTGAATAAGAAAGACTATGAAGAAAAATGTGTGCACTCGTCTGAGCGCGAAAAGCGGGCAGCCGATGCCGAGCGGGCGTCCATTAAATACAAACAGGTTGAATTTATGGCCATGATGGCCGGAGATACTATTTATGATGGCCTGATTTCGGGGGTTACCGAGTGGGGCATTTACGTAGAAATTATTGACACCAAATGCGAGGGCATGATTCGCATGGCCGACCTGGACGATGATTACTATGAATACGATGAAAAGAACTATTGCATCATCGGAAGGAGGAATCGAAAAATTTACACCCTCGGTGACCAGGTGCGGGTAAAGGTGAAGAAAACCGATATTGACCGCAGGCTGATTGACCTGGTACTGGCAAAAGACACCGCCAAATCAGAATTGCACAAAAAAAATCCAGCCAAAGGGTAACAACTTAAAGGGATGTACTAATTTCTGCTTACTTGCACAGCATGAAAAATCCAACAACCGCCTATCTATTATTGATAGAATCCGAAATCAGGCGACTTAAATTCGGCATGCAGCCTGCCTCGTTATATGAGCCCATCCGCTATATCATGGGCCTTGGCGGCAAGCGCTTACGTCCGCTGTTGGTGTTGCTGGCTTATAGTTTGTTTAAACGCGATGTTAAAAAGGCCGTCCGCTTTGCCGTTGCTGTCGAGGCCTTCCACAACTTCACACTGATGCACGATGATATTATGGACAACGCTCCGCTAAGAAGGGGAAAAGCAACCGTGCATGAAAAGTGGAATGTGAACACCGCCATTCTTTCAGGCGATGTGATGCTGGTGCATGTGTACAATCTGTTTTTGAGTTTGCCGCCAAAAAAACTTTATAAAGTGCTTACCCTGTTCAACCAGTGCGCAGCAGAAGTTTGTGAGGGGCAACAGTGGGACATGGAATTTGAAACCAGGAACAACGTTACCGAAAAGCAATACCTGCAGATGATCCGGCAAAAAACGGCCGTGTTGCTCGGCTTTAGTTTGGAGTTGGGCGGTGTGCTTGCTGAAACCACCCCGGCCAACTGCAAAGCGTTGCGCGAATTCGGAACAAACATCGGCATCGGGTTTCAGTTGATGGATGACTTGCTCGATGCGTATGGCGACCCGGAAAAATTCGGCAAGCAACCGGGTGGCGATATTCTTGCCAATAAAAAAACCTACCTGATGATCCGCGCACTCGAAACCAGCAGTGTAGGGCAACGCAACGAACTCAACAAGTGGCTTACAACCGTAAACTTTAATCCAGCAGAAAAAGTGGATGCGGTTAAAACCATTTGGGATCAACTTCACATCCGGCAGGATGCCGAAAAAAAAATCAATTCATACTTCCAGAAAGGATTCCGGGCTTTGGAAAAGGTACGGGTAAATAAAGCCGCTAAGGAAACACTACGAAAGTTTGCAGAAGACCTGATTGCCCGCCAGCATTAAATTAGTTGTTGGAACCAAAAGCTGCTTCCCTACGCCAAAGCGTGGCTCAACATATCAAAACTCTAGCTTGTTGTACCGAGCCACACCTTAAGCGGGGCGAAGGACTTTTTCATTCAACATCTTCCAGTTCTTCTTCCTCGCAATCATCCCAGCATTCGTAGCAGGGTTGTTCAATGTGTGTATAGCTGCCAAGTAACTCGCTGCGTACCAGAATAACCGATTCATCATCCTCCCACAGCCACCACTCGGTCATATAATGCCCGTCATCTGCCCATTGCATACGGTAGGTTACCTGTTGTCCGTCCTGCTCAACGGTAAACAGATAAATTTCCGGCATTTCGCTCTCGGCAACTGACCGGATTATGCCAAAGGAAGCATCCTGTCCCCACCCGATAACCAACGTGTCGCCCGAAAACTGCATCGACATGTTATCCGCATCGCACGGACGAAAGACAACCCACCTCCCGTCTTCCCAGCGGGTAAGGCGTTCCCACTCGCCCTGTAAATCGGTTAATACCTGCGAATGGCCATCCCGGTTCTCCGGTGCCTCCTTTTTACCGGATGGTGAACAGGCCACGAACACTATCAGTAAAACAGTAGCGTATCTTAGCATAACTAAAATTATAATTTTCTGAATAATCCGGTAAACGCCTCTCCCAGTATCTGCCTGGAGTAACAGGTCTCAGCCAGTTGTCGCGCCCTGGCCTGAAAAGCGGCCAGCAGTTCCGAATCAAGTACAAACGGAGTAACTTTTTTTACAAAATCCCGAGCATCTTTCGGATCAACTGCTATCCCGCATTGTGTGTGTTCTACTTCTGCCTTCATCCATCCACCGGTATTCACAATGATTAATTTTCCGGCCGCAAGTCCGTCAAAGTATTTGTTCGGTGAGCCGGTCTCTAAAACCGGCAAGGGTTGGTAGCAAACAAAAACAGCATCGGTTATATTCAATATCATATTAACGCCATCGCGGTTTTGGTGCGGTATAAATTTTACGTTACTCAGGTTGCTGCGGGTTGCTGCACGCATCAGCTCTTCGCGCATGGCGCCATCACCACACAATAAAAATGAAGCAGGCAATTTCTCCTGCAGTGCAGTTGTGGCACAATCCAGTATATACTGCAATCCGTTGGCCAGCCCCAGTGTGCCGATGTACGCTATCACAAACCGGCCGTGCACATCAAAGGCTTTTCGAAGTTCCTCCCTTCCGGGCTCCGGCTTAAAAAAAGCCGTATCGGACATATTGGGTATAACCCGAACTGTTAACCTTGGGAAACGCTGAAGAATGTTTTGTTTAATCGCAGCAGAAAGCGCTACCACAATATCAGCCTTCTTATAAATGGATGCCTCCAGCCGATACAATATCCACTTCAGAAAATAATTACGAACAACACCCAACTGAATGGGGGCCTCAGGCCACAAATCGCCTACCTCAAAGTAGTAAGGAATGTTGTAACGCTTTTTAATCCAGATGGCCGCCAGGCCGGTGGTAAGCGGAGCAGATATAGCATAACATACATCGGTGTGTTTAAACTGCCCCGCTTTATTCACGATGCGCAGAACAAACTGAATGAACGAGTAAATCCGCTTAAAAAAACCGTAATGGTTGCTGTACGCAACCGGCAGGTAATGGACTTCAATACCTTCTGTCTCCTCAGCTAACTCGCTGTTCTGATTATGCGTGGTAATTATTACTACTTTATGCCCGGCATCCTGCAGGGCTTTTGCGAGGTAATACGACCGGAGCGAACCTCCACGCTGGGGCGTGTTAAAAAACTGGTGCAGGATGAGGATTGTCACACCCCAAATAAAAGCAAATAATCAATCAGGCACCGCGGTACTACTCGTGCTTCACAGTCATACCGCTTTTGGCATAATTCAGAATGAACTCCTCGGTTTCCTTCGAAGGTTCCATCATGGCCTGGTCCATTTCCTTTTTCAGGGCTACCAGCGAGGCATATTGCTGGCGGAGGTCGGCATCCGTGAGCAGCGCCTGGTTAATCTGGCGCTCCTCCTCCTCCGTAATCTCGTGGTACAGATACCTGATCAGATCGGTTTGGGTAAACGTCTTTGTCATAGGCATTATGGTTAATGTTCATTTTTTTCCTCAGGTTAATGAGGGCATAGCGCATGCGGCCCAGTGCAGTGTTAATGCTCACACCGGTGCGTTCGGCTATTTCCTGAAAACTCATCTTCAGGTAATGGCGCATAATCAACACCTGTTTTTGTTCAACCGGCAATTCTTTAATGTAACTCCTCAACCGGCTGCGGTTGTCGTGCCATACCTGTTTATCTTCCATTGACTCCGCAGCAAACTGCAGGGAGTTCATCAGCCGGCTGCCGTCCTCCAGCACAATCTCAGGGTATCGTTTCTCCTTACGGAAATGGTCGATGGCCAGGTTATGCGCAATGCGGCTTATCCAGGGCAGAAATTTACCTTCTTCATTATAGCGGCCTTCCCGGATGGTATTAATCGCCTTAATAAAGGTATCCTGCAATAAATCTTCGGCCACATACCGGTCTTTTACAATCAGGTAAATGGCGGTGTACAGTCTCGACTTGTGGCGTTGAAGCAGCATGGCGAAAGCCTCTTCGTTACCTTGTTGATAGCGCGACAGCAACTCGCTGTCGGTGCATTTGTTCTCTATCATTCTGTCTCACATTTAGGTAACGTAGATGTGCTGCTCGATATTGCGGGGGTTTTGGTTAATAAATAGGTTCAAAAGATAACCAGATTCCGATTCAGCGCAAAAAAATCTTTAAAATTCTTGCCTGATCGGGATTTTATTTTGGTATTTGTTCCCGATTTTTTGAGTTTGTAACCCTATGGCCGTAAGTAAAAAGCGCCTGATTAAAAGCCTTGAAACCCTGAGCGATGATTTGAAAGAATTGCTCAAAAAACAGTACCCCAATGGGTATGAATCCAGCATAACCCGTATTTCAAATGCCAAAAAGGAGCCCATTTTTGTTTTTCCCCTTGAAACCGAAGATGCCACCTACCTGGTAAAAATTCCCATAACGAAAAACAGCGAGGGCGAATACGAAATGGAGCCCACCGGGCCGCAGGAATTTGATAATTCAGGAGATGATGATGACGACTTCTCATCGGATGATGAATTTTCAACCGGTGATGAGGCCGATTCGTTCGATGACGAAGGCGGCAGCCGAAAAGGAGGACGTGAAGCCAGTTATGACCCTGATTTTGACAATTAAACCATAAAGAATTTTTAATACCTGCCGAACACCATCCGTTGCGATGGTGTTTTGCTTTCGGCTGAAATGTAAAACCCGCTAAATTACCCTGTGAGCTCGAAGCCAGTTTTATCTGAGTCTGATTTGGACAATCTCGATCCCCGGGATTACATCATCATCAAACGGGCACGGGTAAATAATCTTAAAAATCTGAGTGTTGCTATCCCACGAAACAAGCTGGTGGTTATTACCGGCTTATCCGGATCAGGCAAATCCTCACTAGCCTTTGATACGCTGTTTGCCGAAGGGCAACGCATGTATGTAGAAAGCCTCAGCGCCTATGCCCGGCAGTTCCTGGGGCGGATGGAAAAACCTGATGTGGATTACATACGGGGTGTTTCGCCTGCTATCGCCATCGAACAAAAGGTAAACACCCGAAATCCGCGATCAACTGTTGGTACAACTACCGAAGTGTACGATTATCTGAAACTGCTCTTTGCACGGATTGGTAAAACGTATTCGCCCGCTAGCGGCAAAGAAGTGAAGCGCGACACGGTAACCGATGTGGTCAATGTCATTAATGCCCTGCCGCCAGGAACGCGTGTGATGATTGCGGCACCGTTGCCGTTTAAGAAAGGCAAAAAACGTAAAGATGAATTAAACCTGCTGCTGAGCAAAGGTTTTACAAGGGTATTGGTTGATGGCCAACCTAGCTTCATTGAAGATCTGCTTAAATCCCCACTCTCTCTTACAAAACGGGCAGGGGGTGAGGGGAATCTTCAAATCCTCATCGATCGGCTGGCTGTAAACCCTAATGATGAAGACACCGTGTACCGGCTGGGCGATTCCGTGCAAACGGCTTTCTACGAAGGACATGATGAATGCGTTGTGCATGTGGAGGGTCAAAAGCCATTACACTTCTCCGACCGGTTTGAACTGGATGGCATAAAATTCACCGAGCCCTCGGTTAATTTTTTCAGTTTCAACAACCCGTATGGCGCCTGCCGCACCTGCGAAGGGTTTGGCAAAATCCTGGGCATTGACGAAGACCTGGTGATCCCCGATAAGTCACTTTCGGTTTATGAAGGGGCTGTTGCCCCGTGGCGCAGCGAAGCGATGAGCGAGTGGCTGAAGCCCTTATTGAAAAACGGAATCAAATTCAATTTCCCCATCCATCGGCCCTACAATGAATTAACCAAAAAAGAACAGGAACTGCTGTGGACCGGCAATGAATACTTCGATGGCATTAACGGGTTTTTCAAATATGTTGAATCCAAGCTCCATAAAATTCAATACCGTGTTATGCTGTCGCGCTACCGCGGAAGGACCACCTGCCCCGATTGCAAAGGCACCCGACTGCGTAAAGACGCCCAGTACGTAAAAATTGCCGGCACTTCCATTACCGACTTGGTACTGATGCCCGTTGAAGACGTTGCCGCTTTTTTTGATAACCTCGAACTACCTGCTTACGAAAAGAAAATTTCAGAACGCATCCTCACCGAAATAAAAACCCGGTTGAATTACCTGGTGAAAGTTGGCCTCGGTTACCTTACACTGAACCGGTTAACCTCCACGCTTTCGGGCGGAGAATACCAGCGCATAAAACTGGCCACTTCGCTGGGCAGTGCCTTGGTGGGCTCTATGTACATTATGGATGAACCCAGCATCGGCTTACACCCGCGCGATACCAGCCGGATGGTGGAGGTGCTCAAATCGTTGCGCGACCTGGGCAATACCGTAATTGTGGTTGAGCACGAAGAAGAAATTATGCGGGCTGCTGACCAGCTTATTGACATCGGGCCCGCGGCCGGTACGCATGGCGGGCAACTTGTCTTTCAGGGCAACCTGAAAGACCTTAACGGCAAAATTATTTCGCATACCACCAACTACCTTACCGGAAAAGATAAAATTGAAGTGCCTGCCAAACGCAGAAAATGGAAAGACTCAGTAACTGTAGTTGGCGCACGCGAGAACAATCTGAAAAACCTGACGGTAAAATTTCCGCTCGGTGTGCTTACCGTGGTTACAGGCGTAAGCGGATCGGGCAAGTCAACCCTGGTGAAGAAAATCCTTTATCCTGCCCTGGGTCGGATGAACGGATCGGTTGCTGAAACACCGGGTAAATATGATAGGTTGGAAGGCGATGTAACACGCATCACCCAGGTTGAATTTGTTGACCAGAACCCTATTGGTAAATCCTCACGCTCCAATCCTATTTCCTATGTAAAAGCGTATGACGCCATCCGCCAGTTGTATTCAGAACAACCGTTATCGAAACAACGCAGCTACAAGCCCTCACACTTCTCATTTAATGTTGAAGGCGGGCGTTGCGAAACCTGTGAAGGCGAAGGCGAAATAAAAGTAGAGATGCAGTTCATGGCCGATATTTTTCTGAAGTGCGAATCGTGCCAGGGCAAGCGCTTTAAGCAGGAAATACTGGAGGTTGAATACAACGGCAAAACCATAGCCGATGTGCTGGATATGACGGTGGAAGAAGCACTTGAGTTTTTTAAGGATAAAAAAACAATTCATGAAAAGATTCAGCCGCTCTTCGATGTGGGCATGGGCTATGTAAAACTCGGTCAATCGTCCAATACATTGAGCGGTGGCGAAGCTCAACGCGTAAAACTGGCGTCCTTCCTGGGGAAAAATTCACCTGACGGTCAAATCCTCTTCATCTTTGATGAGCCTACCACCGGCTTGCATTTTCACGACATCGCCAAACTGCTGAAGGCTATAAACGCCCTTGTGGATCAGGGGCATACGATAATTGTTATTGAGCACAACCTGGAAGTAATAAAATGTGCCGACTGGATTATTGACTTGGGCCCGGAAGGAGGCGAGAAGAAAGGCGGGCACCTGCTGTTTGCCGGAACGCCCGAGGACATGGTTAAAAAGGCAAAGGGCAGCTATACTGCCGAATTTTTGCGAAAAAAGATGGGCAGTTGACTTTACCCCGTAAAAAGCATTAACCTCGAAGCAACTAACTATTCAGGCGTAAGTCTGTATGGTTTAAAATTGCTGTTATGATGAAAACCATAACCCTGGGTTTACTCCTGAGTTCAACCCTGCTACTGGGTCAGGTTACTATTACCGAAAAACTATTCTCTCCGGATGAACTGAAAACCGACATCCGCTTTCTTGTTAAAACACTGCAGAACATCCATCCCAACCTGTATGCCGCTGCCTCTAAGGAAAAATTTTACCAGGATGTTGAGGCGCTGGAGCAGGAACTGACTGAGCCCATAACCCGCCTGGAGTTTGCCCGAAAATTTATTCCGATAGTAACACGCCTGGGCGATGGCCACACTTCCGTTTATTTTCCGCAGGAAGAACGCAGCGAATTTTTAAAACAGGGCGGCAAAGTATTCCCTTTTGAAGTCCTCATCCGAAACAACCGGTTATTCATTACCACTAATTACAGCAGCGATTCCACCTTGTCCGGGATTGTTGAAGTCACTTCCATAAACGGATTGCGCACGCCTGAATTGCTTGATAAACTAAGGCCGTATGTAAGTGCCGAACTGGATTTATACCGGGACATCCGCATCCAGCGATCGTTCAGAGGCCTGCTGTGGTATGTGTTAGGCTTTTGCGGTGATTACGAGGTTGAACTTGTTATTGATGGTCAGCCGTTGAAAAGACATGTTGAGGGAATTACTTCAACACAGTTTCAGACCGCTGCGCTTCACCGATCGGTAAACCAGCATGTTTTAAAACCCTACTCCCTCACGATTACTTCAGAGGGGTTTGCCATTATTGATTTTCGTTCGATGACGGATAAAAAGCGCTTCGCCCGTTTTCTGGATTCGGCCTTCCAGGTTATCCGAAACGAAAATATTCAGCACCTGGCCATCGACCTGCGCAATAACGGTGGCGGCAACTCACAATTGGGCGATATGCTCTTTAATTACATAACCGATAAACCTTATCGGCAGGTCGATCGAATGGAGGTGAAAGCCAGTAAGGAAATGAAAAGCTACTTTCGCCAGCGGTATGTTAAATGGTATATGTACCCGCTTATGCCCTTTGCTGTTTTCAATAAGCAAGCCCGCCATTATGCGTTCGGAAGGCCGGGTAAAATTCAGGTGGTTGAAATGAAAAAACTGATCAAACCAAAAACCGAACCGTTGAAATTCAGAGGCCAACCGTATTTACTGGTAAGCCACTATACCTTCTCCAGCGCCAATATGCTGGCCGCTGCATTTGCATGCTACAACATGGGTACTATTGTTGGCGAAGAAACCGGGGGTGTGCTGGAGGCGTTTGGTGATGTTATTCCAATTCAATTACCCAACACAAAATTGGCAGCCGGTTGCAGCTATAAAAAATTTGTTCACCCTTGCAGCGATGATACCCTTCGGGGTGTTAAACCCGATGTGGAAATTGCTGCTGAACCCCTTGAGCTGGTTTCAGGTCGTGACCCTGTGATGGAATACCTCAAAGAGGTGATTAAGCACTAAACCTACAACAACCGAATCAACTCCACATACAACTCCGTCAGTTTAGGCTCAGCCTTGCCGGCTACCTTCACAATGGTAGCCAGATCCACCGGCTGCAAATTATCAGGATCGCAGTCATCGGTCAGTACCGAAACGGCACAACACGGCAGGCCCATGTGGTTAGCTACAATTACCTCCGGCACGGTGCTCATGCCTACTGCATCGGCACCGATGGTGCGCAAAAAGCGGTACTCGGCCCGGGTCTCCAGGTTAGGCCCCGGAACAGCCGCATAAACGCCTTCATTTAGTTTTATTTTTTTTGCGCGGGCAATTTGCTTGAGTTTGCTGTTCAGTATTTTGGAGTAGGGC
The DNA here is from genome assembly GCA_023151255.1 of Cyclobacteriaceae bacterium. GTDB lineage: Bacteria > Bacteroidota > Bacteroidia > Cytophagales > Cyclobacteriaceae > UBA2336. The sequence continues at coordinate 173,021 of JAKLJG010000003.1, read as the reverse complement.
TGGCTCATGTCCGGAAAACGCGGACCGAACATTTCGAAGTTTTCTCCGCGCAGCGGGTTATCGGGCAGCAGGTTGATGTGATCGTCCAGCAGCATGAGTTGCCCTTTACTCCACTTCGGATTAAGGTTACCGGCTGCATTCGATATGAGCAGGTATTCGATGCCCAGCAATTGCATTACCCGTACCGGCAATGTTATCTGCCGTAAATCATACCCTTCGTAGTAGTGAAACCGGCCCTGCATGGCCAGCACTTTTTTACCCTTCACCTTGCCGTAGATAAGCCGGCCTTTGTGAAACTCCACCGTTGAAATCGGGAAGTGTGGGATGGAGTTATAGGGTATGGCCACTGGCGATTTAAACTCCTTCACAAATAAATTTCCCAGGCCGGTTCCGAGAATCACGCCAACTTCGGGCTTGTCAATTCCGCGCTTTTTTAAAAACTCAACAGCCCGGTTAATTTCTTTAATCATGAATTAAATTTCTCAAAGTGACGTAATCAACTCTGTAAACAACGTAACCAGGTGCTTTTCGGCTTTTTCGGCCGCCTTCACAATGTGTTCAAGTTTTACAGCCACCGGCTTATCAGCATTGCAATCATTGGTCAGCACAGAAACAGCGCAACACGCCATACCGGCATGGTGCGCAGTAAGCACTTCGGGCACCGTGCTCATGCCTACGGCATCGGCCCCGATGGTGCGCAGGTAGCGGTATTCTGCACGGGTCTCTAACGAAGGCCCCTGTACGGCTGCATAAACTCCCGGGCGCAGTTTGATTTTTTTCTTAGCGGCAATGGCAAGCAGTTTCTTCTGTAACGTTGCTGAATAGGGTTCGCTCATGTCCGGAAATCGTGGTCCGAACACCTCATAATTTTCTCCCCGCAGCGGATTGTCGGGCATCAGGTTGATGTGATCGTTTAACAACATCAACTCACCTTTCTTCCAAGCGGGATTCAGGTTGCCGGCTGCGTTTGAGACTAACAAAACTTTCACACCGAGCATCTTCATTACACGGATGGGCAAGGCTATCTGGTGCATGGTGTAGCCTTCATAATAATGAAGCCGGCCCCGCATGATAATGACCTGCTTATCGCTTACTTCACCAAACACGAGTTGCCCTTTGTGCGTGGCTACTGTTGAAATGGGGAAATGCGGGATGGCATTATAGGTAATAATCGTTGGTTTCTTAACAGCCTCTATAAACCCGTTGCCGAGGCCGGTACCGAGTATAACGCCCACCTCGGGCATGGTTTTTAACCTGCGCTTAATAAAATCGGTTGCTTCTTTAACCTGCCTCAGCATCATTCAAATGTACTAATTCAATTACAACGATTTCCGCAGGCATGCGGTTAATGGCTTTTGTATAATCGGATAAGAAATACCAAATGGAATCTATTAATTTTATCGACCAGCACATAAACTTACGAGTATGAGACCATCCATTTTGTTCGGCTGTTTGTTGCTTGCAACAACGTCCTTGCTTGCGCAATCCTTCAATACGTTTCCGGTAACCACACAAAAACCTCCGCTGCACGGAAGGCACTGGATGGCCGTAACCGGCAAGCCGCTGGCGGCTACCGCAGGCGCCATGATTTTCAGCAAAGGCGGTAATGCGGTGGATGCCTCGTGCGCCATGCTGGCGGCAACCTGCACCATGTGGGATGTGCTGAGCTGGGGCGGTGAAACACAGGCGCTCATTTACAATCCGAAAACCAAAAAAGTAATCGCTATCAACGCGCTTGGTGTAGCACCAACAGGGGCTACCGCACAGTTTTTTAAAGACAAGGGTATGAAATATCCTCCGCAATACGGACCCTTGGCTGCTGTTACACCCGGTACACCGGGCGGACTGATGACCATGCTGGCTGAATACGGAACCATGAGTTTGAAAGATGTACTTACACCGGCTATGCAAATGGCCGAAGGCTACCCCATTGAAGCGCAAACAGCCAATTCCATCGAACGCGAGAAGAACAGAATCAAAGAATGGCCGTACTCAAAGAAAGTTTTTTTAACCCATCCGGGCGAAAGCCGTGAGGCGCCCTACCCCGGAGAAATTTTTGCACAAAAAGATTTGCTGGCCACCCTGCAAAAACTGGTTGATGCCGAACAGCAGGCATTGAAAAAAGGCAAATCGCGGAAGGAAGCTATCTATGCGGCATACGATCGGTTTTACAAAGGCGACATCGCCAAAGAATTTGTGCGCGGTTGCCAGGAGCAGGGCGGCCTGATTACCGAACAGGACCTGGCCACTTGGAAAGTAAAGATTGAAGAACCCCTAATGACTACCTACAAAGGCATTGAAGTGTACAAACTTCAGCAATGGACACAGGGCCCTGTGATGCTGCAAACGCTGAACATCCTGGAAAATTTCGATTTAAAAAGCATGGGGTACAATTCGGCCAACTATGTGCACACGGTTTACCAGGCCATGAACCTGGCTTTTGCCGATCGGGACTTTTATTATGGCGACCCGGCCTTTCCTCCGGATGAACCGATGAAGGGTCTGCTCTCCAAAGAGTACGCAAAAGAACGCGCCAAACTTATTAACCCCGAACGTAACGATCCGAAAATCGGGCCGGGCGATCCATATCCCTACGAAGGCAAGGTGAATCCATTTACCCATTTACTAAAAACCTGGGGTGGCGAACAAAGCAGTTTGTATCGCCCGTTGGATGAAAAATATTTTGAGGACTTTGCAGCCGGAACAACATCGGTTGAAGCAGCCGATAAAGAAGGTTGGGTGGTGTCTATTACTCCCAGTGGCGGTTGGGTGCCTGCCTGCATTGCCGGCAACACGGGCATTGGCATGAGCCAGCGCATGCAAAGTTTTGTACTGGATGAAAAAGAGAATCCCTTTAACGTGGTAGAGCCGGGAAAACGGCCCCGCGTTACGCTAACTCCAAGCCTTGCCTTAAAAGATGGTAAACCGTTTTTATCGTTTGCCAAGCAAGCCGGTGATGAACAGGATCAATTATTAATTCAATTCTTTCTAAACATGGTTGAGTTTAACATGACGGTTCAGGAAGCCTGCGAAGCGCCCAGTTTTATTACTAACCAGATGTACTCCAGCTTTGGCGATCACGAAAAACAACCCGGGGGGTTAATTCTCAACAACCAGATGCCTCCGTGGGTACGCAAAGAACTGGGCCAGAAAGGCTACCGGATTACGTACCGTGAACGCACCAGCGGCCCGATCAATGCCATTTATTTTGATTGGAAGAACGGAAGTTTCTGGGGCGGCTCGAGCAATCACGGAGAAGATTATGGTTTGGGTTGGTAATTTAATCTGATTATGACAAAGCAAAAATTTGAAAAACGGGTAACAGGCGGCATGTCAGTTTACTACGGTATGGGTATGCTGCTGGTTGGTGTAGTCGCTACCATTGGCGCAATGGTAATAGCCGTTAAGATTTTTATTGGCAGTTCTGAATATGGTTGGGGAACAACAGCGGGTATAGGTGCCATTGGTCTTGTTATGGGCACGCTCGGATACCTGTTGCTTCGGTCGGGCTATGAGCAGTTGGAAGACTGAACTTACTCAGCCGGCAAGGCAATGCTGTACGTTTTTCCTCGCCTAACTGTTAACCGGTCATCGCGCAGCCAGGGGTTGTGGCGCTTCAACAATTTGTAATTAACACCCTGTTGCTTTGCAAACTTTACCAGGTCAGGAATAGTTTGCGTTACTTCCACATAGCGAAGTTTCTCAGGCTGGTACAGGTGTTTCGGATTTACATTAAACCCATAGCGGGCGGGGTTTTCAATAATTTCTTTAATGGCAATAATGCGAAATACATAACGCGAAGTCTCATCAACCAAATGCAAGTCATAAAAATTATCCACCTGCTGATTTTCCAGTGCACGGCCCACACCGGCAATGCCCCGGTTGTAGGAGGCGGCCACCAATGTCCAGTTGCCGAATTTTCTATAGGCGTTGTTTAAATATTTACATGCTGCTTCCGTTGATTTAAGCGGATCATAACGCTCGTCCACCTCTTTTTCTATTTCAAGCCCTAACTCTCGGCCTGATGATTTGAGTATCTGCCAATACCCGACCGCTTCTTTTGGGGAGGTGTCATTCAATAATCCTGACTCGATTAAAGGCAGGTATTTAAAATCATCGGGTATGTTGTGCTTGCGCAGAATTTCCTGCATTTGCGGCAGCCAGCGGTTGGCACGTTTCATCAGGAAAATTGTTGAGCTGTGCAAATAAATATTTATCTGCAGTTCGCGGTCCAGGCGCTCCAATACATCGGGGATTTCGAGCGGTACCGGCTCACCGGCAAAGCTGAGGAAAGCCGGCAAATCGTAGGATACAGCAAGGTATCGGGGTATTTCTGCATCCCATTGCGAAGGAGGAAGAACTCCTTCTTCCTGTTGCTGGTCATGCTGACCTTCGGCCAGTAAATTTTTGATCCGATTGTTGGAGTACCGTACATACCCCAGTACAATAACCAGCGAAAGCAATGAGATGAGCAACGGAAAGTTTTTCTCCAGTATTTGCACAGATGTTCTAAAAGTTCGGGGCCAGCAGGTACTTCGAATAGAAGTCGTCAATAACTTTAACGGCTTCTTTGGGGGTTTCAACAAGAGCAAACAAATCGAGGTCTTCTTCGCTGATCATGCCTTCTTCAATCAAAATTTCCTTCACCCACTTGAGCCAGCCCTGCCAGAATTTTTTGCCCACCATCACAATCGGGAAACGCCCGATTTTTTTGGTTTGAATAAGCGTTAACGCTTCGGTTAATTCATCGAGCGTTCCGAATCCACCCGGCATCACCACAAACCCTTGAGAATATTTTACAAACATCACTTTGCGAACAAAGAAGTAGTCGAACGTAATAAGCTTATCCGGATCGATATACGGATTTCCTTTTTGTTCAAACGGTAAAAAAATGTTCAATCCTACCGACTTTCCGCCTGCGCGATGGGCGCCCCGGTTACCGGCTTCCATAATGCCGGGGCCGCCCCCGGTAATCACTCCATACCCATGTTGCACCAACTGGTACGCCAGTTCTTCGGCAGTCTTGTAATAGGCATGACCGGGTTTGGTGCGGGCTGAACCGAAAATAGTAACACACGGACCAATCTTCGCCAGTTTTTCCATGCCTTCCACAAACTCGCTCATCACTTTAAAAATCATCCAACTGTTCTCGCCCTTTATCTCTGACCAGTCTTTGTCTTTAAATGCTTTGCGGATGCGGTGCTCGTCTTCAATGGCTTGCTGAATAAGCTCGGCCTGTGGGTTGCCGGTTGACTTCTTTTTTGATTTCATAATGGAATTGTCTTTCGAAAGATACAACGATGTGCCTGCCCGACAAACAGTGTAAGCCTGCTAGGTAAGCAGATCAAGCAATGCGCTGTGCAAATCTGTAAATCGAAAGGTAAAACCGGCCCGTTGAATTTTTTCCGATGAAACCCGGCTACCGTTTAAAACCATACCGGCCATTTCGCCCAACAAAAGTTTCAATACAAAGGCAGGCACCGGGGGTAACCACATAGGCTTTTTCAAAACAGCGGCAACCGTCCGCGTAAATTCTCTGTTTGTTACCGGTTGAACTCCGGCCGCATTGTAAACTCCTGCTATGGATTCATTTTCCAGGGCAAACAAAAACATCCGGCACAGGTCATCAATATGAATCCAACTCAGGTATTGGTTACCGGTGCCCAAGGGGGCGCCTACCCCCCAACGTACAGGCCTGGCCATTTCCTTTAATGCTCCGCCCTCCTTGCTCAGCACAATGCCTATCCGTAAAATAATCGTACGTACACCCAATGATGGCATCGCATTGACTTCATTTTCCCACGCAGTAACCACCTGCGACAAAAAATCGTCCCCGTGCTTACTGTTCTCAGCTAAAACTTCATTACGTAATCCAAATCCATAAATGCCAATAGCCGATGCTGATATGAATTTTCTAACCTGATGAGTTCTTCTGCTAAGGAATCGGTACAGCAGCCTTGTTGACTGAACCCGGCTTTCCAAAATTTCCCTTTTTCTTTCCTTCGTCCATCGTTTATCGGCCACACCGGCTCCGGCCAGGTGAATGATTGTGTCCACACCTGTAAAAGCCTTTTCATCCAAAGAGCCAGCCGAAACATCCCACGCAAAGGCGGGAACAACGCCCGTTTTTGCTTTGCGGCTCAGGTGTGCTACTTCATATCCTTGTTCAAGCAGCAGCTCAGTAAGTCGGCTGCCCAGAAGGCCCGAGCCTCCGGTAATCAATACTTTTTTTGGACTCAATTTTGTTAGCTTTGGTTACTCAAAGTAAGAAACATGGTACTGCTGAGAAAGTTTATCGGACTTATACTTATTGCATCAACAGTTGCTGCTGTCGCGCAATCGGTCAAGGTAACAAAAGAAACCGCGCGCATTAAAGGTAAAAATGCCGATGGTTTTGAGGTAGCGCTGGAGGGTACTGTTGATGAAGTGAATACTGCTTTAACAAAGTATCTGAAAACCTTCGCAAAACTGAAACTGGGTGCCAACCCGATTGCTACGAGTGAGTTTGCCGTTGGCGGATCGGTGTATAAAAGTCCGGTTTACGCGCTTACTAAAGAAAAGGGCGATAGGACAGCAGCCTGGATCGGAATTAAAACCGATGAATGGACCCTGGATGAAGCAGATAAAATAAACAAGGAGTTGGAGCGGCTAACCTACGATTTTGGTGTGCAGTATTACCGCGATAAAATCCAGGTACAGATTGATGAGTCAACACGTGCCTTGCAGGCGGTTGAGCGGCAGCAACAACGGCTTACTGCCGAAAGCAAAAACCTGAACATTCGCCTGGAGAACAATCAAAAGGAGAAAGTGCAACTGGAAAAATCGATGGATGCCAACAAACTCGAATACCTGAACCTGCTAACCAAAATTGAACAGAATAAAAAAAGCCAGGATTCACTGGCCATTGCCCTGGAGCAAGTAAAGAAAGTGGTGGAAATGCACAAGGAGAAACAAAGGAAGGTGAATTAATTGTGAGGTTTCTTGCTTAGCGAATCCGCATCACGGCCATCATACACCATTTCTTCTATTGAGCCGTACTGATCAGACTTCCAGCAGCGCAATTCTTTATCAAAATACACATGGTCATCCGGAAATTCAATGTAGTTAAAGCCGGCTTTTGCGGCATAATAAGGTTCAAGGTCTTCTCCTTTTACCATTAAATCAAACAAGTACAGGGCACGCTCTTCCAGTATCGGACGGGGCATTTTCCAGGTGCGAAACACTTCTTCATACTCTGCCAATTCGCCATCCTCTCCATAACGCAGCCGGCCCCCGGTAGCTACCCACTTCACATCAATGCTAGGTGCAATACGGGCTGTCAGAAAAAAATGTTCGCCATCGTTACTTATATAATACGCCAACAGGTCGTGCTGGGCAACCTGTTTCGAATAATGTTCATCATATAAGGTATCAAATTTCTGATTGCCTAAAACCCTGCGTGGGGCATCGCCTATGTAACGGATGATTTTTTCTTTAAATCGCTTTTGCTCCTGAACCGATAGGTAGTTGGCAGGATGATACTTCCCCTTCTTCTGGTTAGAGCACGCCAACAAAACAAAGGAGACAAAGAAAACACTAGTCAATATCCGCATAACCTCCAAAGGATTACAGGTGCAAAAATAAAAGAAAAGACTCACCCGGAACCGGGTAAGTCCTTTCTAGATTTAGCGACAAATTACTTATTAATAAACTTTTGTTAAGGGTCTGAATTCCGCCCATCCGTCAGTCCAGTCAGTTCCGGTTCCGAATGCTCCGCGGTAGGTAACAGTCTTATCAAAGAAAGTATCACCAGTAAACTTACCATTGGTAAAGCTGGCGCCTGTTGCAATGGTTACAGACCCGCTCGGCAACGTGAAGTCAGGGTTAGAAGGATAGGTTGCAATGGCATAACGCGCAAAGAAATTATCCACCCGCATACCCAGATCGTTCCAGAAGGTCGTTTCGCTTCCGGAAGCCGGTGCAGCCAGCGATGAATTATTCAGGGCTACTGTTTCCCAATACGCCTGAACATCACCTGTCGTAACGCCTGTACCTGCGGCATACGAGGCGTTGGCAATCTGTATATTGTTGGCAAGCACACCATTACCAGTTTGATAGTTGGTAAGCACTGAGGGCTGATTGAAGCGTAATCCTGTAGGGAATCCGCCAATTACCGAGTTAAAGATGGAAATTGACACGCGCCTTCTCAAATCCATGTTGTGGATGTTGTTCGCTGAAATCGTGCGTGTTGCATGATCACGCGGTCCGTATACGGTTACGTTAGAGATTATTGCTTTGGTATGATTTTCAAAATCGTTTCCAGGGGGAAGGTTGTCATTAGGGCCGCTGTCACATTCAAACGCATTGGATTGTGACTGATCGGCATAGAAGGGATTCCGTACAACCAAGCCGAATTGAACTTTACCACTCCAGCCAAAGTCACAGTCAAAGTCATCATCCCAGGTAGAGAGCGAAACCAGGTACTTGGCATTTACTGCGCCACCAAACCACTCAAAGCCATCATCACCACCGAATGATACCTGAACATACTCCATTGTAGTTCCGCTGCCTACACCGCCCATGGTTATGGAGTTGGTTTCGTTGTTGGGCGACAGTTCAATGCCGGCATATTCAACACGCAGATACCTGAATGTACCTGAGCTTTCGGCATCGTTGGTGCGTACATTTGAACCGAAGCGCTTCGGAGGGTCAATACCTTCAATGCTGGGAGAACCGGAATCATCCGCTGAGGTATTCTGATTGGTGAAGGCACGGCCAAGGATTACTAAGCCTCCCCAATCGCCTTTATCACGCTCATTTACACCTTGCGAAGAAGTCATCACTACAGGGGCTGCAGACGTGCCGTTAACATTTAGCACGCCACCCTTTTCAACTACCAATGTTGCTTTGGTTGCTTTGTCTCCCAAAATTACGGTACCGGCCGGAATCGTTATAGTAACGCCATTGGGAACAAATACCTGGCCCTTTAATAAATATCGTTTTGTGGCATCCAAGGTTTGGGTTGTCAGGTTACCCGGACCAAGTTGAATAACAGGATCATTCACCTGAATAGACACGTTGGTCAGCAGGGAAGGTAAGTTCTTGGTATCTGTTGCCTGAAGGGTAATGACAACGGTTGAACCAATAACAGCACTTACCGGGATGGTGTAATTGATAGTTTGATCAGATGAGGTTGCACCGGCCAGATCAATTGTTGCAATTGTCGTTGCACCCACTGTTGCAATAAGTTCCTTACCTCCATTGGGCGCTGTAACTGTTACCTGAAAACTCACTGCCTCACCCGGCAGTGCGGCAATCGGAGCTCCGGAAACAGCTAACGTAGGTGCTGGTTTAATATCTTCATCATCGTCACAGCCAATCAATACCAGAAGCGGACTAATTAGCATCAGGAATTTCCAAATTTGCTTGTTCATTGTAATGTTTTTTTAGTGAATAAGTTTTAAATCGGGTCAAAATTAGGTCGGTCCTTGCTTGGGTTGGTTAATGCTCCTTTAACAAATCGTTAAGGTCAGGTAACATTAAAACCACATTGTCTTAACATGTATTATTAATGTGGATTGGTGTTGATTAACCAGTCAAAAAAACGGAGGCCTTACTTCCTGCTGATTTTATACGCTAAGGAAATGCTGAATTGCTGCCCGATTTTGTATCGAAGAATGGGTGCATCAGTAGAATTAACATCTATTCTATTGTTCTCATCTGTATCCTGATAAAACCGGTATTCTGCATTAAGCAGGTTTTGGATGTTAACTTTTGCTTCGAGGTTTCCAAACTTCTTGGCAATCTGCATATCTATGGCATGCCTGGGTAACTCATACACCGATGGAAAGTTCAGATCACCAACCTGGAAAATGCGTTGCCCGAAAATGTTATACGCCACAGAGGTTGAAAATCCGCGATCATCATCCAGGTAGTATAACCCAACATTAAACAAATAAGGGGACTGACCCTGCAATTCCCGCTTTTGTTGTTGAAATCCGGCCTGTGATCCAAGGTCAACCTGTGAATAAATGTACGAGGCATTAAGATTTACGGACAGGTTGCGTAAGAACCTGGACAAGCCCAGGCTGGCCAGCGATTTTCTGAACTCAAGTTCAACCCCGTATGCATTTGCTTCATCGGCATTCCCATACGTAGCCTGGGGCGACTCTGCGGTGAGTTGCAGAATAGACTCAATCGGATTTTGGAAATGTTTATAGAATATTCCAAGGCTGATCAATTCGCCCGGGTTGGGGTACAATTCCCATCGCAGGTCAACATTGTCAATATCTGCTGTTTTCAAATCCGGATTTCCGAAAACGCCTAATTCAAGTTCAAAGTCATAGTACAGAAAGGGGGCCAGTTCTCTGAACTCGGGTCTGTTCACTGTACGCGAGTAGGCCAAACGAACCAGAGAGCGGTCGGAAATATTAAATGCTGTATTTAAAAACGGCAAGGGAGACAACACAGGGTTATCTACCTTAATAGGTCCGTTATTGGTGGCCGTTAGTATTTCTTGTTGGTTACTCTCTACCCTTATTCCACCGGAAATATCCACGCGACCTATTGAAAAGTTACCACCCACGTAACCGGCAATCAACAGGTTTTCTCCGGTGTAGGTATCCGAAGGGCGGGTTCCTTCTTCAATGACAAAGCCATCCTGAGATCGGATGTTTTCCGGAGCAAAAATGTCGGAAAGCGGAAGACGAATTAAATCCTCTCCGATTTGCGGATCAAAGAACCCCGGGTATAAGTAAGATACGTACCGTGCATTGAATTCTCTCGACTTATTCTCAACAAAATAGCCTACTTTAATTGAAGGAGTACGCTTATCTGAACCATCTCCGAATTTTTTCTCAAGGCTCATTCCTCCTGCAATCCCGGAATCAGTCAGATCGGAATAAAATCTTCCCGTTTCAAAAAGGTTAGCGCTCGGAGGCAGCTGCATCTGGTACTCTTCCTCTCCGCTCGAAATCAGGCGGAATGTTCTGAACCTTCTGTAGTCGGGCTCATCGCGATTCAGGTAGTTGTAACCACCCACCCACTCGAAGGTAAAACTGTTATCGGCAAACTTGTGCGTACCCTGCAGCTGACCGGTATAAATTAGCCGGCTCAGGTAGTGGTATGCATAATTGCGATAGAGGCGGTCATCATTCAGGAACAAGTCCTGCCCATCGCGCAGAACGGTTTGATTTTCACCCAGCAGGTTAACCAGGTTTTTAAACTCAATCTTATGCCTGTCGTTCAGTACGAAAGACCAGTTGGAGATACCGCTTATACGAACATCGTTTTCTGTATATAGATCATTGTAGGCAAATCGAACCTCTGTGGCAGCTCCGTCAAAAAGGTACCGGTTGAACTCAACATTCTTGCGCTGATACGCATTTGAATAGGTAAGATTTGTTAGTGTGCCAACCTTAAGTCCACGGATTCGGAAATTTTGCGAGAGTTCGAAGCCCATGCCAAAGTCAAGCGGAGCCTGGCGAGTAGAATAATCAAAGTTATTTGTTAGCGATTTGCCTGCTTGCTCACGTAAGGTAGAGGTACGCGTTGAAGCCTGAAGTGCAGAGGTTGATGGGAATCCAGAAGGGAGTGAACGGAATCCATTATCAAACCCAAACTTATCGGTTGGGCTACCCTGGCTGCTGTTGTAGTCGTTAAAGGTTGTATTTGCCCGAAAGCCAATAGAGGTTCCGAACTTAAAATAATTATCATCCGAGGGTTGTTTGGTTACAACCTGAATTACCCCGCCCGCAAAATCACCGGGCTGGTCGGGGGTTCCGGTTTTATAAATTAAAATCTGATCAATTGCTCCACTGGGTATCAGGTCAAAAGAGAATGAACGTTTGTCTACTTCTGTACTTGGGCCAATTACGCGATTAATCATTACCTGATTGTAGCGTTCACTTACGCCCCTGATCATGACAAACCGATTATCCACAATACTCACACCAGGAACACGCTGCATAATCTGAGCAGCATCCCTGTCAGGTATCCGCACAATCTGTTCAGCAGATATTCCGCTAACCACCAGCTTGCTCTCCCGTATTGATTTTATCAGTGTAAAATCCGTATTAATTTCTCTAGCCCCCTGCACTACGATCTCTTCCAACTCGGTGGCATCTTCTTGCATGGCGATGGACACCTTTGTTATTTTAGCGCTCTCAACAACCACATCAGGTACAGTATGGGTCTTATAGGTAACAAATGAAACGACCAATGTATAGGTGCCCGGTTTAACATTTCCAATTGTAAATTCTCCATCCAGGTTAGTGGCATCACCCACCTGCGTTCCCTGAATGGAAACATTAGCTCCAATAATGGTCTCTCCGGTTTTTGAATCAGTCACTACCCCGGTAATCGTTCCGTTTTGTGCGACAACAAATTGGCTTGACAGGAGCAGAGAAAACACCAGTATAATCTTTCGCATGAACTATTCTTTAAATACAAAGGTCAGCAGCTACTATTACCCCACCGGCAAGCCAGTGTTACTAAATTGTTAAAGGGCGTAATGCAGCCTAAATTCTTGATTTACAAGTGAATCAACCGTTTCAGGGAAACTCCTGAGTATTTGTTTTGTTACAGGCCTGTTAACCAGTTTAAAAAATCCTTATGGCATTGTTAAGCCATAGGTTATTTCATAATGGGCACCTTACCCAGAATGGCTTTAATGATGTCGGCTGTTTTTACGTTATCGGCTTCGGCTTCGTAGTTTAAAATAATGCGGTGGTTCATCACATCGAGGGCCACTTCTTTAATGTCTTCGGGCAACACGTAATCGCGACCTTCCATGTAAGCCGCGGCCTTGGCTGCGAGGTTTAAATTGATGCTGGCCCGCGGGGATGCGCCAAACTGGATATAGGGTGCCTGTTCACTCAATTTGTATTCAAGGGGTTTGCGGGTGGCCCATACTAATTCAATAATATACCGCTCCAGCGACTCAGAAATTTTTACCTTATTTACTTCCTCCCGGATACTGAAAATATCCTCTTTGGTAAGCACCGGGTTCACCGCAAAATCAAACTTCATGTTGGCAATTCTGCGCATCACCTCAAGTTCTTGCTCTTTACTGGGGTAATCAACAAAAACCTTCATCATAAAGCGATCGATTTGTGCCTCCGGCAGCGGATAGGTTCCCTCATTCTCTACCGGGTTTTGTGTGGCGAGCACCAGAAAGGGCTTGTCCAGCTTAAACGTGGTTTCGCCAATGGTAACCTGCTTTTCCTGCATGGCCTCAAGTAATGCCGATTGCACTTTGGCGGGCGACCGGTTAATCTCATCGGCCAGAATAATGTTGGCGAAAATCGGGCCTTTCTTTACTTCAAACTTGCCTTCCTTTTGGTTATAAATCATCGTGCCCACCAAATCAGCAGGCAACAAATCGGGCGTAAACTGTATTCGAGAAAAGTCAAGATGCAATACGCGGGCCAGTGTGCTTACGGTTAGCGTTTTGGCAAGGCCGGGAACTCCCTCAAGTAAAATGTGTCCGTTGGTAAACAACCCAATCAGCAACCGGTTTACCATGTACTCCTGCCCCACCACCACTTTGCCTACTTCGGAAATAACCTGCCTGATTTTTTCCTTATGCTCAACTTGTCTTCCGGTTTCTACCGCTTCCATAAACTCAACAATTAATTAGCTGCATAGCCTTTCATAAGGCCAATTTCAAAAATAGCGCAATTTTAATGAATTAGCGCTAAAAGTTGACAGGCCGGCTGCTTTCAGCCGCCAGGCGGTTTATCCTGATTTACTTTTTAAATGCAAATTTGAAATAAATAAGCATGAGGCTGAGAACACAGATAATGGCATTGCAGATAATGACGGGCAGCAGGTACAGATTAATACCGTAAACAAGCCAAACAATCGTACTCATAAACACAATCAGCATCATGGTTAAACTAAGGTCGCCTACACTTTTTGTTTGCCAGGCTTTATACACCTGGGGTATAAAGGTGATGCTGCTTAAGAATGCCCCGAACAAGCCTACCAGTTCTATCCAATTCATAACCTAAAGAAGTTAAGAAAACGCGAATCTATTAATTTACCTTTACAAAGCGGATGAAACGATTTGTTATTGGTGATATACACGGTGCCCATAAAGCCTTGTTGCAATGTTTTGAGCGTGCCGGTTTTGATTACGAAACCGACATGCTTATTTGCCTTGGCGATGTATGCGATGGCTGGCCGGAAACAAAGGCAACAGTTGATGAACTGTTGAAGGTTAAAAACCTTCGCTACATTCTGGGCAATCATGATTACCTCACCCTGAAATGGATGCAGTACGGCATCAGGGAAGAAATTTGGCTGGAGCAGGGCGGCCTGGCTACGTTGCAATCGTACGATGAAAAAGTAAATGAACGTCACAAAGATTTTTTTGAGCACGCCTTGCCTTACATCATCATTGAAAATAAATTATTTGTGCATGCCGGCTTTAATCCGTTAAGGCCGATTGAAGAGCAAACCTTAAACGACTTTCTGTGGGATCGGAACCTTGCGCGAATCGCTATCGATTTTCATAACAAAGGAATTGAAGCTCCGCTCACCGTTTACGATGAAGTTTACCTCGGGCATACCCCTATTACCTCAGGCAAGCCACTTCATGCCTGTAGCATCTGGCTGATGGACACCGGGGCGGGATGGTTAGGCGTACTGTCGATGATGGATATTGATACCGAAGAAGCTTTTACCAGCGACCCGGTTCCATCATTATACCCTGGAATTGAAGGAAGAAAGCGTATTAATTAAGTATGATTACTTCCGAATCACGCGGATTAAGCAGGTAGGAGTTGATGATGTTCTGGACAGTTGCTGTTTCTGTTCCCTTATTTACATATCTCTTCAGTACGCGGAGGCTGCTGATTTTTTTTCTTTTGCTGATAAAACCTAAACCAAAAAACTTTCCTTTTTCAACCAGCACAACTGATTTTTCGTCAGCCTTCCGGCCCTTGCCCACAATGGCAATTGAACCATCGGCATTATTAAAAGTTTGTATGGCTTTTACCACTCGTTTATTATAAACAGTCGGTTTTTCCAAACCTGCACATGCGCCTTTACATTCGCCCGTCTGGTGACTAAAGCAAAGCCCTTTTTTCAATTGTAGTCCGCTGAGTTTAGGGCATAGTTCAAACGCATGCACCTTCTCCCATAAAAAATTCCAGGCATCGCCTTTTGTATTAAACCTGATTAATGGCGTTGCCCCTCGGGTTACCAGGTTTACCGAAAAGCGTTTATACCCCAGTTGGTCATCGTAAGTAAAGATACCCCATTCATCAACTTTAAATTTCTGTGCCACATTGTACTTTGGCCAAAGCCTTCGTATCTCCTGCGATTCCAGGATAAGGGATACCAGTTCATTGCCTGTTAGCGTGTACCGGATGTGGTGAATCTCGTTTCGGACTTTCGAGCGGTTCCACTCACGTGCATCCCCGGTAAAGTGCCCGGCAATTCGCTTTTTAATGTTATTGGCCTTGCCCACATAAACTACCTGTCCGCGTGCATTCAAAAAATAGTACACTCCGGGTTTAGCAGGCAACGCATCAAATTCTTCCTTGGGAAGATTAGGCGGAATAATTGTTTCGCCCGAATTGCGTTTTAACGAACGGATGATGTACCCGTCCTTATCGCGCTGCAGCAACCGCGAGAATATGCTGGCAGTTGCCTCAGCATCGCCACCGGCCCGGTGCCGGTTTTCAATCCGTATTCCCAAACTTTCAGCCAGGCTGCCCAGTCCGTACGATCGGAGGCCGGGAATAATTTTGCGGCTCAACCTTACGGTGCACAACTTTTTGGCGTGCCACGTTATGCCGGCCTGCTCAAACTCTTTTTTTAAAAATGAATAATCAAAATGAGCATTGTGTGCCACAAAAATTCTTCCCTCAAGCAACCGAAGGATATCTTCAGCCACCTCTTCAAAAGTGGGCGCCTTCGAAACCATTTTGGTAGTTATACCGGTTAACCCTGTAATGTAATAAGGCACCCTTCGGCCGGGGTTGATCAGCGTATAAAAGTGATCGGTAATTTCACTGCCATTATGATGGTAGATGGCGATTTCAGTAATGCGGTGATGATCAGCGTAGCCCCCGGTCGTCTCGATATCAACAATGGCGTACATTGAAGCAAGTTAGTATTTGACTTCAGGGCTTAAAAGCAGATATTGAAAAGAATATGAGTGGAATCATCCGGTTTTTGTTAAATGGGCTTGGGGTATTGCTCACCGCCTACCTGCTGCCCGGAGTTCATGTTGAACATTATGGATACGCGCTGTTGGTTGCATTGGTGTTGGCTATTGTCAATGCTTTTGTTAAGCCTGTGCTGGTGGTGCTCACCATACCAATTACCTTCGTTACCTTCGGACTGTTCCTGCTGGTAATCAATGCGCTGATGATTCAGCTTGCCGATTGGTTTGTAGATGGCTTTGAAGTAGATGGATTTTGGTGGGCGCTGGCGTTCAGTTTGATATTATCCTTGTTCAACGGCTTGTTTGAAGACCTTACAAAAACCAAACAGGCAAAGTAAAGCCAGTGAATTCTTGTCATTCATACACCCGCACATAGTCAACTTCCATGCGCTGCGGCCAGATGGAATCATCAATGCCCTTCATACCTCCCCAAAAGCCACCCACTGCCAAATTCATAATTAAGTGAAATCGCTTATCAAAAGGCCATTCGCGAAATGTATCTTCAGATAAGCGCGAAACCGAATGATACAATTTATCATCAACAAAAAAATCAATTTTATCAGCACGCCAGTCAATGCTGTACACATGGAAAGAATCCTGCGCATCAGCCACTGTCATGATACCTTCTTTTTGAGTCTTCTTATGGTGATTATACGACTCGGTATGGATGGTTCCGTGTATCACACCCGGGTCAAACCCCACGTGTTCCATAATATCAATTTCACCGCTGGCAGGCCACCCACCATACGCCCAGTCGGTAGGTAACATCCAGATAGCAGGCCAGGTGCCACGCCCCCTTGGTAATTTGGCCCTCACTTCAATGCGCCCGTACAGCCAATCGCCTTTGTGTTTGCTGATTATTCGGGTGCTGGTGTAGGGCATTCCGTACAGTGAATCGCTATGCGCTTCAATAATCAATACTCCGTTTTCAACCCGTACATTTTCTTTATCATTTGTATAGTACTGCAACTCGTTGTTTCCCCAGCCACAGAGTGCTGGACATCCGTTACCCAGATCATAATTCCATTTGGTCGAATCAGGGGCTCCTGAATAATTAAATTCATCTACCCAAACCAATGTTTTTTTTGGTGGCCGCTCACAGCCCCAAATGGAAAGTATAACAAACCACGCGAGCAATCTGGGATGCATGAAGTATAAAGTGCTGAATTTAACAGAATCCAGGTAGAAACGAATCGCCTCGCGCGAATGTCAGGATGCTGACCGCAAGCGTCAGCACTGAATCCATTCTGTTTCGGTTGATGGCTATCTGATGAAGTACCCGGGACGGGAGTTGAACCCGTACAGCCATTACTGGCCACAGGATTTTAAGTCCTGCGTGTCTACCAATTCCACCACCCGGGCAGCTTTACCAAGCTCACTTTAAAAACAAAGCCCCTCTCCTTAAGGAGAGGGGTTTGGGGTGAGGTGAGCGGGAAACGAGACTCGAACTCGCGACCCCGACCTTGGCAAGGTCGTGCTCTACCAACTGAGCTACTCCCGCTTTTTCCCGTAAAGGGACTGCAAATTTAACAGGCGATTCTAAAATTCCAATATCAGCATAATCAAGCCGACTTGCGGATTTCTTCTTCCAACTCCTGCTTAAGCTGGCGGGCGTGCGCCCGGTTTTTAGAGTACTTAATATGCCGCGGAACGCCCTTCAAATCCCAAATAAGGCCTGTCCACGACATCGCCTTCAGCACATACCAGGTAATATCAATTTCCCACCAGAAAAACCCCTGGCGTGCTGCCGTTTCATAATAATGATGGTTATTGTGCCAACCTTCGCCCAGCGTAAGCAACGCAAGCCATAAACTGTTGCGACTTTCATCGTTCGATTCATACCGCTGCCGGCCAAATTTGTGCATGATGGAGTTGATAGAAAACGTGCCATGATACAATATTACCGTGCTAAGGAAGAATCCGATTAACAACGTTGACATGCCATGCGTTGTAAACATCATCAAAACACTTCCTCCGTTTACCCACGCGCCCAATGCGGTAACTCCAACCGCCAGTAAAACCGGTGGTACCAGGTAGTACTTGTTCAACCACACCAGTTCAGGGTATTTGGCATAATCGCCAATGGTCTTGTAATCTGTTTCTTTAAAATCCGGGCCTACAATCCAGCCCACGTGCGAATACCAGAACCCATAAATTTTCATTGAGTGCGGATCGGCCGGTGTGTCGCTGTGGCGATGATGGTGCCGGTGGTGTGCCGCCCACCACAGCGCGCCCTTTTGTGCCGAAGTTTGCGCCATAAACGCGATAATGAACTGAAACCAGCGCGAAGTGCTGTACGACCGGTGGGCAAAATACCGGTGATAACCGGCTGTTACCCAAAACATGCGGAACACGTACAGGAAAATACACACCATCCAATCGAACAAGGTTGCCCCCGTCCAGATGGCGGCCAGCGGCAACAGGTGTACAAGTGTAAAACTGATTTCTTGCGATAGTATCGGTTTCCTGCGAGGCTCCGGTACAAGTGTTGTTGTTGTCATGGTACTATCGAATCTAACCGGACCCACGCGCTTTATTTACGTTGACTCCGAACTGCAAAGGTAACGGTTTGCCTGCGAAAAAATTGCCGCTGGCGGAAAGTTGTCGGCACGAACGTGTGTAAGGCAATTGCCGTTACGTAAATGCCATGATATTAGTGTACCTTTGTGCATTAAAATGAATCACGCAGCCACCATTACACTTTACCAACCCCTGTTGCAGGCTATTGCCTACAACCTGCTGCGCTGTAAAGCCGATGCCGAAGACATCGTGCAGGAAACGTTTCTTAATTGGCTTAATGCCGAAAAAGAAAAAATCAATAACACCAAAGCATACCTCATTAAAGCCGTAACCAACAACTGCCTGAATCACCTCCTTGCGCTGAAAAGGAAAAAGGTAGAATACCTTGACTCTATGCAGCTATCGGAGTTTATTACCAAAATAAAAGAAAGCAGTTTTGCCCATTTGGATATGGATGTTTATCTGGCCGGTGCCATGAAGGTTATCCATCAAAAACTGAAACCCCTTGAACGCGCGGTTTACCTGCTGAAAGAAGTGTTTGATGTGGACTACGATACACTGCACAAAACACTTAACAAAAAGAAAGACCACTGCCGCCAACTCCTTACCCGCGCAAAAAAGAAGCTACGGGAGGAAACAGCCAAAATGCATTTCGATATTCCAGCACCTTCTTCATTATTGGAAAGTTTTAAAAAAGCATGCGAGGGCAACACCGATGAGCTTATTAACTCGCTGAAACGCGACATCTGGTTTGAGGCCGAAAAAAAATCCTGATTTTTTTTAAAAAAACTGTCACAACAGGCTAGCGGAATTGTCTTACACCTTACAGTCTTTACAGGCTAAGGACTGTAAGTAGTGTTTTACCTAAATCTTTATACGTAACATGATTATTCTGGCCTTTTTCATAGCGCATTGGTATTTGTCGCTCTTTTTTCAAACATTTTTCCTGCACCGGTATGCTTCGCACCGGGCGTTTACCATGAACAAATTCACCGAGAAGGTATTTTTTGTCCTGACCTGGATTTTCCAGGGGTCTAACTATTTAAGCGCGTACGGATATGGTGTTATGCACCGCATGCACCATGCCTTTGCTGATACAGAAAACGATCCGCATTCACCCAAGTATGATGAAACCATCTGGAACATGATGTGGAAAACCAAAACCATTTATTCGGCTATTGCCAACGGTAAACTGGTAGTGGATAAACGCTTTACCGATGGCGTTCCGAAATGGGAAGCATTTGACAAGTTTGCCCGCTCGTGGCCATCGCGTATCGTATGGGGCGGACTTTACGTGCTTTTTTATCTGCAGTTTGCCACAACCTGGTGGTTATGGCTGCTGCTCCCCATCCAGTTTCTGCTCAGCCCCATACACGGAGCCATCATTAACTGGTTTGCTCACAAGTACGGCTACCGCAATTTTGAAGTAGGCGATACCTCCAAAAACTTTCTGCCGGTTGATTTTCTGATGATGGGTGAGAGTTACCACAACAACCATCATAAACATGGATCGCGCGCTAATTTTGGCGGCATACGCTGGCATGAAATTGACCCCACGTACCTGATCATAAAGATGCTCAGCGCCCTGCGAGTAATTCGCATGACGAAGCACAAAGAGGTTAGTATGCAACCGGTGAAAGCTGCAGCATAAGAGGTGCCTAAGTTAGGAGTCACCACCATCTGTTAATTTATTCCTATCTTTACGGCCTTAATCAATTTATAACACCGATCAATGGTTCTCCGTTGGTCAAAAAACACAATTTATCACCATGAAAGAAGGAACCGTAAAGTTCTTTAACGAAGCCAAAGGATTTGGCTTTGTAAGGGAAACCGCAACCAATGAAGAGTTTTTTGTGCACGTATCCGGCCTTGTTGACAAGGTCCGTGAGAACGATGCCATCACCTTCGAAGTTACACAAGGAAGAAAAGGATTGAATGCCGTAAACGTACGGTTAGTCAATAATTAATTTCTCCAACCAGCACACGCAAAGCCAGGCCGTCCGTCTGGCTTTGTTTTTTGATTCCCCCCATGACTTTTGCTGATTTCGGTTTCGACCAAAAACTAAACGATGGCCTGGACTCCATGGGCTATGAAAAGCCCACTCCCATTCAGGAGCAAGCCATACCAGTAATCTTGCAGAACCAAGACGTTATCGCCTGCGCTCAAACCGGTACCGGCAAAACTGCTGCCTACATCCTACCGGTGATCAACAAAATGATTCATACCGACCACCGGCATCTAAACACCCTTATCATCGCCCCGACCCGCGAACTGGCCCAGCAAATCGATCAGCAAATTGAAGGGTTCGCCTACTTCACCGGCATCAGTTCCATCCCCATTTATGGCGGTGGCGATGGCGCAGCGTGGGACCAGCAAAAACGCGCACTTGAGCAAGGTGCCGATATTATTGTGGCCACACCAGGCCGGTTAATTGCATTATTGGCTGCCGGCACTACAGTATTTGATCACCTCCAACACCTGATTTTAGATGAAGCCGACCGCATGCTGGATATGGGCTTTTATGATGACATCGTAAAGATTGTAAGCTACTTACCGAAAGACCGGCAAACCCTGCTCTTTTCAGCTACCATGCCGCCAAAAATCCGCGCATTGGCCAATAAGATTCTCAATCAACCAGTAGAAATAAATATAGCTATTGCCAAACCAGCCGAAGGCATAACACAGGAAGCCTACGTGGTTTACGATGAACAGAAGGGAGGCCTGCTTAACCATGTATTAAAAACGCATCGCTGGAGCAGCATCATCCTGTTTGCTTCTACGAAAGAAACTGTGAAAAAACTTGATGCAGCCTTCAGGCGATCGAACATCCCGGCACGGGCTTTCCATTCAGATTTGGAACAGACTGAGCGGGAAGAAATTCTGCGTGCATTCAGGAACAAGCAAATCAATCTCATCATCGGCACCGATGTGCTGTCGCGGGGTATTGATGTAGAAGGCATCAGCATGGTGATAAACTGGGACGTTCCGCCCGACCCCGAAGATTATGTTCACCGCATTGGCCGCACGGCCCGAGCAGAAACTACGGGCACGGCCATTACCTTCGTGAACGAACGCGACCAACGCAGGTTCCAGAGCATTGAAAACCTGATTGGCTACCCCATACCGAAGATGCCTTTGCCTGCTGAACTGGGCAAAGGCCCTGTGTACGCCCCGCAAACAAAACGAAATGAAAACTTCAGAAAAAAAGGAAGAGGGCCAAGCAGAAAACGCTTCCGCCCGCGGTCTAATAGATGATTCTCCGGCCATCACTGGTTATCCGTTCCACCCGCACCGCATTGGCAGGTGAGCACTCCAGAATCCACAAATCACCATTTGGCGCGCTGAGCACTCCGGTTGGAGACCATAGCATTTCTGTTTCGGCTACTGTAAAAACTTTTCCACCTGGCGTTACCTTCTTTACTTTTCCTGCTCCATATATAGCAACATAGACATTGTCAATCCGATCGGTTGAAAGACCCATTACCAAATGGGGGTCGTTAACGAGGGCCTGCGTAAACCTGCGCTCCGGTAGTTGCTTAGTTAAAGTGGTAACCTGCCCCCACCGGTTTATCATCTTCAAATCGTACTTATCCACCAGGTAAACATTACCTGTTGGGGAGGCTGTCATCCAACGTATATTCTCAAAACACGCTTTATCAAAAAAAGTAGTTATACCATTCCGGTCATGCTTTACAATATGCTGGCAATCCTTATCGCGATTCGCCCAATACATGTTACCGTGGTGGTCGCGCACAAAACTGTAATTAGTCAAAAACCCTTCTGTGTCTGGAATGATCTTTTCAAATCTTCCATCAGCAGAATATTTCCACACATAATGCCCCCATGTATCGAGTCGTTCTCCATTGTACCACAAATGCTCGCCATACAGGTTGTCGGACTCATCCATGTAGAGTTCGTGTGTATGCACATTTT
This sequence comes from Cyclobacteriaceae bacterium, assembly GCA_023151255.1. Lineage (GTDB taxonomy): Bacteria > Bacteroidota > Bacteroidia > Cytophagales > Cyclobacteriaceae > UBA2336. The sequence goes on along the minus strand of JAKLJG010000003.1, from coordinate 150,411 downwards.
TTATTACGACAGATTTTTTTCCTTGAATGTCAATCTTCCAAACGTGTTTAAGGTCGGTGTAAAACACGTTGCCTTTACTGTCCATTACAATGCCCACACCGGGATGGGCCCATGCGGAGCCCGAAATCAGCAACAGCGAAATCAGGAAATGCAATTTCATTTAACTGCTTTTTGTCTTTATCAAAATTCGTAGCTGTACCTCATCGTGAACCAGTTCGTCCTTAATTCCTTTGTACGAAACACCAAACAACTGCCGGTTAAAGCGCAGGTCGGCTTCACCAATAAACTGCTGATCTGATTGAATGGTGGGCGTAACTGCTGCGGTTACCAGCCGTGTGGTTTGTTTGATCGTGAGGTTTCCATACACCAGGTAACGGGCCGGGTTAGCCGGGTGTGGTCGGACTTCCGTTATCACAAACCGTGCGGCAGGAAACTTCACAACATTAAAAAAATCGGCATCCTTCAGGTGGTCCTCCAGTTTTCGTTTAGGAATGGGATCAGATGCGGGGATGTCCGTACAGACAATAGTATTCATATCAACCACTACATAGCCTCCGGCCAGGCGGTTTTCTTTCATCACCACGTTGCCCTCTTTGATATTAACCACACCCTGGTGGTAGCCGGTTAGTTTGGTGCCCGTCCAGATAATTTTTGACTCGTTCGTTGAAAGTGGTAAGGTTTGCGCCAGGGTGTTTGTCAAAACTGCTGCCAGAAGCGTTGCAAGCCATACGCCCCTGCTGTGTGTTAACTTCATATGCTTTACGGATTAATCTTCTAAAAACTTAAAACAATATCGCGGCTACCGATCCATACACCATCCGGGCTTTTGTCCACCTTTATAATTCCCAAACCCCCGCGTTCGGTTGGCCTGTTTCGCTGTTGTTCCGTCAGCAACGGATCATCATCAAACAAATAGTCATCAACCCAGTAATACCCTTTTCCCGGTTCATAGATAATCGGGTGAATGTGCTGTGGGTCTTTGCGGTTCGGATAGGGCGCAGGTCGTATCGTTTTAAATTCATACCGGCCCTGCTCATCGGTTTTCATCCAGCCGCGTAAGTGACCATGGGCTTTGCCAAGGATTTGATTGGGCGAGGGTGAGTAAAGTCCCCGGTTATCGGTTTGATAGATATACAGTATTACGCCTGGTGCCGGAGTTTTTCCGTCCTTTTTAAAAATCGTTCCACTGATAATAAGCGGCTCACCGGGTTCATCCGGCTCTGAAATAGTGGTGCGCCATGAAATCTGTTTTGGCATTCCCTCAAACAACAACTCGCATTCTTCGCACGGACTGCCAAGCACTTGTTCGTGCTGACTCTTTGTTTGGGTGCAGGCCACAAAAAAATTTACAGCAATGGCGGCAACCAGTAGTGGGTTTCGGATCATAACCGATGGTTTTTGAATCGAATTAACGAAGGAGAAATTAGCCCGGGCGACCGGTTATGACGATTCGTTTGATTTTCTTGACGAAATGCAAATCCCGGTTTAGGTCAGACAAGTTGAAAGGTGTAATTTTCAACTATGGAGCGATTCTTCCGGTACAAACTAGACCACGTTATTTTCTGGTTGCTTACGATTTTCTTTCACGGATACACCCGGCTGAATGTGCTGAAAGAAGCAGGCCCGGTTCACTTTACGTTGGAATTAATCATTCGCAACGGCTTACTGGCTATGGCCATCTATTTCACCCTGCTTGTTATTGTGCCGCGGTTTACAAAAAGACGCAACTTCATTATCAGCGTTGGCCTTATTCTGCTAACTCTTGTTGTTTATGTAGCATGCAAAAATGCCCACGATGTCTATTTGTACGGATATGGTTTGAATTCACCTGCAAAGCAGTCGTTTTTTAATCATTCATTATACAACCTTTCCATTGTGATTTTCTACCTCACCTTTGCCGTAACGCTTTACCTGAGCAAGCAATGGTACCAGCAGCAAACACTGCTTCGGAAAATTGAACTCGAAAAGCTGAACACCGAACTGGAGTATCTCAAGGCCCAGATCAATCCGCATTTTCTTTTCAACTCGATCAACACCATTTATTTTATGATCGACAAGCAAAACAAAGAGGCCCGCGAAACACTCACCAGCTTCTCCGATATGTTGCGCTATCAGCTATATGAATGCAACGGGGCAGAAATTGCAATTGAAAAGGAAATCACTTACCTGAAAAACTACGTTGACCTGCAGCGGCTACGCAAGGATGATAACTATCAAATCGTCTTCCGATACTCACCTGACTTAAAGAATTTTACCATAGCGCCTTTACTCCTTATTCCGTTCGTTGAAAACGCCTTCAAGCATGTTTCGCACTTTGCCGACAAGCCGAATACAATTGAAATTGACCTGGATAAAAAAGGTAATTCCTTTTACCTGAATATCGCCAACACGACAGAGGGAATTAAACCAGCAACCGAAAACAGTGGAATCGGGCTAAAAAATGTAACACGTAGACTTGAGCTGCTTTATCCTGGCAGGTATAACCTGGTGATTGGTGAAACACCCGATCGCTTTCATGTTAGCCTTGAACTGAAACTGCAAGAAACCATGACCCCGGCCGCATGAATACCCTTGTTAAACTAAATTGCCTGATTGTTGACGATGAGCCGCTGGCCCGCAAAGGGCTGCAAGAGTATGTAAAAGACATTGATTTTCTTCAGCTGGCCGGATCGTGTGAAGATGCGCTGAAAGCAGCTTCCCTCCTTCGGGAAGGAAATATTGACCTAATTCTGCTCGACATTCACATGCCTAAACTTTCAGGTATTGAATTTCTGAGAACCCTGAAAAACCCACCGCTGGTAATTTTTACCACAGCCTACCCGGATTACGCACTTGAAAGTTATGCACTCGATGTACTGGATTACCTCGTTAAACCCATATCCTTTGACCGTTTCTTAAAAGCTGCACAAAAAGCACACGACTACCATGCGCTTAAGTACAGGGCGCCCGGTACACCTGATTATTTTTTTATTAAGTGCGATCATAAATACGAAAAGGTCAGTTACTCAGAAGTATTGTATGTGGAAGCCATGCAAAACTACTGCATCCTTTACACCACTGGCCGCAAATTGATTACCTACATGACTTTAACCGGCTTTGAAGAACAACTGCCGAAAGACCGGTTCCTCAAAGTTCATAAATCGTTTATTGTTTCATTGAAAAAAATCAACTCGCTCGATGGCAGTGAAATCCTGATTGGCACTTCCCGCATTCCCATTAGCCGGGCGCTCAAAGATGAGGTGATGCAAAAAATTATGGGCAGTAACCTGTTCAGACGCTAACAAGCCCCCTCTGCATTTCTTGACCTGAATCAATTGACCGGAACCCTCTTCTTGATTTACATCAAGCAATTATGCTTTGCGGGCCGAGCACCTTTGTGTTAACAAAAACACAAAAAAACCGATCATGAAAACAGACGAAGTACGCATTGCAAAACTGTTGCTGGGTATCGCCATTGCCCTGCTGCTGGCCTTCTCAGCCTTTAGTCAGCCTACCCAAACTATCCGGGGTCGGGTAGTGGACGAGGTAAGTAAGACCCCGCTTATTGGTGTAAACATTATGGTGCTTGGCACAGGCGAATCTGTTGTAGGCGCAGCTACCGATGTTGAGGGTTACTACCGGATCACCAACGTGCCCGTTGGCCGGCAAACCCTGAAAGTAACCTACATCGGCTACGAAGAACAGGTGATCCCAAATGTGGTGGTCACAGCTGGCAAGGAAGTAATTCTGAACCTGTCCTTAACCGAGAGCATAAACCAGCTTGGTGAGATTACCGTGGTAGCCAACTCGCGCGATGACAAAACTGCAACCAATAACGATTTGGCCGTAGTGAGCGCCCGTTCGTTTAACGTGGACGACACCAAGCGCTATGCCGGGGCGTTGGGCGATCCCTCACGCATGGCCGCTAACTTTGCCGGTGTGATCGGTGGTGACGATTCCCGAAACGACATTGTGGTACGCGGGAACTCACCCACCGGCATGCTGTGGCAACTGGAAGGACTGAACATACCTAACCCAAACCACTTCGGTTCGCTCAACAGCACAGGCGGGCCCGTAAGCATGCTCAATAACAACAACCTCGATAAATCGGATTTCATGACCAGCGCCTTCCCGGCTCAATACGGTAATGCCGTGGCCGGAGTGTTTGACATTCGCCTGCGCGATGGGAACAATGAAAAGAAAGAATTTCTGGCCCAGGTGGGTTTTAACGGATTTGAACTGGGTGCCGAGGGCCCGCTTTCAAAAGCCAACAAGGGTTCCTTCATCGTTAATTACCGGTACTCCACACTTGGAATATTTGATGCCCTTGGAATTGAATTCGGCACCGGATCAAATGTTCCATTATACCAGGATCTAAATTTTAAATTTTCAATACCCGCAAATAACGGAGGTAAATGGTCAATCTTCGGACTAGCCGGCAAAAGCGCTATTGATTTACTCGGCAGTAAGGCGGATCTCGATGGGGATTCAAATGACTTGTACGGAAGCGAAAACGAGGATCTTTTTCCGCGCTATAAAACCGGCATTGCCGGGGTAAGTTATGAAAAGAAGTTATCTGAAAAGACTCACCTCAAAGTCACAACCGGCATCAGCGTTGCAGAAGAAAACTTCACCGGAGACTCGCTTGTGCGTGATGCCAATAACGATGTGGTGGCCAGATACCTTCGGGGTGAAGCACAGTTCCGCACCAATAAGGTATCGGGTCTCGCTTTGTTCCGTACCAAAATCAACACAAAAAACAGCTTGAGTTACGGCTTTTATGCGGATGTACTGAATTTTGATCTGTACAACCGCGATGTGTTTGCCAACATAGGAACCGATTCAGTTCGTATCAATGTAAAGGATAGAACAGCTTTATACCAGGCCTTTGCCACGTGGCGGCACCGGTTCAGCAACAAATTTTCATTCAATGCCGGGCTACACACACAATACTATGCGCTCAACGAACAAGCTGTTGTCGAGCCGCGCATCGGTGTTCAATACCATATTAATGGCAAACAATCCGTCAGCATAGGATATGGCCTGCACAACCAGATTCAAAGTCCATATACTTCATACGTTCAAACCAAAGTCGGCCCTGACAACTACATCCTCACCAATACCGATTTAGGCTTTACCACCAGTCAGCACAATGTAATAACCTACGATTGGAACATCAGCGATAACCTGCGCCTGAAGGCAGAAGGCTATTACCAAACACTTTCCAATGTGCCGGTGGAGCAACGACCTACTTCTTTCTCGGCCATCAACACGGGTTCAAGTTTTGCTCCGGTTGACCAGGACAGCCTGGTTAACAAAGGCACGGGTTCCAACATCGGATTTGAATTGACGTTGGAACGGTTTTTCAGCAAAGGTTTCTATTTCCTTATCACTTCTTCAGTTTTTGATTCGAAATACAAAGGCAGCGATGGCGTTGAACGCAATACAGCCTACAATACTCACTATGTAGTTAACGGGCTGTTCGGTAAGGAATTCCGGTTAGGCTCAAAACAAAAATTCCTGTCGGTTAATCTGAAGGTAACTACCATTGGCGGCAAATACCTTACGCCCATTGACTTCGATGCCTCACAAGCCTACGGTGCAACTATATATAAAGAAACCGAAGCTTACAGTGAACGACAGGATGCCTACTTCCGCACCGACTTAAAACTGGCATACCGCAAGGAATATAAAAAGAGTACGCTCGAAATTGCACTTGACCTGCAGAACCTGACCAACAACCAGAACGTGTTCACCAAAACCTACAACCCCCGCACCAACACCATTGTAACCCAATACCAGCAGGGATTTTTTCCGGTTCCGTTTGTGCGCTTTACGTTCTGAAAACATTTTCCTGATTATCTTTCCGGATGGACGAATTTTCTTCCATCCGGAAATTCATTTCACAGGTTGTGCAATTCACCGAAGAAGAGTGGCAGGCGCAGCAGGCGGTATCCATCAGGCGCTGGCTAAAAAAGGGCGAGTACCTGCTCCGCGCAGGTCAGGTTTGCAATCATGTTTCGTTTATCAATAAAGGCGTTTTCAGGGTCTTCAACATCGTAAATGATAATGAGTACACTGCGTATTTTGCTTTTGAAAACGACTATGTTACCGACTACAAAAGTTTTTTAACCCGTAAACCTTCCTTTGATAACATCGTTGCCCTTGAGGATGCCGAATTAATTCAGTTGGATTATGACTCTATGCAACGCCTCTACGAAACCTTTCCGGTGTGGCAAAAGTACGGCCGGCTGATTTCGGAGTATGTTTTCATTGAAACGGCCGAGCGAACGCAAAGCCTGCTGTTGAAATCTCCGGAAGAACGCTACCTGCAAATGCTGAAGGAACATCCCCAGATTCCGGAGCGCATTCCACTCAAATACATTGCGTCCTATATCGGTGTTACCCCGGAAGCCCTGAGCCGCATACGAAAACGCATTACCATTAAACCGAACTGATTTCAGGCTCGGGAATATTTCGTTCAATAATTATCTTTCCGGCATGGACGAGTTTGAATCCATGCGTAATTTTATTTCGCGGTTCATCCGCTTCTCTGGCAACGATTGGAAGTTGTTGCAATCCATTACCGCCAGGCGATTTCTTAAAAAGGGTGAATTTGTGTTGCGGGCAGGCGAGGTATGCAATCATGTAACTTTTATCAATAGGGGTTTTGTCAGGATTTACAACCTGATTAATGATGAAGATCTGACGGTGAACTTTGCCTTCGAAGGCAATTTTATTACCGACTTTGCCAGTTTTATTACGCGGAAACCCACTGCCGACAATATTATTGCTATGGAGGATTTGGAGATTCTTCAGATTAACCACGATAATCTTCAGGCTGCGTATAGTCAATCGTCCACGTGGGAGCGGTTCGGCAGACTGATGGCCGAGTACATTTTGTTGTTTGTAGTAAACCGCAACAAAAGCTTGTTATTCGATACCCCGGAGGAACGTTACCTGAAGTTAATGAAAGAGCGACCGAAAGTGATGGCCAATGTGCCGCTCAAATACATTGCTTCATATTTAGGCATAACTCCCGAAGCATTGAGCCGGATAAGAAAAAGGCTGGCCAAAGCTTGATCAGTTTTTGAGCAACAAAAGTATCTCATTCAACTTCAGCAGCGCCTCCACCGGGCTGATGGTGTTGATGTCGATATTCTCCAGCATTTGCTGCACCTGTTTGTATTTCGGATCCATTTCGAACAAACTCATCTGGTGGGTGGCTTTCGGAAGCTCCTGTAATTTCTTTTTAGGTTCATTTTTGTGCTTTTCCTTTTCCAGAAAATGCAGTACTTCGTTGGCACGCAACACCACCTTGTTGGGAATGCCGGCCAGTTGCGCTACGTGAATTCCGAAACTGTGTTCGCTGCCGCCTTCCTTCAGTTTGCGCATGAAGATGATCTTATCGCCAACTTCCTTTACACTCACGTTAAAATTTTTTACCCGCACAAAATCTTCGGCCAGCTGATTGAGTTCGTGATAGTGCGTGGCAAACAACGTTTTCGGCCGGTAATCTTTATGCTGATGCAGGTACTCCACAATGGCCCAGGCGATGGAAACGCCATCGTAAGTAGATGTGCCTCGGCCAATTTCATCCATCAAAATCAAACTGCGGTTGCTCAGGTTGTTCAGAATGCTGGCCGTTTCAATCATCTCCACCATAAAGGTGGATTCACCTTTCGATAAATTATCCGAAGCGCCCACACGGGTAAAAATCTTATCCACCAACCCAATGCGGGCACTATCGGCCGGCACAAAACTTCCGATTTGCGCCATCAAAACAATCAGTGCGGTTTGCCGCAATAAGGCCGACTTGCCCGCCATGTTAGGACCGGTAATGATGAGAATCTGCTGCGTGTCGTTATCGAGGTAAACATCATTAGGCACATAGCTTTCGCCAGCGGGGAGTTGCTTTTCTATCACCGGATGGCGACCGGCTTTGATATCCAGCACAGTGGATTCGTTGATTTCGGGCCGGCAGTAGTTGTTCTGTCGTGCCACCCACGCAAACGACAGCAACACATCCAGCACAGCCAGCGTGCGGGCATTTTGCTGGATTTGAGCAACAAAATCAGCCGCCTGCTGTACCAATTCCTGGAATAGTTTCTGCTCAATAAGAACCAGCTTATCTTCTGCATGCAGGATTTTTTCCTCGTAAACCTTTAACTCCTCAGTAATGTAGCGTTCGGCATTTACCAGTGTTTGCTTGCGTATCCAGTCGGCAGGCACCTTATCCTTGTTGGCATTGCTCACTTCAAGGTAGTAACCAAACACTTTGTTGAAGGAAATCTTCAGTGAGTTGATTCCTGTTCGCTCAATTTCACGTTTCTGAATCTGCAGCAGGTAATCTTTTCCGGAGAAAGCGATGCTTCGTAGTTCATCCAATTCAGCGTGAATACCTTCCTTGATGATTCCTCCCTGGTTGGTGAGCATTGGTGCATCATCGCGCAACTCTTTTTCTATTCTTTCCAACAGGTATTCACACCGGTTGAGTTGATCGCCCAGTTTTTTCAAGTCAGCGGAGGAGTGTTGTTCCAGTAAACTTTTTATCGGGACAGTCCGTTGCAGCGATCGCTTCAGTTGCAGCATTTCGCGCGGGTTAATGCGCCCCACAGCCACTTTTGAAATCAGTCGCTCCAGGTCAGCTATCTGTTTTAGTTCATCCGTTAGCCGCTCAGCCAATTCAACCTGTTGGTGGAAAACATTTACTATCCTTAAGCGTTCGTCAATAAGTGCCATTTCTTTGAGCGGCAGCACCATCCATTTGCGCAGTTGCCGCGACCCCATCGGGGTAACGGTTTGATCAAGAATTTGTATCAGCGGCACACCATTCTCAAACGGTGATGATACCAGCTCCAGGTTACGGATGGTGAACTTATCGAGCCAAACGTATTTGTCTTCATCCAGCCGGGCGATAGAAGCAATATGCTGTGTGTCCTTATGCTCGGTGGCTTCGAGGTAATGCAAAATGGCACCGGCCGCCACAATGGCTTCGTTCAGGCCGTCAATACCAAAACCCTTAAGCGTGGCCGTTTTAAACTGATTGATGAGTTTTTCCTGCGCATAATCAAAAGCATACACCCAGTCATCAAGGGCAAACGTGGCAAAGCCTTCTGCAAAATTCTTTTCAAACAACTCGCGCTGCGCCTTGCTGTAAATTATTTCGGCCGGGGCAAAACTCTGAATCAGTTTCAGAATATAAGTTTCCGTTCCATGCGCAGTATAAAACTCACCGGTGCTGACGTCCAGAAAGGCAACGCCATGCGCCTGCCTGCCGGCAAAGACCGAAGCCAGGAAGTTGTTTTGTTTTTTTTCAAGAACGTTGTCGTTGAAGGATACACCGGGTGTTACCAGTTCGGTTACTCCACGCTTGACGATGCCTTTAACGAACCGTGGATCTTCCAGCTGATCGCAAATGGCTACGCGGTGGCCTGCACGCACCAGCTTGGGCAGGTAGGTATCCAGTGCATGATGCGGGAAACCGGCCAGTTCAATTTCTGATGCCGACCCGTTGCCGCGTTTGGTTAGAACTATGTCAAGTACTTTAGCAGTGGCTATGGCATCCTGCCCGAAGGTTTCGTAAAAATCGCCCACCCTGAACAGCAGCAACGCGCCCGGGTACTTTGCCTTAATGGCATTGTATTGCTTCATCAGCGGGGTTTCGGAAGCAGTGGTTGCGGCCATCAGGCAAATATAGAGCGATTCGGTAAACCAATCGTAGCATTTACCGCACAGACAATGCACTCGAAATCTATCAGCTTAGAAATTCCTAAATTTAATTGTTCAACCAAACCGCTGAAGCCATGAGTACTCAACCCAATTCACAACAACAACAGTTTTTCATCCAACTGGCCAAACACAAGTTTAAAATTGAAGCTGTGTTAACCGCACTTGCCCTTGCCGCATGGTTTGTAGGCAAGCCACAGGAAATTCTTCAATTTACGATGTTCACCCTGGCAGGTTTTTATTTCCTCAGTGCCTATTTGATTCCTCCGGTTAAGGAATTGTTTGGTGTGGTGGCCACCAAAGTATCCGGTATTGGCGGAGCTGTATGCCTCATCGGCCTGGTGTTTATGAAACTGGGCATGGAAGGCTGGATGCAAATGCTGGTGGTCGGATTTTTATCCATGGTGCCCGTTGTGCTGATTTTGCTGTTTTACTGGATGAAATCGCAAAACACCGAATACCTCATCCTGATCATCCGCTCAGCGGCACTGGCTACAATTACGGGGTATGTAGTCGTTCCGCAGTTGCAGAACCTGCAAAGCTAATCCGTTTGCATACGCCTTACCAGGCTATGATGGTGCGAAACATGGTATATGGTAAAGTACAGCATCTCGCGCAAAGTGAGTTTTCCAAGCAGCGGGTGTGGTAGTAAATACCGGTCGAGTTGCTCATCCGCCCAGGAATTAAGCCGGGATGCAAACCGTTTATAAGCATCAGTAAACTGTTGAATCACGGCTTCGGTATTATCACGCATGGCAAGTTTTTTAGGAATAAACGGGCCGCTTGCTTTACCGCCAGCCGCCAGTTTGGCTTTATATTTTTCTACAACCTGATCATATGTTCTTCCGGGCCGGTTGGGTTTGCCAAATGTCAACCGAAGTGCAAACCGAGGAAGGGAGAAAGCCAGAATAAGTGGCTTTACTGACAGGGCCAGGTGTTCTGCATTTTCAGCAGGCGACCATTTTTCGGCCAACGGGCGTGTAAAGAATTTCTCTTTAGGTAAGGACTTAAAAAAGGTTGCGGCAAGCAACACTTCGTTGTTCAGTTCCTTAATAATTTCATCCTTATTCATGAGAGTAAAGCTAAAAGTCTTCAGTCTAAAGTCTTACTACTTCTGTCTACTTTTGTGCAATGAAAAAACTTAAACTCGAAGAGTTAGGTCGGATCTCGGTTGATGAGTTCAAAGATGCAGAGAAGGTGCCGGTTTGCCTGGTGCTGGATAATGTGCGCAGCCTGCACAATGTGGGCTCCGCTTTTCGTACAGCCGATGCCTTCAGGGTTGAAAAAATTTACCTGACGGGAATAACGGGCACACCTCCGCACCGGGAAATCCACAAAACAGCCCTGGGCGCCACCGAGTCAGTTGACTGGGAATATGTTGGAAAACCTGAGGAAGCTGTAAGTAAGCTTAAATCCCTTGGATACAAAATTGTTGTGATCGAACAAACTACTGAGAGCCAATCGTTACACCAATTACATGTTGGCCCTGATGAAAAGCTTTGTCTTGTATTTGGAAATGAGGTCACTGGCGTGAGTGAACCGGTAATCGAACTGGCAGATATGGCCATTGAAATACCCCAATCGGGCACCAAGCATTCTCTGAATGTTTCCGTTTGCCTGGGAATTGTACTGTGGGAACTGGTACGTAAACTCAAATTTGCGGGCGCAGGTTAGCCGCACCATATTTGCACCATGTCCGACCGCTACAACCAACGGGGCGTTTCTGCCGGCAAAGAAGATGTTCACCAGGCAATCCAAAAGCTGGATAAGGGGTTGTTTCCTAAAGCCTTCTGCAAGATTGTTGAAGATCATTTAGCTGGCGACCCGAATTATTGCACCATCATGCATGCCGATGGTGCCGGTACGAAATCGTCATTAGCTTACATCTACTGGAAAGAAACGGGCGACCTCTCCGTTTGGAAAGGCATTGCGCAGGATGCCATCATCATGAATGCAGATGATTTACTGTGTGTTGGCGCTACCGATAACATTCTGCTATCATCTACCATTGGCCGGAATAAAAACCTCATTCCCGGTGAAGTGATCTCCACCATTATCTCTGGTACTGAAGAAGTGTTGGAAATGTTGAGAGGGCACGGGCTTAACATTCGCAGCACCGGTGGTGAAACAGCTGATGTGGGCGATTTGGTACGCACCATTATTGTCGACAGCACCGTAACCGCCCGCATGAAACGCAGCGAAGTTATCGACAACAGTAATATCAAATCTGGTGATGTTATCGTTGGATTAGCCTCATCCGGACAAGCCACTTATGAAAGCGAATACAACAGCGGCATGGGCAGCAACGGGCTTACTTCTGCGCGCCACGATGTGTTTGCAAAAGAATACGCTTTAAAATATCCTGAATCATACGACAACCGCCTTCCGGCTGATTTGGTGTATAGCGGTAAGTACAAATTGACGGATGAACTGCCGGGTGTTCCGCTCAATATCGGTAAACTGGTGTTGTCACCTACCCGTACCTATGCGCCCGTTATGATTGAAGTGTTTAAAGAACTCCGGCAGCATATTCACGGCCTGGTACATTGCAGCGGTGGCGCACAAACCAAAGTGTTGCACTTTATTGATAACCTGCACATTATAAAAGACAACCTTTTTGATGTTCCTCCATTGTTTAAACTCATTCAGGAAGTCAGCGGTACCGATTGGAGAGAAATGTATAAAGTGTTCAACATGGGGCATCGCATGGAAGTGTACCTCGATGAAAAGTATGCTCAAGCTGTGATTGATATTTCAAAGCATTTTGGAGTGGATGCGCAGATCATCGGCAGGGTTGAAAGTGCAAGCCAAAAACGGGTTACCCTTAAAACAGCTGACGGCATATTCACGTATTAAGGCTTTGCCAAACGGATAACGGCAAATGCCCTATCTTTGAAAACCGTGACACCGCAATATCTTACTATGGTCAGAGGAGAAAACCCATAACTCCCGGACTTTTAAACACCCCCTTAACCCATGCACCCCTTTAAACACAAAATCCCCATCCAACTCCGCTTTAAAGACATCGACAAGATGGGACACGTAAACAACGCCAACTACTTAACCTACATTGAACTGGCCCGCGTTAAATACTTTGAAGATGTAGTGGGTACCGATAAGAAATGGAGCCAGCAGGTTGGCATCATTCTCGCCCGCGTTGAGATTGATTACAAAGCCCCCGTGTTTTTACACGACTCCATTGCGGTGTACACGCGCTGCTCCCGCATCGGTAATAAAAGTCTGACACTCGATTGGGTTATCGTTCGCAAAAAATCAGCCACCGAAGAAGTTGTTGCGCAAGGCATTGCGGTACTGGTGTGTTATGATTACACCCACGAAAAAACCATCCCTATTCCGGAAGAACAGCGAAAAGCGATCGAGCAATTTGAAAATTCCTGATTACTGCACCCGCTGAATCGGCAGCGTGGCACGGGTTTTATCCCACGAAAAGTGCATATTAATCAGGCTGTCGGCAGGAGTTAATGAAATGGTAAACTGCTCCACCTCCGGCAAATCGTTTTGTACGCTGGCAGTTGCACGGAGTACATCCAGCGATTCATCAAATACATCGCCAAACCCCTTGCCCCAGTAACCCACTTTGCTGTTGAAAGCAATCGTCCACATGGTTGCATCGGGAATGCTGTAAAGCGAATACCGGCCCGCCTTCAGCAATTTGCCGGCAATCAAGACATCGCCACTCAAACTGATTTCGGTAGCCTCGTTAGCCCCGGTCCGCCATTTCATTCCAAAAGGCACCAATGCCCCTTCAGCCTCTGTGCCAAAAATCAGCCGACCCTTTTTAAAGGGTTGTGAATAGTTTACCTGAATCAGAAAGTCCCCGTCACGGAATTCAGCCACAGCTGCCGGACTATGATTTTTAGTGGTGAGCAGCACATAGCCCACATAACCGGCAATAATGAGGATGAGAACACCAACGCCAAGCAGTATCTTTTTAGTCATAGTTTGAGAGGTTACCAACGGTATAGATACAACGAATCAGGTACGAAAGTTCAACACAAACCACTTCTCCTGCGAGGTGGCTTTCTGTTCCGCCTTAACACTTCTTGAAATTTTCTGTTGGGCCCTCCGGATGGATGAACTGATCAGATCATGCCCCAAAATCTCATCTTCGCCCATCCCCAGCTTTTTCATCAATTCAACGGTGCGCTCACCGCCAAACTGCATGAACAGCGGTTCATCAAGCGCTGATAGCACAGGCACCTCATTCAGTTGTAGCCGCCTAAAAAAATCCTGTTCGGTTTGCGCCAGCGGATAATGCTCAACCATCATCACCAGCCTGCCGTTGGTGTGGCCGTAGTTCACCTGGCTTGCGAGGAAAACGGGCGCCTCATTCCCTAACAGGCTTTTCAATTGCGTGGCGGTGTCTTCAAACCAGGCTATAAACAAGCAATTCGGGTTTGCTTTGAGCATGGCTGCGCAGGCATTCCATTTGGCCGGGGCGGACAGCCACACCCTATCGACCACTTTAACAGAATCAGCTTTTTTGAATAAACCAAACATACCGGTAAGATACTATATTCCTGTAAACCAGCTTGGGCATCCCCGCCAAACTTCTTAGCTTACTTGCCTTAACTTTTCCTTATGAAAAATTTGTTGCTCCTTGCTTTCGCCATTCTTTTTTTTGAAGCATCCGCCCAAAAGAAAAAACCCGATGTACAACCTGCGCCCGTACAGCAACCTGCTACCGGTATAGCCGCTAAAGTTGCCAACATGAAATACCACCCGGGTTATTTTGATTTTTACTACGATGAAAAGCAGGATAAGATTTTTCTGGTTATCGATAAGTTTGATGCTGAATTCCTGTACATAAATTCACTGCCTGCCGGCATCGGCTCCAACGACATCGGGCTCGACCGCGGGCAACTGGGCGATGACCGCATCGTGAAGTTCGAACGCAGAGGGCCGAAAGTTTTGATGGTACAACCGAATTACCGCTTCCGCGCCATCACCAACAATGCCGATGAACAAAAAGCTGTGGAGCAGGCCTTTGCCCAATCCGTGCTGTGGGGCTTTACCGTAACAGCCGAAGAACCCGGCAAGGTATTGGTTGACGCCACCGATTTTTATTTTCAGGATGCACACGATGTTACAGGCCGGTTGCGCGGCATGCAACAAGGCAACTACACATTGGACAAAACACGCTCGGCCTTTTACCTGCCCCGCACCAAAAACTTTCCACAGAACACCGAAGTGGAAGTAACGCTCACATTCACCGGGCAGGCCACAGGCGGTTACATCCGCAGCGTAACACCCACGCCCAACAGCGTTACCGTGCGGCAGCATCATTCGTTTGTGCAGTTGCCCGATAACAACTACAAGCCGCGCAAATTCGATCCGCGGGCCGGCTACTTCGGCACTTCCTTTTATGACTACGCCACACCCATCCATGAGCCAATTGAAAAACGCTTCATCAACCGCCACCGGCTCGAAAAAAAAGATCCGAAAGCAACTCTTAGTGATCCGGTTAAACCCATTGTGTATTACCTCGATCGCGGCACGCCTGAACCAATCCGCTCCGCTTTACTGGATGGCGCCCGCTGGTGGAATCAGGCCTTTGAAGCGATTGGCTACCGCAATGCCTTTATTGTAGAAATAATGCCCGAAGATGCCGACCCGATGGATGTGCGCTACAACGTAATCCAATGGGTGCACCGCTCCACCCGCGGTTGGTCGTATGGCGCATCCGTAAGCGATCCGCGCACCGGTGAAATCATCAAAGGCCATGTGTCGCTGGGCTCCCTCCGTGTGCGACAGGATTTTCTGATTGCCGAAGGATTGCTGGCTCCCTATGCTGATGGCCGCACCGTTCCGCCCGAAATGCAGCAGATGGCACTGGCCCGACTTCGTCAACTTTCCGCTCACGAGGTGGGTCACACGCTGGGCCTAGCCCACAGCTATGCCTCCTCTTCCGAAAACCTGGCCTCGGTAATGGACTACCCGCACCCGGTGGCAACCCTGGCTGACGGAAAGATTGATCTATCCAAGGCATACGATGACAAGATCGGAGCATGGGATAAAGTTTCGATTGCTTACGGCTACCAGCACTTTCCGGAAGGTGTGGATGAAGCGGAGGAACTCGAAAAAATTATTCAAAACAGTTTGCGCGCAGGGCTTACGTTCCTTTCCGATCAGGATGCCCGGCCCGAAGGAAGCGCCCACCCGTATGCCCACCTGTGGGATAACGGCAAGGACGCGGCCGATGAACTGAACAGGGTGATGCAAATTCGCGCGGTTGCGCTCAAAAATTTCGGTGAGAACAATATCCGCACAGGAACACCAATGGCCATGCTTGAAGTTGCCCTGGTGCCCATGTACTTCTTCCACCGCTACCAGGCCGAGGCAGCCTCCAAAATTATTGGCGGATTGAATTACCGGTACGCTTTGCGGAGCGATGGCCAGCCGGTAACCGAAATGATTCCGGCAGCGCAACAGCAAAAAGCATTGGACGCATTACTCAACACGGTTACACCACAAGCGCTTGCACTGCCGGCTGACCTGATTAAAAACATTCCTCCGCATCCCATCGGGTATCCGCGCAGCCGTGAGGTCATCCGTTCGCGCACCGACCTTACTTTCGATCCGCTGGCGTATGCCGAAAGTGCAGCCGATATGGTATTCCGGCTCATCTTCAATCCGCAGCGGGCCACCCGATTGGTACAACATAACACCTTGAACGCACAACAACCTTCGCTGGAAAGCGTAATCGATAAAGTGATTAATTCTACCGTTAAAAGTTCATCGCAATCCGGTTACAACGGCTTAGTGCAGATGACCGTCAACTATGTTGTGGTAAGTAACCTGATTGGTTTAAGTAGCGACAACAACGCATCTGCACAGGCACGTGCCATAGCCTTGCTGAAAATTGATCAGCTTAAAAACTGGCTTGCCGAAAAATCGCGGACAACCGCCAACGAAAACTGGAAGGCGCACTATGCGTACCTGTTAAACACTATACAAGCGTACCGCGAACATCCCGGAAAATTTGAGAGTGAAAAATTAGTGCCGGCTCCTCCCGGCCAGCCTATCGGTACGGATATGGAGCCCTGCAATTGGGAATGGAGTGGTTTTCAAAAAGGTGAGTACTAAAAGCGATGAAGAAATCATTCCCGCTGAACTTACTAGGATAAATCGTCCTATGGCTTGTAGGCGTAGGACGATTTTTCAATTCCGTCTCTTCTTTTCTTTAAGGGCCTCTGCAAGTTTAGCCTGCAGTTTCTTGGCGCGCGAGCCGCTTACCGGCACAAAAATATCGGTAAAGTTGTTGAAGTTGGCATCCTGTTTTTCAAGGAACTGAACAATGTAAAAATCCTCCGTAACATTCCACTCATTAATGTTGGCCAGTGTGTATGTAGCCGATGATTCGAGCTTGTTCAGGCCCCCGTCAATATTTCCTTTAAACACTTTAAAGGTCACATTGACCTTCAGATCATTCGATGAGCCGCTGTAATAATTATAACCCAATCCGTAGGCACGATTGGGGTAATTAGCGGGGTTGTTGGATGGAAGAAAAACAAATTCAAATCCATTACCAATCTGGGCCGATTCGTCAATCAATTCATAATCATCCGAACCGGCAGGCTCCTCAATCCATAAAAACAAATCCATATCCACATCACCGGGCTGGTTGCCGCTGGTAACCGGATCCACATCCCAACGCAACTCTACGCGCAAACCAGGGGTGGCCGCTTCGTCTTTATCCGTTATCGTGATGGTGTGAACACTCTTGCCGCCCACGTTGGCATTACCATCAAAATCGGTTATTTCAACAATAATCGTCTCGTTAGGATCGTACATAAAATCATCGGGCACCGTAAATGTAATTTCCTTTGTGTCGATGGTGAAGGTATAATCTGTTCCCTCCGTTGCTGTTCCGCCTAACTCAATTACAGGAGATACACCGCTGGGCAGTGTTGAACTGAACTGAACTTTTACCGTATTGCCCTCCGTAACGGTTGAGGTTTCAGCTTTAAAACCAATAGCCGGAGTTTCATCGTCATTACAACCGGATAGAAACACTACCGAGACCATTGCTGTAAGGACACCCGCTGCTAAAATCGCTCTCTTCACCATTTCCATTAATTATTTTACAGATGAAAAGCAAAGTACGGCAAAAACCGGCAGTTGAAAAAACCTGTTGTCATCGGTAAAAAACCCGTTTGCCGGGCGGATGGGTTTGGTTATGTTTATTCAAAATTTACCATGTCATGCAAAAACTGATTTGCCTTTCTGCAGCGCTGCTTATTTCAGTTGCGGCCTATCCGCAAAAAACAAAAACCGCACAACAACTTCCGCCAAAGAAGCCTCTCACCCACGATGTGTACGACCACTGGAAAGAAATTACCTACCGGGCCCTCACGCCCGATGGTTCGTTTGCTGTTTACACCATCAATCCGCAGGATGGAGATGGCAAAGTTGTTTTTCATTCGTTGAAATCGAATGCACAGGATTCAGTAAAGCGTGCTTCGGATATTGCGCTTACCTGGGATGGGCGTTATGCCGTGTTTAAAATCAAACCGCAGAAAAACCTGGTAAAAGATTTGCGCAGGCAGAAGAAGAAAAAAGAAGATCTTCCCAAAGATTCTCTCGGCCTGTTTTCATTCAGCAGCCGCAAAACTGAAAAAATTCCGGATGTAAAATCATTCAAAGTGCCTCAGAAAGCAGGCGGCTGGCTGGCCTATCAGCTTGAAGCGTCCAAAGAAATCAAACCTGCTGTTACGCCTAAACCCGATACTGCCCGGAAAAATTCAAAACCAAAAAAGGTTAAAAAGAACACCGATGACAACGGCTACACGCTGGCGCTGCGAAACCTGAACACCAATACAGAAACACGTTTCGGCTATGTTAAAGACTATGCCTTTGCCAAATACGGGCAGGGATTGTTGTTTCATTCCACAGGTAATGATTCTACGCTGAAGGCAGGCGTGTACTGGTACGACCTTCAGACAAACCAACTCAATCAATTGCTTGAAGTAAAAAGTAAATACAAGGTAAAAGGATTGTCTATCAGCGATGACGGTACCCAAACCGCTTTCCTGGTTGATGCCGATACCACCAAGGCGTTAATCCGCTACTACAAGCTGTACCACTGGAAAAAAGGAAATCCCTCTGCCTCGTTGCTGGCTGATGAAAAAGCTGCCGGAATACCCACTGATTGGATTGTGAATGAAAATTACACCCCGCAATTTTCGAAAGACGGTTCTAAACTTTTCTTAGGTGTTTCGCCCAGACCCGTTGTACAGGACACCACCTTGTTAAGCGAAGAAATTGTGAATGTGGAAGTATGGACCTGGAAGGACGACTACATCTACCCCATGCAGAACCGCAGGTTAGAGGAAGATAAAAGACGTTCATATGCATCGGTCATTCACCTGGCTACACCAAACCGTATCGTTCCACTGGCCCATGAAAAAATGCCCGCCATCGAAACCGGTGATGAAGGCAATGCCGGTATTGCCCTTGCACAAAACGAAACACCTTACCTGGTGATGCGCACCTGGGACACCAACGTGTACAAAGACCTTACACTGGTAAACGTGAATGACGGCACAATCGAGATTATTCAGCAAAAAGTAAAAGGCAATGCACGCCTTTCACCAGGGGCTAACTACGTTATTTGGTTCAGCAGTCCGGATACGGCCTGGTTCAGCTTTTCGGTGGCCGGTAAAAAAACGGTGAAGCTCACTGAAAACCTGAAAGTAAAATTTGCTGATGAAGAAGATGACCACCCCGACTACCCGTCATCCTACGGCCTGGCCGGCTTCACCGCTAACGATGCTTCGCTGTTGGTGTATGACCGCTACGACATCTGGCTGTTCGATCCGCAAAACAGAAAAGCACCGGTAAATCTGACGAAAACGGGCAGGCAGGAGAAAACCCGCTTCCGCTACCTGCGCCTCGATCCGGAAGAGCGCTTCATCGATCCGGAAAAAGAACTCTACCTCAGCGCCTTCAACGAAATGACCAAACAGTCGGGTTTCTATAAACTGTCGCTCAAAGACGGCAAACTCACCAAGCTGGTTATGGGAGATTACCGTTTCGGCAACCTCATCAAAGCGCGCGAAGCAAACACGTTTGCCTTTACCCGCGAAAGCTTCCGCGAGTTTCCGGACGTGTGGACAACCGATGCCACGTTTGCATCGCCCCGAAAACTCTCCACCGCCAACCCGCAAATGAGCCGGTACTTCTGGGGCACGGTTGAACGTGTGCAATGGACCTCCGCGGATAATATTCCGCTCGAAGGGTTGCTCTACAAACCCGAAGGGTTCGATCCGAAAAACAAATACCCGATGATGGTTTACTTCTACGAAAAATATGCGGACGACATCCACCAGCATTATGCCCCCGCCCCGATTCGCTCGTTCATCAATTTTTCGCTATACGCCAGCAACGGGTACGTAATTTTCGTTCCCGATGTGGTGTACAAAATCGGGTACCCCGGTGAGAGCGCGCTTAACTGCATCATGCCGGGTGTTACCGCACTTATCGCCAAAGGATTTGTGGATGAAAAACGCATCGGCATACAGGGGCACAGCTGGGGCGGCTACCAGATTGCCTACATGATTACACGCACCAACCTGTTTCGCGCAGCCGAAGCAGGCGCGCCCGTAGCCAACATGATCAGCGCGTACGGAGGCATCCGCTGGGAAAGCGGACTGAGCCGGATGTTCCAGTACGAAAAATCGCAGAGCCGCATTGGCGGCACGTTGTGGGAAAAGCCCATGCTATACATTGAAAACTCGCCCATCTTTTTTGCCGACAAAGTGCAAACCCCGTTGCTGATGATGCACAACGATGCCGATGGCGCGGTGCCCTGGTACCAGGGCATTGAATATTACATGGCCTTGCGCAGGTTGGGCAAACCAGTATGGATGCTGAACTACAACGGCCAGGGTCACGGCCTCACCCAGCGGCAAGACCGCACTGATTTCGCTAAACGGATGATGCAGTTCTTTGACCACTACCTGAAAGACGCACCCATGCCCGACTGGATGAAGCGCGGTGTGCCGGCCGTGGAGAAAGGAATTAAGCAGGGGATGCAGTAAACCAACGCAAGAGAATATTGTTAATTCAATTAAGTTGCTTGAATAACGATTGATGAATGCTGAACTTTGAACTTTAAACCTTGAACTCTAACCACCTGCATATGGCACAAACCAAACTTGGCGAAAACGTTGTAAACACCATCGGCAACTTACCGGCCGTGGGCACGGCAGCACCGACTTTTACATTAACCGGCAACGACATGAAGGACATTACCCTGAACCAGTTTGCCGGGAAAAATGTGGTGCTTAACATTTTTCCGAGCATCGACACGGGCGTGTGCGCCACCTCCGTGCGCGAATTCAATAAGCGCGCTGCCTCACTTACCGATACCACGGTACTCTGCGTTTCAAAAGATTTACCCTTCGCCATGAAGCGCTTCTGCGGAGCTGAAGGAATCAACAACGTTATTACGGCCACCGACTTCCGCGGCCGGGGTTTTTCGAAAGACTATGGCGTTGAACTGGTTGACGGCAACTTTGCCGGCCTGTGCGCCCGGGCTGTGGTGGTTATTGATAAGCAGGGAAAAATAAAATACACCGAGCTGGTGCCGGCCATCGGCCAGGAACCAAATTACGATGCTGCGCTGGCGGCATTATAACCTCACCCCAACACGCCTTCGTAGTTCCCCCCTTACGGGGGATCAGGGGGTGTTACTGCCCGACTAAAAACACCGCATTGCTGAACAGCATCTTGCCGTTCTCCCAGAAGTTTCTGAACAGGGGATCATCTACAAAATACACCACCGTACCGCGGCCTTTATCTTCAACACCCAGCACAAAGGAGTTGTCCAGTTTTGCATTGACCTTGTACCCGGCATAACCCTGTATGGGCTTTGCTTTTCCTTTGATGATGCCCACATTCCAGCCGCCCTGCAGGTAGCCAAAATAGAGTTCGTTGGTTTTAAGGGTGTAGTAGGTGTTGCCCAACCCAAACGCCAGCGGGTGCGACTTATCCAGCGCCACTTTGTAGATAGCTCCGGAAATCAGTTTCGAAATGCTTTTGCGCTCGGATTCTTCGTAAGTTAACAGGGCCTCTTTTGCCTGCTCCTCTTTTTCTTTTTTCTCAGCTTCCTTTTTTGCATCCTCGCTGGCATATCGCTTCAGGGAAAAGCCATTTTTATCGGCAAATGAATTGAGTGCTCCCGAAATCAAAATAAGCCGGCCTCCACCTGAAATCCAGTCCGAAACTTTTTTCATTGTCTCGTCATCAAACAGCGAGTAACGCCCCTCCGGCACCACCAGCACATCATAATTTTTTAAATCAACCGAACGAAAGTATTCCGTGCCGATTTGCGTTAGCGGGAATTTTATTTCTTGCTCAAAAAAATGCCAGATGGCACCGGCCGACAACGATGAAACCTGATCACCCACCAAAACAGCAATACGAGGAGGCTTTATGTAATTGATTGATCCGGAACCAAAATCACTGCCTGTTTCAACAAAACCGGTTGTGGCTGCGAGAAACTTTCTGTTGTGCTCGTTAGCCAATCCCTGTACCAGGTTATCAAAGTCGGCCACACCTTCGTTGTTTCTGCGAGTAACTATCAGCGCCCCGGCATCAAAACTTTCTCCGTTTACCTTAAACGCTGAGAGCGCTGAACGAACCTTGATGCCCTTTTTCATCAGGGCACATAAAAACTCCACATCAGCAACGCTGTTGTAGCTAAATACATACGCGTACGGTTTGCCATCAACCGGTTTGTTGGCTGCTTCTTTTGGCTGATACGGTTTACCCGGATTAATCCGTTCATTCAAGGCATAGCCTTTCAGGCCATAGGCATAAAACAAATTCCAGGCGGTTATGTCGTACGTTACCGAATCAGGCAGTTTTGAAACAGGCTCGAACAACGTGGTAATCAACCGCGATTTTGATTGGTAAACGTTTATTACCAGATCGTCAGTAGTAAGGTTAAAATTCTGTGTGGATTGTGTAGTGTAATCGTATCCACGTGTTGCTTTGCCGGCTGAAGGATGGCCGTAGCGAATCAGGTGAGCATCGAGTATAGCGGTAAGGCGCCTTACCTTATCGGGATTATTATCAGATTTAAACACATACGTTTTGTAAGGAGATGCCGGGTTGCTTAGGTTTTCGCGAAAATATTTTTCGAACTCTTCCACTACGCGGTTGGCATTCATGGAAGTTATTTCCACGGTAGAAAGTCCGGTAGTGTGATGATGCGTAAGCCGGTCTTTGAGCGTAAGCGGGTCGCCCTCACGCGTGCGGATGGCCAGCCCGGCCGAGCCGCCACCGGCCTGTTCGTACGTCATGCCGATGGCGCCATTGTAAGTAGGATACGTGTCGCCATAACTGGGGTAATACAAATCAAAACGCTCTTTGGTGAAATACAGCCAGCCTTGCGCATCGAAATACTTCGCATGGTTTTTCCCGATCATCACCTGGAACTCGCGCTGCCAGGGTGTAATCACTTCGTGGTACGGTTCGGCCGCGGGCGCAAAGTAATACGGACTGTCATAGCCTTGCTCGTGGAAGTCCACATGCACGTGTGGCATCCACTGGTTATAAATTTTTATACGCTGTTGCGATTCAATCTGCGTAAGCCACGCCCAGTCCCGGTTAAGGTCAAACCAATAGTGGTTGCTCCGGCCGCCCGGCCAGGGTTCACGGTGTTCCTTCGCTTCCGGATTTGGGTTAACAATGCGGTTGCCATACTGATTGTAAAAATTCGCGTAGCGATCACGCCCATCGGGGTTAATGCACGGATCCATAATCACCACCGTGTTCTTCAGCCACTCTTTCGATTTGGCGTTACCCGGATCAGCCAACTCGTATAAGGTTTGCATGGCCGCTTCCATTGAGTTGGCTTCGTTGCCATGCACGTTGTAACTGAGCCACACAATGGCAACTTTGGTTGAGGGGCTGCCTTCGGCCATGCCCGCACGCCTGAGGTTATCCTGGCGGATTTGTTCCAGGCGTGCATAATTTTCGGGTGAAGCAATCACAACGTACACCAGCGGCCGGTGTTCGTAGGTTTCACCGTACTGATAAAAATCAACGTTGGGAAGTGCACCGGCTACGTGCTGAAAATAGTCCACCACACGGTGGTGACGAGTAAACCGCTCACCCAGTTCGTAGCCCAGAAACTCTTTCGGGCTCAGCAGTTTTTGCTGGGCGAATGAATAGTTGAGGAAGATCAGAAACAAAAATGACAATAGCTTATTCATTGCTTTAAAGATTGAATGAGCAAGTATAGAAAAGATTGAACGGAAAGTTGAGTGCTTACTTACTTCTTACGCAGAAGGCGCATAAGCTGGGGCCGGTGGTGGTGGATGTGTTCACTAAAAAACACCAGCGCCTGGCTTACATCAAGCCGGCCTGCTACCGGATGTTTGTAAATCAACTTGCGTACATGGGCATCGCTAACACCTTCCAGGAAACTCTTTAATTCCAGCCGGGATTTTTCCCAGGTGGCAAACAACTCCTGCCTACCCATAGCCGGAGGTGTATTTTCAATCACCACCTTGGGTGCTTTAAACTTCAGCATTGGCAGACGCTGAGAAATAATCAGAATAAGCATCTTTACGGATTGCGTAAAGCCTGAGTTGCCCGCCTGTTCGATGCCTTGTGCTTTCTTTTTCATGTAGCCAAGCGAAAGCTTTTCTGAAGTAACCAGGTGAGTAAACACCTGGGCCATTGACCACTTGCCTGAGCCTGGCGACTGATGCCAGTCTTCTCCCGTTACCGTAGAAAACTGCTTCTCTAACTTTTTTCGCGTAGCTTCCAGCCGGCTGAAGACCCGATCAAGTTCCTGATTCATAGTGGTTCCGAGGCTCTAAAATGAAAACTAATTCTCGGATTTTTTAAAATTAGCCTTTATTTTTAATCACCAACTAAACCCTAAACATTATGGAAAATCAACAAGCTCCGGTGATGACAACTAAAGATTGGATCATCACCCTACTCATTGCTTCACTTCCTTTTATTGGATTCATTATGTTATTTGTATGGGGATTTGGCTCCGGTCAAAATCCGAATAAATCCAATTGGGCAAAAGCCACTTTAATTTGGTTTGTCATCGTTTTTGTGCTTTCAATTATTCTATGGTTTACAGTTTTCGCTGCAATATTTGCAACGACAATGATGAACTCTTAATATTTGATAATTCACCACAACAAATTCAACCTGCCGGGCAACATTTCAATTTTAACCGGCAGGTTTCCTACCAGTTCGCCATCAGCTTCGATCATACAGGGTGTATCGGAGGTAAGTTCAACTAACTGAGTTTGGTTATAGTAAACCCGGGGGTGAGCCACCCTCCGGCCGCTGCGCATTTTGCCTTGTAGTTTTAAAAAATCAAAAGCTGAAACACCACCTCCTATGCAGCAACTAAACTGGCCGTCATCAGGTATTGCATCGGGTGTAATGCCAATGCCGCTTCCAAAGAACCGGCCGTTGCCAACAGCCACCACCCGTGCTTTACCCTGCCAGTTCCACTGCGGTGTTTTCACTGTAATAGTCTGAAGCCGGTACGTGGCAAAGGTTTGCAGAATAGCAGCGTAGTACGTTAACGGTGTTCCGAACGCGCGGCCACTGTCGAGCAGGCGCTTTACCACCTGCGGACCCATGCCTACATCGGCAATGTTAATGAAGTAACTCACGGGTGTGCCTGCTTCGCTGGTAAATGTTATTCTCCCGACATCCACCGGTTTTGGTTTAAATTCAGTTAAAGCATCAATGATCAGCGAGGACTCCGGTTTGATGTTGACCGTGCGGGCAAAATCATTGCCTGATCCCAGTGGTATAAGTCCGAGTACCGGAAGTTTAGAACTGTTTTCGTTTCCCACCAGCATACCGTTTACCACCTGGTTTAAGGTGCCATCACCTCCGGCCGCATAGATAAGGTCATATCGTTTTTCAACGGCTTTGGAAGCGAGCGTAATGGCATCGTGCCGGGTGCGGGTTTCATGCACGTGCACGTTAGCCAGTTGCTGCAGGGCCGGCAGAATTTTAGTATAGAAAAGTTTTTTCTTTAGGGATATTCCGTTAAGGATTATGGCAACTCTTTTTACACCCC
This sequence comes from Cyclobacteriaceae bacterium, assembly GCA_023151255.1. GTDB lineage: Bacteria > Bacteroidota > Bacteroidia > Cytophagales > Cyclobacteriaceae > UBA2336. The sequence continues at coordinate 124,607 of JAKLJG010000003.1, read as the reverse complement.
CCTTTATCCCTCCTTGAGGGGGGAGATGGGGGGTGTCATGTGAAGCGTCAGCCATTATTTGCAATTCTTCTTGATAGCAGCTTTCGCTTCGGCTGAACCCAATCCCTCAGCCGTTTTAAAGTCAAGGCAGGCATCGTACTTGTTGCCCATCTGCAGTTTTACCAGTCCGCGTTGGTAGAACGTTTCCGGATCGGTGGGGTATAATTCAATGGAGGATGAATAATCCTCAACAGCACCGGCCAGGTCGCCTTTTTCCGTACGGCTCAGCGCCCGGTTGTCGTAGTACACCGGGTTGGTGGGGTCCAGTTCAATGGCAGCGGTATAATCTTTTATCGCCCCGTCATGATCGTCCAGGTTAAATTTTATAACGCCACGCAGGTTTAGCGTTTCCGGATCATCGGGATTCAGTTCAATGGCTTTGTTGTAGTCGTCCAGCGCACCTTTGTAATCTTCCTTCGCACTGCGGGCGAGCGCCCGGTTTTCATACTTGAGCGGGTCTTTCGGGTCGAGTTTAATGGCCTCATTGTAATCAGCAATGGCTCGATCATAATTACTCAAGTTGTAAAAAGCTACGCCCCGGTAGTTGTACAGGCTTGCATCGGTTTTGTCTAACTCTATTGCTTTGTTGTAATCATCAACCGCGCTTACATACTCACCCAACTCGGCTTTCACCACACCCCGGTTAAAATATTTATCGGCATCGGGCGGACCCAGCTCCAGCGCTTTCGAAAAATCGAAATAGGCGCCCTGCAGGTCTTCAATGTTGTATTTTGCAAAACCCCGGTTGGTATAGGCTTCAGTCAATTTTGGATTGAATTTTATCGCCTTATCAAAATCAATAATTGCGCCTTCGTTATCGTTAAGAGCCACCTTGGCTTCTCCGCGCAGGTTTAATGCTTCGGCAAATGTCGAATCTAGTTCCAGCGCAAAGGTCAGGTCGCTGATGGCACCGTAAAAGTCGTTCAACCCCATGCGCGCCTCTCCGCGAAGGGTCAGGGCATTTTTATTTCTTGGATTGCCGTCAATAATTTTTGTCAGGTCGGCTTTTGCCCCGTTAAAATCCTGCGCATTGATCTTCTTTCGGGCATTTTCCAAGTCCTGCGCCTGAAGGCCAATGGCTAACAAAAAAAAGCAGGCGAGTAGGGGGCGTGTTAACTTCATCAGACTATCTGTTTACCGTAGCCAAGTTATTAAAATTTGACGGGTTAGAATATTCGTACCCGATTTGTACCATTCAAACAAAGTATTGATATCCCCGTGGGTTTCTATAACCTGCTCCCCCCATCAGGCGTATTTTTACAAAAACTTTCCCTGCAAATGATAACCCGTTACATTATTTCGGCTGGTTTGATTTTTCTGACCATCTCTGCCAACAGCCAGCAAAAGGAAGAATTAAAAATGGATTTTGAGGCATACGATCCTCCTTCAACCCTGGTGGTGGCAGAACACAAACTTACGCGTGCAAAATTTCCGTTCATCGATATTCATAACCACCAAGGCGATATGACTTCGCCCGGCAACCTGAATACGCTCATTGCCGAAATGGATAAACTCAACATGGCGGTTATGGTGAACCTGAGTGGCCGCGGGTTTCGCAGAAGCGGTGATCACCTGGAAAAATCCATCGAGGCAATTAATCAGTACTACCCAAAACGGTTTATTCTTTTCACCAACATTGATTTCACCGATATTGATAATCCGGAATGGCAGGCACGTACACTCAAGCAACTTGAAGCTGATGTAAAACGAGGTGCCATGGGGCTGAAAATTTATAAGAGCCTTGGTATGAGCACCCGCGATAGCCAGGGCAACCGCATCCGGGTGGATGATCCGCGCATCGATCCCATCTGGGCGAAATGCGGAGAACTTAAAATACCCGTACTCATTCACACAGCCGACCCGAAATCCTTCTGGGATCCGATGGATGAAAAAAATGAGCGCTGGCTTGAATTAAAAACCGTACCCTCGCGCAAGCGAAGCGAAACTGATCCGGCACCGTGGGAGCAACTGATTCAGGAGCAGCACAATGTGTTTAAAAAACATCCGATGACAACCTTCATCAATGCCCACATGGGCTGGTACCCGAACGATTTGAAAAAGCTGGGCGAACTGATGGACGCCATGCCCAACATGTACGTTGAAATTGGAGCTGTGATAGCAGAGTTGGGGCGACAACCGCGTACAGCACGAGACTTCATTATCCGCTACCAGGACCGCGTGCTGTTCGGCAAAGATTCGTGGGTACCCGAAGAATACACTACCTATTTCCGGGTGCTTGAAACAGCCGATGAGTATTTCCCCTACCACAAGCGGTACCATGCCTTCTGGCGGATGTACGGCCTGGAACTGCCGGATGACGTATTAAAGAAGGTCTATTATAAAAACGCACTTAAACTGATCCCCGCCATCGACCCTAAAATGTTTCCTAAATAGGGTTACTTACAGGCTCTTAACCTTATTTAGTTATCTAAAAACTTGAATTGCAGGCTTTTAGGGAATTTTGTTTAGATTTACCTTATCAAACAACCCCAAATGAAAAAGTTATTGTTTTGGCTACTTTTTCCGGCCTTGGTTGTATCATGCCAGGTTCAGGATGCCGAAGAGCTGGCTGCTGCCGGTGAAGAAGAGGATTTATGGGAAGTATATGACCCCTCGTCAGCCGCGCGTTACAGCAAACCCAAAGGCGATAACGGGCCGCTCACCTTACCGCCCGATGTTAAACCCTGTACCAATCCGGCTGTTTACGATTTGTTTGCCCGCGATAAAGATTTAGGCAGTGTTACCATCAGCAATGATGATAAGAATCTTTACGTTACCTATTTTACCACTAAAAGTTTGCAGAAACTTTTTTTGTGGATTGGTGCTGATCTGAAAGACATGCCCCGAACCCAATCGGGTAATCCTGTACTGGTTAACTTCTTTTATAAAGCTCATGCAAATAACGCCAGTACGTTTACCTTCACCATTCCACTGGCTGACCTGGCCAAGCACAAGATAGAATGTGATAAAAATCTTTTGCTTGTTGCCTATGCCGAAGTGAATGGCGAGCACGCATTCGGGGGCGATTTTCCTATTCCCTGCTTTAACCGGTGGGCCTTTATTATGAAGTACAAAATTGTTTGCTGCACCCCACCCGAACCTCCGGTAAGCGATGATGAAACAGCCTTTGCCAAGGGCAACTGGGTATTTGTGCAGGGTGGTTGCAATGAGTTTAATCCGGAGTGCCTGCCCGGTTTAAACATCTCCAATCGCTGGGGCTGGGCCATTAATGCTGACGAGCCCCTTGAGTTCTCTTTTGATATTTATGCCGGTGCTGCCAAAAACGATATAACAAAAGGAACAAAAGTAGGCAGACTGGCCATAGAGTATGCTACCGTGTTAATTGATGGCAACCCGACTGCCATTGGAACAATGACTTATTTTATCGACAATGGGTGGACGATGAAAGAACTGCACATTTATGCAGCCGATAACAGGCCAACTACGGCTGCGCCCGGTCAGTACGGGCATACGGTTAAGTTTCCCAGCGGCTCAACCTATTACCAATACACCATCAATTTTGCCGATCCGGATGTAGTCGATGACGGAGTATGGTTTATTGCGCACGCGGTGGTTAATCCGGCTCCCGGTCAATAGGGAATAAACGGTTTGTAAAAAAATCAAAGCCGCTTCCGCGGCTTTTTTATTTCGTGACTAACTTTCAGAAATTAGATCCCGATGAACCCCGAACAGGCAAATGCACTCATTCATACCAGGCGATCGGTCTTTCCAAAAGACTATTCCGGTGTTCCTGTTGATGATCAGGTTGTTCTTCAGGTGCTTGAAAATGCAAATTGTGCCCCCACTCATAAACTCACTGAACCCTGGCGGTTTATTGTGTATTCAGGTGAAGGCCGAAAAAAACTTGCTCAATTGCAGGCTGCCGTTTATAAAGAGGTAACTCACTCCGATGGCACTTTTAAAGAGGAGCGTTATCAAAACCTGCTGAGTAAGCCGATGGAATCTTCTCACATCATATTGGTATATATGAAACGTGATGAAAAAAAATCCATACCCGAAATTGAAGAAATCGGAGCTGTGTTTTGCGCCATTCAAAACATGTATCTGACGGCCACCGCCTATGGACTAGGTTGCTACCTGAGCACCGGGGGCATTACTTACTTCGAGGAAGCAAAAGCCGCATTTGGTCTTGGCCCTGCTGATCGGATCATCGGTTTTTTTCACCTTGGCTTACCGAAGGAATCACCCAGGCCTCGCCATCGCAATCCGGTTTATGATAAGGTGATGTGGATAAAGGAATAAGATAGTCACCCATCGGGCTGCCCTCCATTCTAAAATCAGACTGAATGTTACTGTGCTAGTTTGACCACTTTTTCCAGCGGAATGGCATTGGCCAGTTGAGTAGCCTCGGCCTCGGTGGTTACTCCATGGCAATAGAGCGTAAGCATGGAGTTGCCAAACGGTGTTTGCACATCGTACCCGGTGGTCTGGCCGTTTTCATTGCTGCGTTTAGTGAGTAAGGTTTTATAGCCCTGTACTTTAATCACCTTTTGCGTACCATCGCTGCTGTTCATAATCATGGGCATTGAAAGAATTGCGTTCACTCCGGCCATTAAAGGCGAATCGCTGATAATGTCAAGTGTTACATTTTTACCATCCGGTTTGCCATAGGTGCGGTGAACATATAACCCACCGATTAGTGCGCCCGAGGTACCGGTAACATTATCTTCTTTTGCATTATAGGCCATACTGCCTAAGGTTGTGGGCAGTACTTTCATAATTTCCTTGCCAATGGCGATATCTATTTCGCGCAATGCGTTCTCCAGATTAAACCGGGCATCCTCAAGATTACCAGAATTGTAAGAAGCCTTTGCACTGGCTAATGCCTTATCGAACTCCTGAGCGTATCCAATCTGTATGGTTGATAAAATTATGCTTAAGGAAACTATTAACTTCTTCATACGCTAAATCTATTACTTCTCACCCAGTTTATTTTTTATACCATCAATGTCAAAAGCATTAGCCGCGTTCATCAGATCCTGCTCGGTGGCAAAATTTATACCCTGCCACACAATTAATGAGGATTGCCCGATGGGTACACTCAGTTTATACCCCGATCCTTCGTTAAATTCGATAATACCTTTATACCCTTTCACTTTGGTTTGCTTCCAGTTTTGCTGCCCGCCAGCGGATTGCTGGGCATAGCCACCCGAAGCGAGATAGGCATTTACGGCCGACATCCATGCCGAGTTGTTGGCGATATCAACTGACAGTTGCTTGTTAGCCGATGAGTATTCGCGGTGAATGGTTAAACCTACCCAGCCGTACCCCATGCTGGTTACTTTATCGGATTCAGCTTCTTTTTTCAGGCCCACCACACTTTCAGGCAGCGAGGCCAGTACTTTCTGCCCGATTTCCATTTCAACACCTAACATAGCTTGCCGTATTGCATAGCGTGCATCAGAATAATTGCCTGCTTTAAACGAAGTTTCCGCTTCGGCCAGGTTCTGCTTCACATCCGGTGGTGTTATTACCAGGCCGGCTCCGCTGGTGTTGGCCGGGTTGCCGGATTGATTGCCGGGCTGATTACCCTGATTGTTCTGATTTCCGGCATTTGGATCAATCTTCTTTTCGATAGCCCGCTCAGTTGCCTGTGCTGCTTTTTGCTTCAGCTTATTTACAATTCCCTGGGCATGGCCAAGCCATGCAACGCCAATGCACAAGATACAGGTTAAAACTCTGGTTGAATTCATAAAGATGTACGTCCTCTTTAGGCGTATTAAAGATAGCCAAAATCAAAAAAAATGGTATTAAAATAACGTATTAAAATATTATGATGTTTACTTCGGACCAATCTCGTTAAAGAGCACATCAATTTTAGTGTAATATAAAGTGGTTTTACCCTCAAAGCCAGAATCCGTTCCGATCAGTATCCAAGCATCACCGGTGTTGTCAGAAGTAAATTGAAAAGGCGAGCCGGAATTATTGTTTCTGAAAATCGTTGTATACTGAGTTGTGTTGGAGGCAACGCCAATATGGCCAAGGTTTATTACATCTTCGCCCTCCAACAACTGATTTCCTTTATCCACATTCATGCGATAATAGGAGTCAACATCCAGTACTTTTAACGGTTCGGCTAGTGTCAGGCCGGCTTTCAGAATAACGCCCTCACCAGGAGCGCCCCCTATACCCACTGCGCCCGTGGGGGCATTTGACGCAAGGCGGATGTTAAAAAGAACATTATAAACTGTATTTGGCCTAAGGCCTGAAATTTGTTTCTTAACAAACATGAACAAATCATCGCTCAGGTTATTGCCCGAAATCATCAGGGCCTTCACCGTGCCGTTGTTGTTCAGGTTGGAGGGCAGCGTATCGTATTTAAAAATAAGCTCATAGGTCATTGAGTCCCCTTCGGGATAATCGGCAAAATCCCCGGTCCAGCCATGATCAGCCTGCGCAAAGTCGTATGATAAGGAGAGTACCGATGGGGCCTCCCCATCGTCCGGATGGCAGGAAAGTGTAACCGGCAGCAATGCGATAAAAATCCTGTGCAATATTCTCATCGTACAAAAATACTTCTTCCCGGTTAGACACATAAGAAGAAAGGCGCGTTGCAACAGATAGTCCACTTTCCTTATCTTTCGTATAGTATGCGTTACTGTTTTATTCTGGCCATGATAATAGTGGCCACATCTTGCCAGGAAATCTCCTATAAGGAGCCGCAACCAAAAGGGGTACCAGCACTGGTTAAAGTACCGAAAAAACTTCATGGAAACTACCACCTGACAGAAAACGGCATCCGGCTTAACGACATGCTGGTGGTTTTTGAAAACGGGTACCGGCTGGAACCCAAAGACAAAACTGAAAAAGTGGAAGAATTTTTACTGAGCGACAGCTTGATACTAAAGTATTACAAGGGGTACTACTTTGTAAACAGCCGGGCATCCTTTAACTGGCATCTTCGCGTGTTGCAGCGCAAAAAGAATGGCGACTTGCAACTTATGGAAATGGAGAACATTCCTGAAAATGACGCAGAACGAAAAGAATTTCTGGAGAGGTTAAACGCCGAAGTACCGGTTATCAAAACCGAAACCAATGGGAGCCCCCAATACGTAATTGACCCTACCTCTAAAAAACTCATCGATCTCATCCGCAAAGGGTTTTTCAAAGAAAAAGTTCTGCTGATAAAAAAGCTGGAATAATTACTGGTTGTTCATTCCCCGCACAACATCACGTATAGCCATGCGAATGCTCCAAACCCCTGCAACCTCAAGCACACTGTCGGGCCGGTAGCGCGTAAGCGGCATGGTGTAAAGGAGACTGTCCGTTCCGATACGCTGTACGTTGTCGGCAACGGGTACTCCGGAGCCAGCCGCTGCCAGGTATGCTTCAATTACCTGTTGCTCGATGTCATGGGCACTGGATGCCGAAAGTTCACGCCAGCGTATCACTGCTTGGTACACCTTACTTATCGAGTCAAGTTGCTGAGGCCGGGGCTGTTGCACCTGCAGCATGCTCACTATTTTTCGGCCACGGTCAAGAGCTTCACCAAGCAACTCAGCTTCAGGTATTTTTTGGATAGCCTGCTGTTGTTGTGCTTCGCGTAACTGCCTCCGCTGCTCGTCCGACAGGCCACCGCTACACGCGGTAAGAATAAACAGAAATAAAAGCAATACACGGGGCATCATCATTTCAAATCTACATGTTAAAAATCTGTCTTCCACAGATTTGTTACCTTTGGGGTCATTTTTTAGCTATGGTTGCCAAACTCGAAGATATTAAGCTGCGATTTGAAGAGGTAGGGCAATTAATTGTACAGCCCGAGATACTTAGCGACCAGCGGAAATTCTCGCAACTCAGTAAAGAGTACAGAGACCTCGAAAAAATAGTTGTGAAATATAACGAGCTGCTAAGCGCACAGGCCAGTTATCAGCATGCCCGCGAAGTGCTTCAAAGGGAAAAAGATGCCGAGTTGAGGGAGTTGGCTAAAATGGAAATTGATGAACTGGAGCCCCGCATCGAACACCTGGAAGCGGAGCTTAAGGAAATGTTGATCCCCAAAGATCCGAATGATGATAAAAACTGCATCCTCGAAATCCGGGCCGGTACCGGTGGCGATGAGGCAGCCCTGTTTGCCGGTGATTTGTGGCGCATGTACCAACGCTACTGCGACCGCAAGGGATTAAAAATGAGCGTGATTGACTTTACCGAAGGAACCGCAGGTGGTTATAAAGAAATCATTTGCAGTGTTAGCGGTGATAATGCTTACGGCCTGTTAAAATTTGAGTCGGGTGTACACCGTGTTCAGCGGGTGCCGGCTACCGAACAGCAGGGGCGTGTACATACCTCAGCTGCCTCGGTGGTTGTTTTGCCTGAAGTTGAAGATGTCAACATTGAAATCAATCCGGCCGATATTGAGATACAAACGGCCCGCTCCAGCGGTGCTGGCGGCCAGAACGTGAATAAAGTGGAGACCAAAGTTCAGCTCACCCACAAGCCCACCGGCATTGTAATTACCTGCCAGGTCGAGCGCTCACAGCACGGCAACCGCGAACGGGCTATGCAAATGCTAAAGGCCAAACTCTATGAGTTGGAAGTCCAAAAACAGCAAAATGAAATAGGTGCAGCGCGTAAATCGTTAGTGCGCAGTGGCGATCGCTCCGAAAAAATCCGCACCTACAATTATCCGCAAAGCCGGGTAACCGATCACCGCATCGGGTTTACCCAACATAACCTGCCTGCTATAATGAATGGCGAGATTGATGATTTCATCGAACAATTAAGAATAGCCGACAGCGCTGAAAAAATGACCGAGGGTACCGCCTTATAATTTTTTGATTTCGGCAACCAAGGTTAATCGAAAATAATCGCTAATTTTCATTTTCTCATCTCAATAACTAAACTATGAACAGAGGTATGTTTACATTATTAGCTATTATCGGAGGCATCCTGGCTATTATCATCCTGGGCGGTCTCTTCTTCTTTTTCTGGGGCACTGGCGTGTACGACACCGCAGTAAAACTTCAGGAAGAAACCAACCAGGCCTGGGAAGATGTACAAGCCACCTACCAACGCAGGGCCGACCTGGTGCCGAACCTGGTTGCTACCGTTAAAGGGGCAGCCGAGAATGAGCAAACCATTTTGCGCGAAGTAACCCAGGCGCGGGCCGGTATTGTCAACGCTAAAACTCCGGAAGAACTCGATCGCGCAGGCCGCCAGATAAACACGGCTATTAACCTGGCCTTTGAGGCCTATCCTCAAATCCGATCAACCGAGAATTTCCAGGACCTGCAATCGCAATTAGAAGGAACCGAAAACCGAATCAACGTGGCACGTCAGCGCTACAACGCAGCGGTTAAGGAATACAACGCATACATCCGGGGCTATTTTAAGAGTATGGCCCTATCAACCTTCGGTAAAGGCGAAACCTTTGAAACCCGCAAAGGCTTCCAGGCCGCCCAGGGATCGGAGGTTGCACCTACAGTAAAGTTTTGATTTTAAATAATGCGAGATAAGTCGTCCTGAGACTGGCCAGTCGCTGGACGACTGTTTTTTATAACGTTCGTTTCACTTCGCGCATTTCATAACTTTCAATTACGTCACCTTCTTTGATGTCGTTAAAGTTTTCAATGCCCATACCGCAATCGTAGCCCGACTTTACTTCGCTTACATCATCTTTCATCCGTTTCAGCGAAGCCAGCTTACCGGCATACACCACGATACCATCGCGGATGAGGCGTATCGGGTTGGTGCGCTTAATGTAGCCATCGGTAACCATGCAGCCGGCAATGGTGCCGACTTTCGAAATTTTAAAGATGTTGCGCACTTCGGCATTACCCACAATAACCTCTTCCTGCTCCGGAGCCAGCATGCCTTCCATCGCGGCTTTAATCTCGTTGATGGCATCATAAATAATGGAGTACAGCCTTATTTCAATCTCTTCATTTTCAGCCAACCTTCTGGCCGATGATGACGGCCGCACCTGGAAGCCTACTATGATCGCATCTGAAGCCGAGGCCAGCAATACATCCGATTCGGAGATCTGCCCCACACCACGATGAATGATGGCCACCTGAATCTCTTTGGTTGATAATTTTAAAAGCGAATCAGATAAGGCTTCTACAGAACCATCCACATCGCCTTTTACAATTACGTTCAGTTGTTTAAAGTTACCGATGGCCAGGCGCCTTCCGATCTCATCAAGCGTAATGTGCTTTTTGGTACGGATGCTTTGCTCGCGTAAAATCTGTCCACGCTTGGCAGCCAGTTCGCGCGCTTCCCTGTCCGACTCCATCACCTGAAATTTCTCACCGGCCTGAGGGGCACCATCAAGGCCCAGCACCTGCACCGGGGTTGAGGGTCCTGCCTCTTTAATTTTGGAGCCGGTATCATCAAACATAGCTTTAACGCGCCCATAGTGTGCACCGGCCAGCATCACATCGCCAATATGCAGGGTACCGCTCTGCACCATCACTGTGGCCACATAACCACGGCCTTTATCGAGCGAGGCTTCGATAATTGAACCGACAGCAGGTTTATCGGGATTTGCCTTCAGGTTGAGGAGTTCGGCTTCGAGCAAAACTTTTTCAAGTAATTCATCAACACCCTTGCCCGATTTGGCGGAGATTTCCTGGCACTGGTATTTTCCACCCCACTCCTCAACCAAAATGTTAATCTTCGATAGGGATTCCCTGATTTTATCGGGGTTGGCAGTAGGTTTATCAATTTTGTTAATAGCAATAACAATGGGCACACCAGCTACCTGTGCATGGTTGATGGCCTCTTTTGTTTGCGGCATTACATCATCATCGGCAGCCACAACAATAATGGCAATATCGGTAAGCTTGGCACCGCGGGCACGCATGGCGGTAAATGCTTCGTGGCCGGGGGTATCCAAAAAAGCAATCTTATTACCATTCTTTGTGGTAACATCGTATGCGCCAATATGCTGGGTTATGCCTCCGGCTTCGGAGGCGGTAACTTTCGTTTTGCGGATGTAATCCAGCAATGAAGTTTTACCGTGGTCAACGTGCCCCATAATGGTAACAATGGGGGCGCGGGGTTTCAGGTTCTCTTCACTTTCAACTTCTTTAACCGGTTCGGTTTCCTCCTCGGTTATAAACTGTACATCGTAACCAAATTCATCAGCAATAACAGTTATCGCCTCGGCATCCAACCGTTGGTTTATGGATACAAACATGCCAAGTCCAAGGCAGGTAGAAATTACATCGTTTACCGAAACGTTCATTAAGGAGGCCAGGTCGTTGGCTGAAATAAATTCGGTTACTTTCAACGTTTTAGAGGCTGCCTGCTCCTGTAGAATTTGTTGTTCCTGTGCTTCTGAAATTGCCTGACGTTTTTCCCTACGGTATTTAGAGCCGGCTGTTTTTTTAGATCCCCCACTTAGCTTAGCGAGTGTTGCGCGAATCTGCTCCTGAATTTCCTTTTCAGACGGTTCTTCTTTCAAGCCGCGCTGTGTAACTGGTTTGCCTCCACGGGGCCTTCCTTGTTCATCGGTAGCAGGGGCAATTCGCTTGCGCGGGCGTTTCCCTTTTTTTGCATCATCCTTTAAATCGGATGAGGCTACAGGTTGATCTTTTTTCTTGTCCGTTTCGGGAAGGCTTATCCGGTCGAGCACCTTTAAACCCTGCAGTTTATCAGCTTTGGCTTTAATAACTTCCTGCTCGGGTTTTTTAACTTCTTCTTTTTCTTTTTCCTTCTGCGGTAATGGCTCGGGTTTTTCTTCGTCAGGTTCGGCTTTCTTTTTTTCCAGCTCAATCTTGCCAACTACTTTAAAGCCTTCAAGCTTTGGTTTTTCGCGTTCAATCTTTTCCGGTTTTGCTTCTTCTTTAACCTTTAGATCTTTTGAAACCAGATTTTTGATCAGGATGCTTTCCTCTTCTTCAAGTCGTTTCTTGGCTGCTTCCTTTTCGCGTTCGATGGTGATATTTTCACCGTGTTTGGTACCGATGGTCAATCCGGAGGCCTCCAGTTTTTCAGTTGCTGAATTGGCAAACTCCTTAGACAGGAGAGCAAACTGCTCAGGCGTTAACTTGGTGTTCGGGTTTTCATCGATGGCAAAACCCTTCTTGGCCAAAAACTCAACTACCGTATGCACGCCTACGTTGAGTTTTCGTGCCGCCATGTTTAGCCTTATCATTTTTTCTTCTGCCATGCTCAAATATTGCCCTTTTTTAAGGACTTTTAAAAAGTTATAGCCACTGCCGGCCGGTATTTAACGATTTATTCAAACTCCTTTTTCAGAATCTGGAGAACGCTTTCAACTGTTTCTTCTTCCAGATCGGTTCTGCGAACCAACTCATCTTTACTTAGGTTCAATACACTTTTGGCTGTGTCCAACCCGATGCGCTTAAGTTCATCGATCACCCAGCCTTCAATTTCATCGGCAAATTCGTCCAGATCTACGTCTTCTTCAGTTTGACCATCCAGTTCGCGGAAGACATCAATTTCATAGCCTACCAACCGGCTTGCCAGTTTAATGTTAAGACCGCCTTTACCAATAGCCAGCGATACCTGATCGGGTTTGAGGTAAACCGAAATCCGGCCATTGTCTTTATCAATTTTAATGGATGAGATCTTTGCCGGACTCAGCGCGCGTTGAACATAGAGTTCCAGATTTTCGGTGTAGTTGATAACGTCAATGTTTTCATTCTGCAATTCACGAACGATGGCGTGTATACGCGAACCTTTCATTCCCACACAGGCGCCTACGGGGTCGATCCGGTCATCGTATGATTCAACAGCAACCTTAGCCCGTTCGCCTGGCTCGCGTACTACCTTTTTAATGGTAATTAGTCCATCATACACTTCGGGTACTTCCTGTTCAAACAAGCGTTCAAGAAACACGGGCGATGTTCTCGATAAAATAATTTTCGGATTACCATTCACCATCTCCACTTTGTGCACAATGGCCCGCACGCTCTCGCCCTTGCGGTACCGGTCTTTATGAATCTGCTCGCTTCGCGGGATGGAGATTTCATTGCCCTCGGCATCAATCAGCAACACTTCTTTGCTCAACACCTGGTAAACCTCACCGGTGATGATTTCGCCAACCAGGTCTTTATACTTCTGAAACAGGATATCCTTTTCAAGGTCTTTAACTTTTTGTATAAGGGTTTGGCGCGCGGTGGTTACGGCCCTGCGGCCGAAGTCTTCCAGGTAAATCTGTTCAGCCACTTCTTCGCCTACTTCAAAATCTGGTTCAATCTTGCGCGCCTCCGAAAGAGCGATTTTATCATGATCCCAAATGTCTTCGGAGTCATCATCAACAATTTCACGGAAGCGCCAGATCTCCAAATCGCCCTTATCGGCATTGATAATGATGTCGAAATTATCATCGGTTTCGTACTTCTTTTTTATCATGTTCCGGAAAACATCCTCGAGGATGCGGATCATGGTGGGGCGATCGATGTTTTTCTGTTTTGCAAAATCGGCAAACGACTCGATCAGGTTTGCAGCATTCATTGTTGTCATAGTCATCAGTTAAAAGAAACCAACACAAACGTTTTTTCTATATCAGTAAACGGAATTATAATTTCCTTTATCTCCTTTTTTTTGCCATTTCCGGTAGCCCGGTTAATGGTTATTGATTCATCTGTTACCGCGGTCAACACGCCTTCAATGGCAGAACCAGCGGTTTTTACACGCACCTTGCGGTTTATGTTTTTGTAATACTGCCGCTTAAGTTGCAGCGGATGATCAAGCCCCGGGGTGGACACTTCCAGCAGGTAGCGCCCCTCAATCAGATTAACGTTGTCCAGTGCTTCAGAAAGTGCCCGGTTTAAGTCGGCACAATCGTCAATGGTAGCACCCCGGTCGCCATCCAGTATCACTAAAACTTTTTTCGGGTTTTTGCGCAGGGAAACGATGACATCCACAATAAACTGCGAGTCATCTTTCAGGTATTTTTCAGCCAATTCCCGTATGCTATCCCGTATTTCCATAAAATCTACCAAAACAAAGAGGGGACTGTTTTGTCCCCTCGTCTTGGTTATTCATAAACTTCGATGCAAAAGTATGCGTTTTTTGAATTACTTGCAAAACCATTGTTTGTAATCATGTTGCCAATGTTAATGCGCCAGTCATTTACTCTGTTATGCTGTTTTATCTTCCTGGTAATTTCCTGTAAAACCGATTCGGATAAAAAAAACACGGCAGCTACCGAAAAACCATTAAAAAACGTTCAGGTTCCGGCTTTCAACAGCGATTCAGCCTATGCGTTTATAAAAAAACAGGTTGATTTCGGGCCGCGCATACCCAACACCAATGCACACCGCCAGGCAGCCGATTATTTTGTTGCGCTGCTGAAGCAATTCGGAGCTGAGGTTACCGTACAGGAATTTACCGCCACCACGTATGACCAGCAGAAACTGGCTTTGCGTAACATCATTGCTTCGTTCTATCCTGAACAACCCAAGCGAATTTTGCTGGCAGCCCATTGGGATACACGACCTTTTTCTGATAAGGACGCAGAAAAGCCACGCGGATACTTTGACGGAGCCAATGACGGGGCCAGTGGCGTGGGCGTTTTACTTGAAATTGCTCGTGCCCTCCATACCGCTGCGCCTCCGGCAGTTGGAGTCGACTTTATACTATTTGATGGTGAAGACTGGGGGTTTGATCAGGCTACAGCCGAAACGCTTTACGGTAAACAAGTGGATTACCCGCTGCCGAAAAATCTTCTTTCGTGGTGGTGCCTCGGTTCACAGTACTGGTCAAAGAATAAACACAAACCAAATTACTCAGCTTACTTTGGCATTTTACTCGATATGGTAGGCGGACAAAACTCAGTTTTTGTTAAAGAGGGATACTCAATGGAATATGCACCCGGTATCGTCAACAAAGTATGGTCAGCCGCAATGCGCCTGGGTTATGGAAACATTTTTATTAACAAAACAGAAGGCAGCATTACGGACGATCATGTTTTTGTAAATGAGTTTGCCAAAATTCCGATGATTAACATCATCAGCTACGACCCTGAACTTGGCTTTTTTGGCGACTTCCATCACACCCGCAAGGACAATATGGAATTAATCAGTAAAGAAAGACTGCAGGCTGTTGGACATACCTTGTTGCACGTGATTTATCAGGAATGATTTACACAATGCCCTTTAGATAATCTCCATAGCCGCTTTTTTCTAATGGTTTGGCAAGTTCCAGCAACTGTTCACGGGTAATGTAGTTCATGCGGTAAGCTACTTCCTCAATACAGCCGATCTTCAACCCCTGCCGTTGTTCAATTACCTGAACAAATACGGATGCCTGCATCAGCGAATCGAAAGTACCGGTATCCAGCCACGCAGTGCCCCGGTTCATTACGGCTACCTTTAATTTACCTTGCTTTAAATAAATGTTATTTACTTCGGTAATTTCCAATTCACCGCGTGCGCTGGGCTTTATTGATTTGGCAACCTGTACTACATTGTTATCATAAAAATACAAGCCGGGTACAGCATACTGCGATTTAGGCCTTGCCGGTTTTTCCTCAATGCTTAAAGCATTCATGGCGGCATCAAACTCTACAACTCCGTAGCGCCACGGGTCATTAACATGATAGGCAAAAATAATTCCGCCATCGGGATTGGTACACGATTGCACCAGCCGGCCGAACCCTGAACCATAAAAAATATTATCGCCAAGAATCAGCGCCACCTTATCCTTGCCAATGAATTTTTCACCAATGATAAAGGCCTGCGCCAAACCTTCCGGTTTCGGTTGCTCTGCATACGAAAAAGCGCAACCAAGTTGTGTGCCATCGCCCAGCAACTTTTTAAATAAGGGCAAATCGTGCGGAGTGGATATGATGAGGATTTCGCGGATACCGGCCATCATAAGCACCGACAGCGGATAATAGATCATTGGCTTGTCATACAGCGGCATCAATTGTTTACTGATGGCCATCGTTATCGGATGAAGCCGGGTACCCGAACCGCCTGCGAGGATAATACCCTTCATAGTGTAACTATTTGTTTTTCAACGATTTGAGTACATTCTAGCGTAATATTTCAAATACTCACCCGAAGTAACATGTGCAAGCCACTCGCTGTTAGTCAGGTACCAGTTTATCGTCATTTCAAGTCCATTTACAAAATCGGTTTCCGGTCGCCAGCCTGTTTCGCTAATCACTTTTGAAGGGTCAATCGCGTATCGTAAATCATGCCCCGGTCTGTCTTTAACAAAAGTAATCAGGCGGGCGGCTGTGCCAGCCGGTTGATTGAGCTTTTTATCCATTATCTGGCAGAGCAACTTTACCAGATCAATATTCTTCCATTGGTTATTGCCCCCGATATTATATACCTGGCCCGCACGGCCCTTGTGAAAAATAGCGTCAATAGCACGTGCGTGATCTTCCACGTATAACCAGTCACGTATGTTTTCCCCTTTTCCGTAAACCGGTAACGGCTTGCCGTTAATGATGTTGTTTATCATTAGCGGTATCAGTTTCTCAGGAAACTGGTAGGGGCCGTAATTGTTGGAACAACGGCTGATGACTGCAGGCAGGCCATAGCTGTTATGAAATGCTAAAACAAAGTGATCGCTGCCGGCTTTTGATGCCGAGTAGGGTGAGCGCGGATCAAGCGGTGTCACTTCAGTAAAGTAACCGCTTTCAATTGACCCATATACTTCATCGGTTGAAATATGGTAAAACAACTTGCCCTGATAATTACCATGCCAGGCCGTTTGTGCTGCGCGCAGTAAACGAATGGTTCCGATGATGTTCGTTTGCGCAAACTCATCCGGATTATGAATGGATCGGTCAACGTGTGACTCGGCCGCAAGGTGAATTACTCCATCGATCTGGTAATCCTGAAATACCCGGGATATCAGTTCAACATCCAGTATATCACCGCGAACAAATGCATAGTTATCAGCCTGTTCAACATCTCGCAGGTTTTCGAGGTTACCGGCATAGGTAAGTTTATCCAGGTTAACTATTCGGTAAGTGGGGTATTTTTTTACCAGAAGACGCACCACTGAGGAGCCTATAAACCCCGCGCCACCGGTAACAAGTATGTTTCGTCTCACTTATTGAACTATTTTTTTGCGGCCAATACTGAAATAAGTAAACCCAAGTTCACGAATTGTTGCTAAATCATAGAGGTTGCGCCCGTCAAAAATCACCTTTTGTTTCATCAGGGTAGCCATTTTATCAAAATCGGGTGTACGGTATTCCGGCCACTCCGTGGCGATTAAAAGAGCATCAGCTCCTTCAAGGACATCGTAAGGCTCATTTCCATACTCAACGGAATTACCCATTACACGTTTTACATTTTCCATGGCTTCCGGATCATGAACGTGTATGGTGGCGCCCTTCTTTTTTAGTAAATCAATTATGAATAATGCCGGGGCTTCGCGGATATCGTCCGTATGCGGTTTGAAGGAAAGTCCCCATAATGCAATCTTTTTTCCTTTTAAACCATCTTCAAAAAACTGTTCCATCATTTCAACGAGCCTTACCTTCTGCCGTTCATTAACCAACATAACCGATTGCAAAATGGAGAAGTTGTACCCCGCCTGCTGAGCCGATTTAGTCAATGCCTGTACATCTTTCGGAAAGCAACTTCCTCCGTAACCAATTCCGGCAAACAAAAATCGTTTACCAATGCGGCTGTCTGCACCAATCCCAATGCGCACCGCATCAACATCGGCACCTACCCGTTCGCACAGGTTGGCTACTTCGTTCATAAACGTAATCTTGGTAGCCAGAAAAGCGTTGGCCGTATATTTTGTTAGTTCACTTGATCGCTCGTCCATAAAAATAATGGGGTTGCCCTGCCGCGTGAAAGGCGCATACAACTGCTCCATGATTTTCTTTGCCCGCTCTGAGCGTGTACCTACCACCACGCGTTCTGGTTTCATAAAATCCTCAACAGCTAATCCTTCACGCAAAAATTCCGGGTTGGAGACAACATCAAATTCAACCCTGGCATTTTTTGCAATTTGCTCCCGTACCAAATCAGCTGTGCCTACCGGTACTGTACTTTTATTAACAATCACCGTATAGTCCGATAAAAGTGGACCGAGTTCTTCGGCCACCTTCAAAACATATTGCAAATCGGCAGAACCATCTTCGCCAGGGGGGGTCGGCAAGGCCAGCATAATCACTTTGGCATCACGAACACCTTCAGAAAGACTGGTTGTAAAAAATAATCTTCCATGTTTTATGTTTTTATGAAACAGACTATCCAGGCCACGCTCAAAGATTGTTAACGTCCCTGAGGATAGTTTCCTGACTTTCTCCTGATCAATATCCACACAGGTTACCGTATTGCCAGTTTCAGCAAAGCAGGTACCCGTTACCAGCCCAACATACCCAGTTCCAACAACAGTTATCTTCATAATTTTTAAAATGAAGGGCAAAAATAGCGATTTGGCCTCGGGAATAATTATTCTATAATTAACAAACTAACATTCGTTTGGTGTTTATAATATTTCTACCTTCGTTGCCCAAAAATATATTGGGCAAATCGCTATGGGAACAATTACAGGAGAACGGTATAACGGCATTGACTTGGCCGAAAGTGAAAACCAGCAGATGGTAGCGCAGATGGTACGTGATTTTGGAACACGGGAAATCATGCCGAAAATGATGGAATGGGACGAGAGTCAGGAGTTTCCGGTTGACGTTTTTCGAAAAATGGGCGCGCTTGGGCTAATGGGCGTTTTGGTTCCGGAAGAATACGGAGGTGCCGGCTTTGGTTACCTCGAATACGTAACGGCCATAGCCGAGCTTGCTAAAATCGATGGCTCTATTGGTCTTTCTATGGCAGCCCACAACTCGCTTTGCACCAACCACATCTTGCAATTCGGAAATGAAACACAAAAGGCCGCCTACCTGCCAAAATTAGCTACTGGCGAATGGATTGGTGCCTGGGGCTTAACTGAACCAAATACGGGTTCGGATGCAGGCAACATGCGCACCGTGGCTGTAAAGGATGGTGATTATTATGTTATCAATGGGGCAAAAAATTTTATTACCCATGGTAAATCGGGGAATGTGGCTGTTGTTATTGTTCGAACCGGTTCCGTTGGTGACTCGCATGGCATGACGGCCTTCATCATTGAAAAAGGCACCCCCGGCTTTTCGGCCGGCAAAAAAGAAAACAAACTGGGTATGCGTGCTTCCGAAACAGCCGAACTTATCTTCACCGACTGCCGCGTTCACCAGTCGCAAATGCTGGGTAAAGAAGGCGAAGGATTTGTGCAAGCATTAAAAGTTCTTGACGGTGGCCGCATTTCCATTGCCGCCCTTAGTTTAGGTATCGCCCAGGGGGCCTTCGAAGCTGCCCTGAAATACTCAAAGGAACGCCACCAGTTTAACCGTCCGATTTCCGAATTTCAGGGAATCTCGTTTAAGCTGGCCGATATTGCCACTAAAATTGAGGCGGCACGCCTGCTTACCTACCGGGCAGCTGATTTGAAAAACAAAGGGCACAACGTGAACAAGGAGTCGGCCATGGCCAAACTCTATGCCTCAGAGGTAGCCGTAGAAATTGCCAATGACTGTGTTCAGATTTTTGGTGGCTACGGGTACACCAAAGATTTTCCGGCTGAGAAATACTACCGCGATGCCAAATTATGCACCATTGGCGAGGGCACCTCAGAAATACAAAAGCTGGTCATCTCGCGGGCTATTTTAAAGTGATTTTGCAATTACGGGGGGCTTTTTGCTATATTTGCAGCCCTAAAACAACAGCAATGATTATCGTAAACAT
The DNA here is from genome assembly GCA_023151255.1 of Cyclobacteriaceae bacterium. Classification (GTDB taxonomy): domain Bacteria; phylum Bacteroidota; class Bacteroidia; order Cytophagales; family Cyclobacteriaceae; genus UBA2336. Next base: position 104,871 of record JAKLJG010000003.1, on the reverse strand, counting down.
TAAGGAAAACGAATCCATTGACAAGGCGTTGAAACGTTTCAAGAAGAAGTTTGAAAAAACCGGTATTCTGAAAGAGTTGCGCGCCCGCACGGCATTCGAAAAACCTTCTGTTCGCAGGCGCAACGAAATTATCCGTGCAGCGTACCGCGAACGTCAGAAAATGCAGGAAAATCAATAGAACGGAAGCGTACGCGCTTTCCACTATTCCCAACCTATACAAATCCCCACCGTTACATAACAGTGGGGATTATTTTTTACCTTGGAGTATCTGAGCGGACGCGTGTATGGTTGACTCATTTTTAAACTATCTGCAATTCGAGAAACGGGTAAGTAAACACACGTTAACAGCCTATCAAACCGACCTCTCACAGTTTACTGAATTTATTAACCTGACTTTTCCGGAAGTTAAGCCTGAGCACGCTGATTATGGTACCATCCGCTCATGGATAATTCAGGTAGTAGAACAAGGGGCAAAAGCTACCTCGGTAAACCGGAAGATTGCCAGCCTGCGTACTTTTTACAAATTTCTGTTACGCGAACAGGTTATTGCTAAAAACCCGATGCTTAAAATCAGGGTACTTAAAACCGAAAAACGACTACCTTCTTTCATTCAGGAAAAAGAAATAGCCAGCCTGCTGGATACCGTTCAATTTGAAGACTCGCATACCGGATGGCGCGATAAACTCATACTGGAACTTTTTTATGCAACCGGCATGCGGCTTTCCGAACTAATTACACTGAAGGAATCGCAGATTGACCTCCGTAACGGAACCGTCAAAGTACTGGGCAAGAGAAACAAGGAACGGGTTATACCCTTCCCAGCACCTATTACTCCTATAATCAAAACGTATCAGCAAATCCGCAATAAAGAAGTGACGCAAAAGAAGCACGGATTTCTTTTTGTAACGGATAAAGGTGAGCCTTGCTATCCGATGATGGTTTACCGCATTGTGAAAGAATACCTAAATGCCAATACAACTGCCAGTAAGCACAGCCCCCACGTGTTGCGCCATACGTACGCAACCCACTTGTTGAATAAAGGGGCTGAAATAAACGCTGTTAAAGATTTACTTGGCCACAGCAGTCTGGCCGCTACCCAGGTATATACCCATAATTCAATTGAAAAACTGAAAAAGGCGTACGACCAGGCGCACCCAAAAGCCTGAAACTACATGTTCAACAATAAATTTCTACGATTATGAAACTGAAAGTGCAATCCATTCATTTCGATGCCGACAAAAAACTGGTAAACTTTATTCAGAAAAAAGTTGACAAACTGGAGACTTATTTTGACCGGATGGTGGACGGTGAGGTTTTTCTTCGGCTGAATAATGAAGGTGTTGAAAACAAAACCGTAGAAATAAAACTGAATCTGCCCGGCAACCAGCTGTTTGCCGTGGAAAAGGCCCGTTCATTCGAAGCAGCCACCGATCAGGCCACGGAAGCGCTTAAGGCACAACTGAAAAAGTTTAAGACTAAAGTTAAGTACGGAAGGGTTTAATAAGTTAAAAGGGCCTTGCGGCCCTTTTTCATTTCAATTTAAAAGCTTTCTTGACCTTCTCCACATAGTCAAGCTTCTCCCAAGGGAAGAGTTCAACGGTAACACGCTTTTCGTTTTGCTTGCCCTTGTTGAAAACCTTTTCAACTTTTTTTGGTTCCCGGCCCATGTGGCCGTAGGCGGCCGTTTCAGAATAAATGGGTGAGCGCAAATTGAAACGCTTTTCGATGAAATACGGGCGCATGTCAAAAATCTTTTCAATGCGCTTGGCAATTTCACCGTCACTCAATTTCACCTTTGAGGTTCCGAAGGTATTAACATAAAGCCCTACGGGTTTCGCTACGCCAATCGCATAAGCAACCTGAACCAGTACCTCATCGCAAACACCGGCTGCTACCAGGTTTTTGGCAATGTGGCGTGTTGCATAGGCTGCCGAACGATCAACCTTGCTGGGATCTTTGCCCGAAAATGCACCCCCGCCATGTGCGCCCTTACCACCATAGGTATCGACAATGATTTTTCTTCCGGTTAAACCAGTATCGCCATGGGGTCCGCCAATAACAAACTTGCCAGTAGGGTTAATAAAATATTTTATCTGGCCATTAAAGAGCTTTTGCACGCGGCCCGGTAATTTTTTCATCACCCGCGGCACGAGTATGTTTTTAATATCTTCTTCAATCTTTTTCAGCATGGGGCCATCTTTATCAAAATCATCATGCTGAGTAGATACCACAATAGCATCAATTCGCTGGGGCTTGTTGTCATCGCTATATTCAATGGTTACCTGCGATTTGGAGTCGGGTCTCAGGTAAGTCATTTGCTTTCCCTCTCTTCTAATGGCGGCCAGTTCGCGCAACAATGAGTGGGCAATTTCAAGCGGAAGTGGCATGTAGTTGTCCGTTTCGTTGGTGGCGTATCCGAACATCATCCCCTGGTCGCCAGCGCCTTGCTCCTCCTTTTTCTTCCGTTCAACGCCCTGGTTAATGTCGGGTGATTGCTCGTGGATGGCTGAAAAAATTCCGCACGAGTTCGCCTCGAACATGTATTCACTTCGGGTGTATCCAATCTTTCGGATAACCTCGCGGGCAATATCCTGTACATCGAGGTATGCCTCTGACTTTACCTCACCGGCCAGTACCACCTGCCCGGTAGTTACCAGGGTTTCGCAGGCCACCTTCGAATTGGGGTCGTAGGCAAGAAAATAGTCAATCAATGCATCCGAGATCTGGTCAGCTACTTTATCCGGGTGGCCTTCGGAGACCGATTCAGATGTAAATAAGTAAGGCATGGGCTAAGAATTTAAAATGAGTCGGCAAATTTAGATGAATGCCCGTAAAACAAAAAAACATTACTCAGCGGGCTAAAAACAGGAAAACAGCCGGAAGTTTCGGCCACTCCCTTTTGTGTTTTTTCCATTCCGAAACCAGCATAGTCTTGATTGATTCGGCTGGGCCGGTAATGTCAACAGCAATACACAACAACGTGTGGCCTGAAAGTGTGCAAAGCAGCGATTCAAATACCTGATTGTTCCGGTGCGGTGTTTCTATAAAAATCTGAGTAATTCCATTCTTTCGCGATTCCTTCTCATAAGCTTCAATGGCTTTTTCCCGGTCCGTTTTATTAACCGGTAAGTAGCCATGAAAGGAAAAATGTTGTCCGTTCATTCCCGAAGCGATCAAGGCCAAAAGGATGGAAGATGGACCCACCAAGGGCACCACCCGAATGTTCTTCTGATGGGCAACCGCAACAGCCAATGCCCCGGGATCGGCCACACCGGGGCAACCCGATTCGGTAATAATGCCCATATCATTTCCCCCGAACAATGGCTTACATAATTCTTCCAACTCAGAAGAATGAGTATCCTTGTTCAGCACGCTAAACTGGAGATTCTCAACCGTATCAAAAATTTTCAGACTGCTGATGAATCTTCGGGCTGTACGGATATCTTCCACCAGAAAATAGTGAATGCCTTTAATTATTTTTTTTACTCCCGGAAGGATTACCTCATCGGCTGTTCCTGCTGCGATGACGTTAGGAATAAGGTATAAAGTACCTTTTTTAGTCATGGAGAAAATTTAAAACCACGTCTACAAACTCGGCTGGTTTTTCGGCCTGTACCCAATGGCCGGTATCCATTGTTACCAATGTTGAATTCGGAAAAATTTTCTTAATGCCGGGCCTGTCGTCATCAACAATATAATCGGATTTACTGCCCCGGATAAAAAGTGTTGGCTTTTCGAAAACGCCTGTGTGCAATAATGCCCCGCCTATTAATTCCAGATTTTTATCAATAACTGCCAGGTTAATACGCCAGGCAAAGCCGCCTTCGGGTTTACGCATTAAATTTTTAAGCAGGAACTGCCGCACCGAAGGATTGGAAACATGCTGTGATAACGCTTCATCGGCTTCATTCCTGGATTGAATGGCATCAATTGGCACCGCCTTCAGTCCCTCAACAATATAATCGTGCCGAACTTCATACGCCTTGGGCGCGATGTCAACCACTATCAGTTTGCTCAGTTTATCAGGATAAGCGAGTGCAAAATTCATGGCTGCTTTGCCTCCCATTGAGTGACCAAGTAAAACCGGATTTGATAGGCTGTGTTGTTCAATAAAGAAATGAATATCCTCTTGTAAAACCCGGTAATTGAAATCCTCGCTGTGTGGCGACTGACCGTGGTTTCGCTGGTCAACTACAAAAACATGGTAATGCTCGCTCAGCATTTTGGCCTGAGGCAGCCAGTTATCGGATGAGCCCATCAGCCCGTGCAGAATAATCAGCGGATGGCCGTTTCCGTACTCGCGGTAAAACAACTCCATGCTCAAAAATAAACAATCCCACTGTTCAAGTCGGGATGGGAAAGTATATTTGAACTTTTTACCTCCATGGAGTTAAAAGACGGACACTATGTTATTCAAGGCGTGAACATTTCGGCCATTGCTGAGCAGTTCGGTACACCGGTGTATGTTTACGATGCCGGAAAGATTGTGCACCAGTTAAAAACCTTGCGCACGGTTTTCTCTAATTCGGATGTGAAGATTAAATACGCCATCAAAGCACTTTCCAACCTTTCCATTTTAAAACTGCTGCAAAACCACGGAGCCGGGGCCGATGCTGTTTCCATCCAGGAAGTACACCTGGCGCTGAAAGCGGGTTTTGTACCTGCTGATATTATGTTCTCACCCAACTGTGCCGACTTCAGCGAGATTGAAGAGGCCGTTAAGCTTGGCCTCACCATCAATATCGATAACCTTTCGTACCTGAAAAAGTTCGGATCGCAATACCGCAGTTCCTATCCCTGCTCCATCCGGTTAAACCCGCACATCCTTGCCGGTGGTAATTACAAAATTTCAACAGGCCACAGCGAATCGAAGTTCGGCATCTCAGTGTACCAGCTTCCGCAGATTATGGAACTGGTAAATCAGTACAACATCCGGGTTAACGGGCTGCACATACACACCGGGTCGGACATTACTGAAACAGACGTGTTTCTGAAAATGGCTGATATTTTTTTCAGCGTGGCCCGCGATTTCCCCGACCTGAAGTTTATTGACTTTGGCAGCGGTTTTAAAGTGGCCTATAAAGAAGGCGATACCGTTACCAACGTTTTCGACCTGGGCATAAAACTTACTGAAGCGTTCAATGCATTTTGTACGCAATACGGCCGCAAACTGGAGTTGTGGTTTGAGCCCGGAAAATTTATTGTAAGCGAAGCGGGCGTTCTGCTGGCTAAAGTAACCGTAGTAAAAAGTACACCTTCAACAACTTTTGTTGGTGTTAATACAGGATTGAACCACTTGCTGCGCCCGATGATGTACGATGCGTATCACCACATTGTAAACATTTCCAACCCGGCCGGTGAACAAAAACAATACACAGTAGTGGGGTATATATGCGAAACCGATACCCTCGGTGCTGACCGCAAGCTAAATGAAGTACGCGAAGGGGATATACTGGCCATAAAAAATGCCGGGGCCTATGGGTTTTCGATGGCCTCCAACTATAACTCGCGTTTAAGGCCAGCCGAAGTACTGGTTATTAACAATGAAGCAAAACTGATACGGAAGGCCGAGGTGTTTGATGATTTGTTGGATGGCCAGGTTGAAATAAGCCTATAAGGTTTCAAACAGATTCAGGCTCCCGCCTCTTCTGAATTTTGTTAAATTAATTGGCGGCATCGCTCTTCCTTCAAGGTATTTTTTCTTCGCAGTCCGGTACAACTGGTGAATGGTCTCTGCGATGTTTCCTTCACCAGTAATCCTCCTGCCGAACTGTGAATCATTAACGCTGCCCCCGTGCAGCGAGCACACCTGGTTCCACACTTTGTTAAACCGGTCGGGGAAATTTTTTCTAAGCCAGTCTTCAAAAATTTTGCCTACTGCTCCGTTCAATCGTACAACCGTCAGGCCTGCGGCTAGTGCACCGTGGTCAGAAGCAGCTTTTATAATAGCCGGTATTTCATGGTGATTCAATCCGGGAATGATGGGTGCATTCATGATCCCTACCGGAACCCCCGCTGTTGCCAGCGCTTCAACAGTTTTGAACCGCTTCACAGCGCTGGCTGTTCGCGGCTCCATGCTTCTGCGTAACTCTTCATTCAGTGTGGTAATTGAAATATAAACATGTACCAGGTTATCCGATGCGAGGTCTTTGAGCAGATCAAGATCGCGTAGGATAAGGCTGTTCTTAGTTATTAACCCAACCGGGTGCCTGTACTGTGCGAACACTTTCAGCAGCCCGCGTGTAATTTCCAGTTTGCGCTCAATGGGCTGATAGCAATCGGTATTGCCCGAAACACTGATGGGCACCGGCTGCCAGCCCGGCTTCAGCAGAAACTTTTCCAGTAACTGCGGGGCATTTCGCTTCACCATAATCCGGCTTTCAAAATCCAGTCCAGCGCTAAAGCCATAATACTCGTGGGTATTCCGTGCGTAGCAGTACACACATCCGTGCTCGCATCCCTGATACGGGTTGAGCGACCAGGCCATGCCCAAATCCGGACTGGTAACTTTATTGACAACGGTTTTGGAGTGCTCAAAAAAGAGTTGCGTCTCCGGTGAAGACAGCAAAGGCTCATCCAGGCCTTCAATGTGCTCAGCAACATAGTGCGCTTTTAAAAACCGGTTTTCGGTTTTTACCTGCGAGCCCCGTCCTTTTAAATAATCTTCCATTACCTCGCCTGATATTATTCACAAGGTAGTGGATGAACACTTCAACTGTGCCAATTGCGTAACTTACAGGACACAAGCTGTCAGATGTTGCGCTACTCGCCCACACCCGTTCAGGAAATTCACGATGCCGTATTCGACAAGGCCGGTGTGCGGGTGTTGGTGAAGCGAGAGGATCTGAACCACCCGTATGTTTCGGGCAATAAGTGGTGGAAACTGAAATACAACTTTGAAGAGGCAAGGCGATCGGGAAAGAAAACGCTCCTCACTTTTGGCGGGGCATACTCAAACCACATTTACTCAACGGCTGCAGCGGCACACGAACTGGGCTTTGAAAGCATCGGCATTATCCGCGGTGAGGAGACACTACCCTTAAACCCAACATTAACTTTTGCTAAGAGTCAGGGTATGCAACTGCATTATGTTTCGCGCGAAACTTATCGGAAAAAGGAGAAAGATCAATTTATTGAGCAGCTTCACGATCGGTTTGGTGATTTTTACCTCATCCCCGAAGGGGGCACCAACGAACTGGCCGTGAAAGGCGTAGTGGAGTTTGCCCAAACATTGGGTAATGACTTTGACTACCTTTGCTGTGCAGTGGGCACGGGTGGTACACTGGCGGGGTTGGTTAGGGGGGTGAGCAAGCAAAAGTTTATTCTTGGGGTTCCGGTGCTGAAAGGTGCAGAATTTCTGATGGATACTGTCAGAAGTTATGCAGGCTCGGAAAATGCAAACTGGGCGCTCAACTTCAATCACCATTTTGGTGGCTATGCCAAATCAAACCCCGCGTTGGATGCGTTAATAAAAAAGTGTTACAAAGAAAATAACCTGCCGCTTGACCCCGTTTATACAGCAAAGCTGGCCGCGGGAGTTTTTGATCTGGCACGAGGCGGGTATTTTAAACGCGGCTCGGTTATTTTGCTTATTCATACAGGAGGCTTACAGGTAAATGCTGTGATATGAAAAAAGGACTTATCCTCCTCACGCTGTGCCTTCCCATCTGGGTTACAGCCACCCACCTCCGCTACGGCTACATTTCGGCAAGGCGCCTCGACCCGTTTAACCTGCAGACCGAAATCAAACTTACCGTTTACACCAATACCGGGTCGGCCATTTTGTTTGGCGGTGATGAAGATGTATTGGATTTGGGAGATGGCAACTTCATCCTTATACCCGAAACTCCGGCAATTTCACGTCCTGATCTGGGTCCCGGCATCGGTATGGCCACATTTACCTTTGTGCACACTTATGCCAGTCCGGGTGTTTACTCCATTTCATATTCAGAGGCTAACCTGCTGGAGGGGATTATCAACGTTAACAATTCGGCCAATACCCCGCTTACGCTGGAAACCCTGATTGTCATTGACCCATTTAACGACTTTAAGTCAACCGGTGAACTGCTGGCCGAACCGTATATGCTGGCCAAAGGCGGTGTGCCACTGTCGTTATCCGTTGCACGTGCTAATACGGATGAACTGTTCTTCTCTTACAGCATTCCTGTAAATACGTTTCCGCTCCTTCGCATCCCCGAAAATTTCAGCATCAATACCCATAACGGATTAATCACCTGGGACAGCCAATTTCAAAACCAGGTTACCCTCGGTGCCTACCTGTTTCCGGTATACACCCGCATATTCCGTAAAGTAAGTGATCAGCCGGTAATGGTTGCTTCCGTTCTTCACTATGTACAGATAACGCTTACCGATGATCCGTTTACAGGAACCATCTCCGACAAAGCCAATCTTGACGAAAACAATCGTGTTTATGTGCCTGCATCAGAAGCCAGAACAATAAAACTACTTTTTGAAACAACCGGCAGCCCAACAGGTATTGCCTTGAATGTTCACACTGATTTAACGGATCATCCAAACAATGTGCTGTCGTTTTCTACTTACGATTCACTGGGCGGGTCTATAAAAATTGGGTTGCTAACACTTACGCATCATCCGGCCATCGAACGCGACTTGCCGTATGTGATCAATGTAAGAGGTTCGTACACCAACTCCGGACTTTACGGACACGATATCAATTACCTGTTCTATACCCGCGACCTGTACCCGCCAGAAATTATAACCGGAATAAAAGAAACAGAAAACGATTTGTCAGGCATAGAACTATATCCCAACCCGGTAACCGATTTTCTCAAGTTTAACGGAACTACGCAATCACCCGCACGCATACTGATTACAGATGTTAATGGTAAGATTCTGATTAATAACAGAATTCTTCACCTGCCTGGGGTACTGGACGTACGCCCGTTGCTCCCGGGTGTTTACCTGGCCATCATACAAACCTCACACAGCCGGAAAATCTGGCGGTTTGTGAAAAACTAAACCCTTCTTCTTTCTTTTAACCAACTGGCAATGCTCCAGCGTGTACTTTCCTGCACCACAGCACCGGTGTCAGCTGCGCGATTCACTTTTTCAACGGTATAGAATGCTGTTGGCAAAATCTCCTTCATTTTGCCGAGGAGGCTTTCCAGGTTCTCGCGGGGCAGTACAGTAAATACCAGGTTCTCTGGGCCATCCAGTCCTTCACTGGCTACCCGTGTATAGCGGAACTGATTTTTGGTGATATAGTCAATCAATTCATTCACATCTTTGCGCGTAATGATCCGTACAATCACCTTGCCATAGGCGATGCGTTCTTCAATCATCATACCCACCAAAATGCCCATGGCAAAGCCAGCCGGATAAGCCACATAACATACCCAGTTGTCCATGTGCTCAAATATCTGGCGGATGGCCATCAGCCAGATAAACGATTCGAAAAAGCCAAGGACGGTTGCCGTTAGCCTGCGACCGCCCAGCACATATATGATGCGGATGGTGTTGATGGACACATCCATGATACGCGCCATGAAAATGAGCAGTGGCAGGATGATGTAGCTGAAAAAATTTTCAGGCAGGCCAGCAGTCTGGGTGAAGAAGGTCTCCATAATTTTGTTTTAGCGCGCAAAGATTGGTGCTAAAGCAAGATCAGTCAAACAAATCCTGAAAAACCTCGGTTAATTTTCCGAACGATCGTACGTCTATCTTTACCGATTTGTTATCAACCGTTTTCTGGTTGTACTTCGAAATATAAATTTTAGTGAACCCGAGTTTCTCAGCCTCGGCAATGCGCTGGTCGATGCGGTTTACGGCACGCAGTTCACCGCCAAGGCCTACCTCGGCAGCAAAGCACGTTTTTTCTGAAACCGGCAACTCTTCAAATGACGAAACGATGGAAACACACACAGCCAGATCAATAGCCGGATCTTCTACTTTAATTCCACCGGCCATGTTTACAAAAACATCCTGCGTGCCCATGCGGAAACCGCAGCGCTTTTCCAGCACCGCTAAAAGCATGTTTAATCGCTTATGATCAAAGCCGGTTGGCGTGCGCTGAGGCGTGCCGTACGAAGCCGGGCTAACGAGCGACTGAATTTCAATGAGCAGCGGCCTGTTGCCTTCAATGGTTGCGCCTATAGTGGCCCCGCTTAGAGGTGCATCTTTTTGCGAGATGAGAATTTCAGAGGGGTTGGACACTTCCCGTAAGCCGCTTCCCTGCATTTCATAAATGCCGATTTCAGAAGTAGAGCCGAACCTGTTTTTGGTGGTGCGCAGGATTCGATAAGCGAGGTGCTGGTCGCCTTCAAACTGCAGCACGGTATCTACCATGTGCTCCAGCACTTTCGGCCCGGCCAGCATACCGTCTTTGGTAATATGGCCCACCAGAAATACCGGGGTGTTGGTTTCTTTGGCAAACTTCATCAGCTCACCGGCACACTGCCTTACCTGCCCGATGCTGCCGGCTGTTGAGTCCAGCAAATCCGAGTAAAGGGTTTGTATGGAATCAACAATCACTACATCCGGTTTCGATTCACGGATGGCCAGAAAAATATTTTGGGTATTGGTTTCGGTGTAGATATTAACACCGGACACCTCCCTCACTCCCCCCTCGAGGGGGGACGGGGGGGTGTTACTTTTTAACACCAGTCTGTCGGCCCGCATTTTAATCTGCTGCTCACTTTCTTCGCCCGAAACATACAACACATTTAGCTGGTAGAGTTGCAGAGCGAGCTGAAGCATCAGCGTTGATTTGCCAATACCGGGCTCACCGCCAATCAGGATTAACGAACCCGGAACAATACCACCACCCAGTACACGGTTCAGTTCGGCATCGGGTGTTATCAGTCGAGTCTCGTTTCCCGCCTCAACTTCCTGCAACGGAGTTGGTTTTGACTGACGTATTGAATTGTCTGAACTTCTCCATCCAATTTTTCCTGCCGGTTCTTTTTTTACCACCTCCTCAACAAACGTATTCCATTGGTTGCACGAGGGGCACTTGCCCATCCATTTGGCCGACTCGTGCCCGCAGTTCTGGCAAAAGAAAAGGGTTTTGGTTTTTGGCATTATTTGATTGGCGCATTCGCCTCTTTGGCCATAACATTATATACCATCCGGTCAGCCAGCGAGGGCCACCACTTGTTAAGGAACACCGCCAGTTTGCCTTGGGTTGTGAGGATGAGGGTGCGCTTTCGTTTTACCGTAGCACGGTAGATGTGCCTGGCACATTCTTCGGCCGTCATCATTTTTTGTTCATTGCGTGGCGACTCGCCCTGGGAGCTTCCATCTTTTGTCAGCGATCGCTTGCGAATATTGGAGGCAGTAAAACCGGGACATGCCGTGAGCACGTGTACACCCCGCTTTAAATATTCTGTTCTCAGCACTTCCAGAAAACCATTCAAGGCAAACTTTGATGCCGAATAGCCGGTACGGCCCGGCAAGCCACGGTACCCGGCAATGGATGAGATGCCCACTACCGAGCCCTTGTTCTTTACAATTTCCGGCAAACAATATTTGGCGGCATAAAGCACCCCGTAAAAGTTGATATCCATTACCTTCTTCACTACTTCCAAATCAACTTCTTCAAACAAGGCCCGCATGGAAATGCCTGCGTTGGCAATGAGCACATCAATGGTGCCGTACAACCTTATCGCTTCGGCAGCCATCATCTTGTTGTCGTCTTCAACACTGGCATCGGCCTGGAGGCCATGTGCAGTAATGCCGTTTTGCTGCAGCTCTGTTACAGTACGGCTTAACTCATCAGCGTTTCTGCCGGTAATCAGTATTTTAGAACCATGCCTCCCAAATTCAAATGCAAGTGCTTTGCCGATGCCGGAGCTTCCCCCTGTGATGACAACTACTTTATTCTGCATATCCGTGTAGCGGACAAAAATAAGAATAGTTGCTAACTTGCCCGGATACAATAAACCCGTTCATGTTTTTTCTTACCCTGTTATCACGGCTGCCTTTTTTCATACTCTATGGTATTTCTGATGGCTTGTTCTATCTGGGTTATTATTTGTTTGGTTACCGCAAAAAATTAGTTCTTAAAAATATTCGCAATTCTTTTCCTTCTAAATCAGATGCCGAACTAAAGCTTATTGCCAAGCAGTTTTATCGGTATTTATGCGATTATGTTGTGGAGACATTAAAACTATTAACCATTAACAACGAAGAACTAAAGTCACGGATGCGGTTTCTGAATCCTGAATTGTTTACCGAACATATCCGTAAAAATCAATCCGTCATTTTATTATCCTCTCATCAATTCAACTGGGAGTGGCTCCTTGCCGCAGGTAACCTGTGGCTTAAGGCACCTATTGATTTTGTTTACCAGCCCATTCAAACACGCTTTACGGACCACTTAATGTTGCGTTGTCGTACCCGGTTTGGCGGCCATCCCATTAAACGTAACGAAGTGGCCCGTGAACTGGCAAAGCGAAAAAATATCGTGCGTGGTATTGCTATCGTAGCCGACCAATACCCGGGCCGGACCCAGGACAAAAAGTACGAAGCACTTTTCCTTAATCAGAAAACGGTTTTCTTTACCGGCAGCCAACAGATGGCTACTTTAACGCAATACCCGGTTTTGTATGGAGCCGTGAAGCGAATTAAAAGAGGACATTATACATGCACCTTAGTAAAAATTGCCGAACCCCCTTATGGGGCCGATTCAGAAGTAGTTTTACAAAACTACATCAAGGAAGTAGAGCGCATTATTAATGAAGACCCGGCCGGCTGGCTTTGGTCACACAACCGGTGGAAGACGCGCCACCTTAAGCGAGCATCTGGGCAATATCCTCGCGTGTCAGCTGCTTCATGATGCTCTCCTCGCTTGTAATGAGTTCGCTGGTTAATTTCAGTTTTTTCTGCTGAAGGGTGCGTATTTTTTCCTCAACCGAATTTCGCGTGATGAATTTGTAGGTAAATACTTTCTTCTTCTGGCCAATACGGTGAGCCCTGTCAACAGCCTGGGCCTCGACAGCCGGATTCCACCACGGATCGAGAATAAACACATAGTCCGCTTCCGTGAGGTTAAGTCCCAGCCCGCCTGCTTTAATGGAAATAAGAAAAGCTTTCACCTTTGGATCTTTGTTGAATCGTTCTACCTGTTCCTTTCGGTCAATGCTGCTGCCATCCAGATAGGCAAAATCAATTTTGTTCGATTTCAGATACTGCCGCACTAATTCAAGGTGTTTTACAAACTGGCTAAACACGAGCACCTTGTGCCCTTCGGCCATAGCGTTTTCAAGCATATGGGTAATGTCCTCCAGTTTACCGGAATCACCTGAGTAGGATGGCTCCACCATGCGCGGATGATTGGCCAACTGCCTGAGTTTGGTCAGTCCTTCCAGAATCATAAACCGGCTGTTGCTCATGCCTTCGCGATCAATCAGGTCAAGTATCCTTCCGCGGTAGTACGATTTTTCCTCTTCGTAGCGTTTTTCCTGCTCCGGTGTCATTACCGAATATTGGATGTACTCCACTTTCTCAGGCAATTCGGTAAGCACCTGCGATTTGTGCCTGCGCAAAACAAATGGCTTAATGATGGCGTTGAGTTTCTTCGATTTGGCTTCATCCCCCTTCTTTTCAATGGGCACCTGGTATTCGTTTCGGAAATAACTTTGCGACCCCAACATGCCCGGGTTTACAAAACTCATCTGTGACCACAAATCCATGGTAGTGTTTTCCAATGGTGTACCGGTAAGCACCAGCTTAAATCGCGACTTCAGTTCGCGCACAGCCTTGGCAATGTTTGATGACGGATTTTTAATTACCTGCGATTCATCCAGGATAATGTAGTTAAAGTAGAACTGCTTAAACAACTCAACATCCAGGCGGGTAATGCCGTACGAAGTCAGCACCACGTCATAGTTTTCAAACCGCCTGATGTCTTTGTTGCGTAGGGTACCTGTATAATTCAGTACCCGAAGCCCGGGCGCAAACCGGGCGGCTTCCATCTCCCAGTTATACACCAGCGAAGTCGGCATGATAAGCAACGAAGTACCGCGGCCTTCTTCTTTCTCTGATAACAGTAGCGCCAAAGTTTGAACGGTCTTCCCAAGGCCCATGTCATCGGCCAGGCAGCCGCCCAGTTTATACTCGTTTAAAAACCGAAGCCAGTTATAACCGGCTTTTTGGTATGGCCGCAGTTCACCCACAAAGCCTTGTGGTACCGGGTAGTTTTTAATGCCGCTAAATGATGAAAGCGAGCGCAACTTTTCGCTAATGTGCACCTTGGCCAGGTTACCTTCTTCCAGTTCCTTTACCAGGTTTAGGTGGTGTTTGCGCAATACCGGCTTTTCATTCTTTCCTTCCGATTCGCTCAGCGCAAATAAATCGGCATACCTGGTTAGCCACGCTTCGGGTATAATGGCAATCTCACCATTGGGTAATTTAAACTCAACCTTCTTTTTCAGGATGAGTCTCCGTAACTCTTTAAACGGAATTTCAAATTCACCAAACCGGATTTTGGCATGGATATCAAACCAGTCGATGTTTTCTTTTACTTCAACCTCAATAACTGCTTTGCCTACAAAATATTTTTTATCGTGGTTCTGGGGCTGGCTTACTTCAAAGCCCAGGTTAAGCAGGTTAACCCGGTTCTCATTCAGCCACGAAAACGCTTCTGATTTGGGAACCACCGCCTGAAAGTCTTTCATGCCTAAACCCAGTTTTTGCAGGGTCATCAGGAAATTTTTCTCGCTATCGAGTTTGCGAATAACACGATGAAAGATGTAATCCTGATCATGATGTTCGATGGTAACGCTTACGGGAGTTCGATTTTTACCTGACGCTTTGTGCTTGCCGTATTTAAAGGAAAGGTCAAATACAATTTTTCCCGATTCATCGCTTTTATCTTCTTCAGGAGGTTGCCCGTCAGCAAATAAGGTGGCCGATTGTACCTGGTTGGTTTGCAGTTCGTAAAGTGTTAATACAGGTTTCGGATCATATTCACTCTTGTTAATTTCAAAACCCTTCGCTTCAATGTCATCAAACGAAGCAATGAGCGGAGCAACAAACTTATCGTAATACGTTTCTTCCAGATTTTTCGGAATTACAATGAATTTTTTGGTTAGGAACGGCAGCAGTTTTTTACCATCCACATATTTTTCAAAGCCGTACAGTTTTCCGTTCAGCACCATCCAGGCCGGGCTTTTGCAAACCAGGTATGCCGAAGGATTGGGCAAATCCAGTTTTTTCCCCTGATGAAATATCGTGGGGTAGTAATTGGTGCCTTCTGTGCCCCGCATAAAGTGAAACTGGATGGTGGCGCGCTCGTCCTGCACCTCAATTTTACGATGGGTGGGTTCCCCATCATTACCCATCTCAAACAACTGTTTGCCCTTCAACAGCTCCAATACCTCGGCACGCTTTCCTTCCAGGTAAACTTCAATCTGCTCCTGAAGCGGCCCGTTGCCTTTGGTTTTATGATAAACTTTAGGATAGAATTCTTCAGCTTTTATGGGCTTGCCTGTGAATTTCTTGGCCACCGCATCCTGTTGCATCTGGTCCATCAGGCGAATAAGTTCAAAGTCGCGCTCATCCAGGCCCTTGGCAAATTCGCGGGCGTTTTTGGCCGAAATGTTCTGGTGCTGATAGGTAAGCCGCCCTTTTTCGTCAAGGTGTACAATGTAGGACTCAAACAAAAAACCCAGGTACTCGTGCACATATAGCGAGTAGATAATCTGGAAGGGTTGTGATGCAGAAACCTTCATTAATGAGACCGTTTTAAGTGCTTTGCTGAAAACGGAACATCCAAATTAGGGATTTTTGGGCTTAGAAATGCACGATGCCCGGGCTATTTATGCTACCGGCTACAGATTTTGTACAGAGGCAAACCGGGCGGCCAGCACAGCCGGGCGCCACGAAATAAGGAAAGTCAGTATCGAAACCACCAACAGGGTGCTTAAAAAGTCCAGCGGGACAACCTTAACCGGGTAACCCTCAGTTACGGACGTCTCCATTCCCATAGAAATAATTCCGTATTCAAGCTGAAGCCAGCAAAAAATGCCCCCCAACACCAGCCCAATAAACGCGCCCAAAAATGCAATAATAGCTCCTTCAGTAAGGAATATCCGCCTGATTAACGGCTGGCTTGCACCCATGGCCGACAGCACCGAGATGTCTTTCTTTTTGTCGATGGCCAGCATCATCAAAGTGAAGAAGATGTTTATCGAACTGATGCCCAGCAAGACGGCAAAAGCCAGGAACGTGAAGAGCTTTTCCATTTTAAGCAGCCGGTACAAATCCTTATGCTGTTCCTGGTGATTGAGCACTGAAAAATTTTCGCCTAACAGCTGTTTTAGTTGCTGTTGTACCTGCTCCTCTGATGCGCTCTTCTTCATTTTTATTTCAAGTGAAGTTCGTTTGTTGCCCATGTTTAATAAGTCGCGGGCAAAGTCCAGCGGCACAATTATATAGTTCTCGTCAAAGTTCTGTACAATGGAGAAAGCGGAGCCTGCAAAAAGTGTTTTGCGCGAATACAATTTTGTAGGATCCAAAGTGCCCGATTTTACATTGTTGATGTAATAAACCTGCAATGCATATTGATTATCATCAACTGCTACCGAAAGATTGTATTGTATGCCGCGGCCGATGATGGCATAGTTCACATCGCCTTCTCTCAGCCTCAGCCGCCCGGCCACAATCTTATCATCAATACGGTGTTCGTCTAAAAAATCATCACTCACGCCCTTCATGGTAACCACCTGGTTGGCCTCCCGGTAGCGCAGATAGGCATAATCTTCAATTACTTCGGTAACAGTTTCAACCCCAGGCACCTGCCGGATAGCCGTAAGCAGCGAATCGGTTACTGTAAACGATTTACCCCGGCTGGCTTCTACCTTA
This sequence comes from Cyclobacteriaceae bacterium, assembly GCA_023151255.1. Taxonomy (GTDB): domain Bacteria; phylum Bacteroidota; class Bacteroidia; order Cytophagales; family Cyclobacteriaceae; genus UBA2336. The sequence continues at coordinate 88,026 of JAKLJG010000003.1, read as the reverse complement.
ATTTCGGGATCGAATGCGTTGTTGAGCGACCGAAGCAGATCTTCAAGGCCGTTAAATATTGAAAGCACAATAATGAGGGCGGCTGTACTAAAAGCCACTCCTGCCAGCGAAAGCAACGAAATAATGTTGATAAAATTCTTCTTCCGTTTCGATACCAGGTAGCGCCCCGCAACAAACAAAGGAAAGTTCATAACCTACTCGGTTGCGGGCGGTATATTCAGGCTCTTTATCAGCGATTCGATGCGGGCGGCATGCTCCTCCACTTCATCCAGAATAAAAATCAATTCCGGAATAATTCGCGCCTGGTTACGTATGCGGTCGCCCAGGGCCTTGCGGATTTCACTTTTATGCGTATTTAATTTATCAAGCACACCCTGTTTGTTTTTCTCCAGCATCATGCTGATGAAAATTTTTGCAACGCTTAAATCGGGGCTTACACGAACATCAGCTACAGTAATAAAAGCATTGCCTAAAATGCCCCTTTTATCGCGCTGAAAAATATCGCTGATCTCTTTTAAAATCAGCTTTGCAAATTTTTGTTGCCTGGTAGTGCCGGCCATGGAGCAAATATGCCGTATCATAATCCAAATAACAAACCCTTAACCTGCCGCTTCGGGTTAGGGCGCATTTTTTCGCCTGCCTACTCCTTTCTATTTTTAAGCGCCCGAATGCATGATTCGCTACTTCCGCATTAACGATCCTTACCGGCTGCTTGGTTTATTGGCGCTGATGGTGCTGCTTTACACTCCGCAGCTCATCGACCTGCCGCCTATAACCCTTGTTGAACTTAAGGGAATGGTTATTGGCGAAAAAGTAGCCGAAGGCTTTATGCCGTATAGTGAAATTATCGATCATACTGCCCCATTGGCTTCCTGGTTTTACGGTTTCTGCGATTGGCTGCTCGGACGCTCACTTTTGGCCCGGCATATTTTCGCATGTATCATTTTGTTTCTTCAAAGCGCCTTTATCAGCATGGTGTTTATCGAAAAGAAAGCCTTTACCGAAAACACGTATGTACCGTCATTCCTATTTTCGGTTTTAACACTTATTGCTTTTGATGTAATTACGTTAACAGCCGACTTAGCCGCCTTTGGTTTTTTACTGCTGGCACTCAATAATTTGTTTAAGCAAATTGAATTCAGAGTTCAACGCGATGAGACCTTAGTTAACATGGGGCTGTATCTTAGTCTCTCATCGCTTTTTTTGTTTTCGTATTCATTTTTCTTAGCGGCCTTTTTCCTTTTAATGATTCTATTTACCCGAAGTACTCTTCGGCAATATCTTCTTCTACTCTTTGGTTTTTCTCTTCCGCATGCCTTGTTTTTTGCATTTTATTTCATGTCGGACGCTCACACCGGGTTGATACAACAGTTTTATCAAACCAATTTTTTTATTGGTCGCTCATCGTTAATCTCCCTTACAACTTTACTTATAGTTTGCAGCGTTCCATTAATTTATCTGCTGCTGGCACTAATTGTGCTTAACCGCAATGCGCGACTAACCAAGTACCAGTCGCAGTTGTTGCAAGCTATGTTTTTATGGTTTGTGTTTGCCCTCCTGCATGCCTGGCTCTCGCCCGACTTACGCCCGCAAACACTTTTGCCCGTTGCGCCTGCTGTTGCTTTTTTACTCACCCACTTCTTCCTGCTCATCAGGCGAAGAAGGTTCGTTGAATTTTACGCGTGGGTTTTTGTAGTAGGCGTTACAACCACCGGCTACCTTTCCCGATATGAACTGCTTCCTGTAAACTGGTCGGGCTTGTTCGTACCAGCATCAACGCATTTGGTAACCGGTAAAAAAATTCTTGTATTGGGTGATCACCCTGAGCTGTGGGTGCAAAACCGTCTATCGCCACCCTTTGTTAATTGGGAGTTGAGCCGGGCTGTTTTTGATAACGCTAATGAATACCGCAGCGTGCTACTGGTGAACAAGCTGTTCAAGGCTGATCCTCCGGAGATCATCATTGATCCGGAAAACCGAATGCAGGCTTTCTATAACCGCCTGCCGGCCCTTGCCGCCAGGTACAAAAAATCAGCAGGTGGCTGGGAGGTTGTCAGCAACTGATTTTTTCCACCCTGCGTTCGTGCCGGCCGCCTTCAAACGAAGACGATAAAAATTTCTCCAGAATTTTCTCTGCTTGCACAGAAGTTGTAAAGCGGGCGGGTATACACACAATGTTTGCGTTATTGTGTTGGCGGGCCAGTGCAGCCACTTCCTCATTCCAGCATAATGCTGCCCGGATGCCCTGATGTTTGTTGGCTGTAATGGCCATGCCGTTGGCGCTACCGCAAATCAACAAGCCAAAATCAGCCTGATGTTTCTCTACAGCATCGGCCACCGGGTGCGCATAGTCAGGGTAATCGGTTGAGTCGAAACTGTTGGTGCCAAAATCCACCACCGTGTGGCCCTTGCGCTCCAGCCATTTTTTAAGCAATTCTTTATGCTCGAAACCTGCATGGTCGCTTCCTGCTGCGATAGTCATGTTGCCTGGTTATTTAGTTTCTCTTCTTTTTCCTGCTGCCTTACCACGTATGCCGAAATTAAGATACTGAACTCATAGAGTAAGAACAACGGGATGCCGATCATCGTTTGGCTGAAGGGATCGGGCGGGGTTACAATGGCAGCCACAATCAGGATAATAACAATAGCGTGTTTGCGATACTTGCGCATGAACGAGGGTGTGAGGATGCCGATTTTAGATAAAAAATAAACCACAATGGGCAACTGAAAAAGCAGGCCGCTGCCGAAAACCAGGGTTACAATGGTTGAAACATACGAGGTGATATCAAATTCATTAACAATCATGTCGCTGATCTGGTAGGTAGAAAGGAAATACACGGCCAGCGGGCTCATGATGAAATACCCGAAAGAAACGCCCATGAAGAACAACACCGAAATGAAAAATACGGCCCCTCGCGAATAGGTTTGTTCTTTTTTCATCAGGCCGGGTTTAATAAACCGCCAAATCTCCCAGGCCACATATGGAAACGCGGTAACCAACCCGATTACCAACGAGGCGGTAATGTGCATGGTGAACTGGCCCGTCATATACCGGCTTTGAATTTTAAACGGTATTTCGGTTACGCACAATGTTTCTTCATTGCCAACCAACTTTCCTAATGCACACATCCAGTCGTAAAAAATAAAATCAGGGCGTGCAGGCGCAAAAATAATGTGCTGAAAGATCCAGGGCGCCATAATAAACGCTGCGATGGTAATGATGATCACAGCAAACAACGAGCGGATGATATGCCACCGGAGTTCTTCCAGGTGATCAAGAAACGTCATCTCTTTTTCTTCACTCATTGCTTATGCGTACAAAGGGAATTTGCGGGTAAAGGCGTGAACTTTTTTCTTTACCGAATTAAGGTTGCCGACATCATCGGGTGCTTTCAGCACTTCATCAATAAGGTCAACAATTTTAAGCATGTCCTTTTCCTTCATACCGCGTGTAGTAACGGCTGGCGTACCGATGCGCATACCCGAAGTTACCATAGGCGATTGTGTATCGAAGGGCACCATGTTTTTGTTAATGGTGATGTCGGCTTTGATAAGCGCTTCTTCGGCTTTTTTGCCGGTAAGGTTTTTCGAGCGCAGATCGATCAACATCAGGTGATTATCCGTTCCGCCTGAAATAATCTTGTACCCCTTCTTTATAAACGCACCGGCCATGGCTTTTGCATTTTTTACTACCTGCACAACATACCGTAAATAGTCATCGCTCAGCGCTTCTTCAAATGCCACGGCTTTGGCGGCAATAACATGCTCAAGGGGTCCGCCTTGTGTACCGGGAAACACTCCGGAATCCAGCACGGAAGTAATTTTTCTTATTTCTCCCTTAGGGGTTTTCAGCCCCCACGGGTTATCGAAGTTTTTGCCTACCATGATCATGCCCCCGCGCGGTCCACGTAATGTTTTGTGGGTGGTGGTGGTTACGATGTGGCAATACTCCATCGGATCGTTCAGTAATCCTCTCGCTATTAAACCTGCAGGGTGAGCAATGTCGGCCAGCAACAATGCGCCTACCGCATCGGCCGCTTCGCGCAGCTTTTTATAGTCCCAATCGCGGCTGTAAGCCGATGCACCACAAATGATCAACTTTGGCTTTTCGCGTTTGGCAGTTTCGATCACCCTATCAAAGTCAATACGGCCCGTGTTTTCTTCAACACCGTAAAACGAGGGCTGGTAAAGTTTACCAGAAAAATTTACAGGCGAGCCGTGCGTTAAATGACCGCCATGAGAAAGATCAAACCCAAGAATCTTATCACCAGGTTTCAAACAAGCCAGCATTACCGCAGCATTGGCCTGTGCGCCTGAGTGCGGCTGCACGTTGGCCCAGTCGGCATTGAATAATTCTTTGGCCCGATCAATAGCGAGTTGTTCTATTTCATCTACTACCTCGCAGCCACCATAATAGCGCTTGCCGGGAAGCCCCTCGGCATATTTGTTGGTAAGTACGGTGCCCATGGCCTTCATAACCTGGGGCGATGTAAAATTTTCGGAGGCAATCAGTTCAATGCCGTGCTGCTGCCGTTTTTTTTCTTTTTCAATGAGATCGAAAACCAGTTTATCTTTTTTCATCCGGGGCGGGTTAAAAACGAAAGGCAAAAATAAACCAATTCAGTAATCCAGGTTGCCAACGGGCCATATCTTTGCTTGCCGCTTACCACCGTCCGCTGCTGCCGCCTCCGCCAAAACTTCCGCCACCACCCGAAAATCCGCCACCACCCGATGACCAGCCCCCTCCTGAAAACCATCCGCCTCCCCGCGAAGAACCCCCACTGCTGCTTTGCAGGGTATCCCAACCCTTCCGCTTGAAATAAAATTTAAGCACAGGCCACAGAACCACATAACCAATCAGTATGGTCATGCCGGCATTGAATCCAAAGATTGAAGCCGGAAATGTTGCATAAAACGGAATAAGAAACACATACAGAAACCAAGCCTGGCCGCCCTTCAGTTTTAAGCCGATAAAGGTGAACACCCCCAGAATAGTAAAAACAAATACGCTGATAAGTGCACGTTCCTGCCAAGTGGTGCCAAATTCATTTCCTCCGTCTTCATTGGTTACATATTCTCCGCCAATGGCCTGTGTAATGGCTGTAACAGCAGCCGTTACTCCGGCATCAAAATCATTGCGCCTGAAATTGGGTATGATCTCATTGCGAATGATGCGGTTGCAAGTGGCATCGGGCAGTACGCCCTCAAGGCCGTGGCCTACTTCAATGCGAACGGCCCTGTCTTCAATGGCGATGAGCAACAGCACGCCATTGTCTTTGTCTTGTTGGCCAAGTTTCCAGTAGTCGGCCACCCGCAGGGCATATTCTTCCAGTACCTCACCATTGAGTGAAGGAATTATCAGAATTGCAATCTGATTGGAGGTGGAGTCTTCGTGTTGCTTAAGCTGTGTTTCGAGTTGCTGCACAACCTGTTGTGAAAGCACGCGGGCCTCATCGTGTACCCGCATGCCCCACAACTCCGGCACGGGGCGTGGTTGGGCCTGCAGCAGAACCGAAAGGCAAAGCAGCCAGGCCAGGAAATAAAATTTCTTCATGGCATTACCGGGCTAGTTAATACGCAAATCATCGCGCAACTCATTTACATCATCGCTGGTTTTTTTAAATCCTTTTTCCAGCAATACATCTCCGCATTGTTTGATGGCGGCAACAATGCCCTCGGTAATTTTTCGTTTGCGGATGCTTTCGGTGAGGTCGCGCACAATTTTATCCCAAACTTTTTGCTCTACTACTTTGCTGATTCCCCGATCGGCCATTACAATAACTTCATGCTCAAAGAAGGAAACAAAAATCATGATGCCGGTACGGTGACGGGTGTTAAAAACTTCTTCTTTCAAAAAAGCATTTTCAGCACGCTGGCGTGCGGCATGTTCCATGTGTACCTGCGAAACGAGCATTCTTCGGATGGTATCGGAAAAATTGGGGAGCACCGCGCCAAGCAACCCACCGGTTATAACGATTAGAAAAATGAGCAGCGGATCATATACCGCATAAGCAGGAATAAACTTATCAGATATCACAACAAGCAGAAACACCAGCGATGAAGCCATAATGCCCGCTTTGTAGTTAGCAATGTTGTAATACCCGCTGCGCGGAACGATGACCGGAACAATCTCGCCCGAGATTTTTGATTCGGCCTCATGCACAGCAGCTTTAATCTGCTGCATATCCGCTTCTGAAAATGTGTTGCGCAAATCCATCGGTAAGGCGTTTTATTAAAGGTATAGAAAATACTAATCCCGTAACTGGCGTAAGTAAAGTTGTATGGTGTTCTCCAAACCGAAGTACAGCGCATCGCAAATCAGCGCATGGCCAATGGACACTTCATCCAGAAACGGGATGGATTGTTTTAAAAACTTCAGGTTGTTTAAATCCAGGTCGTGCCCTGCATTAACCCCTAAGCCAACTGCTTTGGCGGCTGATGCACACGCATGGTAGGGTTTTATCGCTTCTTCACGGTTTGCCGCGTACCCTTTCGCGTACGGCTCGGTGTACATTTCAATGCGGTCGGCCCCGGCTTTGGCTGCGCCTACAGCCATGGCAGTTATGGGGTTAACAAACAACGACACACGCGCTCCTGATTTTTTCACTTCGCTGATAACCTCCTTCAAAAAAGAAGCGTGCTTAACGGTGTCCCAGCCTGCATTCGAAGTAATCACATCGGGGGCATCGGGTACCAGGGTGGCCTGTGCGGGTTTTACTTTAGCGACCAACTCAAGATAACGGGTATCCGGATAGCCCTCAATGTTGAATTCGGTTTTAACAACTTTAGCGAGTTCCAGCACATCGGCATAGCGGATGTGGCGTTCATCCGGACGCGGGTGAACGGTAATACCTTGTGCACCAAACCGCTCACAATCCACAGCTGCTTTAATTACATCGGGGTTGTTGCCGCCACGGGCGTTGCGAAGGGTGGCAATCTTGTTAATGTTTACACTCAGCCGGGTCATAACAAAGGATGAAATTACAAGAACTCCGCTCAAAAAATCTATTCTTTTTACATTTGCCAAAACATTCTACCATGAGCCTCAAAAACAAAATTGATGCAGACATTAAGGCGGCCATGCTGGCCAAGAACAAAGAGGAGCTTGAGGCGCTGCGCGGAATCAAGTCGTTAATTCTGCTGGCTGAAACGGAAAAAGGTGCGGCAACCGATATTTCGGGCGAAGCAGAAAACAAACTGCTGATGAAAGCCGCCAAGCAACGCAAAGAGTCGGCCGAGATTTTTCAGCAGCAGGGCCGGGGCGACCTGGCCGAAAAAGAGTTATTCCAACTTCAGGTTATCAGCCGGTATTTGCCTAAACAACTTTCAGAAGACGAAATCGTTGCAGAGTTAAAAAAAGTAATATCAGAGGTTGGCGCAAAAGGCCCTCAGGATATGGGCAAGGTGATGGGAGTGGCTACCAAAAAACTGGCCGGGCAGGCTGACGGCAAAATCATTTCTGAGCTGGTTAAAAAACTTTTGCAGCCTTGAATATCCTTGATGTGATCCTGGGCGTCATCATCCTGGTGGGTGCCGTGGGCGGTTATCAAAAAGGCTTTTTGTATTCGCTCTTCTCGTTGCTGGCCATTTTTCTGGGTGTGCTGGGGGGCTTTAAGCTGATGGGCCTTGCCATGGTCAAGTTATCGGTGTACTACGAAATTGATAATCGAATACTGCCCTACGCTGCATTTGCACTTGTTTTTGTGCTCATTGTAGTAATTGTTAGGCTGCTGGGCACCCTGCTTCGTTCATCGCTCGAAAAAACCACCTTGGGTCAGGCCGATCAGGCAACTGGTGCGCTGCTTGGTTCAGTAAAAACTGTTTTCATGATCAGCATTATGCTGTGGCTTACCGAATCAGTTTCGCTTGAGTTGCCAGGGCACTGGCGCCAAGAATCAGCTCTTTACGCACGGGTTGCCAATTTTGCCCCGAAAGCCACCCGATGGATAGGGGAAGTGATGCCGGCCTTTGCTGACCTGTTTAAGCCTGAAGCAGAATAGGCGCAACAGGCTGTTTCCGTTGAATTTTTTTTACTACTTTTTCGTTGTAAAACCGTTGGATGGCACTTACAGTTAAGGAAGAAAAAGGATTCCGGTACGTAGATGAAGGCACCGGGCAAACACTGTTGTTGTTACACGGTTTATTTGGTGCCCTCAGCAACTGGGAGGGGGTAGTGAACCGGTTTGCAAAAAACTTCAGGGTGGTAATACCCATGTTGCCTATTTACGAAATGCCTATTAAGGATGCCGGCCTCGAAGGGCTGCGAATTTTTTTAGAAGAATTTATCGCCTTGAAAAAACTGAATACGATGATAATTATGGGCAACAGCCTGGGGGGACATGTTGCGCTGGTATACACACTAAAAAATCCTGAAAAGGTTACTAAACTAATACTCACCGGCAGTTCGGGGTTGTTTGAAGATTCGATGGGCGGTTCCTATCCCAAAAGGGGCAACTATGAATACATTCGCGAGCGGGTGGCCTACACCTTTTACGATCCGGCCGTAGCTACCAAAGAACTGGTGGACGAAGTTTTTGAAACCACTAACAGTATTCCGAAATGCTTACGGATTGTGGCCATTGCAAAGTCCGCTCAGCGCAATAACCTGGCCGCTGAATTAACAACCATTCATACACCCACCTTGTTAATCTGGGGGCTGAACGACACCATTACTCCTGCCATGGTTGCCCATGAATTTAATCGCCTCATTCCAAACTCAACCCTCCGGTTTATTGATAAATGTTGCCATGCGCCCATGATGGAACACCCAGAAAAATTTAACACATTGGTGGAAGACTTTTTGATGAATTAGCGTATTTATGTGAACCTATTTGCTTTGTGATAGCCGAAGATTTAATCAACCACATGATCCCACCGCTCAAGGCGGATGACGATGCACACAAAGCCATTGTCTGGATGGACGAATTCCGTTGCCACCACATGCCGGTTGTAAAAGACGGCCGGCTGCTCGGTTTTATCTCCGAAGAAATCATCCTGGAAAGCAATAACATAGAACGTAAAGTTGGTGATTTTGACCTGGTTGGATCAGCCTGCCATGTTTCTCTTAATACCCATTTTTACGACATCCTAAAGACCGCGGCCGAACACAAACTGCAAATGGTGGCCGTACTTGACGATACCGGCCACTATGCTGGCGTAATTACCGTACAGGATACCCTCGCTTCATTTGCACAGTCAGCTGCAGTCCAGATGCCGGGAGGCATTTTAGTGCTGTACATGAACCACACCGATTACTCATTAGCCGAAATAAGCCGCCTTATTGAGGAGAACCGCGCTAAGATTCTGAGCAGTATTGTTAAAGAAGACCCTGCCGACCCGGGCAAAATCCGGCTCACCTTAAAACTGAATCAACTTGATCTTTCACGAATCGTAGCCACCCTGGAGCGCTTCGGCTACAAAGTCATCGGGCGTTACCAGGAATCAAAACCAGTCGGCTCCGAAAAAGAACGCATTGACATGCTGCTACGCTACCTCGACATCTGATTTGGCGGGTTTTAACTGTCAGCAAATCATTGTAACTTTAACTTTCTATCACTCATCAACTGGCCAGACCCAAACAAACCGCGCTGCCTATGAAAATTGGTGTCCACGGTAAGGAATTCAACCGCCAGTCTGTTCCATTTATACGCAGCATCTTCGAGTTACTGCAAAAACATAAGATCGATACATATGTTTCCGATAAATTCTCACGGCTTTTGTCTGCAGCCGCGTTCAGAAGTTTTGAATGGAAAACCTTTACGCATGGCGATAGCCTGAAAAAGATAAATGCTTTTCTCAGTATTGGTGGCGATGGTACCCTGCTGGAAAGCGTAACGTATATCGGGCAGCACGAAATCCCGATACTGGGCATCAACACGGGCCGGCTCGGTTTTTTGGCAACCATTAGCCAAGCCGAAACAGAACATGCCCTGCTTAAAGTTTTTGATGGCGAGTTCTCGCTGGACAAGCGCGCGGTACTGAAACTGGAATCGAACAAAAAAATTTTTGGCCGGCTAAACTTTGCCCTCAACGATTTTACCCTGATGAAAAAAGGGTCATCTTCCATGATCACCGTTCATACCTTTATTGACGGTGCCTTTTTAAACAGCTACTGGTCAGACGGGATAATTGTAGCCACGCCAACCGGTTCAACCGGCTACTCATTAAGTTGCGGGGGCCCGCTGGTGTTTCCGCGTTCCGGCAATTTCGTTATTACCCCGGTAAGTCCGCATAACCTTACCGTGCGGCCCATAGTAGTTGCCGATACCTCCGCGATTACTTTTCAGGTAGAAGGGCGGATAAAGAAATTCCTGGTTACATTGGATTCACGTTATGCTGAGATTGATGATACGGTAAAGTTGAAAGTGGTAAAGGCCGATTTCAAGGCTAACTTGATTCAGCTAAAAGGGCAACATTTTTTCAAAACCCTGCGCCAAAAGCTTAACTGGGGATTGGATATTAGGAATTGATTTTTTCTTAGATTTGTAGTTCACTGATTGCTAAAGACTTACTCAGCATGCGGAAACTGATTTACCTACTTGTTGCGTGTTTACTCATCGCCCTTGGTGGCCAGGAAGCCTATGGGCAGTTGAACCGAAGAAACATTAAGAAAAACAACAAGCGAATTGCCAGTTTCCGTGGCAAAAAATCGCATTTCGGCAAAGACAAAATTTATAACGCGCTGGGGATTTCGCTAAATGCTCTGAATTATTACGGAGACTTATCCCCATCTCCCAAACGGATAAGTACCGATCTGGGCTTTACCCGGCCTGCTGTTGGTGTATCATTTACACATCGGTTTGGCCCACGCTATCAATTGCAGGCAGCTTTCACATACGGTGGCATTCGCGGAGCTGACGTTGAATCGGCTGATCAGGGTGATTCAGAAAATGGAATATACCGCTACAACCGCAACCTGTCGTTCCGAAATCGAATTAAAGAATTATCTGTTATCGCCCAGGTTGACTTGTGGGAAAATCAGGCTACCTACATCAGCCGGGTAAAATGGACACCATATCTTTATGCCGGTGTAGCTGTTTTTCACCATAACCCGCAGGCACAGGCACCCGAATTTGATGCAGCCGGCAACCCTACCGGTAAAAAGGGCCAATGGGTTGACCTGCAACCGCTGGGTACCGAGGGCCAGTTTTCGAACCTGGACCCCAGCGATGCTAACTATGGCATAAAACCCTATAAAAGAATCCAGCCCTCCATACCATTTGGCGTTGGCGCTCGTTTCAGAATAAACGAAGTGATGGACTTAGCAGCCGAGTTCGGATTTCGCTACACGTTTACCGATTACCTGGATGACGTAAGCGGCAACTTTGTTGACTTGGGGGTATTTAATAATCCGTTGGCCCGGGCTATGTCGTACCGAAGCAACGAAGTTGCCACACCAAACTATACCTACACGGGACGTGACGGCCAAACCTACAATGTATTGGCTGGCTACGGAACCGAACACCCGGATAACCTTCGCGGCAATAACAGCAACCGCGATGTGTATATGGTAACCACTGTTCGCCTGACGTATATTTTAGGGAAAACGTTTCACCGGGCTAAATTCAGATAATGCCTTTAAAACTTACACTGGTTGTTCTATTAACTGTATTCTCCTCATCATTACTTGCCCAGCGCTCTGAAGTTGGATTTGGTATGGGCGCGTTTAATTATACAGGCGACCTGGTACGAACCTTTTCCGTTTCGAACCTGAAACCCGCAGGAACCATTTTTTATCGCAACAACATCAGCAAGGTGGTTAGCCTGCGTTCAACCATTACCTTCGGAAAACTTGGAGCAACAGAGGTGCCCCTTGATGCAGCCGCCCGTATCCGCAACGCCTCCTTCGATATTTTTCTTTTTGAAGCAGCTCTCGGTTTTGAGTACCACTTCCTCGACTGGCGCGACAGCAGGCACCCCATGCGTTATACCCCTTACCTTTTCGCAGGCTTTGGGTTGTTCGGAATTTCCGGTTACGACATCAAGCCCGCGGAGTACAGCAACGTTCAGGGCGCAATCCCTTTCGGAGGCGGATTTAAATACATCGTTAACCCTAAGCACTACATTTCATTTGAAGTGGGCATCAGAAAAACTTTCTTCGATTACATGGACAATCTCTCGGGAGGAGACCCGACACAAAAGAATTACCAATATGGAAACCCAAACGATAACGACAACTATTTTTTTGTAGGGATAACACTAACCCGGACCTTTTACGACATCCCCTGCCCGACCAATCCTTATAAATAGTAAGGAATTGTTAAAATACGCTAATTTTGCCCCCCTTGTGGCCTCTTTTAAAGAACATATTGACTTTACCAAACTACCCAAACACATTGCCATTATTATGGATGGTAATGGCCGGTGGGCAAAAAAAAAGGGTGCTATGCGTATTTTTGGTCATCGTAATGCCGTGCAGGCTGTTCGTGAGGTTACCGAGGCCAGCGGTGAACTGGGTATTAAATACCTTACCTTATATGCGTTTTCGACCGAAAACTGGGGACGGCCCAAAGAAGAGGTTGAAGGCCTCATGGAATTACTCGTTAATACCCTGAGGCAGGAAATCAGCACACTGATGGAGAATCAGGTAAAACTAATTACCATTGGTGATACATCCCACCTTCCGGTTAATTGTCAAGACAACCTGAAATGGGCAGTGAATATGACCAAAGAAAATAACGGACTGGTATTGATACTGGCACTTAGTTATAGCGGCCGTTGGGAAATTGTAGAGGCCGTAAAAGCATTAGGAAGAGACCTCGAGAGGGGGACACTGAAAGCCGAATCCATAACGGAACCAGTTTTTGAGCAATACCTTCCTACGGCCGGCATCCCCGACCCGGAATTGCTCATCCGTACCAGTGGCGAAATGCGCGTCAGCAATTTTCTGCTGTGGCAAATAGCCTATACTGAACTTTATATTACACCTACGCTGTGGCCGGACTTCCGTAAAGAACACCTGTACGAAGCCATCTGGTCGTATCAGCAGCGCGAACGCAGATTCGGTAAGACTAGCGAACAACTGAACCCGGTAAACTGAATGAGAATTGTATTGCTGATTTTGTGGCTGGTAGCATTTGGATGGGAGGCAAGCGGTCAGTTCAGGCGAAGCCGCGAACGTTCATCAGCCGTTGATAATAATCTAAACTATGCAAGCCCTTCAGAGTATACCATTGCCGGCATTGACGTTACCGGCCTTAAGATACTTGACCCCAGCGCCATGGTTTCCCTTACCGGGTTGCGCGTAGGCGATAAAATTAAAATACCCGGTGATGCCATTTCGGGCGCCATTCGCAAACTCTGGAAACACGGGCTCATCGGTGATGCCACCATTGCCGTAAAACAAATTGAAGGCGACAACGTGTGGCTGACGGTACAACTTGCCGAACGCCCCCGCCTTACCAACTTTTATTTTACCGGTATCAATAAATCCCAGCAATCTTCACTTAAAGAAGATCTCACCCTTATCCGGGGAAAGATTGTTAACGATGCCATGATTCGAAATACTGAACTGGCTGTTCGCAAATTTTTCGTTAAAAAAGGCTACCTCAACACCGATGTAAAAATAATTCAGGAGCGCGATTCCATTTCGGATGGTATCCGGCTTCGAATCAGCGTTAACACAGGCTCAAAAGTTAAAATTAACCGCATTCGCTTTATTGATAACGAAAAGTTTTCAGACAATACGCTTAAAGCAAAAATGAAATCAACAAGCGAATACCCTCGCATTGTATTACACCGCACCGCTTTACGAAAATTGCTGGCCTTTAATACCCCCGATGTAAAAGCATTTTTAGATACTTCGTACACGGTAACCTGGAACGAAGTGCGCGAGGCCTTCAGCCAGAACATTCAACTCAATGTCTTCAAAGGCTCAAAATTTGTTCAAAGCGACTATGAAGATGATAAGCAAAAAGTAATTGCCTTTTACAACGCCAAAGGATACCGCGATGCGGAAATCGTGGCCGACACGGTCTTTGCCAACGACAGACGAACGATTAACATTGATCTGCGTGTAGCAGAAGGAAACAAGTATTACTTCCGCAACATCATCTGGACGGGCAATTACGTCCACACCGATAAAACCCTGAATGCTATTCTGGGCATTAAAAAAGGCGATGTCTATAACCGCGAGCTTATTGACAAGAAACTCACCTTCAATCCCAAGGGGGCCGACATCAGCGGGCTTTATATGGATGACGGATACCTGTTTTTCAGAATCAACCCGGTAGAGTATGCCGTAGGTGGTGACTCCATTGACGTGGAGATGCGAATTTACGAAGGCGAGCAAGCCACTATTAATGAAGTGCTTGTTTCAGGAAATGAACGAACCAGCGATCACGTTATCAGGCGTGAACTCTATACCTTGCCGGGGCAGAAATTCAGACGCTCCGATATCATTCGTACTCAACAGAAACTGGGGCAACTCGGCTACTTCAATCCGCAGACAATCAACCCCAACCTTACACCCAACCCTGCAACCGGTACGGTGGATGTGGAGTGGCAGGTGGAAGAACAATCCAATGACCAGATTGAACTTTCCGGTGGCTGGGGCGGAGCCTTTGGTTTCATCGGTACAGTGGGCTTAACGTTCAATAACTTCTCAGCCCGCAACATTACCAACCCCAGCAAATGGAGGCCGCTTCCGGTTGGCGATGGCCAGCGGCTATCGCTTCGATTACAGGCAAATGGAAGGAATTTTCAGAATTACAGCATCTCATTCAGTGAGCCATGGCTGGGTGGACGTAAACCGCAATCATTCTCCATCAGCGCCAACAAATCCGTATCGAGGCAGTTTTATAACCGTGCCGACAGTAGCGGTGTGATTCGTGAGTTTCAAACCAAGGTTGGTGTAAGTAATATTTCGGTGGGCTTGGGCCGGGTGTTAAATTGGCCCGATAATTATTTTACTCTGGCCAACTCGCTGTCGTTTACTGTTTATGATCTTCGGAATGCGCCTAATTATATACCCGGTTGTACTAGTTGTACCTCCAATTCCATTACGCTCAACACCACCATTGCGCGTAACAGCATTGATAACCCAATGTATCCTTCGCAAGGGTCAACCATTTCGTTAAGTGGTACCTTTACACCACCGTTCTCTTCCTGGCGCAACATCAATTACGAAACAGCCTCCAGCGAAGAAATTTATAAATGGGTAGAGTACTATAAAATCATGCTCGATGCGAAATACTACATCCCGCTTGATCGAAAAAATAAACTGGTGTTTGAAGCCAAGGCCCATTTCGGGTTTATCGGGCGTTACACCACTAAGCTTGAGTACACTCCTTTTGAACGGTTCTTTTTGGGTGGTGCAGGCTTAGCGGGAGGCTTTGGATCCTTTGTGTTGGGGCAGGATGTTATCGGGTTACGCGGTTACGATGATAACCAGATTACGCCCCCCTACACTGCACTGGACAACTCGGTTAGGGGTGGCATCGTCTATACAAAAATTGGCATGGAGTTGCGCTATCCCATAACAACCAGCAACGCAGCCACCATTTATGGATTTTTATTTGCGGAAGCCGGAAATAACTGGAACAATTACCAGGATTTTAATCCCTACACATTATACAAAGCGGCTGGATTTGGCGTTCGTATTTTTATGCCGGCTTTCGGGCTTATCGGTTTAAACTGGGGTTTGCCGTTTGACCCCTTCCCGCTCGGCTCGGATAATCCCGTGGGCGGCTCCAAGTTTCAGTTTACCATTGGCCAGCAAATCCGTTAAAAATATGCGGTTTTACCTTATTCCGATATTTTTTGTCATTTTCGGCCTGAATTTTGTCCAGGCTCAACGGTTCGGTTACATCGATACAGGATTTATTCTAAACAAGATGCCCGAATACAAAAAAGCACAGGATGAAATAAACCGGCTTTCGGAATTGTGGGAAAAGGAAATTCAAACCATGATGAAAAACATTGAGGGATTGTACAGTGCATTGCAGGCCGAACAGGTTTTGCTGACTGATGCCATGCGCAAAGAACGGCTCGACTTCATCAATAAAAAAGAAGCTGATCTGAAAGAGTATCAGAAAAAGGTGTTTGGCTTTGACGGCCTGTTCTTTCTAAAGAAACAGGAATTAATTAAACCCATTCAGGACAAAGTGTGGGATGCAGTGGATAAAGTAGCCAAGAAAAATAACCTGGCCATTGTTTTCGATAAATCAGGCGAGCTGGTGATGATTTATACCGATCCACGGTATGACTATACCGACTTCGTACTGGATGAATTGGGGCTGGGCGATGCCAATGATAAAATTAAAAACTAACTATTGATTTAACTTTACTGGGATGAGAACACTTGTTTTATTACTTGCTTTCGGATTCGCTACGCAAATCGCGCAAGCACAAATGCAGAAAATCGGTTATGCTGATGTGGAGTATATTTTCAGCCAGATGCCGGAGGCAAAACAAATTGAATCGGAACTGCAGTCTTTACAAACTCAGCTGAAAAATCAGATCGACACCAAAGTAGCTGAGTTTCAAAAAAAGTTAGCCGAATATCAACAGTATGGCGCTACTGTTCCGGATGCCGTGCGCCAGAATACCGAACGGGAACTGCAACAAATGCAAACCAACATTGAAAAGTTGCAACAGGATTCGCAGGCCAATTTCCAAAAGAAGCAAAACCAACTGATGGAACCGGTTTATACCAAAGTGGGCAAAGCCATTGAAGAAACCGCTAAAGAACAGGGCTATTCGCTCATTATCAACAACCAGATCAGCGGTCTGGATGTTGTGCTCTATGCCGATGAAAAAATTGACATCTCCGACCTGGTGCTTAAAAAAATGGGCATCACCCCGAAGCCGCAGGCTAACAAATAGTTTTTACTGTTTTACAGCATTAAAAAAGCCCTGCTGCTGGCGGGGCTTTTGCTTTACAGCGAAGGCACGTTGGCCGCTGCGCTCACCACATCATCAAACTCTATGCCTGCCATTTTTATCGAATATAGCAACAGGCGCACTTCTTTAACATGAACACGGCCATCTACCTCCGACATCTTGTAGAGGATAACAAACGCTTTAAGTTTTTCATCGTCCGAACAACTGTTTAACCGTTCAATGCCCGTTTGGTAAATGTCGCGCTCTTTGCGGGTTTTTATGTCGTGCTCAAACTTCAAAAAAATCTCATCCGATATTCCCTCACGCTTTTTTATCCGCTGCAATGCTGTGCGCTCGTTTTCATCAATAACACCATCGGCACTCACCAGTAAGTGCACCAGGTATAACAAACCAAACTGATAGTCGTTGCTCATGGGTATACTTGGGTTTTTAAAGATACAGCAAATTTGCGGTAATGCCGAAACTCAGCTCAGCACCTGAAAGGCAACCAGGGCCGATGCATAGGCCAGCACACTCATATATGCCAGTTGAATTACCGGCCATTTCCAACTTTTGGTTTCGCGGTATACAACGGCCAGTGTACTCATGCATTGCATAGCAAATGTATAGAACAGCAACAACGATAATCCTACCGCAAATGTAAACCGGGGGCCACCCGTCTCAGGGTTGATCTCTTCCTGCATCCGGCTTTTGATAGATGCCTGGTCATCGGTGCTGCCAATGCTGTAAATGGTGGCCATGGTGCCCACAAATACTTCGCGGGCAGCAAAGCTGGTAAGCAGCGCAATGCCGATTTTCCAGTCGTACCCCAACGGCTTGATAACCGGCTCCATGGCTTTACCTATGATCCCTGCATACGAATGTTCCAGTTTGTAGGCAGCAATGCGGTCTTCCAGCCCCTGCTCCGTGAGCCGCAGGTTGGCGGCATCCTGCAAAACATAGTCACGCGCATTTTCCAGCTTATCGCCAGGGCCATAGCTGGCCAACACCCACAGCACAATAGAAATGGCCATGATGATTTTACCCGCCTCCCAAACAAACGCTTTGGTTTTATCAACAATAGTATAACCTACGTTTGACCATTTGGGCAGGCGGTACGTAGGCAGTTCCATCAGCAGGTAGCTGCGCTCCTTAACCTTTATCAGTTTGCTGATTACCCAGGCCGATACTAAGGCAGCCGCAAAGCCCAGCAGGTATAAGCCCATCAACATCAATCCCTGTAAGTTAAAAAATCCGAAAAGCGTTTGCTGCGGAACGATAAGCGCTATTAAAATCGTAAATACCGGAATGCGGGCTGAGCAACTCATCAGCGGAGTTACCAATATGGTAATGGTGCGTTCCTTCCAGTTATCAATCATCCGCGTTGAAAGTATAGCCGGAATAGCACAGGCAACACCCGACATGAGTGGCACCACACTTCGTCCATTCAGGCCAAACCTGCGCATCACTTTGTCCATCATAAACACCACACGCGCCATATAGCCGCTCTCCTCCAATATGCTGATGAAGGCAAACAGAATGGCAATCTGCGGTACAAAAATCACAATGCCACCCACACCGGGTATGACGCCCTCCGTTAATAAACTGGCTGCCGGCCCCTGAGGCAGTGTATGACTTAGGTAATTGCTTAACGCTGCAAACCAGCCATCTATCAAATCCATGGGTATGCTGGCCCACGAGAAAATGGATTGAAAAATTAAAAACAGCACAGCCATGAATATGAGAATGCCCCAGTATTTATGGGTTAAAACCTTATCGAGCCGGTACGAATATTTTTTCCAGCCTTCATCGGCTGGTTTCAGGGTGGCTTCATCAAGCAGGTTTTGAATAAAACTGTACCGCGAAATGGTCTCGGCCCCGTGAAATTTGCCGGGGAAAATATGATGCCGCTGCCGAACTTCCTCAACAACCTGGCGGTCGTGAGCGGAAAGAAACTGCAGGCCGTGCGGTTGCTCTAAAAACTGGTAGGCTTCATAATCGTTGTCAACGCCAAGTTTTTGCCTTAGCTCGTTTACTGCGGCCTGGGCTTCATCGTAAATCCTGAACACCGGCTGTTCAGCGGGGTTAAGTTCGCGGAGCAACGTTTGTTTTAATTCATCAACCCCGTTGCCTGTTCGGGCATTAATGGGCACTACCGGAATATTCAGCCGCTTTCGAAGCAACTGGATATCGTAGCTGATACCCGCACGGGCAGCAAGGTCCATCATGTTTAAGGCAAGTAGTGTGGGCAGGCCCACATCCATAATCTGCGTAAGCAGCAGCAGCCCGCGTTTCAGGTTGGTGGCATCGGCAATAACCACTACCACATCAGGACAATCGGGTGAGCGGTGGTTGAGCAACACTTCCGAAACAATGCGCTCGTCCAGGCTGCGCGGGTACAGGCTGTAAATACCGGGCAGGTCAATGATTTGGGCTGTTGAGCCATCGGGCATCCGCGTGGTGCCCATATGTTTTTCAACGGTTACGCCCGGAAAGTTTCCGGTGTGCTGATTAAGACCGGTAAGGTGATTGAACAACGATGATTTACCCGAATTCGGATTACCCGCCAGCGCAACAGTAAGCCTCTTTCTCATCAGTTAATAATTAACACCGTAGAGGCCTCCTCCAGCCGCAGCGAAAGCTCATAGCCGGCAACCGTAATGCACACCGGGTCGCCCAGGGGAGCAGTAAAATTAAACCGCACCGCGGCCCCGGGCAGGCAGCCCATTTCCATGAGCTTTACTGACAGGTACTCGTCTAAAAACCCAGAAATTATGGCCATTTCGCCAACTTTCATATGTGCAATGGTGCGGCCCAGCTTATTTAGATTTATTTTAAACAAGGCAAATATATAGGGCCGGCCTGTGCCGTGCAATGATGCGCATCAGTTGTTAGCTTTGATACCTGTGAAAGAGAAAAAAACGGCTAAAGGGAAAAAGAAGATAGCAGCGAAAGGCAAGACAATACCGCCTGCGCGTACACACGAGACCGATGGTTACACCGGCTACGGCATTTTACCTGAGCGCGACCTGAAGAAGAATTTGGGGTGTGGGTAAAAGTGTAATTTGTTTAATACAGAGATTTAGGTGTTATAGGCAACCATAAGACGACAGTGCAACAAGAAAAATAAAGACAAAAAAGTATGACATTTTTAGAATTAGCCGAAAGAGTTTTAAGAGAAGAAAAACGACCACTGACCGCCAACGAAATTTGGACTTTGGCAACTGAAAAAGGTTACGACAAACAACTTTAACAGTGAAGGCAAAACTCACCCTCATACAATCAATCCGAAAAGAGCTGCTTTTTTGCCAACGCTTGAAACCAACCATCAAATTTTTTAAAATACATTATACCGTTCGGTATTTTTTATACCTTTGTGCCGAAAATGAGCAAAAGCATTTCAAAATCGGAACGAACAAAGCAGTTCATCGTTGAACGGACTGCCCCTATTTTCAACGAAAAGGGGTTTGCAGGTACTTCGCTTTCTGACTTAGAAAAAGCGACCGGACTGACAAAAGGGAGCATTTACGGAAACTTTGAAAATAAAGACGAAGTTGCCTTAGCGGCTTTTGACTATAACTTCAACCGTGTAACGGAATATATTAAAAAACAAATTTTAGCGACAGATAATTCCATAGAGCGACTTTTAGTTTACCCCAAAGTGTATCGTGACTTTTTGAAAATACCTTTCTTAAAACCAGGTTGCCCTATACTGAATACTTCCACTGAAGCAGACGACACACATCCGAAATTAAGAGAGAAAGCAGCAAATGCCCTTGCTTTTTGGAAAACATCTATTGAAAATCAAATTAAAAGAGGAATACAAAGAGGAGAGATAAAAGAAGAAACCAACCCAGCAGAATTTGCTATTATTTTATTGTCGCTTATTGAAGGTTCTATCATGCAAGCGAAGGTTACTGGTAAACCCACTGAACTTATAATTGCAATGAATTTTTTAGAAAAACTTATCAATGACTTAAAGACTTAATTTTTTTTGAAATAAAATATACCGAACGGTATATTTTATAAACAAACAATTAATATAAAATTCAAATGAAAGAAGTATTCATAGTGTCAGTAAAACGAACACCCCTAGGTGGTTTTCTTGGAATGTTGAGCAACTACTCTGCAACAGAATTAGGCGCGATAGTAATCAAAGAAACATTCAACTCGGTGAATGTAGAAGCAAGCCAAATTGACTCGGTCTATATGGGTAATGTGCTATCCGCCAATTTAGGGCAAGCACCTGCAAGACAGGCTGCAAAATATGCAGGCGTTCCCAATGAAACAGACAGCACGACAATCAATAAGGTTTGTTCATCGGGCTTAAAAGCAACAAGTATTGCTGCACAACAGATTCAACTTGGTTTGGAGCATTTAGTAATTGCAGGCGGTATGGAAAGCATGAGTAATGCACCGCATTACACTAACCTGAGAAAAACGACCAAACTGGGTAACGAACAATTTATTGACGGTGTACTTAAAGATGGTTTGACAGATGTTTACAACCACTTTCACATGGGTAATGCTGCCGAATTATGTGTAAATAAATACAAGATAAGCCGTGAGCAACAAGACGATTTTGCTTTGGCTTCTTATGAAAAGGCCGCTTTGGCAACTAAAAATGGAAAGTTCAAAAATGAAGTTGTACCCATTTCAATAAAAGGGAAAGACGGAAATGTTCTTCTTACTAATGATGAAGATATATTCAAGGTTATTCCAGAAAAAGTTTCAAAACTGAAACCTGTTTTTGTAGAGGGCGGAACCATTACCGCAGCCAACGCAAGTAATCTTAACGATGGTGCGGCTTCTATTCTTTTAGCATCAAAGAAAGCAGTAGAAAAATATCGCTTAAAACCATTAGCTAAGATTATTGCCTATGCCGATGCTTCGCAAGCACCTGAATGGTTTACCACTTCACCTGCTGTTGCCATTACAAAAGCATTGAAGCAAGCCCAACTCAACATCAATGATATTGACTACTTTGAAATCAACGAAGCCTATGCTGCTGTGGTTATCGCCAACCAACAAATTCTAAACATCCAAAGTGGCAAAACAAATTTTTATGGAGGCGCAGTGGCAATGGGTCACCCGCTTGGTGCATCAGGAGCAAGAATATTATGCACACTGGTCTCTGTTTTGAATCAGGAAGGCGGAAACTATGGTGTGGCTGCTATTTGTAATGGTGGCGGGGGTGCAACTGCCATGATTATTCAAAACTTAATGAAATAAATCCTATGAAGACATTAGCAAAAATTATTGAAAGCAAAACAAGGGTTCAATATCAGGATTGCGACCCCTTCAATCATTTGAACAACTCCAAATACATCGATTACATCGTGGCAGCCCGAACGGAACAGCTTCTTGTAAACTACGGATTTAACAGTGCGGAAATAGCCCGTAAAGAAGGCATTGGCTGGGTAGCGGCACAAACTCAACTATCGTATTTCAGCCCTGCATCGTGGATGGAAATAGTAACCATTGAATCAAAACTCATTCAGTTTTCAGAATACAGTTTATTGATTGAAGGCTTTATGTGGGATGAACACAAAACAAAATTAAAGTGTGTTATGTGGACTAAGCTGGTTCACTTCAACATTAAAACACAAAAAAGTCAAAAACATTCTGAGGAGTTAATGAAACTATTTTCTGAAATCCAATATCCGTTAAAAAACAACTTCACATTTGAAGAACGGGTAAAATCTTTAAAACAATCTATTCAATAATTATGAGCAAGAAGCATATTGTCGTTATTGGTCTGGGCGGTGTAGGCGGGTATTTTGGATTTAAAATCAACAAGTTCAATGAAGTTTCACAGAAATATCATATCTCTTTTGTTGTAAGGAATCAAGCGTTTCATGCCATAAACAAAAGAGGTCTGATTCTTCATTCTGTTGAATTGGGGGAAGTAATAACCAAGCCGGATTCAGTTATTGAAAATATATCGGATATAATAAAACCCGATTTGATTCTTATTTGTGTCAAAGCATATGATTTAGAAGATGTATGCAGGCAACTTAATGAAGTAATTACACCGCATACAATATTACTTCCTCTAATGAACGGTGCAGATATCTACGATAGAATACGGAAAGTAATTCCAAGACATACTATTCTACCTTCTTGCGTTTACATTTCTGCACACATAAAGGATAAGGGTATCGTTGAGCATAAAAGTATGCCCGGTAAAATTATCTTCGGTAGGGATAATGCCAATCTAGATACTCCAATAGATTGGATTATTGAATTGCTTGAAAAAAGTCGGATTGATCTTGATTTACAAGAAAATCCACAAAAAGCCATCTGGACTAAGTTCCTTTTCATAGCAAGTTTTGGATTAGTTACTACAAAACATAATTCTTCTTTTGGCAAAGTTTGCAGCGACCCTATCCAGAAGCAAGAAGCAACAGATATTATGAATGAAATAAAAGCAATTGCCCATGCAAAGGGAATTGTCTTAGATGAAAATGTGGTTGAGAATACGTTCAAGATTGCAAGTTCATTTCCTTTTGAAACGCCCTCTTCTATTCAACTGGATATACACGGTAAGAAAGGTGTGAGTGAACTGGATATACTGGGAGGTTCTATACTTCGCCTAGGAAAAGAACATGCTATCGCTACCCCTTGCGCCAAAATAATTTTTAATGAAATAAACCAAATGATAGAAAGCAACATTAAAAACTCAGCAATATGAAAAAAGTAATCCTCATCGCAGCACTGTTTGCAAGCATCACATTGCATGCACAAACATTTACATTAAAAAGCAACGAACTTGGAGGACAAGCGACAGAAAAGCAAGTGTTCAACAGCTTTGGTTGCAACGGCAAAAATTTGTCGCCTCAACTGGTTTGGGAAAATCCGCCAGCAGGCGCAAAAAGTTTTGCAGTAACTATGTATGACCCTGACGCACCTACCGGAAGCGGCTGGTGGCATTGGTTGATTTTTGATATTCCCGCTACTACGAAAGAACTTAAATCAGGAGCCGGAAATTTAGCATTGGATCTTGCTCCCATTGGTTCAATCCAAAGTATTACCGATTTTAAAACACAAGGCTACGGTGGTCCTTGTCCGCCTGAAGGCAGCAAGCCACACCGATATGTAATGACAGTTTATGCGCTGAAAACCGAAAAACTTGGTTTAGATGCCACCGCTAACCCTGCATTGGTTGGGTTTATGTTGGAGCAAAACGCCATTGAAAAAGCATCAATCATTTTTTACTACAAAAGATAAACAGCTATGAAAACAAATTATTTAGAAAGCGTACCCAAACAATTTGAGTATTACAAACTATTGGGCGATAAAACCTTTGCCCAAATCCCCGAAGAAAAACTCTTTTGGCAATACAACGAAGAAAGCAACAGCATTGCCACTATTGTGAAACACCTTTGGGGCAATATGTTAAGCCGTTGGACTGATTTTTTGACAACAGACGGAGAAAAGGGATGGCGAAACCGTGATGCCGAATTTGAAAACGACATTTCTACTAAACAAGAAATGATGGACAAGTGGAATGAAGGGTGGAAGGTGTTTTTGGATACCCTGAAATCTTTGAAAGATGAAGATTTGGAGAAAATAATTTACATACGCAATCAGGGGCATACAGTTTTGGAAGCTATTAACCGACAGTTGGCACATTACCCCTACCACATTGGGCAGATTGTTTTCATCGGAAAAATGTGTGCTGTCCATTGGAACTCACTCTCTATCCCAAAAGGAAAATCAAACAACTACAATGCAGATAAATTCGCAAAGCCAAAAGAACGGGGACATTTTACAGATGAATTTTTAAGCAAATAAAACTGTACGAATTACAATGAATACATCAATCATAAATGCTACAACAGACGATTTGCCACTCATTTACCAACTCTTTGAGGAAGCAATTCATTTTCAAAAACAAAATGGTTATATCGGTTGGAACAGCTATGATAAAGATTTTGTAAAATCAGATATACAGAACGCACTTTTATTCAAGATAGTCAGAGATCAGAACGTTCTTGGCATTTTTAGTATTTGCTACAATGATGAATTGATATGGCGAGAGAAGGAACAAGGCAATGCTGTTTATTTACACCGCATAGTACTGAATCAAAAGTTCAAGGGTGAGAAATTGTTCAGATTAGTTCTGGATTGGGCAATTCGCTTTGCGGTGGAAATAAAACGCTCATATATCCGTATGGATACATGGGCGGATAATGACAAGATAATATCTTATTACAAGAGTTATGGTTTTGAGTTTATTGAAAACTACACAACTCCCGGAACAGGAGAATTGCCTATACAACACCGAAATTTAAATGTGGCATTATTGGAATTAAATGTTAACCAGTTCAGAGAACCACTTGATGCCTTAGAAAAGGTAAACATCAATCAAGAGTTTACTACTATCAATGAATATTGGAATCAGAAAGTTATTGGTAGCGCAAATGGTCAGCTGATTAAGCTGGCAAAAGGAAATGGCGAGATTAAATGGCATAAGCATGACGACCAGGATGAACTTTTCATTCTCTTCAAAGGACATATGACTATTCAGTTACGAGATAAAAACATTGAAATGTACAAAGACGATATGCTTATTGTTCCAAAAGGAGTAGAACATTGTCCGAAAGCCAATGGTGACGTGGAATTATTAATAATGGGTATCAATATTACATCAAATGTGGCAGGGGGGCGTCCTTATTGAATATTTTTCAAATTGCAATTACAAAGCGCAATGCATTACACACTAAAATTAACAGCAATTAATATGAAATTCTCACTTGAAAAATCATTAGAAATTCTGGAAAGCACACCAAATGTAATTTCAGCAATGCTTCAAAATCTTAGTGAAGATTGGACAAACCACAATGAGGGCGGAAACACATGGACAGCAAAGGAAGTGCTTGCACACTTAATTATTTGCGAAGAGACGGAATGGTTGACAAGAACAAAAATTATCCTAAGTGAAGCTATTGAAAAGAAGCTAACACCTATAGATTTACAGGCACATTTCGAAATTGCAGAAAAAAATGATCTTTCGTTTCTTCTGATGAAATTTCGGGAACTTCGTACAAAGAATACTTCAGAACTTTTGTCATTTAATCTACAAGAATCGGATTTTGCAAAAACTGCTATGCATCCAGAACTTGGCGAAGTGAATCTGCAACACATAATTTCAACTTGGACTACACACGACCTAAGTCATATAGCCCAAATAGCAAGGGTAATAGCTAAACAATATAAAGATTTTATAGGTGGTTTTAGGAAATATCAAAGAGTATTAAATCAGTAAATTATTGAATAACAAGCCTCTAAAGCACACACATTTGCAAGCTGCTACATGCCAACGCACAGTGCAAGGCTTGCAAAAGAGTGTGCTTTCCCCGAAAATAAATGACGAACTGAAAAAACACGACTTACAATTAAAGGAAGACCAATTAACAACCCAAAACGTGGTATTGCAAGGTTAAATAAGAATTTCATTATTTAACCTTAATGTAATTAAGCTTAACTAGCGTAAAATCTGTTTTCCAATTGGCTCCTCCGAAAAAACTCAATGCCCGCCTCAACGTATTAGCAGGACAAAAGCTGCCTCGTCAGCACCAGGCCGCAGCCAAACCCTTCTTAAAATGGGCCGGAGGCAAGGGGCAGCTCATCGAAAAATTTCAGCAGTTCTACCCCAGGCAACTCCGGCAACAAAAACTGAAAACCTTTTATGAACCTTTTTTGGGCAGTGGCGCGGTTTTCTTCAACATCGCCCAGCAGTACGGCATTGACAGCGCCTACCTGTACGATATTAACGAAGAACTTATCCTGACCTACCGTGTCATCCAGCAGGATGTTTCCAAGCTGCTCGACTTTTTATACCGCTACCAGAAAAATTACCTGAAACTGGATAAAAAGCAACGCACTGAGTTTTACTACGACCAGCGCGCCAACTACAACCTGCAGCGCTTTAACATTGATTACGACAAGTACTCCGAACAATGGTTTCCCCGGGCGGCACAACTGATCTTCCTGAACCGCACCTGCTACAATGGCTTGTACCGGGTGAACTCCAAAGGCGAATTCAATTCACCGGCAGGCGATTACGTGAACCCCACTATTTGCGATGAACAAAACCTGCTGGCCGTACACCACGTGTTGCAGATTGCCGAGATAAAACGGGCCGACTTCCGGCAGGTAATTGCCGATTTAAAAGCTGAATCATTCGTTTACTTCGACCCGCCCTACCGGCCCCTCAGCAAAACGGCAAACTTTACTTCATACAGCCGGCAGGTTTTTGCCGATAACGAGCAGGTAGAACTTGCCCGGCTTTTTAAACAATTGGATAGAAAAGGAGCCAAGGTGATGCTCAGCAATTCCGACCCGAAAAATCATGATCGGAAAGACACTTTTTTTGACGACCTGTACCGGGGCTTTCATATTGCGCGGGTTCCCGCCAAGCGCCTGATCAACTCCAACCCCAAAAAGCGAGGGGCAATCAATGAAATCATCGTAACCAATTACGCTGTCGGTTAGATGGAAAAGGGAACAAAAAGCAACGTTACCGGAAACCAACTGGAAGTAGCCGTAAAAACCGTGTTAACCGGTAAAGGATTTCAATTGGTCAATTACCGGGTGTGGGAGAAACACAAAAAAAAGTTTGGCGAAGAGTTATTACTTGAAAATGTACCCTTTACTACAATTTACGGACACCGCGGCAACACCGAGTTCCTGCTTCTCTCCAAAAAATATCAGTTGCAAATGCGCATCGAATGCAAGTGGCAACAGGTGGCTGGGTCGGTAGATGAAAAATTGCCGTACCTGTACCTGAATGCCATTGAAGCGATGCCCGAAACATCCATCCTGATTTTGATTGACGGAGTCGGCTGGAAAGCCGGTGCCCTTAACTGGCTGAAGGATGCGGTAAGCCAGCAAAAGTATACCACCCAAACAAACAGGAACAAAGAAATCCGGATTTTCAGCCTGGTGGAGTTTTTTACCTGGGCCAATCAAACCTTTGTCAGGTAACTCATTCTTCAAATTCCTTCCGCCACAAACACACGCCTAACGCGGTCGCTGGTGTTGGTTAATATTTCATATGGAATAGTGCCGATGCGTTCGGCCACTTCTGTAACCGGCAGCGTGTCACCAAAAATTATCACGCTGTCGCCTTCACGGGCGTTAATGCCGGTAATATCAATCATGGTCATGTCCATGCACACACTCCCCACCACCGGTGCGCGCTTTCCGTTAACCAGTACAATGCCTTTGCCATTGCCAAATGCCCGGCTGTATCCATCGGCATAGCCGATGGCGATGGTGGCAATGGTACGCTCGGTGTCTGAAATGCCCTTGCAAGAATAGCCCACACTTTCGCCTGCCCTGATGTTGCGGATTTGCGAAATGGTAGTTTTAAGAGTTATGGCCTGCTTCAGGCTACTTCCGGCTGCAACAGGTTCAACACCATACAACCCGATGCCGAGCCGTACCATATCGAAATGGTATTGCGGAAAGCGCAATATGCCGGCTGTGTTTACAAGGTGAAGCAGCGGGTTATGATTTAGTATTTGCCTGAGTTTCATGCTCATGGCCTGAAATCGCCCGGCCTGCAATGTGGTGAATGAATCGAATTGTTCATCGTCTGCACCTGATAAATGGCTGAACACCGATGCGATGCGAAGGTTATTGTGTTTGGCTAATAAGTCCATTAATTCCGGCAAATTGTCTTCATCAAAGCCGAGGCGGTGCATACCAGTATTCAGTTTGATGTGAATTGTCATTGGCCGGCCATTCAAAAAACGGATTAGTTCTCTCAGAACAGGCAACCCATAGATGGAGGGCTCCAGCTTATGATTCATTAAACTCTCAAAACTTTCCGGTGACGGGTTCATCACCATAATCGGAATAACAACGTTGTTCTGGCGGAGGTCAGCGCCTTCATCGGCATAGGCAACACCCAGGTAATGCACGCGGTGGTATTGCAACAAACTGGCCAGCTGTACACTGCCGCTGCCGTACGCCAGTGCCTTCACCATCACCATCAATTTTGTTTTGGGCTTCAGTTTCGATTTGAAAAAGTTAAGGTTGTGTACAACTGCGCCCAGATCAATCTCCAATACAGTTCCGTGAACCTTGCGCTGAAGCAAGGCAGTAATCTTTTCGAATTGAAACGGCCGCGAACCTTTTACAAGAATGACCTCATCTGAAAACGCAGTCTGGCTTATTGAACCAATAAACTCTTCGGTTGAAGAGAAGAACACAGCAGGCATTGTAAAGTACTCTCTGTGGCGGGTTAACTGGTTGCCGATACCGATAAACCGGTGCACTCCGCTGGCAGCTACTTTACCGGCAATAAGCTGTGCAAGTTTACTTTCTTCTAAACCGGATTGAAGAATATCCGACAAGATAACTGTTCGCTTGCTGCGTTGCTGCTGGTGCGCCAGAAAATCCAGGCTTATCTGCAGCCCGGCCAAATCGTTGTTATAAGCATCGTTAATAACCAGGCAGTTGTTAATACCCTCTTTTACTTCCAGCCGCATGGACACCGACCTCAGCAGCATGAGGCGCTCCTGAATCTGCGAAAGCTCGTAGCCCAGCAGCAGCAGCAGCGCAACCCCGTGCATAGCATTTTCAATACCGGCATCATCCGTAAAAGGAAATTGGATAGTGTGCCACCTGGCTTTCCACAAAACTGAAAGCCCACCCGCCTCTTTTCGTACAGGAATGTCTGCCTCCGCTGAAGTTCCCCAACTGAAAGCCGGTATATTACGTTGCTTTATCTGCTGATGAAGCTCCGCGTAATCGCAGGAATAAATGAGCTTTTTTACATGAGCAAATAACTTCAGCTTTTCATTAATCTTCTGCTGCCGGTTTTCGAAAAATTCATCATGTGCAGAACCAATGGTTGTAAAAATTCCATAGGTGGGTTTTATTATACCTTCCAGGTATTCCATTTCGCCCGGTTTGCTGATGCCGGCCTCAAAAATGCCAAGCTGGTGATGTGGATCAAGTTGCCACACCGAAAGCGGCACCCCGATTTGCGAATTGTAGCTGCCCGGATTCTTAACAACGTTGTAATCGGAAGCGAGTAACTGGTACAACCATTCTTTTACAATCGTCTTCCCATTGCTGCCGGTAATGCCGATAACCGGCAATGAAAACTGCTGCCGGTGGTAGGCTGCAATTTGTTGAAGCGCCCGCACCGCAGAGGTAACCCTCAGCACATTGGCTGAAGGATAGTTTTTCAAATCAAAATTATGCTCTACGATAAATTGCCGGATACCCGCTTCATAGACTGATCGCACAAACGCATGGCCATCGTGCCGCTCACCGCTAATGGCAAAAAAAACCGATCCCTCGGCTACAACGGCCTTGCGGCTATCGGTAATCAGGGTAGTTACCACCTGGTCTTGATACAGCGAAAGGATTGTTCCTCCGGTTATTGACGGCAGGTCTGAAAATCTCATGGCTAAAACAAACGGGCTCCGTTGGGTACGGGCCGCTCAGGGGTTGATAATACAACTCGGTTTTGCTCATCCGGGAAGCCCGTAACCAGCACTTCCGACATAAAATCGGCAATTTGCCGTGGCGGAAAGTTCACCACGCAGATTACGCGTTTGCCTACCAGTTCATCGGGCGTATAAAGTGCCGTTAGCTGGGCGCTGGATTTTTTAATGCCCAGGTCACCCAAATCCACCCATAGTTTAATGGCTGGTTTACGGGCCTGCGGAAAGGGTTCAGCACGAACAACCGTACCGGCACGCATATCCACTTTCATAAAATCGTCCCACGAAATGGTCATACAAGGCCAAAAATAGGTCTAAAAATCACCTTTTTGTCTATTGGCACAGGTAATTCGTCTAATTCATAGCGGCAACTCCAAACTAAATTTTTACCTTTCCTGTAACAGAAGACGAAAATTCTGCGTTTACTCTTCACCAACCGATGAAAAACCTGCTCCCACGCGGCCTTGTATTTGGCATCTTCCTCATGTGTATGGGGTGGGCAAGCAAGGCAGTGGCACAGGAAGAGCTCGGTCCGTTACGGAACGACCGCACCGAACAATTGGAAGCCGCTGAGCAGGAAAGCAGCAAAGCAAATCACAATAAACCATCCTTCAGCAACCGAGACGTGGTGCGCGATTCGGTAACTATAAAACCGGCTGCTTCGCGTAAGCCTGATGCCAAGAACGAAAATCCGCAAGACGACATCCTGTCGTTTAACTTTCTGTACTACATCATCCAGCGGTTTAAGCTGTCGGACATTGTAGATTAAATAGTGATAAACTCCCCGCTCTAAGCAACAATGTTTTAAATTTGCAACCTTGTTGCATTCTGTGAAACTTGTTTACGTTATTTCGCTGTTGATGCTGGCTGCCGGGGCACAGGGCCAGTTGTGTAGTTACAAGTTATCGGGTACGGTAACTACTGAAACCTCCGAATTACTTGCAGGAGCAACCGTTGAATTAATACCCGGTGCAATAACCGCCACCGATGATCAAGGCCGGTTTCAGTTTGACAGGCTGTGCAAAGGAAGGTACACCATTCGTGTGCGGTTTATCGGCTTTGAGCCCTACGAGTCGGCTATCACAATTCCTGAAACAGGTACCATGCTGATAGTATTGATTATTCAAAAAACTGTGCTTGAGGTGATTGAAGTGCACGATCACTTCGAGCATGTTGCACGGACAAACAATCAGGTAACGCTTACCGGTAGTGTGTTGGAACAAACACGCGGGCAATCCCTTGGAGAGGCATTGAAAAAAATTTCAGGGGTGTCCAGTATTCAAACAGGCCCTTCTATTTTTAAACCGGTTATTCACGGGTTGCACAGCCAACGTATCCTTATATTAAATAATGGCATCCGGCAGGAAGGACAGCAATGGGGCGCTGAACATGCGCCTGAAATTGACCCGTTCATTGCCTCCAACATTATTGTCATTAAAGATGCTTCCGCCATCAAGTACGGTACCGATGCCCTGGGTGGCGTTGTAGTGGTTAATCCAGCCGATTTACCTGAACAAAAAGGAGTAGGCGGTGAGATAAACGTGGTAGGGCAAACAAATGGCCGGGCCGTAACAATGTCGGGCCTGGTGGAAGGCGGCAGTGAAAAAATTAAAGGTTTTGGTTGGCGGGTACAGGGTACAGGAAGAAAATCAGGAGATAGCCACACGCCAGCCTATAACCTGAGCAACACCGGTTTTACCGAATTGAACTTTTCGCTCGCGGCCGGGATACATAAGGAAGCAAAAGGCATTGATGTATTCGTTAGTCGCTTTCAAAGCGAACTGGGTATTCTGAAAGGAAGTTCCATCAGCAGCACCGAAGATTTACGCAATGCCATGAACCGCGAGCCTCCGCAGTTTACTCAACCGTTTACCTACACCATTGAAAATCCGCGGCAGGTGGTTGCTCACAATTTGTTAAAGGTAAAAGGCCACGTCCATTCTGATTATGGCGATTTTAAATTTCAATACGGCTTTCAATACAACAGCCGGCAGGAATTTGATATTCGAAGAACATCCCTGAACAACCTGCCCGCCATTGATCTCGATCTGTTTACGCATACGCTGGATGCAGAATGGCAGCAACATACCTCCCAAAAATTCTCGTCTAATGCCGGTATTAACGGCATGATCCAGGTAAACAACAATGTGCCCGGTACACAGCGCATACCCTTTATCCCTGATTTTACCAGTGTATCGGCCGGGTTGTTTTATGTTGGTAAACTAAACCTTCAAACCTGGCTGGTTGATTTTGGCGCCCGCTACGATTACCGGCATTACGATGTGGCCGGTTTTGATTTCGCCAACCGGAGTTATACTGATTCCTATTCCTTCGGCAATGCTAGTTTTTCGTTTGGCGCTTCGCGCACTTTCGGCAGCCGCGGTGTATTTACCGCCAACCTGGCCAGTTCGTGGCGCCCGCCCCACGTTTCGGAATTATACAGTTTTGGTGTACACCAAAGTGCAGCTGCTATTGAATACGGCCTGCTGCTGGACCTGGCAACCGGAGAAGTGCTTGATATTAATTCAGTGAATTTCCAAAATGAAAAAGCGCTGAAATGGGTAAACACCTGGCGCATCGCCAAAAGCCGGTTCACCACCGAACTTACCGGCTACTTAAACTATATTTTTAACTACATCTACCTGGAGCCCTATGGGGTTACTCAAACTGTTCGTGGTGTTTACCCCTTCTTCCGCTACACACAAACCGATGCCACGTTTATCGGAGCCGATTGGTTTGGAAAACTGGCTGTTGCTAAAAATTTTACTGTAGCGAGTAAGATTGGGTTGTTGCGGGCGGCCGATCAAACCAATAACGATTACCTGATTTACATCCCGCCAAACCGGTACGAACTGAGCGCTGAATGGATAAAAACGCTTCGAGAAGATGGGCAAACCCTTTCGCTGGAAGCATGGGGTACTTTTATTGATCAACAGCGCAGGGCCCCGCGCGTGGTGAGCGTGGACGAAATTCTAGACGCTTATGCACAACAGGAAGATCCGTTTGAAAATGATAATCGGAATTTTGACTTTACAGCGCCCCCTCCGGCTTACTTTCTGCTGAACCTGCAGGCCGGTTTTTCGCATAAACTGAACAACTCTAAACTGGATTTGCGACTTCGGGCCACAAACCTGCTAAACAACGCTTACCGCGAATACACCAACCGCATGCGTTATTATGCTGATGAGGTAGGACGTAATATTGCCTTATCGCTGAAATTAAGTTTTTGAGATTCACAAAATCTGATTATTATTGCAACAATGTTGCATTTAAAAAATAAAGCTATGAATAACGTGATACGAAAGTTGGTCATTCTCCCGTTGGCGTTCAGCCTGCTTCTTTCCGGATGTGATGATGACCCCGCGAGAGAAGATGTGCCCGAGCTGATCACCCAGGTTAAACTTACTTTTACACCTGTTGCGGGCGGCAGTGTGGTAGTGGTTACTGCAACCGATCCGGACGGGAACGGACCTCAGGATTTGGTGGCTGACGGACCCATTGAACTCATGCAATCAACTACCTATGATCTTTCTATCGAGTTGTTTAACGGTTTGCTTGACCCGACTGATGACGGGTATAACCTGACTGCTGAAATTGAGGAAGAAGCCGGTGAACACCAGTTCTTCTTTAGGTTTTCTGCGGATGTTTTTTCAACTCCCACCGGAACGGGAAATATTAAAGACAATCCCTCCACCCCGGTTAGCGACATCAATTATTTAGACGAGGATATCAACAGCAGGCCCCTGGGATTAGTAACCCGCTGGACGACCGACAATGTGGAGGTATCCGATAAGTCATTCCGGATTGTATTAAAACACCAGCCCGGAATAAAATCCGATACATCTACTTCGCTAGATGGTGAAACTGATGTTGACATCACGTTTGTACTACTTGTCTATTTGTCATAGGCAGAGTTGATACACAAGGATAAACGTAACTTTAACAGTTATGAAGGAGAGGACCCTCCTTCTTAATTCACTTGGCATGAGCAATAAACTGCTCCAGGTCTTTCAGTTTTAATATGCCTTCGTAATATGCCTTGCCGAAAATCACGGCAAAAATGCCCATGTCATTAAGTCGCTTAATGTCGTCAAGGCCCCGCACCCCGCCACTGGCAAGCACACAGATCTCCGGAAACCGTTCACGGATTTCCTGATAGAATCCGAAAGCAGGCCCTTCCAATACGCCATCGCGCGATACATCGGTTGACTTGACGTACTTCAGGCCGCGTGAGTAAAAATAATCGAGGTGATCAAATAGCGTCAGTTCCGACTTCTTCTGCCAGCCCCTGAACAACAGTTTTTTGGTGGTGATATCCGTAACATCTGCACCGAGTGTGATCTTCTCGCGGCCGTACGACATTATCCAGGAAGCAAATAATTCAGGGTTAGCAATAGCGATACTGGAGGCTGTGATATAATCCGCACCGGCTTCGTAAGCCTTACTGATATCCCCATCTGTTGAAATGCCTCCGGTAAAATCGATTTTCAAATCGGTATAACCGGCAATCTGTTCTACAATATGATAATTAACGGGGGCGCCCCGCTCGGCTCCATCCAGATCAACCAGATGAACTACTTCAATACCATGTTCTTCAAATCGCTTGGCCAGGTCAAGCGGGTTTTCGCCATAGGCTTTCTCGCTGGCCGGATCGCCCTTACGCATTTTAACCACCTGTCCCTTACGGATGGCAATGGATGGAATTACCTGGATCATTTGTCTGGTAGCGAATGGCCAAGTTACAACTTCGTATTGAAAGAATCCTGAAGATGTGGCAATGATTTTGCCTGAAGATTTATTTAATTTTAAAGCATATGAAAGCGTGTTGTTCAATCGTGTTCGGAATGCTGATTGCATTTGGCTTATGCGCACAAGCCAAAATCCGCAAACTACCCATGACGATTAACCACCCGTCAATCAATGTTTCCGCCCCGTTTATCAGTACCGATGGCAGCACGCTGATTTACATTTCAGATTATGCAGAGGGGAACCAGTTAACCATTTTCTACACCCAACGCCAGGGTGGCGACTGGAGGGAACCGGTTGCGATGCCCAGGCACATTAATAACCTGCTTAACTATAAGCGGGGTTATGCCCTCAGTGCCGATGGCAAAACCATTTACATTACATCTATCAAATCGGGTGGGGTTGGCGGTTACGACATCTGGCAGGGAAACCTGAAGGCCAACTCGTGGGGTGAACTTGAAAATATGTTTCTGCCCGTCAACACCAAAGTGCATGAAGGTTGCCCCTCACTTACACCCGATGGCAACACAATTTATTTTATGCGTTGCGAAAAGATGGACGCCAATAAAGCGGAGAATTGCAAACTATTTGTTTCTAAAAAAGGACCGGGCGGCCGTTGGGGAGAACCGGTTGAATTGCCCGCTCACATCAACACTGGAAACTCACAAACTCCGCGGATCATGGCCGATGCCGAAACGCTTATTTTCTCATCGGATAAACTATCGCCTAACAAAGGCGGCATGGATTTGTACATGACTAAACTAAAAGACGGCAACTGGTCGGCTCCTGTACCCCTGGAGTTTGTGAATACAGAAAAGGATGATCAATTTGTAAGTGTCGCCTCGAATGGCCGGTATTTGTTACGCGACAGCCCAGGAAAATTGAAAAGTGAATTGGTTGAATACTTGTTCCCGGATGAACTCCGGCCCCTGGGGGTAATGAAACTGGAAGGCATCGTAACGGATGCCGCTGGCGGGCTAATCCCAGCTTATATTTCGGTAACCGATTTAAGGACCAGCAGCCGGTTTTTTACCGGGCGACCTGATGCAAAAGATGGAAGTTACAATGTTTATCTTAAAGAAGGCACGGTGTATGAGTTATCCGTTGATCCGGAAAGCGGCAATTACACCTATTTTTCAAAACGGTTTGATTTAACCGGCAACCCAAATTTAAATGTGCAGCGCATCAGCACAGCACTCAAGCCTCTTGGTGCCGGAGACGAACTGGAACTGGAAGCTATTCGCTTCAAACCATACTCTCACCAATTGGATGGCGCTGATTCAGAACTGCGAAGGCTAAGCCGCCTGTTAAAAAGCAATCCTCAGTTTTCATACGAACTTCAGGTACTGCTGATAGGCTACCGGGAGGATACTGTACAAAATAACCCCGACCTGACTGAACTTGCCCTGGATTCTGTAATTATTCAGTTGGATGATATTGATTCGCTCGGCCAGGTTTACCAGCGCGATAGCCTGGTAATTCAACGCACCTGGCATAACAACCGCACAGAAAAACAGGCAGCGGAGCTAATCAGGCAACTTTCGTTGCAGGGTGTAGACACCACGGCTATCCGGTATTTTGTAAATGCACGACCCGAAGCCATATTGGAAAACCGCAGAACACTGGTTCGGCTTGCCGTGCAGCAGAAACGTCCATAACTGCTATTTACAGTTGATGTAAAAGGCATACGTTTGTTCACACTTTTTCGCATCTTGCGCCCCGAACCAATTGACCTACAGATTGGTTACACCAAAAGAACCTTAAATAATACCAGCCCATGGGAAGACCTCCTACCGTACCCAAAAAGAAAAAAGACGGATTTTACATTGAAATACGCAACAAAGGAGCAAAGACTCCAGGCACCATCATCATCCGCGATACCTACGAAGCCATGATGCAGGCGGCCAAAATGTACGAAGTAACCAAAGACGTTGTCATTCTTGGCGAGCACCGCGGTGGTAAGCGGGTTGAAGAATCGAAAAAGAAATCCGGTAAAAAATAATCAAGCGGTTACGCCAAAGCGGCTCAGCACCTTCTCAACCGATTGCCTGTTTGAGTAAAATTCCAACAGCCTGAGCATTACCCGGTCAACCAGCGTATCGGGGCAGGAGGCTCCACTTGTAAGAATTATAGTTACCGGAACTTTATCTGGTAAAAAATTCCGGCTAATGAGTTTTTCTTTGGTCGTATAATTAAAATGGCCTATCTCTGATGCGGAACGGATCTCGCTTTCCGAATTAATAAAATAGGTTGGAAATTTTCGCTCACACAATTCGACCAGGTGTGAGGTGTTTGAACTGTTATAGCCCCCTACCACTATGGCCAGGTCGGCATCGGTATCCAGCAGGGCATAGGTTGAATCCTGGTTATCATTGGTGGCATAGCAAAGCGTATCGCGGGTATCGGCAAAATGATTCTTCAGTTCATCCTCTCCGTACACAGATATCATTACAGAACGAAAGTAATCAGCAATGGCTTGGGTCTCAGATGCGAGCATGGTGGTTTGATTAACCACGCCTACACGGCTTAAGTCCCTCTCCGGATCAAAACCTTCGGAATAGCGCCAAGAGAATTCCTCATAAAACTCTTCCTTCCGTTTTGTTCCTTTAATGTATTCCGCAAGTTTTACTGCCTCTTCCATGTTGCGTACAACCACCGAAGGCCCGCTTGCCGAACTGTGTGAAAAGGTGGCGCGTGTTTCTTCATGTTTGGGTTTGCCGTGAATGATAACCGTAAAGTTGGCTTTGCCCAGTTTCTCCGCCCGATTCCATACTTTCTCTACAAACGGGCAGGTGGTGTTATAGGTGTGCAGTTCAACTCCTTTATCGTGCAGCAAGTGCATAATCTCCAAGGTGGTGCCGAAAGCCGGAATGATCACCACATCGTCTTTCCCGATTTTCTCCCACGGAATAAACTGCGTGCCATCGGTGTCCATAATAAACTGAATACCGCGATCCTGCAGGTCACGGTTCACTTCCTGGTTATGGATCATCTGACTGAGCAGGTATACATTTTTGCCTGGATTCTCTTCCAGCGCCTTATAGCTGATTTCAATGGCGTTTTCCACGCCATAACAAAACCCGAAGTGGCGCGCCAAATAAAAACGCACCGGGCCAAAGTCGAGCAACGTAGGCGTAAAATCCTGCTTGCGCAGATCGGTTAACCTGCGCGCTTCTTTGATTCGACCGGTTATGGACGACCGGTACCAGGCTGGAATATTGAATTTCTTAATGGCCGCTGCTGTTTAAACTTCTAACAGCAAAAGTACCAATAAGTTTACTCTGCTACCTGTTATCAGGCGGCTTTCGATAACTTATCTTCCCGAACCTGCTTTGTTCTAACTTCTTTCGATTGCGGATCAAAGGTCATCACTTCTACCAGGTTGTTCTTCAGGTAGCGTAAAACTTCCATTACCCTGCCGTCAATCTTACTGCGTACACGCTCACCCTTTTTAAACAGTTTCCTCATAAACCTTTGGGTTTAATCTTACATTCTAAAGGCATAGTTAAACTCACGCGGAAAATCTTCGTAAGTTCCGGTAAGGATAACCAATTCGCCTGTCTTTTTCTTCTTAATAATTTCGTTGAATTCTTTTACCGACTTAACGGGTTCATCATTTACCTTGGTAATAATAAAACCTTCACGGATATCGGTGTATTTCGAAAGTTTGCCGTTGCCCAGAGCTTTTACGCGTACACCGTTGGTCAATTCCAGTTGCTTCAGTGTCTTTGCATCCAAATCTTCCAGGGTTACCCCCAAGGTAGCATAAACGGGCTTGTCTTCAGGCTTTATCACAGATACCTCGCCATCGCGGTTTTTTAGCACCACGGGCATTGTAATTTCCTTTCCTTTCCGGTTTACGGTAATCATTAGTTTATCGCCCGGGCGATGACGGCCCACCATTTCAATCAGCGCTGCGCTGGTTTTTATTGGCGTATTATCAATCTTCACCACAACATCCTGTTCTTTCAGGCCGGCATCTTTTGCCGAACTTTTTTCAGCGAAGCCGGTAATCAAGGCCCCTTCGCTTACTTCCAAATCATGTTCTTTAACCAGTTGGCTGTTCACGCTGGTAATGGTAACACCGAGCCAGCCACGTTGCACGGTGCCATATTTGATAAGATCTTCAACAATTTTGCTTACTATGTTAGAAGGCACGGCAAACCCATAACCGGAATAAGCACCGGTTGGGCTGGCAATAGCTGTATTGATTCCCAGCAGTCCACCGCTCAGGTTAACCAACGCGCCACCGCTATTACCCGGATTAATTGCCGCATCGGTTTGGATAAAGGATTCAATAGCTGTGTTTCCTTCACCGTTGTTACGGTTAATGATATCAATGTTTCTTCCCTTCGCACTGATAATACCTGCGGTAACGGTTGAGTTAAGATTGAATGGGTTTCCTACTGCCAGTACCCACTCGCCAACTTTTGATTGATCCGAGTCTACAAAAGAAAGAAACGGCAAATTGCTTTGATTGATTTTTACAACAGCCAGATCGGTATCTGGGTCGGTGCCGATGACTTCAGCTTTAAAGGTACGGTTATCGAACAAGGTTACCTCAACCACATCGGCATCCTGTACCACATGGTTGTTGGTAACAATATATCCGTTTGCATTAATGATAACACCTGACCCTGAGCTTTGGCTTGGGCCAAAATTGCGGGGGCCGAAGAAATCGCGGAACGGATCAATATATTTAGGTTGTGATGCATTGGTTTTTTGTGTGCTTTTAATGTGCACCACTGCAGGCGTAACTTTTTCGGCAACTGCTGTAAAATCCAACGGCACCGAATTGCCATTTTCATCTTTCGTTAATGCAATTCTGGAAATCGGGGTACCCGATACATACTGAACCGTAACCGGTTGCTGAGGTTTAAAAAAATACTGGTAAGCACCCAAGGTTAATAGGCTTCCAAGAATCGCGGCAGCCAATAATGCACTAAATCGTTTCATAGCCATGCTAAATTTTTTTGTGATAAGCTGTCAGAGCAAAAAGTAGGCAAATCGCCTAAAATTGCCCTATTTTCAGTATCTTTACGAAATTTTGTCAGGTTTTTGTTGTCTTTTCTCACCATCAAGTCTGAATCCTGCGCCTGCGTATAGGTACAACAACCTCATACGGAATTTAGCCTGCTATAGTTGGCAAAAAATACCTTTGTTCCAGATTAACTCATACGATGATGATAAGCGGCAAGTTGCGACTGAAGCCCGGTAAGGAACAATCCTTAAAGCGATTTCACCCATGGGTGTTTTCGGGGGCCATCCAATCCACCCAAGGCGCACTTGCCGATGGGGTTTGGGTGGAAGTGGTTGATTCAAAAAATAACACCCTTGGGTTCGGCCATTACCAAACGGGTAGCATCACCGTTAGGGTTTTAAGTTTTGGATCAGATAAACCCGCGAAAGATTTCTGGCCTGAGAAAATCAAATCCGCCCTTGCTATGCGGTTCACGGCCGGCTTACCTGCCGAAAAAACAAATGCGTTCAGGCTCATTCATGCCGAAGGTGACGGCTTGCCCGGACTGATTGTTGATTACTATGATGGTGTGGTCGTTATGCAGGCGCACTCAGCCGGCATGCATACCGATAGACAAGCAATTGCAAATGCACTGCAGGACGTACTTAAAGAGAAACTGAAGGCGGTGTATTACAAAAGCAAATCGACCCTGCCTGCACACTTGCGAGATACCGGACAAGATGGATACCTTCTGGGTATGAGTGCAGTACCGCACATCATCAGCGAAAACGGAAACCATTTTTATGTGGATTGGGAAGTCGGACAAAAGACCGGATTCTTTCTGGACCAGCGAGATAACCGGGATCTTCTTGGCAATTATGCACGAAACAGAACCGTGCTAAATACTTTTTGTTATACCGGGGGCTTTTCGGTGTATGCGCTAACAGGCGGAGCAAAACTTGTTCATTCGGTGGATGTATCAGAGAACGCCATTGAGGCCACGCGCCAAAATATTGAATTGAATGGTTATAATCCAACTGAACATGCTTGCTTTACAGCCGATTCATTTGAGTACATGGAAAGATGTCCCGAAACCTATGATCTTATTATCCTTGATCCGCCCGCATTTGCCAAGCACCGCGATGCCCGCCACCAGGCCATGAAAGGTTACCAGCGCCTGAACAGTCTTGCATTTAAGAAAGTAAAATCCGGTGGCATCCTATTCACTTTCTCTTGTTCACAGGTGGTGGATAAACAACTTTTTTACGACACGGTTGTTTCTGCTGCCCTGCAAGCGGGACGTGAAATTAAAGTTCTACACCGGTTAAGTCAGCCGGCCGATCACCCGGTATCCATTTACCATCCGGAGGGTGAATACCTGAAGGGCCTGGTGTTGTACGTTCACTGACCTGTGGCCGATTGAACAGCCATCGATGGTTCAGGATGACGTGCATACCGTTCGAAAAATTCAATCACACGCAGCAGATGATCCATCATTCTGCCCGGATTGCCGCTACGGGTTAGTTCGTGCCCTTCTTTCGGGTAACGGATATATTCAACGGGTTTGTTCAGTATCTTTAAACTCTTGTACAACATTTCCGATTGCGATACCCCGGTGCGCAAATCCTGATCGCCATGAATGATTAATAAGGGCGTATTAATTCTATCAACATAACTCATTGGCGAGTTAGTGTACAGTATATCGTTAACACCCTCTTCCCAAGGGTACCCAAATGCTGTTGGAATCAGCCGCCAGGCATTGCCTTCGCCCATAAACGTGGTAAGCTCATACACACCACGTTGGGCGTTGGCCGCCTTAAACCGGTTATCATGTCCGATTATCCAGGCCACCATATAGCCGGCATAACTTCCGCCTTCCACAAACAGATTATCCTTATCAATCCATCCGTGGCTTTTCATGGCTTCTTCCAGTGAAGCAAGAATGTCGCCTGCCGGTCCGGTGCCCCAATCCCGATAATTAGCCTTCTTGAATTTATCGCCATAGCCCCCGCTGCCGCGCGGATTGCAGTACACCACTCCATAGCCCCAACTGTTTTCCAACTGGTACTCATGCCACATCGAAAAGATGCCGGGGCCCCACATCGCAGCGGGTCCTCCGTGAATATTTAGTATGGTGGGATACTTTAATCCTTCTTTCCGCCCGGCGGGTTCCATTACCCAATACTGAATTTTGGTTCCGTCAGGCCGAGTAAACCAGTACTCCTTTGGGTAAACAATATGCTTGTCTTTCAGCCACTCTTCGTTTAAACGGGTAAGCTGTTTGTTGCTTTTGTCTTTCAGGTTGTACAGATAAACCTCCCACGGATTTTTGGTTTCGGTTAATGCGTACACAATTTTATCGCCAGCTATGTCATAATCATTAACTCCGCTGTCGTTGCCGATTATTTTGGTTGCCGGGCCTCCTTTGGCAGGAACAGAATACAGTACAATATCGCCTTCGGTTTGCGCTGTAAAGAAAATCGTTTTGCTGTCGGCCGACCATTTGGCCGAGCCGGCATCACGATCAAGTGTAGGGCTTAACAGCACGGGGTTACCACCTGCGGCAGCAACTATGGCAAGTTGCTGTTGTGTGGCATGGCGATTTTGGATGTTGGTGGCACTAAACACAACCTGCGTACCATCCGGTGAATATTCCGGATTGTTCAGTGAATAATTTTCCCACCGTAGAAATTCGGCCGCCTTTTTCTTTTCAACGTCTATCACCCACAAATCACCATCCGGCTCCCGGTCAGGGTCAATCGTGTAGATCCGTGAACGACAAATGATCTTTTTTCCATCGGGCGACCACGCAGGCGATTGAAAGTTTTGATAGCCGTTTGTAAGTTGTTCCGCTTTAGCGCCAGCCGTTGCCTCTTGAATAAAAAGGTGTGTGAAATTCTGTAGTGGTTGCAGGGTTAACTCGCCCTGAAAGTCCTGTCTTGTAACTACTTTCGGGTTGCTCTCGCTGGCGTTTTTAGCCAGCCAGGCCCGCACTTCTTCCAGAGTTCCATCCGGGCTATTTTTAATTTTTTTGCGCTCTTCAGCTTTCAGGTTTTTGAAGTTCGGCTCATCGCCCGGTGTACGGCCTGGTCGTTCATCTTTCCAGGTAAGGGTACCATCAACGGCATAAGCCGGGATGGACGAAGTGAACATGATCTTCGTTCCATCAGGTGACCACCGTGGATTGGATGCACCATGCTCAGCTTTGGTTATCGCGAAAGCCTCTCCTCCGGTTAACGGCAGCAGCCACACCTGCGACTTTTCGCCATCGGTACGCACAAAGGCAACCTGCTTCCCATCGGGTGAAATTACGGGCTGGCTGTCGTTTTTATCGCCAAAGGTCAGTTGCCTGACCTCCTGTTTGCCAGTAAGATCGGCAAGATATAAATGACGGGTGTAGTAATAGTCATTCTCATTCTTTACTGCCTTGCGTGTAACCACCATAATCGCTTTGCTGCCATCGGGCGACATGTCAATCTGGTTGGCGGTGGCGATCTTCATT
This sequence comes from Cyclobacteriaceae bacterium, assembly GCA_023151255.1. GTDB lineage: Bacteria > Bacteroidota > Bacteroidia > Cytophagales > Cyclobacteriaceae > UBA2336. Next base: position 44,528 of record JAKLJG010000003.1, on the reverse strand, counting down.
AAATCGGAAGCAACAATTGGTTTTTTCGCCTGCCCGAACAGCAGAAATGGCAATAGTAAAATAATTACGGAGAGTCTTCTCATAGCAATAGGTTTCGGGATACAAGGATGGAAAAAACCAAAGAGGATTACCACATCAATCTAACCATTGGCCAATACCAACGTTGAGCGGTACAGGTCTGGTTTTTTCCGATTTCTTTTATAAGGTAGTTGCGGGCTACTTCATAAACATATAATCCAGCGTTACCTGCAGCATGGCTTTGAGGCCGGTTAGCAGGCCGCGCTCGTCAATCATAAAATCGGGTGTATGGTGTGCCGGTACGGTAGCCGGATCCTGATCGGGCGGCATGCCTCCTACAAAAAAGAAAAAGCCGGGTATCCTTTTCTGATAAAAAGCAAAGTCCTCAGCTCCTGTTATGGCTTTTATTTCAAAAGTTTTTTCAACACCGGCTGCCTTCTGTAAGCTGGGCACCATTTTGCGGGTAAGTTCCGGATCATTAAAAGTTACCGGTGTACCACGCTGAATTTTAACTTCGGCAATTGCGCCTCCGCTTTCGGCAATGGCCGTTGCGGTATGAATAATTTTCTTGTGGATCAGGTTCTGCATGGCTGTATCAAGTGTGCGGATGGTGCCGGCAAGAAATGCTTCTTCAGGAATAATATTCTCGCGAATCCCCGACTGAAAACGGCCAACCGTTATAACGGCAGCCTCGTGCGTCAGCTCTGTTTGCCGGCTGATGATGGTTTGCAGGCCCAGCACAATCTGCGATGAAATCACTATTGGGTCAACGCCCATCCAGGGTGTTGAACCGTGCGATTGCCTGCCCTTCACCCGAATCGAAAAATTATCGGCTGCGGCCAGTAATCCACCGGGGCGGTAGGTAAGCTCACCTATTGGCGTTCCGGAACTGATGTGCAATCCGAAAATGACTTCAGCTTTCGGATTATCCAGTACACCCTGTTTCACCATCAGGTCAGCACCACCTTCTTCACCGGCCGGGGCTCCTTCTTCGGCAGGTTGAAAAATAAAAACAATAGTGCCTTTTAACTCATTTTTATGTTGAGCAAGCACTTCTGCGGTGGCCATCAAAATTGCAACATGCGTATCATGCCCACAGGCGTGCATCACCCCGGTTTCCTGGCCGTTAAATACGGCACGCTCGCGCGAAGCAAAAGGCAACCCGTTGCGCTCCGTTACCGGCAAGGCATCCATATCGGCCCGTAAGGCAATTACCGGACCGGGTTTTACTCCTTTAAGGATGCCGACAACACCGGTATGGGCAATGCCTGTTTTAACTTCAAGGCCTAGCCGGTTAAGATGGTCGGCAACTTTTTGTGCCGTTTTAAATTCACGGTTCGATAGCTCCGGATATTGATGAATGTTTCTGCGCCAATCAACCATTTTGGGCTCGATCGCCAAAGCTGCTTTGGTAATGCTCGCCTGAAGTTTAGGGTTAACCTGCGCTACGGCAACCAGGCTTACCAACCCGAGTATGAGCGGGATAAAATTTTTCATCAGGATTTTGATTTGAAACAAGATAGAAAAAACCTGATCTTCGGCCAACCGGGTTGTATGGAATGGGTAAAAATATTTGCTGATGAGACAGAAGCGTGCAACCGGTTAATGCCGGACAAGCCCCAGTTGGCTATCATCCATGGCAGGCGTATTTGTATTGTGCGGCACAACAAACAATTTTACGCGGTGCAAGACAAGTGTACACATAACGGTGAATCGCTCAGCAAAGGCATGGTTAACCACCTGGGTGAAATCATATGCCCGTGGCACAATTACTGTTTTGATTTGCAAACCGGACGTGAACTCGCATCGCGTTCAGCCGATTTGATTACCTATCCTGTTAAAGCCGATGCAACCGGATTTTATGTGGGCATTTATTAAACAATTAAAAATATCAAGAAGGTCTATCCGTTCTGTTAATGTGAGCCCGTTCGCCTGCTTTCTAATACTAGTGCCAACCCTTGTTTTCGGACAAAGCATTGCCAACCTGCAACGGGCCGGCAACGGCCCCATGCCGGAATCCATTCTCAGCACACGGGTTTTTGTTTTTACGGATTACACATTTACCGAAAAAGAAATTAACACGCTGCATGCCGGCCTGGTAAAAACCGGTATTGATGCTGTGGGTTACACCCAGGCTGACAAACTCTTTGCCGGGGCTGATATCACTCAGGCATTTGTGAAGTACCTGCAAAATCGCGAGGTGGGAAATCTGGTTTTTGCTTTTAAAAACAATGCCGGTTATGAACTGATGATTAGCCCGCTGGTTGTTGTTGAGAGCAACACGCTTACCATCCCTGCTGACGTTTGGAAAACCCAGCACCGCTTGCTGGATGAAGCGCTGATGATTTTATATCGCACTGCGTTGGCCGGCAGGCGGAAACAAAACCTGCTTATCAACGAGGTCCCTGAAATTGACCTGATGATTCCGGTATTCACCGGCAACCGCAACGAACTTTTTGCGTACGATTTAAAAGTAGATTACCTCGCGGTTCAAAAATTCGGAAACGAAAAAATGGACAGCGAACTGGAAGAGATCATGAAAAGCTATCCGTTTAAATACAAACTGGTGGATGCGAACCTGCCCGAAACTGAACTACGTAAACAGGGATCTGCTTACCTGCTTCGGCACATCCACACACGGGGCCCTGCTGCCAAACAATTGCTGGGGTATGACCTGAGTAAAGGCGAGAGCGCCTTGGTTTCGGTAACCTATCCAAACGGGCAGGAACAAATAAAAACCATTGCAGCCGATGTGGAAGTGCACAAATTTTATGTGCGTCATATTGAATTTGGCCATGTTTTTCTTGGTCCAAAATGGGATGCCGATACCACCTGGCAACAGGCCCTAAAAAATTTTATTAAAGGATTGCGGAACGAAATGAAGGTAAATTAACCATAAGTGCGGTTGGCATGATGGTTGCTTTTTTTATAAATGATATTGATATGAAGCGGTTGATAACAGTTGGTGTATTTATGCTCGGCAGCCTGGCCGGTCAAGCTTATATATCAGCCATTGCTATTCAGGCCGAAAAATTTTCTTCCATGCAGGTGTTTGTCAACGGCAAGTTATACAACAAAGACCCTGAGAATTTTGTGCGCATACGCAGTACCCCCGGTCTTTACACCATCCAGGTAAAAGTGCTAAACCCTTACAATAAAGAGTGGTATATGCTGAAAAGGCAAATCAGGGTAGAAAAAGGATTTGAGTTTTACTACCGCGTGGTGTTTTATGAAAACAACAAGCCGAACCTAATCGCAGTAAAGCGTTATCCCGTATACAGCAAATATTTTTTAAACCCTGCCCTATACAATAAACATCCGATTACTTAGCTGATCTATTGCGCGGACGTAGTATCAGTATGATAATAGCGATTATCAAAACTACAGTTACCGGACTGAAACTAAAAGGGTAAACGATGGCGCTCACGGTTATTCCCAACACTTTGCCAATTACTCCGAATATGGCGCCAAAAATTCCGGCCACCACGCCCACCACGGCCCCCAGAATGCCTCCAATTAATCCAAGTAACCCTGCGCCAATTCCTATCCACACAGGACACGTGATCACCAACAAAAAAATCAGAATTACTGAAGCACAACCTTTTGCCATGGTAACGGGTTTTAGGGTTAGGTACCAAAAATCCGACCAACGAACCAAATGTTTATTTTTGACAATCAAATGAACGATGGCTGAAACGGGTGGCTCTCTGTTTGTACGCTTTCGAACATTTTATCTGTACATAAATCAACACCGCCTTGCGCATTGCCCGCTTATTTCAATGGCTTAAATGGCCTGCCATTCTTGGCTTGGTGCTCACCATGCTTTCTGTGCTGCTGATTTTCTTCTTCCAGGATGCGCTGATCTTTCAGGCCGAAAAACTGGAACCATCGTTCGGCTTTTCATTTACAGTACCGTTTGAGGAGATTTATATTGAAACAGATGATGGCGAAACCCTTAATGCCTTGTTGTTTTCTCCTTCCGATTCTTCGAAGGGGCTAATCATTTACTTTCACGGCAATTCCGGCAACCTGAAGCGGTGGGGCGAAATTGCATCAGCGCTTACCCGCTATAATTACCATGTATTGGTTTTCGATTACAGAGGCTACGGCAAAAGCACGGGTAAATCCACCGAGCAGGGTTTGTATGCTGACGCGAATGCGGTGTGGTTGTGGGCACAACAAAACCTGAAGCCAAATAAGATCATCCTCTTCGGTCGCTCGTTAGGGTCAGCAGTGGCTTCTCACCTCGCTTCGAAAACAACTCCGGATTTGCTGATATTGGAAACACCTTTTAATAACTTACAGGGCGCAGTAAATCCGGTGTTCAGACCCTTGACCCGGATTTTTCCGCTTCGCTACACGTTCCCAACTATCGACAGGCTAGGGCAAGCTACCTGCCGGAAACTGATTTTTCATGGAACAAACGACCTGATTGTTTCGCTTCACTCCGCCCTCCAACTAAAGAAGGTGTTAATGCCGGTTGATGAGTTTATCGTTATTGAAGAGGGCACTCATGATAACCTGAGTGAGTTTCAGCTTTATCAGACAAAACTTTCTGAAGCTTTGCAGTAATGCTTGCACCAACTGCATGGCCCGTGTAACTTGTAGCAATGTGGGCCACATTGCTTAGCAGTATTGCCATCATTTATGTGGGGTTATGCCTGCTGCTATATTTTTTGCAGCACCTGTTTTTTTTCAGGCCCGAGGTACTCGCATCGCACTTTAAATTTCAATACGCTTTTCCATTTGAAGAATATACTTTCGAAATGGAAGATGGCGGCCGTATCAATGCCGTTCATTTTACAGTACCAAACTCACGGGGTGTTATCTATTATTTAAAAGGTAATTCGCGCAGCATTAAAGGGTGGGGAAAATTCGCTAAAGACTTTGTAAGCAACGGCTACGACTTTTTTATGATGGATTACCGCGGCTTTGGCAAAAGCCGGGGCAAACGCACACAAATAAAACTTTTTGACGATGCCCAGTTTCTTTACCGATGGCTTACCACGCGTTATTCTGAAGAGCACATTGTGGTTTTTGGCCGCTCGTTCGGCACGGGCATTGCCGCCCGGATAGCATCATGGAATAAGCCTCGAATGCTGGTTCTGGATTCGCCCTACTATAGCTTCCTGTACAACGCGAACCGTTACGGTTTTCTATTTCCGATGAAATGGATACTGCGTTACGACCTCCGCACCGATTTATACTTGAAAAATGTATTATGCCCGATTCATATAATCCATGGCACACACGACAGGCTTATATCCTTTAAGCAAAGTAATATGCTGAAAGACCTGTACCCCGACAAAATTACATTGCATGCCATCGAAGGTGCGCGTCATAACAACCTTCCGGATTTTCAGGAATTTTACGAAGTGCTTTACGATATTCTGTATGTAGCCCCCAATCCAGTCAAATCCTGATGACCCACGCATCAACCATAGATTTTACCCGTGTGTTTGATTTGGTTGCTTATCAGCAAAAAAAATTTCCGCAGCAGGAAAGCCTCCATTCATTTGCCCACGGCAAATGGGTAGCATGGTCAACAGCCGAGATTCAAAAACGTATCGATGAAACTTCATGCTGGTTGCTGGAACAGGGCTATGTACCCGGTGACGTTGTTGCCATTGTACCGCTTATGGGCAGCGCGGAATGGATGATAGTTGATTTTGCCTGCCAGCAAATCGGAATGATTGTGGTTCCTGTTCATCCCACTTCCTCTCCGGAGGAACTGCTGTTTATCCTTAACGAAACACAGGCCAAACTTTGCATCACGGCAACAACAGGGCTTTATTATAAAACACAGCTTGCCGCTGAAAAGGCAGCCAGTATAAGGCAGTGCTTTCACCTCGAAAAAAATGAAAACGGTTACTTTGCCGGCTTTGGCAGCAAAGCAGCAAACAACACAAGGAAGCAACTGGAATCGGTTAAAAGCAATGTTAGCGAAAACGATACGCTGGTTATCTTATATACCTCGGGCACTTCCGGTGTTTCAAAAGGCGTTGTGTTATCGCATAAAAACGTGGTAAGCAACATTAAATCCATTCTTCCGGTACTACCCGCTAATCCCGGTGAAAGGGCATTAAGTTTCCTCCCCTTCAGTCATATTTTTGAACGCACAACCTGTTACGCCTACATGGCCTTTGGGGTGAATATTTATTTCAGCCATTCAAAAGAAAGTATCAATGCTGATTTTAAATCAGTTAAGCCGGCCTTTTGTACGAGCGTTCCGAAAACACTGGAAAAAATGTACGACTACCTGCTTGAACAGCAGGCATCAAAAAACATTGTTAAGCGAAAACTCATCAGTTGGGCCATGAACGTTGGGCAGCACTATAAAAGCGAACTGCGGGGAGGGCCTGTATTTCGATTAAAGCTATTACTTGCCAAGGTATTGGTGCTTAATCACTGGCGCAATTTTTTGGGCGGAAAGGCCCGGTTTGTTATTGTGGGCGCTGCTGCCTTACGGCCCGATATTGCCCAGCTGTTTTCAGCTACCGGTATAATGGTACTTTCCGGCTACGGCATGACGGAGGCCTCGCCCTTTATTTCGGTTAACCGCCCTCAGCCCGGTATGAATCGGTTTGGAACCGTTGGCCTGCCGGTGCCGGGAGTTGAAGTAATCATCGACCAACCCAATGAAACCGGTGAGGGTGAATTTCTGGTGCGGGGCCCGAATATTATGCAAGGTTATTATAAAAGGCCCGACCTAACAGCCGAAGTGCTGACGAACGGTTGGCTGCGAACCGGAGATATGGGAAAGTTTGTTGACCGGAAATTCCTGATGATTACCGGACGAAAAAAAGATATCTTTAAAACCACGGCCGGTATTTACATATCGCCACAACAACTGGAGGATCATATCACGTCCTCCCCCTTTATTTCACAATGCATAGTTGTCGGGTTTAACAAGCCGTTTGTAAGTGCGGTGTTGGTGCCCAACTTTGTATTACTAAAACGCTGGTGTGAAGAAACCGGTGTTCACTGGACTTCCCCGGCTTTTATGATTCATAATATTAAGGTGCAGCAAAAAATACAGGAGGAAATTGACCGGCTCAATACCGCGCTTGAAAATTATAAACGGATAAAAAAATTTATACTGAGTGATACCGAATGGACGGTTGATACGGGCGAGCTAACCACATCTTTTAAACTGATACGCAGTAAACTGTTACTTAAACACGAGACGGCCATAGAAAAACTTTATCAGTAATCAGTTGGCAGTAACCGTATTTGATTAAAAACTTCGGGCTCATAAACAAATTCTTTGATAACTTGTAGATAAATCTATTTTTCGATTTTAAAATCAACGTTGTTATAATAATGCATCGCAGGTTAACCATCGGGTGGGCATTTTTTCTGCTGGTTCAATTCCCTGGCTATTGTCAGAAAAAAGTTGAAGGAAAGATTGTTGACCGCGAAACCGGCAATCCAATTCCATTTGCCTCGATTGGCGTGCTGGGCACGGCCATGGGCACCAGCTCGAACCTGGATGGTGAGTTTACTCTGCTTATACCTGAGGGAGCCTCTATAAAAGTTTCATGCGTGGGCTACGTTTCATTGATGGTCAGTTCCCCGGAAGATATGAAACTCATTCGCCTGACTCCATTTACTATTGAGCTCAGTGAAATTGTTGTTACCCACCGGCCCATCAATGCCCGCAGGGTTGTACAGCGGGCATTTGCCAATACTACCCGCAATTACGATAACCAGTCGTTTCTGCAACAATTTTTTTACCGGCACTATTGCAAAGATGATTCCGTTTACGGACGCCTGATCGAGGCTTTTGTGGATGTATGGAAACACCAGGGTTACAAGCCCTCGCGCAAACGGGCGGGCGAGAAGGAGGAAATGCGCGTAACCCAACTGCGCAGGAGCCTCGACAACACCCTAACCGCGCAAGGACATACGCCCATTTCATTGCGTAGCATTCTGCAGGTCGATCTGGTAGGCTACCAACTGCTTGAAAAAAGTAATTACCTCAAAATGTACGAGGAGGTGAGTAATCTGAAAACGGATTTTGAAAACTATACGTTTAAATTTGAAGGTATCACAGCGTTTGACGGGCGGGATGTTTATAAAATCAGCTTCTCACACAAACAAGACTCTATCCTAACTACTACCGGGTATGTGCCCGCGCCACATGCCAGGGGTATGCTGTACATCACAACCGACACGTATGCTTTTGTAAAAGTAGAGGAGTTGAAACACACTGCCGGTGTATCTGTTAAAACCTCGGCTTTTTACCGGAAATACAACGACAAATACTATCCGTATCATTTCATCCGTGAAGGCGAAACCCATTTTTCCGACAGCGGCCGTCATTTTTTTCACATTGAACTGATGTCGGGCGGAATCAATCATGATCCGAAATTTAGGTTTGAGGGCAAGGAGCCAGGCAAATCCGAACTACTTACCATTCCGTATGACTCTGGTTTCTGGAGTAACCACAATATGCTAAAAACAACGCCCCTGGAAGATCGGATCATCTACGATTTAGGCAAAGGTATTCCGCTGAGCCGGCAATTTGAGTTGTATAAAAAATATGAATGGAGCACCTCACAAGGCAACGTGGAGGCAGAGGAAAAATTCAATTGGCTAAAAGATTTTAACAAGAGCAAAAAAATGCTGTACCTGGTTTTTTGGGACAATACCTGCGACCGCAGCTGTGTACAGCAGCTTGAAGAGGTGAAACGCCTGCATAAGCTTTACCGGAACCACCTGATGGTTATTTTTCTTTCAAAAGAGAATGATACCAAACTCTGGGAAGAGCGGGTTGTCCGCTATAATCTGTTTGCTGACGGCATCGTGAATTACCGCATCAGAGGAGATTCTGAACTATTCCGGAAGTACAAAATCAAAAATACACCTGGTTTTGTACTGATCCGAAAAAATGGTGAAGTGTATACGGCCGATGGCGGTCCGGCTGCCTTTATTGAAGAGGCCGAATTAAAAAAACTACTTGTTGAGGCAACTGAACAATAGTTTGCGGCACCATCCACTCCTATTGCCGAATTGCTGATTGTGTTACTTAGTTCTTAAGCCAAAAAAGGTTTAAGCCAACGGATTTTACATATGGCTTCATAAGCGATTAAGCAACAGCCAACAGTGAAAATAAGTACGGTTGCAAATTTCACCGGCACCGGTCATGCTGTTGGAAAAATCAAAAGAGAGCCGAGGTATAAAAAAACCATGTGAAGGATCTACACCGGATAGGCCGCCCGGCTGAGGTAGCCAAGGAGGCGGCCGGGCCGGTTCAGATATTTACTGCCAACGCCAAAACAGCCAGTATCCAAGCTTGTCATTCTGCTGCCATCAGGTAAAGGGGTGTAGTCATTCCAAAACAAAAGTGTCTGAGGGCAAAAAATGTAAAAGCCATCGAGCGTTCACCGGAATTTCAGCGTGTAGTACACCAAATTGAAGAACGGTTCTGGGCAAATCATGAGAAATTAAAACACCGGTTGGAATAGAAAGGATTGCTGTAATAAGCGTGTCTTGGATAACAGCGTTATTCTGCTTACACGATAAAAGAAACCCGGAACTGCTCCCGGGTTTTTTTTTGTCTTGCTACTTATGTCTTAAGTCTAAAAAGGATACGCCCCCTTTTCAATCACGTAGTTTGCCACCTTTCTTCTTGCGTCCTTCAGGTTATAGGGTTCAACTTTGGTAAAGCGTTTCAGGCCCATCAGCATCAGGCGCTGTTCATCACCCTCGGCAAATGACGTAATTGCCTCCCGACCTGCTGCGGCCGCCTTGTTCACGGCATGGTGCAAGTAAATTACAGCCATTTCCTTTTGCATTTCGCAAGCCTTTTCGCCACGCTTATTAATAAGTTTTTCAACGCGCAGCAATGTTGATTCGGCCACATAGCCTTCGATGAGCATATCGGCCAGGTTCATTAAAATTTCCTGTTCATCCGAAAGTTTCATCATAAACTTCTGCACAGCCGCACCGGCTACCATCAGTCCGGCCTTTTTCAGGTTGGCCAGTACTTTTTTCTCTTTCACAAACATGCCTTCTTCTTCACTGGCTCCGAAATCCGGAATAGACATGAGTTCTTTCTGAACGGCCATGGCCGGGCTCATCAAATCAAGCGAACCTTTCATGGCACGTTTCAAGAGCATATCAATGGTAAGCAGGCGATTGATTTCGTTGGTGCCTTCAAATATCCGGTTGATGCGCGCATCGCGGTACGCCCGGTCCATCGGCCCTTCGGCCGAAAAGCCCATGCCTCCATAAATCTGTACGCCTTCATCAACCACAAAGTCAAGCACCTCGGAGCCGTGTACTTTAAGTATAGCGCATTCAATGGCAAATTCTTCGAGCGACTTTAGGCGGGCTTTGCCCGGTTCCATGCCCCCGGCTACAAGGGCGTTATAGGCATCATCAATGTTTTGCGAGGCCCGGTAATGTGCTGATTCGGACGCAAACACTTTAGTGCACATTTCAGCAATTTTATGCTTGATTGCGCCAAAGCTGGCAATGGATGTTCCAAACTGCTTGCGCTCTTTAGCATAATTTACAGCCGTTGTAATAGTCTTCTTGCTACCGCCAACAGCTGCTATGCCCAGTTTAATCCGGCCGATGTTGAGGATGTTCACGGCAATCTTAAAACCGTTTTCGCGTTCGCTCAGCATATTTTCTACAGGCACCTTGCAATCGTTGAAGAAAATCTGGCGTGTGGAAGAACCTTTAATGCCCATCTTCTTTTCTTCCTCGTTCATGGTGATGCCGCCAAAAGCTTTTTCCACAATAAAGGCGCTCAGGTTTTTGTCGTTATCTATCTTGGCAAACACCACGTACACATCGGCAAAGCCTCCGTTGGTAATCCACATTTTCTGTCCGTTGAGGATGTAGTGCTTACCATCCGCGCTGAGCGTGGCTTTTGTTTTGCCGGAGTTGGCATCCGAGCCCGAGTCGGGTTCGGTCAAACAGTAAGCTGCTTTCCACTCGCCCGATGCAAGTTTTGGTATATACTTTTTCTTTTGCTCATCGTTACCGTAATACAAGATAGGAAGCGTGCCAATGCCGGTATGTGCAGAAATGGCCACGGCAAACGAATGCCCCGCGCCAAGCACTTCAGCAATAAGCATAGCGGTGTTAAAATCCATACCAAAACCGCCAAGCTCCTGCGGTACCGATGTTCCCAGCAAGCCAAGTTCACCGGCTTTATCCAGCAAGGACGGCATCAGCTCCGGATGCTTCATGGAGTCAATTTCATCGAGCCTTGGCCAGATTTCTTTGGCCAGAAAATCTTCACATTGCTGCTTGATCATCAACTGTTCTTCATTGAATTCTTCGGGTATGAAGATTTCATGCGCCTGCGTTTCGCGAATCAGGAACTCCCCTCCTTTGATTGCGTTTTTGGTTGCTACTTCGGTTGCCATACTTTGTGTTGTTTCGACATTAGTATCAAGACGTTAAACATAAGACTCCTGGCGCAACGACTTGATTAAGCCAAAAGTCATTTTTTGTATTTCAGAAATCTTAATCGTTAAAAAATCCAATTGTTCCTGAGTAATCAGGTTTACATCAAAAGAAAGAATCAAAAGCGTTTCAGGTTCATATGCTGACCCCAAACTGATGTTTAAGAACTGTGCAAAGTCCTTATCTGTATTTCGCCCTGCGCCTTCAGCAATGTTAGTTGGAATTGAAACTGTGCATCTGCGAAGCTGTGAAATCAATCCATACTTTTCCAAAGAAGGAAAGTCGATCGTCACCTCATAAATCTCTTTAACGAGTTGTCTCGATAACTGCCAAACTTTCAATTCTTTGAAATTATGCATTGTCTTACTACTTACGTCTTTTGTCTTACGTCTAATTCAAACGTTCATAAATCCCCGCTACCCCCTGTCCTCCACCAACGCATGCGGTAACCATGCCGTACTTTTTGTTTTGTCTGCGGAGTTCATTGAACAGTTGTACCGAAAGCCTCGCACCGGAGGATCCGAGCGGGTGGCCTACGGCTATCGCACCTCCATTCACATTTAGTTTTTTACGGTCGATGTTCAGTTCTTTCACCACGGCCAATGCCTGTGCAGCGAAGGCTTCGTTAAGTTCAATCAAATCGATGTCATCCAGTTTCATTCCGGCCAGTTTCAATGCTTTGGGTATAGCGGCTACCGGGCCAATGCCCATGATGCGGGGGTCAACACCGGCAACGGCATAGCTTACCAGGCGGGCAATGGGTTTTACATTGAGTTGTTTTACCATGCGCTCGCTCATCACCAGCACAAAGGCAGCGCCATCGGATGTTTGTGAAGAATTGCCTGCCGTAACGGTGCCGTTAAGTGCGAATACCGGTTTTAATTTTGATAAACCTTCTACGGTCGTGTCGGCACGAATACCTTCATCGGTAGCTACCACAAACTCGCGGGTTTTCTTTTTCATGTTCTCATCCACATACACTTCTTTCACATGGATGGGAACAACTTCATCTTTAAACTTTCCGTCTTTCCAGGCAGCCGCTGCTTTCATATGCGACTCATATGAAAACTGATCCTGCTCCTCGCGCGAAATTTTGAATTGCCTGGAAACCTCTTCGGCTGTTAAGCCCATGCTCGTGTAGTAGGTAGGATTCTCGGTTGCGATTTTATAATTGAGTGCCGTCTTGATACCCATTACCGGAACCAGCGACATGGACTCTGTTCCTCCGGCAATAATGATATCGGCCATGTTGGCTTGTATACGCTGACTGGCGATTGCAATAGTCTCTACTCCTGATCCGCAGTAGCGATTCACCACCATGCCGGGTACTTCTATTCCTAAGGCAAGTAGCGAAATCATCCTGCCCATCTGCATACCTTGTTCTGCCTCGGGTACTGCGTTACCCACAATCAAATCATCGATCATGGTGTTCTCCAATCCGGGTACCGATTTAACAAGGTGCTTTATTACATCGGCTGCTAAATCATCGGGCCTTACGAAACGAAAGCCTCCTTTTTTTGCTTTGCCTACTCCGGTTCTGAAACCTGCTACGATGTATGCGTCCATATTTTTTCTTTTTAAGTAGTAAGACTTAAGTATTAAGTAGAAAGACCAAGTAGCAAATTTCTTAAGTCTTGCTACTTATGTCTCTCGTCTAATGTCTAGTTTCTTAACGGTTTGCCTCCAGTCAAAATGCTCTGAATTCTCTCCAATGTTTTCCGCTCTCCGCACAATGAAACAAATGCTTCGCGTTCGAGATCCAATAAGTATTGCTCGCTTACTTCCTGAGGCGATGTTAAATCGCCACCGCACATGATGTTGGCAATCTTCATGGCGATTTTCATATCGTGATCGGAAATGTAGCCGCCCATCTTCATGCCGTTAACACCGGCAGCAAACAGGGCCATGCCTGCCCTGCCTAATACTTTGATGTTGCGGGCTTGTACGGGCATGGTGTAACCAGCTTCAGCCAATTCAAGCACCGTTGATTTTGCTTCAAGTAGCTGTCTGTCTTTATTAACTACGATGCGGTCTTGTGCCCGCAGGACCCCCATTTCGCGGGCTTCTTCACCCGATAAAGCCACCTTGGCCGTGGCAATGTTCATAAAAGCGGCCTGCAACGCATTCATTTCGGCATCGCCTTCAAGATAGCGGTCGCTCACACGCTTGGTAAACTCTTTGGTACCTCCACCTCCGGGGATTAATCCCACGCCTACTTCTACCAATCCGATGTAGGTTTCGGCAGCTGCTACCGCGATATCAGCATGCATGGTCATTTCGCAGCCTCCACCCAGGGTTCGACCCTGCGGGGCAACCACTACCGGAACCGAAGAATAGCGCAGGCGCATCACCGAGTTCTGGAAAGCCCGTACCATAAAGTCGATTTCGTCATAATCCTGCTCGATGGCGTACATGAAAACCAGGCCCAGATTGGCTCCGAGCGAAAAATCCGGGCCTTGGTGGCCTACAACCAGGCCCCGGTAGTCCTTTTCGGCCAAATCAAGGGCTTTATTCAGTCCCTCGATAACAGCGCTGCCCAAGGTATAGCTCTTGCTGTGCCAGCTGAAGTTGAGGACACCATCGCCCAGATCGGTTACTTTGCTTTCGGCATTTTTCCAAACCACCTTATCGCTCAGGTTTTCAAGAATGATGAAGGCTTCTTTCCCAGGAATGACCTTGTATGATCTGGAAGGAATGTCGTAGTACTTGCGCTGACCACCTTCAACTATATAAAATGATTTATTCCCCGCAGCGAGCATGTCGTACACCCATTTGGCCGGTTTGTAGTTCATGCCTTCCATGGCCTGCACGGTTTTCTCTACGCCCAGTGCATCCCAGGTATCGAACGGGCCAAGTTCCCAACCGAAGCCAGCACATACTGCGTCATCAATTCTGAAAAGTTCATCACTGATTTCCGGTATTCTGTTCGAGGCATACTGAAACAATCCGTAGAAACAATCGCGGTAAAATTCTCCGGCTTTGTCTTTGCCTGCCAACAAAACTTTGAAGCGATCGCGTAAGTTGTCGATCGTCTTCGTGGTTTCGAGTGTTGCAAATTTTACTTTCTGCTTTGGTCTATACTCAAGTGTTTTTAAATCGAGAGTAAGAATTTCAGTTTTCCCTTTTGCGTCTTTTGCTTTCTTATAAAAGCCCTGACCGGTTTTATCTCCGAGCCATTTGTTCTGATCAAGTTTGTTTACTACGTCCGGCAACTTAAAAATTTCGCGGCCTTCATCGTTTGGCAAACCTGCATATAAATTGTTCGCCACTTTCACCAATGTATCGAGTCCTACAACATCTGAAGTTCTGAACGTAGCCGACTTCGGGCGACCGATTACCGGGCCGGTTAGCTTGTCTATTTCATCCACATTCAGGTCGTACTTTTGCATGGAGTCGATGACTTTTAACAGGCCCCATACGCCCACCCTGTTTCCGATAAAAGCGGGGGTGTCTTTGCATAGTACAGATACTTTACCCAGGTACAGATCGCCATAATGGAGTAAAAATTTCGTTATCTCCGGGTCCGTATCGGCTGTGGGAATTACCTCGAACAACCGCAGGTAACGGGGCGGATTGAAGAAGTGTGTGCCGGCAAAATGGCGCTTAAAATCATCACTTCTGCCCTCGGCCATCAGGTGGATAGGTATGCCTGACGTGTTGGATGTTATAAGCGTTCCGGGCGTACGGTATTTCTCTACCTGCTCATATACTTTTTTCTTGATCTCCAGGTTCTCAACAACTACTTCAATTGTCCAATCATAGTTTTTGATCTTGGGAAGATCGTCATCAAAGTTGCCGAGTGTAATGCGCGAAATAAATTTCTTACTGTAAATCGGACCGGGTGAAGACTTGATACACTTATCAAATGATGATTGCACAATTCTGTTCTTCACCACTTTGTTATCGAGCGAAAGTCCTTTGGCCTTTTCTTCTTCAGTAAGTTCTTTCGGTGCGATGTCGAGCAATAAGACTTCGCAACCGATGTTAGCAAAATGACAGGCGATGGAAGACCCCATTACGCCTGAACCGAGAACAGCAACTTTGCGGATGGATCGTTTCATAAGTAGTTGTTAGTTGTTGGTTGACGGTTGTTGGTTTTTGTTCAGCTACGAACTAAAAACCACCAGCTATCAACTATAAGTTTGTTCGTAAATAGTATTTCGTTCAATAATCTTATTGATGTTTTGAATCACGTCAAAAAATACGTTGAGTTTCTCTTGTGGTATTTCTTCGCGTACCGCTTCATTAAAACGCAACACAATTTCTTTTGATCGCTCCCTACCCTTACGGCCTTCCTCGGTAAGAAAAATCCGCACCGAACGTTTATCGGATTCATCAACTTTCCGGTAGATAGCGCCTTGTTCTTCCAGGGATTTGAGCAGGCGGGTGAGGCTTCGGGGCTCCAAGCCCATTAACGGGCCGATTTTAGTTGCCGGTGTGCCCTCATCTACATCAATGTTCAGCAAAACAAAGCCTATGGCCATGGTGGCATTGTACCGGGCAGCCTGTTGGTTATACATGCGCGAAATAGCCAGCCAGGCTGAGCGGATGTGGTAATCAACAGTTTCTTCGCGCTTCATAATATCCCCTAAAGGGATACGAATATAGGGATATTTGTTATGCGTGCATACTATTTGCTAAGATTTTTTGTCTCCTCATGCCTTTTTGGGAGGTAAATCAAACGCCTTGGATTCATGCTCGAAATGGCCTTTGTGGGAGCCATCGCAAAACGGTTTGTTCCCGGAGCGGCCGCACCGACAAAGCGATACCAGTGTTCTTCCTCGTAATCCGTAGGCATTACCCTGCATATCAACAATTTCAAAATCGCCTTCTACTCTTAGCGAGCCGTTGTTGCTTACCGTAATTTTTGTTGTTGCCATACCTGTTTTGATTAAGATTTTCTATCGATACCAAATAAGTAAATAATTGATGGATGAGGCCCGATACATATCTGTTTTCATTGCCAGCTCATTAAGCCACGCTTCCATGGATGCGCGGAATCGGTGGTGCTCCTTCGTTTCGCATATCCAGTTCATCATGCCGATACCTCCTCGGGCTGTAAGCCGGACCAAATCTTCTGCATAAGATTTTTGTATAATGGCTTCGGGCATGTGTTTATCAACGAATACATCGCTTACGACCAGGTCATATGTAACCTTCTCTTGCTGAGCAAACTCTGCGGCATCGCTTACATGTATTGAAAGGTTTTCATACCGGTCAAGCTGAAAATATTTTTTTGCAAGTTCAATTACCTGGTGGTCAAGCTCCACTCCGGTAATTTCAGGCGAAAGCATCAGTTCATCGCATAAAATGCTGGCTACACTGCCTGCACCAAATCCAAGTATCAGCGCATTCTTTGGGTTTCGCTTCTTTATCTCAAATTTCTTAAAAGCTTTTTGAAAGATTTTATGGAGCGTATCGAAAGAATAATTCGCATTGGATGCATGCAAAACATGCTTTCCGTTTTGGTACCATACTTCCAATTCGCCACTTACGGCACTGGGGCGCTTTTCAACAACGGTTCCGGTAACATAGCTGAGTATGTGTTGACCTATGGATTTCACTTTTTATCAAACATCCGCTTAAAGAAATCGGCCGAAGCTTTGTATGCACTTAACCAGTTTTTGTGCAGCAGAAATCCGTGAACTTCATCCGGAAAAACAAGTTGCTCAAAGTAAACGCCCTGTTCCCGAAGATTTTCTGCCAGGCTTACCGTTTCGCTGAACGGAACGTTCCGGTCGTCATCACCATGAATGAGCAGTACCGGTGATCGCCAGTCTTTAATGAAATTCATAGGAGACGATTCAAAAGCTTTGCGTGAAAAAGCTTGTTGCTTTTCGGCTTGATAGGCGGGTACAAAATTTCGAATCACCACATTCCAGTCGTGTACTCCGTGGATATCAACTCCGCATGAAAATAAATCCGAAGCTTTGGCCAACCCCATAGCGGTTAAGTATCCACCATACGATCCGCCCCACAACCCAATTTTCTTCGGGTCAACATCCGGGCGTTGCGCCAGGTATAATCCTGCACCCTCCACATCGCGATACTCACTGGCGCCCGCTGCTCCGTAATCAATCGCTTCTCGAAATTCCAATCCATACCCAATGCCGCTGCGATAATTTACCGACAGCACCACATAACCCTGGCTGGCAAAGTACTGATTGAGTGCATAGGCGTTGTGATAGTACTGGCTGTAATGAAAGCCCAGCACCATTTGCCTGCGCGAGCCGCCATGAAAGAATATTACAGCCGGCCGTTTATCGCCAACTTTCACATCTTTCGGCAGAAATAGTTGTGATGGAATTTTCATTCCGTCCGTGGCGGTAATCATCACAGCTTGCGGAGTTACAAGTTCTTTTTTAGGAAAAGTTTTAGGAAACAAATCAGCCGCAATCATTTTTAATTGTCCGTTAGTACCAATGACATGAGGCCATGCAGCGGTGGTCGCATCGGTACGCAGGCAGGCTATCCCTGCAGTAGTTTCAACCGGTGAATATTCAATGCCATCACCTGTTGAAAGTGGTTGTGGTTTCCCTCCGGCCACAGCGACTTTATAAATGTGCCTGCGATCGATATCGCCAATGTTGGTTACATAAATGAGGCTTCTTCCATCACGCGCCACATCAACTGATTCTACTTCGCCTTCACCCGGTGTAAGCAATACCGCTTCGCCTCCGTTTATGGAAACCGAGTACAAATGCTGCCAGCCATCACGCTCCCACGGAAACACCAGGCGATCGCCCATCCACCAAAGCATATTATCCACTACCGGAATGCCGGTATGAAGCACACTGCCTTTACCCGGTTTTGCTGCCCAAACTTCTTTTGCTTTTCCGGTGCCTACATCGGCACTGCGGATGGACCACGGATGGCCTTCACGTGCCGGCACAAAGGGCAGTCGGTTACGCACATTGGGTGTTCGTATAAAAGCGATTTGTTTTCCATCGGGCGACCAAACCGGATTACCGTCCCGATCAACACTCGGATCTAAAAACTGAATAGTGTTGGTTGAAAAATCATAAACGCCAATAAACGAATGGTCGGTGCGGCTGCTCACAAAAGCCAGTTTGCTGCCATCGGGCGACCAGCGCATGTTGCTTTGGGAGCCGCGCGAATGGAAAAGCTTTTTGCCCTTGCCGGCAGAATCCAGCTTAACGAGCCACACCTGTCCGCTGCTTAAATAAGCCAGCGATTTTCCATCTGGTGAAAGTTTTGGATAAAAACCGGTGGCCAGTTTTTTCAAATTGCTGCCATCCACATTTATCACCCAGATGGCGCGATCAACACTGGGTTGCAAGGCAATAGGATTGGGTATTTCATTGGCGCTGTTGGGTGCTCCACCACGAATGAAAAGTATTCTAGTATTATCGCTTGTGAACTGCACCGATGCAATTTCCTGTCCGTCATCCAGGTTGTAGTTGGTAACTTTTCTTGGAACAAAGTCGGGGGCATCGGCCACGTAAATGTTACGCGCGCCCTGATCATTAAACACCCAGGCTATGCGCTTGCCATCGGTGCTGACGGTGAGGTTAGTCGGGAAGGGTACATTGAGTAAGTTAT
Source organism: Cyclobacteriaceae bacterium (assembly GCA_023151255.1). Classification (GTDB taxonomy): domain Bacteria; phylum Bacteroidota; class Bacteroidia; order Cytophagales; family Cyclobacteriaceae; genus UBA2336. The sequence continues at coordinate 25,520 of JAKLJG010000003.1, read as the reverse complement.
CGATGCTGACTTGCGCGAATGAGGTGGAAAGTGTGATAATCAGCGCGATAAAGAGAGTTATCCTTTTCATAATCAATGTTGATTTATTTCATGAAAGCTTGTAATCCAAAACCAAAGAGGCCACGAAGTTTCATACAAAGAGCACAGAAGGTATTTATGATCACTGTAAATCCCTCAGCAGTTGCTCATAAAACCATAAAGCTGTTTTATAACTCTCCAGGCTTACGCGCTCATCAATACCATGAAACCCAATCGGGTCAATCATGGGGCTGAACTTGATGATGTTAGAGGACACTTCCGTAAAATGCCGTGAATCCGTTGCGCCAATGACCAGGAATGGGGAAGTAATTATCTGCGGATAACTCTTTTTAATTGTGCCGGCAATTTTCTGATACCCAAAACCATTAATAGGCGTTACGGGCGATGGCTCTGAAACATTTTTATTCAATGGCGCAACGTTAACGCGTTCATCGTCTATTTTCTTTTTCACATCTTCGATTACCTGGTCAGACGTATGGCCCGGCAACAACCTGAAATTGACAACGGCTGTTGCCACCGTGGGTACCACGTTGTCTTTAATGCCGGCTTCGATAATGGTAGGCACCATGGTGGTGCGAATCATGGCATCGCCTGTGTTGCTCTGCGAGTAGGTGCCCAATATCAGTTTTTTAAACAGCCACGGATTGGCAAATGCCATGCGCTGCACAAACGGCATTTCGGGGCCGAGACTTTGCATGAGGCCGTGCATCGGTTCGGAAAACTCAGGTTCGAAGGGTTTGCCTCGAAGCGTGTTTAATCCTTTTGCCAACACATCAATGGCTGTTTCTTTCTCGGGCATGGACGAATGGCCGCCCGGAAGACTAACCGACAATTTTAATGAAAGGTATCCCTTTTCGGCTGTGCCGAGTAAAGCAATGGGCTTTGTCATTCCCGGAACTTTCTCGGCCGTAATCAGTCCGCCTTCATCAAGCACAAACTCGGCCGCGATGTTTCTGTCCTTTAAGAGTTTAGCAATTGTTGTAGCTCCCTTGCCCCCAATTTCTTCATCATGGCCAAAAACAATATATACTGTACGCTCGGGCTGAAAGTTTTCAATGACCAGTTTCTCAACCGTTTCCAAAATGGCAATCACATTGATTTTATCATCGGTAGTACCACGCCCCCAGATGAAATTATCCTTGATAACGCCAGCAAACGGATCGACTGTCCACATGGATTTGGTGGCCTCTTCAATGGGTACCACATCCTGATGGGCCATCAGTACAACGGGTTTCAGATCAGCATTTTTTCCCTCCCACTTGTAGAGCAAACTGTATCCGGCCACAATTTCACGTGAAAGTACTTCATGGGTTTTTGGATAGGTTGCTTCAAGGAATTTGCGAAAGCCGATAAATTGTGATGAGTCAAATAATGACGGGTCGCCATAGGAAATCGTCTTGTAAGAAAGCGCTTGTTGAAAATGTTGTAAAGATGTTTCAGTCAATTCAGGTGCAGGCACCGACTCAACCGCTTGTTGATTGGGTTGAAAACGAAAGGTGTTAAACAACACGATTCCAACCAGAATGAGCACCACGAAAAGGAGAAAGAGAAAGAATTTTTTAATCATTGTATAGATGGTTACACTATTTATACCGTTTTCCTTTTTTTATCACCATATCTACACGTTGTAACAAGGCGATATGCCTTAACACATCGCCCTTCACCGCAATAATATCGGCATATTTTCCTTCGCTGATTGTTCCGAAATCCCTTTCAACGCCCATCGCTACGGCCGGCCAGTAGGTTGCTGCACGGATGGTGTACATCGGGTCGAACCCGAATTTGTTTACCCATACATCCAACTCGTTCCAGGTGCTTTGGCTGTGAAACTTCATGGGTATACCGCTATCGGTGCCTATAAGCAACACCACACCGGCTTCTTTCAATTGTTTAATCTTCGTTTCGAGTGTTGGTTTTCGCAACGGGTTCAATCCGAAGTAAGAAAGCCGGCCCGGGTATTTAATCGACTGTTTTATGTCGGCAATAACCGAATCGGGCAAACCCAGATGCCAGCTGGTGTTATCGAGTTGTTCGGGGTTGTCGCGCACATATTCATAATTATAAAGTCCTTCAACAGTGGGCGTCCAGAACAACGGGCCCAAACTCATTTTAGCGGTACGCTCTTTAATCATGGCGATAATATCGGCCGGGTATTCAGGCGCAGCAGCAAGACCGGTATGTTCAAAACAATCCACGCCTGCTTTTAACCCTCTGCGTATTTCATCGGGGCGGTGTGCGTGCGCCACTACTTTCAACTTATTCTTGTGTGCTTCATCCACCACAGCCAGGTATTCGGCTTCCGTCATCTCATCCTGATCAATGAGTTTAATACAATTCACTCCTGCTTTTGCAAGACGTTGCACTTTTGCTCGCGCATCAGCCTCTCCCTTTACACCCCAGCGAAATTCTGCCGTACCGGGATAGGGTTCATGCTGGATAAACGGTCCGCTCATATACATGGTGGGGCCGGGAATCTCGCCTTTGTTAATCCGATCGCGTACAGTGATGCTTGCCTCAAGCGGTGCGCCCAAATCGCGTGCGCTGGTAACACCGGCCAGCAAAAGCTGGTGTGCTGACGATGGCATAATTACATCTTTCGCTATCTTCAGGTAGGTTTTATCCCAGTGAGTATAATCACTGTGTCCGTTAATCATCAGGTGCACGTGCATATCCCATAAACCAGGCAACACACTCATGCCTTCGGTGGAAATAACTTCGGCATTTTTAGGAATTTCTATTGAGCCGATTTGGCCGACTGCTTTTATGCGCTCACCTTCAACGATGATAACTGAATTTTGCAATGGCTTACCGCCATACCCGTCAATGAGCGTTCCGCCCACCAAGGCCTTGATTTGTGCCTGAGAAATGCCTACCAAAAGCAGGAACATGGTAAGTAATGCCTTATGCTTCATCTTAGTTATTAAAAAAATACAATTAAGCTAACTGAAACGAAATAATCACGCTTATTTACACGGTCGGTACTCTATTCTTTAGTAAATTAAAATTCTGTTTAGACTTCTATCCAAATTAAGCCTGCGATGAATATGAAGTATTCCCTTTCGCTCGGCCGTGTAGCTGGCATACAAATTTTTGTACACTGGACGTTTCTTATTCTTATCGGCTGGATTGTATTTATCAATCTAAAACAGGGAATGAGCCCGGTTGACATCCTGTGGAGTGTGCTGTTTATTCTTACCCTCTTTGCCTGCGTTACGGCACATGAACTGGGACACGCCCTTGCGGCCAAACGTTATCACATTAAAACCCGTAACATCACCTTGTTACCAATAGGGGGGCTTGCCCAACTTGAATCGATGCCTGAAAAACCTAAAGAAGAGCTCGTTGTGGCGCTGGCCGGCCCGGCAGTTAACGTCATTATTGCGCTACTGCTCTTACCGATAGTGAAGCTAAATCCCAACCTGATTGACGAACTGGATTTAAGTAAGTTAAATCACCAAAACTTTCTTATCTCGCTAATGGTGGTAAACATCTGGCTTGCGGTATTCAACATGATACCGGCTTTTCCGATGGATGGCGGCCGTGTATTTCGGGCGCTGTTGTCGTTTAAGTTCGAACGCCATGTGGCTACACGTGTTGCCGCCTCGGTGGGTCAGTTGCTGGCAGTTGGGTTTGTGTTCATTGGCTTTTTTTATAATCCATTTCTGATTTTTATTGGCGTATTTATTTTTCTTGGTGCACAAGCCGAGGCGCAATTTGCCGAAGCAAAATCGCTATTGGGTGGTTTTACCGTAACCGATGCGCTGATGAGCGATGTGCCGGTGCTTCACCCTAATGATTCCATCGAATTTAGTTCTGATAAACTTTTGTCTTCACAAAACAAAAACTTCATGGTAGTTGATGATAGCCGGGTTGTAGGAACGCTCAATCGTGATCAGATCATCCGCGCCCTGCGCGAAGGAAAGGCACATAATGCAGTAGCCGAAGCCATGGATAAAAACTTCATTGAACTTGCCACCGACATGCCCCTTGAGCAGGCCTGGGTCAGTCTGCGTAACGCCAAAAAATCGGCAGCCCCGGTTTTGAGAAACGGCACTCTTATCGGGATGCTTGATACCGAAAATGTTGCTGAGTTTTTAATGGTGCGCGAAGCGAAGGACAGGCATTAGGCTAATTACCTAGTCGAAGCCCAAGGAAAATGGCTACCGGAAGATTTACCTCAATCTTTTGAGTCCGTTGCTTCGTCTCAGGCGTATCAGGAAATTCTTCGGTACGGACTACCGAGGAGTAATAAAGGCTTACTTCGGTTCCAATAAACACCTGGCTGGCCAACTGAAACATAATACCGCCCCGGGGGCCCATACCCCAGCCACTTCGTTTGGTGGTTATCGTTATACCTCCTCCAAAATTGTCTAACGTGGTTTCCTCCTTGCCTCCTATCAGCAACAGATCGTAGCCATACAGGTATATCCAGCGGGCGCCAGCCTGTTGTTTGTGTTCATAGCCCAGCCTGAGTACAAAATCCCTTGCTATTGTTTCAAAATCATTTCCGTTACTGTTGTCTGAAAATTTTTGGCGGGCATAGGAAAACGCCCCTGCAAATCCAACACCCGTTGTTTTATTGTTTACTGCATACTGCAACTGAAACGGATTATTGGTGGGTGTGGGCTCATCGCTGAAATTTAATACCTGCCTGATAAGCGGGTTGATTTCAACGTTTACGTAATGCCATTTGTGTTTATCTGTTGATTGAACGTTGGTCTGTTGCGGGCTTTTCTGGTTATCCAATGCGGGTTCATTTTTCACAACGGCCTGAACAGGCTGCTGAGGAACAGGTTGTGCTTCGCCCACCCATACTAATGAACTAAGGCCGGGGTATGTTATTGCCTCCAGACCAAGGCAGCGGTTATTGGCAATAAAGTATTCCGACAGAATGGGCTTTTCGTACTTAAGTGTTCTGATATAACTGTCAGGATTGCCTTGGCAATTAAACCGACTTCTTAAAAGTCGGTGAAATGATTTTGCTGTTGTATCGGTTACTGCGGGTATTGGCGAAAGCAGGATGATAAGACCGGCTGCTTCCCGGCAAAAAAAATACCCTTTATTTTCAACCTGAGCAAAGTACAGGCTGCTTTTACCTTCAACCAGTACATTCAGCAAGACTTTTTGTTCAAGCCACTCTGAGTTTTCCGGGCGATCTTCGGGGCGATCGACATACACGTTCGAAAGAATGTTCTTTACCTTTCCGTAAATAGCGAACTCGCGTAATTCAACTACAGGCTTTTGATGGAGTGTATCCAACAGGTGAAGGCGGAAATTCAGGTAAGAATTCAATTGCCAGTTTTCAGGCCGTATAAAGCACTCGGTTCGGTAACCGGTGTTATCAATGAGGTATCCTTTTAGAAAAACCGATTGGGAGTTTGCTGCAACTGAGAAAGCTAAAAAGACAATCAGTTTATAGAGCAATGCCTTATTAAAATTAATATTGTTTAAACGGATTTGAAAAGCGCGGGTCTGTGATCATGGTGTGGTCTGTAAGCGCATTTAAAAAACTTATAAGCGCAACCTTCTCTGCCGCAGTCATGTTCATACGAAGGGGTTGACCATCTTCCGTGCGCAACAGACCATCTAATGTTGGATTACTTTTTATGCCATTGCTGTAGTGATCAAGCACTTGCCCGAGTGTTTTAAACCGGCCATCGTGCATATACGGTGCCGTTAACTGGACGTTGCGAAGGGCCGGTATTTTAAATCTGCCTGCATCGTTCGGATTGCCTGTAAACGCGCTGAGGCCAGGATCGGACGAAGATGCATCGAGGCCGATGTTGGCAAATCCGCCAAGTGCATGACAGCCATCGCAACCAAATTTTTGAGTAAACAGAAATTGGCCAAATTCTTCGCTGGCATTGAGCGTGGCTTCGCCACGAGATGCCCTGTCTACTTTTGAATTATTGGAGCGGATACTTAATATGAAGGCGCTTAGTCCGAGGGAAATTTTATCCGGGGAAATATTATCTTCATCAGGAAAGGCCTTAGTAAAAAGTTGCTTATAGTCCGATATCGCGGCTAGTTTTTTTGCCAGGGTGGGCATATCGTGCATGCCCATCTCAATGTGATCCATAATTGGGCGCGTCACCATACTTTCAAGTGATTCTTCGCGACCGTCCCAGAAAAGTCGCGTATCGGTACGGAAAAATGAAGGAGGGGGTACTACTCCTGGCAAATATCCAAAAACAGTATCGGGTTGTACCACAGGTGTGGTGTCCTCTTCAATAATCACATTGTCTGCAAAAACATCGGATATAATGTTTTGAATGGGCATGGAGTTGCGCAAGGTAAGTTTGTTTTGAAATCCCCGGCTAAAGGCAACGTTGTCTGAGAATGCCAATACCTGTTTGTGACAACTTGCGCAGGAAATGGCATTGTTCACCGAAAGGCGGGTGTCATAAAATAATACCCGGCCCAGGGTTACCAGGTCATCAGAAGCTCCGGGAACGTTATATTGAAAGGGGGTTCGGGGCAACTCCAGGCTTGTAACTGAAGGTCCTGTTTCAAAGGGTTCGCATGCGCAAACTAGTATAACCACCGAAAAAAAGGCAGTACAGTTTTTTATCAGGCTCATCAAACCATTGATTTAGGTAAGAAAGGTAATCAACTCGGTAAACTTTTTCAATCCGTAGACGATATAATTATGGGTTTATTATTTGCGGATTGGTAAAATCCCCCCGCAGCACCCGGTACCGCATGCGGGCTTCGGCTACATAAACACTGCCCGGGTAGCGGTTCAGAAATTCCCGGTACATTTCGATGGCTTTTTCCTTATTGCTTAGTTGGCGATCGTAAATCTCGGCTTGCATAAAAAAGGCATCGTCTGCCAGGATATCCTCCGAATAGTCATCCAAAATTCTTTGAAGCAACGCGAGCGATTTGTCAAACTCTCCGCGTTTCATGCGCAGGTTTGCTTCAAGCCAGTACACATCATCAAGAATAGTGTGATTGGTAAATGTCACCCAAACCGAATCGCCTGGTGTGGTAGCGTCAAATGAAAAGTTATTTAAGAAAGCATCTTCTTTTGAAATTTTTGTTTTGCCCTCTTTCAGTTGTTTTATCGCTTCCAGTGCCTGTTCGGTTTTATTCTGATATAAGAGCAACTCAACAACCGCATAGGCCTGCAAAGCCAGCCCGGCCGAATCAAGCGCAATATTTTCTTTTATGCGCATACTCAATTCCATGGCATCGTTGGCTATCTCGCGTGAGGTTGCTTCTTTTAGTATATCCAGGTGTTCCTGGGCCAAGCGAAAGTCGCCTTTATAGTACGAGAGTTTGGCATTTTTAAGTTTGGCTTCGTAGCCCAGCGGATTTTCTTTTAGTGACTTTTCAACTTGTGAGTATAACAGAGCCGATTCCCATGGTTCACCTTTTAGTAAGTAGATATCTCCCAAATCAAGTTTTGCTCTTGATTTCAACTGTAGTGATGCCCGTGGGTTGTTTGTTAAATGAGTAAGCCGTTGTACTGCTTTATCTTTATCATCAAGGTAATACGCCCAGAGCAACGCTTCGTTACGTTGAGCCTCAAGGGCATTGGCATTGTCCGGATTTTCACTTATAAATTTTTCATACTCCCTAATCAACGATTGGACTGAATCAGGTTGTACCGGAAATGTATTGCGGATACGCGCTTCGCGCGTTCGGATGCGCCCTAACCGGGCCTGTAAATAAAACGGTCCGTCAGGATACTCGTTGGCTACATAGGTATATGCTATCAACGCATTGTTGTAATCTTCATTATCGAGAGCGACCCGTGCCACTTCCAAGCATTTTTCACCAAACTTTTTGTTGCGCCTGTCATATGCACGGGCCTGAATAAAAGCAGCATAAAAATTCTTCTGTTGCATTGTAACCCAAACCAATAGGTCCGAATACACTTCCATATCCGGGTATTTCTGCACTCGTTCGTAGAGAATTTTTTCAAGACTTTCAAGTTCCTCGGATTGGGTAAGCAATACCTGCATCACGTTTTTTACATATTGTGTATTGGCCGAGCCCTGCATAACGTAGGTCAGGTACTCCTGAACCATTTTATCTTTTTGCCCTTTAACACGGTATAGTGAAGCCAGTTCCAGGCAAAATAAATACGGGTTACCAAGAGCATCCCGACCTTCCACGAGTGCTACAATGGCGTACTCCGCCAACGATCGGCTAGCCAGGTAATCCGAAAGCATTTTTATACGGGAGACATTCGTTTTATTTTCAGCAATCAGTTCTTTAAAAACATTATCGGCCTTGGTAAGGTCACCGGATCGAACATAGACGATACCTACATCGGCTCGGTATTGTAAGTTCTGCGGATCTTTACGCAGTATGCGTTTCAGGTAGTTCTGTGCTTCCTCAGTAGCTCCCGCATCAATAAGCAGATTGATATAGTTATTATGAATGAACGGGACGTTTACCTCATTTTTAGCGAGATCCCGGTAAATATCCAACGCTTTGGATTTCTCTCCTTTTAATAAGTACTCGTTTGCTAACTGAATTTCATTTTGATTTTGCGCCCATATGATTTTTGCACACAGAAAGCTGTTTATTATTAAAATGTATTTAATAATATTATTGTTATAATTAGCCATGGGCATTTGTGGACAGGTTCGGGCTTCTAAGTTACTTTATATTTACTGTGGATTTGTTGTGAGTTTTAACTCATTAGTTTTTAGGCGCTTAGTATCTTAATTAACACAGCATGTGCTTAAGTGGAGCAGCCTTTGTTGATTAAACGATTTGTGGATGGATGTGGTTAACCTTAATTAAGTGAACAATTTTTTTGTTCAATGGTATTTTTAATATGAGTTAGCCAGAAAGTACGCTGGTTAAGATGGTTTTCCACAACTTATCAATATCGAATTAACAGGGGGCCTAGCTCCCAGTTTGCTTTAAGGCTTATTTTTTTATTGCCTGTATCATCTGTATAGAAAATGATCTTTTCGGGTTCAATGTTTAAATTATAGTTTCCGGGATCCCATTTTCCGTTTTCATTTTTATCAAGTATGACTCGAATTTGATATTCCCCAGGTTGCAGATTATCAAAGCGGGGCTTTTTGAGCAATGATTCATGAATTACTTTATAATCGGCATTCAATAATTGCACAATGGTTTTTCCGGAGCCAATGACTTCGACTAATAATATTGCGCTATTTTCAGGCTTTATTACCGAAAAGGTTTCGCTTGAATAACCAAGAGTATCTTCTTCAACTGATATAAATGCACCCGTTGCGATAATTAGTTGATTAAAGGGCTTCAACTGCTTTTGTTTTACATCCGGTTTCTCCCCCAAGGTTGTTCGCCCGGTGGTTTGCGCGGGTAGTCGCTGGCGTTGCTGGTTAGAGATGTTTCTGGATATTTTGGGTACAGTAAAATCGAGTGGTTTTGTTAACGGCTTATTGAGTTTAGCGATTGTATAAGTTGGATCCCAGAAAAAATCCTGACTATTAAATTTTATTGTAGTTAATGAATCTGCGCGGATATAAATGCTGTCATATAAAACCTGTTCTACCGGTTTGCTGAGTACGATCTCACCTTTAATCAGTTGCTTGTTCTCCACATAACCCATATTCTGTGCTTTTAGAGTAAAGCGTTCTTTTTGCAAACTGGTTTTGTTAAATGAAATATGAAGAGTTGTATCAAGTGTGGTTTGAATGCTATCGGTTAAAACAAGACGAACTGGTAAGCTGTCAAGGCCGGCAAGTGTATTGTAGAAGCGCAAACTTGAAAATTCGGGAATATCATATTGCACGTTGTATTCCTTAAAAACACTTTCGATAGTGCAGGTAGCATAACCTTTATTAAGCCTGATTAAAAACTGATTTCCTATTGGCTTGGCAGAGATTAAGCGAAGGGGCCGCATGTCAAGGCGAATTGCGTACAAGGTCTGATTCGTAATGGATTGCGTTAAACTGATTGTATCTGAACTAAATGCAAATGATTCACTCCGACTGTCAACTTTGAGATTCTTGTTTTTATCCTCGAAGGCATAAAGGCGGTAATTTCCTCTTTTAATGTTCTCGATTGCAAATTCCCCCTTTTTATCGGTTAACGTAAAAAATTGGGCTGGGTGATTAAAGATGTTAAACGTGTCGGCAAGCGGAGCAATGGCTACTGTAAAATTTTCTGCTGGCACTCCTTTCATTAAATCCTTAACGGTTCCTTTAATATACAGCGAGTCAATTACAGGTCCTGTACTGAAGGCAAGTTTTAAATTTTTAACAGGATTTCTCTCAGTTAAATCCTGGATGGATTCGCGGAAGTTTATAGTGTATGTTGTTGTATCAAGAAGTGTACTGTTAAATTTTATGGTTACTTTATTTTTACGTGCTACCGCTTCAAACTTTTTTCCAACTGTCGGAACGATTACCATTTGCTCGCGCGCGTTGACCACCTGTACATATTCATTAAATACCAATTCAATCTGTTCACCTTTAAAATTGGTTTGCCGATTTGCCGGAACGGAACGGATTAATTGAGGCGGTTCCTCATCTTTTGGTCCGCCAGTTGGTGTGGTTTGTTTGGCACAACCCAAAATGAGTTGAGTAAAACAAACAGCCAGTAGAACCCGCATCATTCCGGTTTCACCTGAGCTAGAAATATAAGACTTGAATAATTTGATGTTTTACGTGCTTTAAAGTTCGATAATGCGCCTGAATATAATGCCCTCAGGTAGTTTGTAACAGGTTTATCAGGATTAAGAAATTTTTCGCTAAGCAAGCTAACATAGTATGCATCGAGTTTCATGGGAATTATATGCAATGGTTTGAATTGGTTGTTTTCAAGAAACCTGATCATGCTATTTTTTGTAAAATGCCAAAGATGCCTGGGCACATCATATCCGGCCCAAGTGTTACCGTATTTTTGAGCATCATAAGCCTGATAATTGGGCACGGCAATAAATAATAACCCTTTAGGCTTCAATAAACCCCGCACCTTAGCGATGACTTCATTAATTTCTGCAATATGCTCGAGCACATGCCACAGCGTAATAACATCATAGCTGTCTTCAGGCAGCACGTCAACAGCAGAGAATAGTTGTTTTTTTAACAACGTTTCAGCCTTTGTTCTTGCAGCTGACGATGGCTCAACTCCGACTACTTCCCATCCCCTGTTTTGCATGGTGTTCAGGAACTCCCCTGTTCCGCAGCCAACATCAAGAATCCGGCCATTTGAACATACTTTTCTTATTATTGAATATTTACGTTGCAGCATAATGCTGCGTGCTGATTTATAGAGCCAGCTTGTGAATGGTGAGTCTGTTTTGCCTGTATGCGAGATGTAATTAGAAAAATTGTAGTAGCGAGAAAGATCATTTTCAACCGGCCTGGGAGAAGTAATTACCAGCGAACATTGCGTGCATTGCTTTAGTGTAAAGAGTTCGTTGGTGAGCGCATGGTCATGGCACTTGAGATGGATCTCAAAGTTTACGGAGTTGCACACCGGGCAAGAAAGAACCTCTTCCATTACCTGCCCATATAAATGGTAAGGATTGACACATCAGCCGGGCTTACCCCGCTTATTCGGGAGGCCTGACCAATGGTTAACGGTCTGATTCGTTTCAGTTTTTCTCGGCCCTCTGCAGATAATGCCTTTACCCTGTCGTAATCAAAATCGGGCCGGATGGTGAAATCCTCCAGACCTGTAATCTTTTCAACCAGTTTTTCCTCCCGCTCGATATAGGTTTGGTACTTCACAGCAATTTCAGCTTGCTCGCGAGCTTCGGCTGAGAATTTTTGGAGTAGTGCTTTAATATCGGTATGCAAAACCGATAACTGGTTAACCCCTATTTCCGGTCGCTTTAACAGCGAGCTGAGTGTTGTTTTTTCTCGGAGGGATGCAGTATTTATAACCTCAAGTTGTGAGTTAACCATGTCAGGGTCCACCTTAATCGTGTTCAAATGGTGGAGCACCTCTTCTATTTCTTTTCGTTTCTTCAATAGGGCGGTTAGCCTGTCATCATCGGCAAGCCCTAATTCATATCCCTTTTCTGTGAGTCGCAGGTCTGCATTATCTTGCCGCAAGAGTATTCTATACTCAGCCCTTGAAGTAAACATACGGTACGGTTCCTGAGTGCCTTTAGTAACAAGGTCATCGATTAGTACGCCTATATAGGCTTCCGAGCGCTTCAGAATAAATGGTGCTTTTTGGGCTAATTTATTATGTGCATTTATGCCTGCAACAAGCCCCTGGCATGCTGCTTCTTCGTAGCCCGTAGTACCGTTTATTTGGCCCGCAAAGTACAGATTATCAATTAGTTGTGTTTCAAGGGTCGGTTTTAATTGTGTAGGCGGAAAATAATCGTACTCAATAGCATAGCCTGGACGGAACATACGGACGTTTTCGAATCCAGGAATTTTTGTAAGTGCTTTATACTGAACATCTTCGGGAAGTGAAGTTGAGAAACCATTGACATAAATTTCAATGGTGTTCCAGCCCTCCGGTTCAACAAATATTTGATGTCGCTCTCTTTCTGCAAAGCGGTTTATCTTGTCTTCAATAGACGGGCAGTAGCGTGGCCCAAGGCCCATGATGCGGCCATTAAACATGGGTGACTTTTCAAAGCCGCGTTTCAATGCTTCATGAGCCTGATTGTTTGTATATGTGATCCAACAGCTTAATTGGCGTTGCAGTACCGGGGTATCGGTAAATGAAAACTTACCCGGCCTCTCATCTCCCTTTTGTTCTTCCATTAGGCTGTAATCAAGGGAGCGGCCATCTATCCTGGGAGGTGTACCGGTCTTCATTCGGCCAGATTCAAATCCCAGCTTTACTAATTGCTCCGTTAGTCCAACAGCAGCTTTTTCAGCGTTTCTTCCTCCGCCAAAGCTTTTTTCACCGATATGAATTTTTCCATTTAGGAACGTTCCATTAGTTAGAATTACCGCTTTTGCCCTTATTTCTAATCCCAAGGAGGTTTTAACACCGCAGGCTCTGTTTTGCTCAACCAGGATTTCAGTAACCATTTCCTGCCAAAAATCGATGTTTGGCGTTTTTTCAAGCGACAATCGCCATTCCTCAGAAAACCGCATTCTGTCGTTTTGGGTCCGAGGGCTCCACATAGCCGGCCCTTTTGAACGATTGAGCATACGGAACTGAATCATTGATTTATCAGAAACAATCCCGGAAAGGCCACCTAATGCATCAATTTCCCGCACGATTTGTCCTTTTGCTACACCACCCATAGCCGGGTTACACGACATTTGGCCTATGGTGGTCATATTCATAGTTATAAGCAAAACCCTTGAGCCCATTTTTGCAGCTGCGGCTGACGCCTCACACCCGGCATGACCTGCCCCTACCACTATAATATCGTATTCCGGAAACATAATTCTTATCGTTCCACGTGGAACCGTCTAATGGTTATTAACATTTCCACAAACATTATCCACAACCCGGTAGGTTTCACGTGAAACTACCGCAAAGATAAGTAAGTGTCCTCTTTAAGGCGCATTTTGGCCTTATCTGAGGATGATTTATCAGAATATCCTAAAAGATGAAGAACGCCATGAACCATAACCCGGCTTAATTCAATGTCAAAATCAACTTTGAATTTCCTTGCATTCTCTTTAACACGAGGAATGCTAATGAAAATATCGCCCTCTATCGCTTCTTCGGGGTTAGAATATTGAAATGTAATAATATCAGTTAAGGATTTATGCCTTAAATACCTGTGGTTCAGTTTGGCCAGGTAAGAATCGGAGCAGAAGATAACATTGATTAATGAAATGGATTGGCCCTCTTTAAAGACAACGGACTTCAGCCATTTCGATTTTTTTCGAGGCTGAAATACCTGAAACTTTAATCCTTCGCAGAAATAGCGGACAGGCATTATCAGGAATTCATATAAAAACTCAGCACTACCACCCGGCCTCCGTCCTGAAATTCTACCTCGTCAGATAAGTGCTTCATCAGAAATATGCCTCTTCCCCCGGGTTTACTAATGTTTTCGGGTGATGTGGGATCAGGAAGTTCCTGATAATTAAATCCAATTCCCTCGTCTTTTATAGTAAATCGTAGTAATGATGAATCAAGGGAAAGGCTCAGATGAACGTTCTTTTGCTTATCTCCTGCATTTCCGTGCTTAATGGCATTGTTTACTGCCTCCGTTACCGCTATCATAATATTGCCATACAGGTCATCATTTAATTGAAATCGCTCCTTGGCGTTATCAATAAAACTTTCAATAATCCGGATATTATCGAGTATGGATGGAATGTGAATACTGATTGTGTTCATTTTTCGCAATATCGCTTAGTTTTCGCGCAATCGCTTAAAATATTCACTAACCTCTTTTTTGTAAAACGGGTAAAGTTTAGGGGGCAAGGTTTTAAGCAGCTCTACCTCCCTTTCTTTTAGTTTCAGATACTCCTCGATGGCTTTTGGAATCTCATTTTGATAGTCCTTGGCCGTTTCACCTTTTCTTTCCTCATCAAAATCCTGTTCACGCATTGACTTTTCTGCCTCTAACAATCGGGTTAGTATTTCTCGCTGGCGCTGGATTAGTTCATCTGTCAGTTGCTTATTTACCAAATCAAGTTCAGATTCCTCCATTTTATCCTGGATGTCGTTTCCTGGCGACTCAATTCCTTTCTGTTGCATTTTTTCTTGCATTTCCTGCAATGCCCTACGTATTCTTTCTTGCTCGGCAGCCATTTGTGCTAATTCTTCAGAGAGCTGGCGACCTTCTTTTCCGCTGTTTTTAAGCTGCTCAATCCGATTATTAAGCTGCTGTTGCAACTGCGATAGGTTAGGTTCTTTTCCTTTCTTTTTTGATTTCATCGAAGGCTTTGCATTGGCCAACATTTGCATCATCATATCAAAATGACTGTCCAGCATTAATGCCAGATTATTTATGGATGTCATGCTAAGCTGCATTTCACTTAAAGCTGGTTGCCTTCTTCGCTCGCGGTTAGCATCAATTGCTTTGGTAAGATGGTCGTTGAGTTCGTTTATCTCGCGCGTGATGAAGGTGCCCATCATTTCATCGCGTTTTGAAAGTGCTAACAGGCTGTCTTCCAACACTTTAACATCATCTTTGAGTTTTAGTTGCCTTTGTGCAAGGCTATTGAATCGTGGATCGTTGACCTGCAGCTCGTTAAACTGATTTAGCAATGCCTCCTGATCAAATGAGAGTTTAACCAGGCCATGAATAATCTGACGGAGGGATTCTATGTTTTGCATATCCATTTCCATTTCCATGGCATTTTGCATCTCCTCCATCTTCTGCTGCATTTCGCTCATTTTCTGGATGGCCTTCTGTTGCTGTTGCCTGGATTTGTCGGGCGCATTTTGTTGCAGGTTTTCTTTGCTTTGATTCTGTAGTTCATCAATCTGCTCAACATCAACCTTATCAGGAAGGTCTTGATTATTATCCAACTCTTCGGCAAGCTGATTGAGCTCATCAATTTTTTCTGCGGTTTTCCTGAACTCTTCATTAAGCGCTTCCTGCTCTTTGGCTAATTCCTGAGCTTTAGTGCCATTCTCTTCATTTTTCTTATTTCTGTTTCCGTGCTCTCTTTCCAGTTGCTTGGTTTTTTCCAACAACTCTTTTTGGCCATCGGCATCCTTTTGTAAGTCTTTAATCACCTGGTCCATTTTGTATTCGAACTGAAGTTGTTTAAAAATTGCCAGGGTGCGCTCCAGTTCGTTCTCCAGGTTTTTGGAATTCCTGTTCAGTTTATCCATTAACTTCTGGATTTCTGAAGCATTGGCGTTTTCACGAAGCAGTTTTTGAAGTTCTTCAAGCAGCTTTTTTGTTTCCTCGTCAAGCAATTCATCCATTAGTTTTTGTAACTGCTCGGCTTTCTGCCTGATGCGTTCGTCTTGCTCAGTAAACGATTCCTTTTTCTTCTCCAATATCTTGTTGGCTTCACTCAAATCCCGAATGAGTTGATCCAGGTTTTTACGCTGTTCGATAAGTTCTTCCAGGCGCTTCTTTTGCTGCCAGTCAAGCGTTTGTTTGCCTTTGAGTTTTTGGTTAGCGTCTTCAATATCTTTTCGAAGTTGCTCGGCTTGCTCAGCACTTTTATGAAGGGCTTGTTCCGCTTTGGATTGAGATCGTGATATATCGGAAGCGATCTGATCTTTATCGGGTACAAATAAAAAGTACGAGGCGGACCGGGTTGACTTTTTACCGTTAACGCCATCGTTATCCCAAGCCTGCAAATAATATTCGAGGCTCTCACCGGGCTTTAACTGAAGGGAGTCAAGCCTCCAGTTAAAGAGAAAACTCTGTTGCTGTTGGTTTTTATAAATAGGTATGGATAAACTTTTCTTTGAAACCTCTTCGCGCCTGGCATCTTTTACAGAATAATGTAATTGTAATTCACTTAGCCCGTAATCGTCTGAAACCATCCCGCCCAGAACAATTTGTTGGTAGAAAACGGAATCGTTAAAATTATTTACCATGATTTGCGGAAACTGGTCATTAATTATCCCGATAGAATAGGCAATGCGGTCTTTATTCGTACTGTACTTGTTTTCCAGCGTAACTTCATAATTCATGGACTCGCGCAGTCTCCTTTTTGATGTAAAAGTTTGATTATCAATCAATTGCATTGATTCCGGGGCTTGTTCGCCAAACTGAATAGAGGCCTTGTTGGCGTTTGCTGTTTGTACCTGCCAGGTGATTACTGTGCCATCGGGCACCTCAAGGTTTCCGGCATTGGCAAATACATCATTTTTGCGGTGGAGGTAAGGGGGATATTCCAGTGTTGCCGTTAACCTGGTTAATTCGGGCCGCTCAGCCAAAATTATTTCAAATGGAGTTGAGTAGTATCCGGCAGCTTCAAACTGAATCGTTTTTGGTTCCTGAATTTTTTCGAAAGTATAAGTAAAGCTTGCTCCATTACCAGTTTCCATTTTTAAACGATGCGAGCCATAGGTCAGATAAACGCTCTCGGGTAAAGCGGCACCTTCCAGGGTTAGCGATATGGTAAAATCTTCGTTGCGATAAGCGGTAAGCGATTTATTGGTAACAACAAATTGAAAGGGGGCCGTTGGTGCAAATACCTGGTTATAGTGTATTATCCGGTGAGTACTTTGTGTAAGCATGTTGCTGTTTAGTATTAACAGCAGAACAACAAGGATAACTGGAATAGACAGATAACGCAGGTATCTGAAATTCTCGCGAAGGTCAATAACGGTTTCAAATCGAATGGGTTCAAACAAACCAGCTTTTTGTGTTACGCTTGCATAGGCCAAGCTCGAGTTGCCCGATATCTTCAAAAGCTGCACCAGGTTAAGGAGTTTATCGCTAATGGTTGGCAACCGCTCACCGATCAGGCGGGCACTTTGCTCGTTATCGATACCCTTTCCAGAAAATAAAAACAAAATAGCCTGGCTCAGAAAACGCCAAAAACAATACCCGGCCAGCACAAAAAAGGATAGAAGAATAAAAAACCGAAATGAACTAGTTAACCAAAAGGCATATTCAAATAAGGCCGCCAGGATAAAATAAGCAAGCAACACAGTTAACGTCAGGATAAGACCCTTTACCAAGACGTTGATGTAATACTTCTTGCGGAACGTATTTATCTTCTCCTCAATCTGATCAATGCGACCCATGCACTTGCCATTATACAGATGGAAACGTTAACAGTAACCTCAAAGTTTTTCTGAAGCAACCTAAAGATAAATGCTCTGCAAGCAGGGAACAAACGGTTTTGTGTTTAAGCTAATCCGAAGAACGGACGTCAAACGACCAGTTATATTCTTCTTCAAAATAGTCGATGACATGCATTTTCAGGAGTTTTTCCTGTTCAAGCAAGTCAAAATTGGGCAGTTTTTTTTCCAGTTTCCAATGTGGCCATCCTTGTTCATCCAGCCCAACTAAGCTGTAGTATCCTGAACTGCTGAGTATCCGGCAGATGGCAATGTGCATTAAATCCTGTTTTTCTTCTTTTGAGAAAAATTTTTGTCCCTGACCCAGTTCCTGCACACCGATTAGGAACAACACGGCATTTAAATCTTTTGGTTTTTTGCCAATAACGGCTTTCAGCTTGTCAAGCAGTTTCTGCCACCTTCGTTCCAGGTCAAGATCACGCTTATACATTATCTAACGCTTCCCAGTATTCAAAAGCCCTGCGCAAATGAGGAATGACAATTGTTCCGCCAATTAAGGTAGCTATACCCATGGCTTCGTTTACCTGTTCGGTGGTAAGGCCAACTTCTTTACACTTGCCAAGATGGTACTTTACACAGTCATCACACCGCAAAACCAACGAGCAGGTTAAACCAATAAGTTCCTTGGTTTTCAAATCAAGTACCCCTGATGTGTAAGCGTTGGTATCCAGGTTGAAGATGCGTTTGATGATCAGATTATCAGAAGCCAGAATCTTTTCATTCATTTTGCTCCGATACTTGTTGAAGTCGGTAACCAGTCCCATTTCTGCCAATTTATTTTTTAGTAATTTAATTGATGTAAATATACCAAACTGAAATCTGCACTGGCCGATATTGCTGCCGACCTGGTATCACTTATTTATCCAAATTATTGCGCGGCCTGTAAATCGGGCCTGGCAAAGGGAGAGGAGATAATATGTACCCGCTGTATCTATCATCTGCCGCGTACCGATTATCACTTGGTTAATAATAATCCGTTAGCCTTAAGGATTGGCAGCAGGTTACCCCTGCAATTTGCGGGCGCATTTTTGTTATTCCGTAAAGGTAGTATGGTGCAGGAGTTGCTCCACGAATTAAAATACAACAACCGGCCTGAAATTGGCCGGATGCTTGGGCGCGTTTACGGTAATGAATTGGCGCAGGCGGGTTATGACCGGCAATTCGATGTAATTATTCCGATTCCGCTTCACGAATGGAAAATAAAGCGAAGGGGCTATAACCAAAGCGAAGAGTTTGCCATCGGTTTGGCTGCCGCTTTAAATGTTGCAGTTGAAACCACAGTCGTAAAACGTGCGGTTAACACAGAAACTCAAACGCGCAAAAGCCGCCTTAAGCGTTGGGAAAATGTGAGCGATGTCTTTACAGTAACAAATCCGCTGGCCGTAGCAGGGAAGCATGTGCTTTTGGTCGATGATGTGATCACCACCGGGGCAACCATTGAAGCTTGTGGCGATGTGCTGCTAAAGGCGGGTTGTTATCCGTTAAGCGTGGTGAGTATTGCCTATGCAGGCGAATAAAAAAAGCCCCCGGTATTACCGGAGGCTTTTTCATAAAGGCAATTTTATGTTTTAGTAGTTTGAGCCCGCCCGAATCATGGCACAACGGAAACCAATTGTAGCGGTGGCGCTGTCCTGATCGAGGAACCTGCGTGTACCGGGAGACATCCAGTAGGCAACATCCTTCCAGCTACCACCTTTGTAAACCCGTGCACGATCAGTGATAAGCGATGTAAAACTTTCCGGGTTACGATCAACGTTGTTATACACGTTGCCCTCTTGTTCGGTGCCTGATGCTTTGTCGAGGAAACCATCTCTGCGTATAGGGTTCAGGTCATCAAAATCCTGGAACGATAGCGGACGATAAACATCCTGTACCCACTCGCTAACATTACCGGCCATGTTGTATAAGCCGTAATCATTAGGAGGGAACTCGTAAATGTAGGTTGTGATAAGTGCTCCGTCATTTAAGCGACCGGCAATACCGGCATAGTCACCACGGCCTCGTTTAAAGTTGGCCAGCATAAAGCCCATTTGCTTGCCGTAAGGATTTCGTAAAGCATGGCCATCCCACGGATAAATACGTTGATGCGTTTGCATTTCCTCAAGCCACTGCGTTCCGATCATGGCCTGAGCGGCATACTCCCACTCAGCTTCGGTAGGTAACCGATACGCAGGCACAACAAATCCTGATTCAAGCGGGATGCGACCGTCAGTTTCAGCATATTCTTCACCGGCTTTTTTGGCAAGGTCCATATTCACAGCCTTTGTACGCCATGCAGCATAAGCACTGGCCTGATTCCAGGTTACACCAACAACCGGGAAATAACGAAATCCGGGATAACGCAAGTAGTGCTCAACGTACGGATCATTAAAGGCAAGTTTGCCAACCCACACGGTTGTATCGGGTTTTGCAGCCTGATATACCTCTTGCGAAGAATCGCGGGCCAGGTAGTGCAGGTATTCAAGCCAGTGAATGTTGGCAATTTCAGTTTCGTCCATATAAAATGAGGCTACCGAAACTGTTCTTTCAATGTTATCGCGATAGGACATCACATCTTCTTCGAATGAGCCCATCACGGCACGGCCACCTTCAATAAACACCATGTTGGGTGCATCGGGCTGGCCTTTGTAGGCATTCACCATAAATCCCCCCTCGTCTTCATCGTTATAAGCCAAACCTGTTGCCGAGCTTACCGCCCCGGGGTTTTGGGCCGTGGGTTTGCCGCCTCCCCTACCAAAAAGTGAGCACCCTGATATAACGGCAGAGGCCCCGGCAAGCAGTAAAAGAACCTTAATGTAATTCCTCATTTTACTTTAGTTTTTAAAGCAACTGCTAATATAAAGAGATAAACGCGTGTTTTCCAAGCAGAAGACTTTTTATTGATAAATCTTTAATACAATCCTACTGATAACGCCCTTAGGCAAGACGTATTGTTTTAAGATGGACTAATCGCAACAGGGGGAAGGGTTTCTCCGATGGCTTGCTATAACGGAAGATAAAAGATAAAAATCGGGGGCCAGAAATTTGGCATCGGGTTGCTTGGCCGTTTAACCAAATGCGGTTGATTATTCACTTGAACGGGAGTCTTATCCTGAAACCGTTTCGCTGGCTGATTTATGTTCCAGACCCGCCAGTTGATGAATAATAGCCATGGCGGCATCAACATCGGTGATGTTTTCGATGATTACCATTGCTTTGCCATGCTGGTCGCGCAGGCGGCATAGCTGGGGATGGCTTTGAATGTACCGGAGAATTTTTCCGAATGTTTCGGAATTGAAGTAAGCATCATTGGTACTTACGAAGTAACCCTTTAACACGCCTTTCTTTAATGACAGTTTTTCAAAACCAAGTTGTTCAGCAAGCCAACGCAGGCGCACGGTGTTGATAAGTGCCTCCACCGATTGCGGCAGTTCACCAAACCGATCGCGCAATTCGGTAACGAAGCGACTTAACTCGGTTTCATCTTTGATATTGTCCAGTCGTGCATAGAGCCGGAGGCGTTCACTGGTGTTGCTCACATAATTTTCGGGAATAAGGATTTCGAGATCGGTTTCGATAACACAATCCTGAACAATAAGCTTGACCTTTTCGGCAAGCTCTTCAGCAAACAGATCTTTGAAATCGGTTTCCTTCAGCTCCTGAACGGCATCGTCAAGAATTTTATGATAGGTTTCAAAGCCAAGATCATTGATGAAACCACTCTGTTCGGCACCGAGTAAATTTCCCGCCCCGCGAATGTCCAGATCGCGCATGGCTACTTTAAACCCATCGCCCAGTTCTGAAAATTCTTCCAAAGCGGCTAATCGTTTTCGTGAATCGGACGTGAGCACGGAGGCAGGCGGAGTGAGCAGATAACAAAATGCTTTTTTGTTAGAACGACCAACACGGCCGCGCATCTGATGCAGATCGGATAAGCCGAAAAGGTGGGCCTGGTTAATGATGATGGTGTTTGCGTTTGGTATATCCAGCCCCGACTCAATGATGTTGGTTGAAACCAACACATCACATTCACCATTAATAAATTTTAACATTGTTTTTTCGAGGCGATCACCATCCATCTGGCCGTGTGCTACCGCAATGCGCGCATCAGGAACCAGTTTAAAAATAATGTTGGCAACCGCTTCGATATCGTTAATGCGGTTATGGACAAAGAAAACCTGTCCACCTCTGCGCAACTCAAAACTAACGGCATCGCGAATAATTGTTTCGTGAAAGGTGTGCAGTTCGGTGGTTACGGGCTGGCGATTCGGTGGCGGTGTTGAAATAATACTCAGGTCGCGTGCGCCCATCAATGAAAAATGCAATGTGCGTGGTATGGGCGTGGCTGTAAGCGTGAGCACATCAACATTCACCCTCAACTCTTTCAGGCGGTCTTTCACCTTAACACCAAACTTTTGCTCCTCATCAATAACAAGCAGGCCCAGGTTTTTGAATTGTACATCATGGCTTACGATTCGGTGGGTGCCAATAAGGATATCGGTTTTGCCTTCGCGTACGTTATCAAGGATTTTTTTTATCTCCTGATTGGTGCGAAAGCGCGAAATGTAATCGATCTTAACCGGAAGTCCACTCAGGCGTTCGCTGAACGTGCGGAAATGCTGCATGGCCAGGATGGTGGTGGGTACCAGCACGGCTACCTGCCGGCCATCGGTTGTGGCTTTGAAGGCCGCCCGAATGGCCACCTCGGTTTTACCAAAGCCTACATCACCACAAATGAGCCTGTCCATCGGATGTGGGGCCTCCATGTCGCGCTTAACATCTTCGGTTGCCTTCGCCTGATCAGGGGTATCTTCATAAATAAACGATGATTCCAGCTCGGCCTGCAGGTAGCTGTCAGGCGAGAACGAGAACCCTGGAGCCGATTTGCGTTTGGCATAAAGTTCAATCAGCTCCTTGGCGATGTCTTTTACCTTCTTTTTTACTTTGGCTTTTTTGGTTTCCCACTCCTGCGAGCCGAGTTTACTGATGAGGGGAGGGGAGCCTTCTTTTCCGGTGTATCTTGAAATTTTGTGAAGAGAATGTATGCTAACATATAGCACATCGTCATCGCGATACACCAGGCGTATGGCTTCCTGCTCGTGGCCATTCACTTCTTTTTTCTCCAGGCCTGCAAACTTGCCAATTCCGTGATCGATATGGGTAACAAAATCGCCCGGCTGAAGGGTGTGCAATTCGCGCAACGTCAGCGCTTTTGACTTGCTGAATTTTTCGCGCGCATGATAGCGGTGAAAGCGTTCGAAAATCTGGTGGTCAGTATAACAGGCAAGTTTCAGATTTTGGTCAACGAAGCCCTGTCGAAGCGGAAACTCAAGTGGAGTAAAACGAAGCTCCGGGTGGATTTCTTCAAAAATGCTCGTGAGCCTATCGAGTTGCCGGGGCATCTCGGCCGCAATAAAATTGGAATATCCTTTTTGTTGTAAGTCGAGCAGGTTATTACTCAGCAGTTCAAAATTCTTGCTGAAGGCGGGCTGTGCACCGGCTGCCCACTCGAACGTTTTGGCAGGGAATAGTGAAAATCGGTTGCCAAACTCAATTTTCCGGAATGCCTGGGTATGCGTAACAAAGTCATCAGCACGCTCAAATAGTTCAGCAGGCTTCAGCAGCACCGATGAACCTCCGGCAGTAGCAAGAATTTTCTGGAAAGAGCCCTCAACCTTATCAAAACTTTGTTGAACAGCATCCCGGGTAAGCTGGTAATCTTTGAACCACAATACAGTATCCTTCGGAAGGAATTCAAAAACCGATTGCCGCTGTTCTGTTACCAGTCGGGTTTGTACATCGGGTATCAGGTTAACCTGATTCAGTTGTTCAACGGATAGCTGGGATGCCGGATCGAATGAACGGATACTTTCTACTTCGGAGCCAACTAATTCAATCCGGTAAGGAAGCTCGTGTGCGAAGGAGAATACATCAATAATGCCGCCTCGCACGGCAAACTGGCCCGCTTCGTAAACAAAATCGGTTTTCTCAAAATCGTACGCGTGAAGAAACTCCTCAAGAAAACCGATATCCAGGCTGGAACCGGTGATTACTTGAAACGTGTTTGATGTGAGCGATCGTTTGTTGATTACTTTTTCTGAGAGGGCCTCAGGATAAGATACAATGAGTTGAGGTTGATTTTTTGTTGCAATGAGGTTTAGTACCTCGGTACGCATGAGTACATTGGCATTCTCCGTTTCTTCATACTCATAGGGCCGTTTATACGACATCGGGAATAAGTAAATTTCACGGTCAAGCAACTGCTGAAGGTCATTTTGAAAATAAGCGGCCTCTTCCCGGTCGTGCAGAATAATAAAGTAATCGCGGGGGTGTAAGCGGAAGCATGCAGCAACAAGTACTGCATCCAGACTTCCGGCAAGATTTTTTAGGAGGATATTCTGTGTTTCGGGCGCAGTAATTCCTTCGGCTACGGTCTGCACCAGACCATCCGCGCAATACTGGTTTAAAAAATCACTCGCCCTCAATCTATCTGTTTACTGCGGGCTGCAAAGATAAATGATGTTTATGTATTTGATTATTATTCTTCTATTGCCTCCTTATTCGTAGCAGATACTTATCATTAATATGAGGCCCTTTGCGCACCGAGGGCAACAAAGAGGCAACTGTTATGGTGAAGGTGCTTTGTGGGCGACCCGGTAAGGCTTTTTCAAATCCGCGTGCTTAATAGTTAAGGTAGTTGTACATTCAGGCGGTGGAACAAGTACGCTTATTCTTTTTGCTGCTTACGATGGCCTGTTTGTTGTTTCTGACGATCGGTCTATTTAAACCCTGGCTCATGCTGTGGTGGGAAGATGTGCAGAACCGCAGAAAGATTATTAAAGTTTACGGGTTGGCTGCCCTTATTTGCTATGTGCTTTACTGGATTATGGCCTGGCTGTCATAATTACTTTATTCTGCTGGCTGCGATTAAATATTTTTTCTTTAGACCTGTGGCTGCGATGAGGTAGTCGGCCCCGCCATCATAAAGGTTAAATTTCTTTTTTAGTTGTTCGGGTGTTAACGGGTAATTGCGGCTGATAATGTTGGCCTGTTTTGTCGGAAAAATTTTTTGGATTTGATTCGGCACCACCAGTGAAATGAGTTTGAAAATCCGGCCTGGAAATTCATCGTGTAATTTATCAGCTGTGTAAATATGAGTGCTCGTATGAAGTTTCAATAATCCAAATCGTGAAGCAAGACATTTAAATGCCCCGGCTTTCATAACCGATGAATTCGGTTCATATAAGTAGGCGAGTGGTTCAGAAAATGCTGCAGATGATTTTCTCTCTTCGCTGAACCGGAAGGTAAATTCACCATGGGGCGATTGCAGGTTTACGGCATGGATAACCGGCTCTTCTGAAAAACCGGCCTGGCATAAAAACAGAACTTCTTTGCATTCATTGGCAACTGAAACAACAAACACATGGCTTACGGACTTCAACTCGTTCAATCCGCGGTGAATATCCAGCAGGGGCGAGGTTTTGATCAAAACCAGCGAAGACTTTTTAAGTAATGCAGGCAATAACGCGGTAACATTGGGCAGGCAATCACTAAGTTGTATTACCTTTTTGTTACCGGTTGTTCTGCGCGAGGGGTCCAGATAGATGAAGTTAATAGTACCATGAAATGTTTTTAAGAATTCCTCAGCGGTTGTACAGTGGTACGTTATATTTTTGTTTCCGAGTTGCTGGTGATTATGCTGCGTAATTTTAAGGAGTTCAATGTTTGATTCAACGTGGTAATAGTATTCGAACAATTGGCTAAGAAAGAACGAATCAACACCAAAGCCCCCGGTTAAATCCACTCCTGTTTTTAAAATCCCCCCTTGAGGGGGGATTAAGGGGGGTGTTAGTTTGCCCAACACCTCACATTTGAACTTAGCTGTT
>JAKLJG010000039.1 GCA_023151255.1 Cyclobacteriaceae bacterium | reverse complement strand
AACTGCCAGTTCGCGTTACTTCACCCCAAAATCTTTCCTGATCTTATTCAACGCGCTGCCGGCCCGCACCCACCCGATCTGTTGTTCGTTGTACGTGTGGTTCACGTCGAACGTCTCGGATGTGCCGTCGGCGTGATCCAGGCGGATTTGCAGCGGTTTGCCGGGCGCGAATTTGTCGAAGCCGAGGATCGACACCTTGTCGTCCTGCCGCACCTTGTCGTAGTTGGCCGGATTGGCAAAGGTGAGCGCCAGCATGCCCTGTTTTTTCAGGTTGGTCTGGTGGATCCGCGCGAAGGATTTCACCACCACGGCTTTTACGCCGAGGTAGCGCGGTTCCATGGCGGCGTGTTCGCGGCTGGAGCCTTCGCCGAGGTTCTCTTCCCCGAAAATAATGGTGCCGATGCCTTTTTTCTGGTAAAAACGGGCCGAGGCGGGCACTTCCATGTATTCGCCTTTTTCAACGTTGAGCACTTTGTTGCGCTCGTCGTTGAAAGCGTTGGTGGCGCCGATATAGCAGTTGTTGGAAATGTTCTCCAGGTGGCCGCGGTATTTGAGCCAGGGGCCGGCCATGGAAATATGGTCGGTGGTGCATTTGCCTTTGGCCTTGATCAGGACGCGCAT
>JAKLJG010000038.1 GCA_023151255.1 Cyclobacteriaceae bacterium | reverse complement strand
AGAAACTGAAATTAAGACCTATTATCATCACGTTGACAATTTGGTTTGCCTCATGTAATGAATGTAAAGAGTTCGACTGTTTTCAAACTTTTCCAGAAATCTCATTTCATTATTTATCTAATTCTAACGAAGACCTTTTAGATGGACCAACTAAAAAATATAATCTAACCGACTTTGAGCTTTTTTCCATTGATGAGCTGAACAATAAATATATATCAGACCTAAGATTCACAGGACAATTTAGTGGACAGAATGCATTTATCACAGCTACCATAAAAAATGACATTTTAAGAAATTATTTAAAAGTAAAAGGACAACTTACCGACACTTTGGACTTTCAATTTCGACTTAATATTGCAACTGAATGTTGTGGAGAGTCTTTAATAATAACAACGACTTCATTAAACAACCAGACAGTTGACTCCTATCACATTTTGACATTGAAAGAAAGAAACTGAATGGCACATGCCCACAACACTAGGTTTGTTTAATGGCGGGCGACACAGTCGCCCGTAGTGTCAGGTAGTTTATCTATATTCGTGTAGGCGGATAAATCCTCCGGATTTATCCGCCACTAAACAAACCCAAAACGTTGGCGGTAATTATCTTTGGACAAATTTGAAATTACGAA
>JAKLJG010000037.1 GCA_023151255.1 Cyclobacteriaceae bacterium | reverse complement strand
AACGTCATAAATTCATTTCCGCATACTATAACGGCAGACCTGAAATCCATAAAGTTTAGGGTAACACTCCCACCCCGCGGACTTTGGTTTCAAATCATATTCATACCTAGTGGACTAAATTTCGGCTTCGGCTGACAAGGACGGACTGAAAACAAAAAAAGAAAGATTCGTTTACGCGGAGAATTTTACTGCCAGTGGACAAGCCGAAGTTCCCGCGGAGAGTTTCGGCTTTTGCCCTCGCGCTCGTGTTGACACCGTACAGTCTGTCTACAAAGGTGGACTTTGACTTGGTTTCAAAAATAAAACTCGTAACAGTGGACTAAAGCTCGTTTCTTTATAACGGCCGACAGACCGCACGGTGCACAACACTGTGCATATTGCATGGCGGGCTGACGCTTGACTATTTCTGGCCTTTCTCCTATCTTCGTACTGCAACGGTGGACAGTGACCAACCACTTAACCGCCACGCAATATGCACCCAACGTTAGCGGTAATTTTAAAAAATGACAAACAAATGCAAAGAAACATTTTCCTATTTTGCTTAATCCTTACAATGGGACAAGCATGTTCGCAGACCAACAATAACAAAATCAAAGTTTACTTGTTAGGAACTTTTCATTTTGCTCAAACAGACTCGGCCTACAATGTTTTAGACAAAATAAATCAGGAAAGCATCAATGAACTTAACGACATAATTGTTGGCATCAATCCTGACAAAATATTTATCGAGCGTATGCCCGACTTTG
>JAKLJG010000036.1 GCA_023151255.1 Cyclobacteriaceae bacterium | reverse complement strand
ACATTAGCCACCCTGGCCGAACAGGATGACCATAACTACCGCGTTATTCTTGACTTGCCCGCCCTTTCATCAGCCCAACGCCTGGCTGGTTCGGGGGGTGTCGAAAAAAATTATCCGGCAGAGGTAAAGCAATACTCGGTGATAGCCGAACTCCACAAAACCGTAGAACGATTAAAACATCAGGCCGAAGTTGAACAACAATCATTTAACCAGTTGAATGAAACAGCCGATGTTAAAAACAATATGTGGGCCTCGCGCCCGGCCATTCAGCCGATTGATAACCGCGAGCTAACCCGGTTGCACACTACATTTGGGTTACGCATGCACCCCATTTTTAAAGTTTTAATGGACCATAAAGGCTTGGATTTTACTGCACCCAAAGGTGCACCGGTATATGCTACGGGCGATGGCCGGGTTTCTATGGCCTACTTCTCAGGTTCGTATGGAAATGTAATATTTATTGACCATGGTTTCGACTATGAAACCCGGTATGCACACCTCTACAAGTTTAATGTGCGGCCGGGTCAATTTGTAAAACGCGGTGACCTTATTGGTTATGTTGGCAATACCGGCATCTCAGTATCCCCTCACCTGCACTACGAAGTGTATTATAAACGGCAGGCCGTTAACCCCATTCACTTCTTTCAACGCGACCTGAGCGATGCGGAGTACCACAAACTCATCCGGACAGCCGGAAAATCAGAGTCATCGCTCGATTAATCGCAGCCTCCTTTGCATAATTTCATTTTCTTTGCTGGCGAATTGATGTTATGCGCTTTCTGACTCTGCTACCTATATTTTTTCTCACCCTGCTAAACGTTACCGCACAAGAAGTTAAACCCATTTCTATTATCGGGGTTGGCGACATTATGATGGGCACCGCATACCCTGAACCGGTACTGCCCCCCGAAAACGGTAGGTACCTGATGAAAGAAGTTGAGGGCATCCTACGCGATGCAGATGTTACGATGGGCAACCTTGAAGGTGTTTTACTCGATGAGGGCGGTACACCAAAAACCTGCCGCGACCCGAAAGTATGCTATGTATTTAAAAGCCCCACCCGCTATGTGCAAAACCTGGTAAATGCCGGTTTTGATGTAATGAGCCTGGCCAACAACCATGCAGGCGACTTTGGTGAGACCGGACGAAAAAGCAGCATGAAGACACTGGAAGAAGCCGGCATTTACCATGCCGGCCAACTGCAGCAAAAATTTGTTGTATTCGAAAAAAACGGCACACGGTTCGGCTTTGTAGCTTTTGCCCCGAACTCTAATTGCGTACCCTTAAATCATATACCCGGAGCAAAAGCCCTGGTGGCTCATCTTGATTCGTTAGTGGATATTGTTATTGTTTCATTCCATGGCGGTGCCGAAGGCCCCAGGTACCAGCACGTAACCCGCCAAACAGAAATCTTTCATGGTGAGGATCGTGGAAACGTATGGTTTTTTGCACATGCGGTTATTGATGCCGGTGCCGATGTGGTTTTCGGGCATGGCCCCCACGTTATCCGGGCGGTTGAAGTGTATAAAGATCGCTTTATTGCC
>JAKLJG010000035.1 GCA_023151255.1 Cyclobacteriaceae bacterium | reverse complement strand
GTTTCAAAATAAATTCTCAACTAGGGACTAAAATTCGTCTATCAATAACGCCCGACAGACCGCACGGTGCACAACACTGCGCATATTGCATGGCGGGAGACAGTTGACTATTTCCAGCATCTCCCCTATCTTCGTTCAACAACGGTGGACTTTGCGCCTTTGCACAAACGCCACGCAATATGCGCCCAACGTTGGCGGCAACCCTCATAAAAAATTATGACACATAAAATACAGAGGACAATAATTGGAAAATTCCTGCAGTTAGCGGACAAACAATTGACCCATGAAGACGAGGTCACCGAACTACTTGAAACAATACAAACACTTTATCAAAGGAAGATTTTAACCAACAATGATATTTACCGGCAGAAACTTGAGATTGTTTCAGAAATATTATCTAACAACAAGGAGACTTTGAGTCGAAAAAGAAATAGTAAAGAGATTAAAATCGAAATGCCTGGCATTGTATACGAGATATTTAAATCTGACGTGCAAAATTTCGACATTTCAACAAAATTGAGTGACCTTGATAAGCTTGAGAATGAAAATCACATAAAAATTAATCGTGAGAGCGTTTCCCAGATATTGGAGAATATTATCATACCAAAGAATAAATTAAATAAAGAATCCGACTTGGAATTATTCTTAGCATGGGAGTTGGCTTATATCTTTGGAAAAGAGAAAATAAGCAATCAATACAGTGTCGGAGGATTCCTTGCATTAAAAACAGATTTAGATATAGGCAACGGACAGGTTGGTATTGAACTTAAAATTGCAGACAATTTAGGCGCAACTGACATGCAACGACTAATTGGACAAGTCTTATACTATAAAAAGCGATTCTATAATGACAACTTACTTGTGTTTATTGGAAGTAAGTACTCAATTCCATCACACATGAAAGAACTTTCAGACTTTATAGAAGAACTTGGCATAAAAGTAATATACAGACAAGGAGTTTAGAGGGCAGCCGCCAACACCGTGTTTATTTAATTGCGGGGTTTGGTGTTGGCTATCAAGTTTTGGTTTCTTAATTTAGTCCGCTGTAGGCGGACAGTTGCGGAGCAAGTCGGGCTTAACATTCCGCTGCGCTCCATTTTTAAGCCCTCCTACTCCCGCAACTAAATAAACACAAAACGTTGTGCACCATGCGGACTAAATAGTCGCACGCAACGGGTGACAACATTAACGATAAAGACTCGTTCCCGCTGGACAGTTACGGCAGACTTCTGTTCTAATCAATAACATTTGGTGCACACTGCCAACCCGCGACTTGAATATTTTTCAATTACCACTTCTTCTGACTGCTTGACAATCTCCGCTTCGGCTGACAAGGACAGACTAAAAAACATAGGACTCGTTTACGCGTAGAGTTTTTCAGTCGGTGGACAAGAACTCGTTCCGCGGAGAATTTCGACAATTTGCCCGCGCTCACGTGTTGACACCGTACAGTCTGTCTATAGCGGTGGACTTAGACTTGGTTTCAAAATAAATTCTCAACTAGGGACTAAAATTCGTCTATCAATAACGCCCGACAGACCGCACGGTGCACAACAC
>JAKLJG010000034.1 GCA_023151255.1 Cyclobacteriaceae bacterium | reverse complement strand
GGCCGAGACTTATCAAAGCGGACACTGGTCCCGCCCCCACAAGCCTCGCGACAAGGGGAGTCTCGGCCAAAAATCATTGCCGGAAGTTTGAGTCAGTTGGTTGATCGGTTTGGTAACCGGTTTGCTCGCTGACGCGGAGGCGAATTAACGCCAGTGTTTTCTTTGATGCTTCAAACTTCGGAAAGACGGCTGAAAATGTCAAGGGGTTAGCGGTTGAGTGCCACCCATAGTTCGAGTTTCATCATACCCAACATCTTTGGTTGCGCTACACTGTTAATTGCGAAGTAAGATAGTTTGTTAAATCCTGTTTCTGGATTCACCTGCCATTGCATGCGAAGTGTGTCAACAGCGGCGGTTTTATCGTCATAGTGAAGCATTTTGAGTTCAACAACATGTTGTTTCTCTTCTCCACGAAAGTACCTCCAATCAATCTTACCCTTCAGGCCGGCGGCATGAGCAATAAACGTCTCCCAATTAACGCCTTCCCCCATGGCATCGGATTTCCTTACTATATCAATGATTTTCTTATCAGCTTCACTCTCACCAGTCACTTCTTTTTTGCTTGGCTGGCATCCGACCAGAGCAGAAAGGACAAAGACAATGATAAATAGATGATTACGTTTCATGAGTAGCTTCCTTTGATTGGTTGAAAAAGTCAGTGATGTCCGTTGAAATTTACCTAAAAATATTTTTAATTGGAACCGCAGGTCATCTGTGACCGCAGTCAAAATGCACGAAAAAAGGGCCAGAACATGGAATTTATCCATTCAAAAAGACATTTAAACGCCGGTGATATCGTCGAATTAACAGCAGACGTTCAATGCAACTTTATGCTGACAACTGATACTGAGTTCAGAAATTTCAAAGAAGGGAAGTCCTTTCGGTACCATGGTGGTTTCTTTAAGGCCTTCCCCGCTAAAATCCTTGTCCCGCACTCAGGGTTGTGGAACATCACCATTGATGTTGGCGACAGGACTGCCGTTATTCGCCACCAGATACGGATCATCCCTATCAGGTAAGTGTTTATCGTATTCCTCCTGATCGGACCGTGCGCATGCCAGGGCATAGGTCAAAATATCAACCAGTGTTTTATGGACCGATTGGTTTGGGATTGTTCCTTTTGGAGCATGTGGGGACTTTAGCCCCCATACAGGTTGATCGTTAATTTTGATCTCTACTGAGTAATTCTCTGGTATTGGCATCGTTATTCTCCTTTTTTAAGGTTTCTTTGGTCTGATTTGGCCAGGCATCACCCAGATGAGGACCTTATTATCTGGGGTATATTTGATTTTGATCGTTTTACCCCGCCTTTTAGCCTCACTCTTTGCTTCTCGCCCGATAGCGTAGAGTTCCTTTTTATCGGAGGCAGTGACCTCAACGCATTCATCTGAATTTTCGCGTATGAATACCTTTAATTCATTGAATTTGCCAGAGGGGCCTCTTATGATACCAATGGCACTGTTAAACTTTTCAGAACTGATTTTCTTTAATTGCATTGTTTGGGTTCCTTATTGGACACTTATTGTTTTGGATAAATGCTTACGATAAATGAAAGATTGTCGCAGTACCGTATATCAATAGCTTTGCCATTTTTTTTCGCATGAATGTACGCATAATTGATGGCCTTCTTGACTTGCTTTTTGTCATCTGCTGTGACTTTCATGTATCCGATACGGGTATTGCGCATAAAATCTCCTAATGGCTTGTGCCGGCCAAAGAGTTTATGGGATGCATTTTCAAATGTCTCTGTAGATATGCGTTGCATTTTCATGGTTTGTTCTCCCCGGCAATAATAATTGATGTCACCCGAATAAGTGCCGAATTTGGGCCTACTCTTTTTACCTCAATCTGTTTGCCAACTTCTTTTGCTGCTTTTCTGGCGCTCAGTATAGCCGACCTGATTCTACCGCTGGTTTTACAATCAACCTGAACACACCCATCTGTTGTTTCAAATACGAACCGGCGAAGTTCATGGTACATATACCCTCTGTGAGGAGGTAACCTGTCGAACTCTTTTTTGCTGACTATTTCGAATTTCATTGTTTTTTCTCCTTTTTCGGGAATTCCGGATACGTTCTGCAGCTATCCATATCGCATCCTTCCTCGATCGAAATACCCTTATAGGTTTGACGGTGGAACTCCGACACTCCATCTCCTGCGTTGATTTCATGGGCAAGGATTTGCAGTGAATCCTCTATACCCTCACCTTCAAATACATCATTTAAGGTCTCAAGAAACTCTGGAGATTCATCATCGTACTCGAATTCAATAATTCGTAAAAATTCAATTGTGGTTTTTCGTTTCATGGTGGGTCCTTTCTTTTAGTTACTTTCTATACATATTCCGCGGACGTGTATAGGAAACCGGTGTTTTCTATACATATCGTTACTTTCTCAAATACCTTTCATTGTCTGATCCGGGCTTAAGTCTTTGCTTCCC
>JAKLJG010000033.1 GCA_023151255.1 Cyclobacteriaceae bacterium | reverse complement strand
AATGTAAAGAGATGGGCATTGTCTTTACCCGCAACATCCGCAAGAATAATGAGAACATTACACTGCCCGCACAACCAAGAGCCTATGCACCCTATCGCATGGCCTATGCGGCTATTCTGAAAAATATTGAACCACCTCCACCATCATTCAATCTATTATTTAATCCCTACGCTTTGTTGGATGTGCAACAGAAAAAGTCTGGCGACCAGATAAGCAGTGAAACGGATGTAAAAGCCGGTGGCGAACTTAAATGGGCTATTGACCCTACTACCGTGCTTGATGTAACTTACAACACCGATTTTGCGCAGGCCGATGTAGACCAGCAGGTAGTGAACCTCACCCGCTTTTCCGTTTTCTTTCCGGAGCGCAGACAATTTTTTCTGGAAGGCGCAGAAATTTATACCAACCGCGCCTGGCGTACTTTACAACCATTTTTTAGCAGGAGGGTTGGATTAGATGAGCTGGGTAATCCCATTCCCATTGAAGCAGGGGCCAGGCTTACGCATCGCAGCGATAAGCAAATGATTGGCACACTGGCCATCCGTCAAAGAGCTGATGCAGAAAATTCCGCAGCCAATTTTGTGGTGGCCCGGTATGCCCGAAACTTTTCCACTCAAAGCAGGTTAGGCGGCATGTTGACGTACAGAAATGACGAAGCAGATGACAGCGGTGAGGTGATACACAATGGGACCATTACAGCTGATGGTTTTATCCGACCTTCACAAAAAGTAAATGTGTATTGGATTCTATCGGGTTCAAAATCTGCAGGACGTATTAACGATGAAGGTATGGCCGGGGCCGTCTGGGGATTTTGGGATACGAACGATATTTATATAGGGCATATTCAAGCCATTATTTCGGAAGGCTACAATCCACGTTCCGGGTTTGTAGATGATACCAACTATATGGTAACGAGTCCTGCGCTTACCTGGAAATGGCGACCGGCATGGCGACCGGGTTTTATCCGGCAGATTAATCCGGGTATTACGTTGTTCATGTACAATCGGCAATCCGACTGGGCTTTTCGCGAAGGCTTTCTCTCTTTTCGGATACTTGCATTAGACCTGCAAAACGGGGGAAGTATTTTTTATAATACCGTGCCTAACCGGCAAAATTTGTTTGCTCCTTTCTTTCCTATTGGTATTGAGATTGCACAGGGAAATTATCACTACCTGCGCCACCGTATGGGTTATCGCTCAGATTTTTCCCGCAAAGTGGCCGGAGAGTTTGCGTACGCCACCGGAGGGTATTTTGACGGACAACTTAACACCTTGACATTGAATGGGCGCATCGCACCCGACCCGCGTGTGGCATGCACCTTTAGTTATGAGTACAATGAAATCAAAAAACTGGGTGAAAATGAGGTAAGTCGAGATACGCACCTGGCAGGCGTAACCTTGCGCCTGGCGCTGAACCCTCGTGTTCAATTGATATCATTTTATCAGTACAACACAGCCGCTAGTCGTTCTACGCTCAATGCGCGTTTTGTTTGGGAGTACCGGCCCCTTTCCTTTGTCTACCTGGTGCTGAATGATAACCGGTTTGATGCAATTGACTCCGAAACTTCTTTGATAAATCGGGTGCAAAGCCAGCAAGGCATTTTAAAACTCACCTGGCTCAAACAGTTTTAAAAGCATGAAGCTTCTTTCTCCTGCTATATTGAACTTTTATAAATGCAACAATGTTGCATTTATGTTTATGAAAATATCTAACCGGGAAATGAGTTTTGTACTTGCGCTTTTGTTGAGTTACGTGGCATTAGCGAAAACATTGACGCCACCTGCTCAGGATGGGTGGATCGTTTTTTCCAAAGTCAAGTTCACAGCAAAGTATTACAAGGAGTTGAAGGAGTACTTCCTGACACCACTTTTTGATTCGCGCATTCGGGCACTGGAGGGCACTGAGATTCAATTACGGGGTCACTACATGCCGTTTGATCTGGATGACAAGAAAACCATCATTATCTCCAAGTTTCCATATGCCGCATGCTTTTTCTGCGGAGGAGCAGGCCCTGAATCGGTGGCAGAAATAACCTTTGTCGGTAAAGTTCCAAAATTTAAAGCCGATCAGGTGATTACCGTGAAGGGTATCTTAAAACTCAATGATTTGGATGTAAACCATTTGAATTTTTTACTGTTGCAAGCTGAATTGGTAACTAATCCTAATCCCTAACCAGGTATGAATACTATGCTAAATTTTTTCAAATCAAAGAAACTTCCCGTCACCGTCCTCAGCGGATTTTTGGGTGCCGGTAAAACAACCTTGCTTAACCACGTGCTGAACAATCGGAAGGGT
The DNA here is from genome assembly GCA_023151255.1 of Cyclobacteriaceae bacterium. Classification (GTDB taxonomy): domain Bacteria; phylum Bacteroidota; class Bacteroidia; order Cytophagales; family Cyclobacteriaceae; genus UBA2336. The sequence continues at coordinate 1,280 of JAKLJG010000033.1, read as the reverse complement.
TTACGCGTAGCGGTGATTGTTAACGACATGAGCGAGGTGAACATTGATGCGCAACTGGTAAAAAACGGAGTAAAGCTTTCGCGCACGGAAGAGAAGTTGGTAGAACTGAGCAACGGCTGCATTTGCTGTACGCTGCGCGAAGATTTGATTAAAGAAGTAAGTATGCTGGCGCGAAAAGGTACGTTTGATTATCTGCTTATTGAAAGCACAGGTATATCCGAACCCATTCCGGTAGCGCAAACGTTCAGCTTTTCTACCGGTGAACCGCTTACGGATTTAACACCCATAACCCGGTTGGATACCCTGGTTACGGTGGTGGATGCATTTAACTTCTTTAAAGATTTTGGCAGTAGTGATTCCTTGCTGGATCGTAAACTAACCGATGATGGTGGAGATCAGCGTTCTATTGTGAATTTACTTACCGACCAGATTGAATTTGCCAATGTAATCGTACTAAACAAAACCGATTTGGTGAATGCCCACCAACTCAGGCTGCTGGAAGGAATTTTAAAAAAGTTAAACCCTGATGCCCGCATCCTAAAAACCAAAATGGGCATAATCGATCCGAAAGATGTCCTGGATACCAAATTGTTTGATTACGGGAAAGCTTCCCAATCGGCCGGATGGATTAAAGAATTAATTAACGAGCATACGCCTGAAACGGAGGAGTATGGTATATCGTCATTCGTATTTCGTGATCACCGCCCGTTTCATCCGGAGCGCTTCTGGCATTTTGTACAACACCAATGGCCTAGTAACATTGTTCGAAGCAAGGGTATTTTTTGGTTGGCCTCGCGCCCGGATCATGCTATTTTATGGAGTCAGGCGGGCGGTTCATCAAAAGCTGAGATTTATGGCAAGTGGTGGGCATCAGTGCCTGCGCGTGAACGCAGGAGAAGACCTGCTTTCATGGCGGATCGTGAAGCGATCATGAAAAAGTGGGATACTGTTTGGGGCGATCGCTTGAATGAACTTGTAATTATCGGAACGCAAATGGATAAGAGGCTATTGTCCCTCGCGCTGGAAGCATGTTTGATAACCGGGGATGAGATGCTTGATTTTCAGCAAGGAAAGGGATTTGCTGATCCTTGGCCACTGTAGAAAAAGAAATGACGCCCTTGTAAAGCGCCATTTCAACCCAAACCTAACCCTGTACTCTATCCTACTGCTTTTTCCAGTTCTTCAATCCGGATTTACCTGGCAGGTCTACCGATAACGGTACAAGTTTTAAAAATGCAAAAATCAGTGAAACTCCTTTCGTGCCTACGGCTGAGGCTTAC
>JAKLJG010000032.1:249-3840 GCA_023151255.1 Cyclobacteriaceae bacterium | reverse complement strand
GTCGGCAAAAAGTGCTGATGATTTTTTGACTGATATTATTGACTTGAATCCCGAAATGGCAATCGAAGCATTTAGAAAGCTGGTGATGAATCGAAGGAATCCCGATTTAGATGAGTACCAGGTTTTGAATGCGCTGAGAAAAAATGGGTTAACTGAAACTGCAAATTACCTGCACGCTTTGCTTTAGCCTGTGAAGAAATCGAAATTGAACGCCACCGAAAAACATGGAAACCCTGGAACCGGCGCAAAGGCTGAATATCGTTTGCAAACTGCTACCCTACGTTTTGCCGAAAGTGGAAGCGGTGAGCCATTCGGAAGGGGAGCCGTTGCAATTCGGGTTTTGATTCGCAAAACGCCATATTTTTGTGTAAATATTTCACATTGAAAGCCTACAATCCAAACCCTTCTTTTACTTTAGTTTCCAAGTAAATAATGCTAATTCCATAAAAGTCATTGATATTTGGATTAAAAAGCATATTTATGTTAAAAGGTGTTATTCAAAAAATACGAGGTCTGATATGTAGGGGAATGGGGCATCGATGGACTGAGTGGCACACATATACTCAAGAGTGCATAAAAGCTCGTGAATGTCTCAGATGTAACGAAATTCAAAAAACGGTGAACCATCACTGGGGAGATTGGCAAGAATCCATAAAAGAAAAATGCAAAGAAATTCGGCAATGCCTGATGGACGGCACAATTGAAGAAAGAGATACTCATAATTGGGTATTCGAATCAAGTGAAAATGTAGTCATTCATCAATCCCACAACTTCGAACGCGAGGTTGGCACTCCGCCAATTTCTACGGATAGAACAGTCATGACTGTTGAGCGGTATCAATGCTCAAAATGCCAAAAATTTAAAACATTGGAAGGCAATACCTTTACAGATCGGGTCCCGTGGGATGGGGAGTCATTGCGGTAACATATTTGAGCACTTCAATGTCTTTGGTTATTAACCTTAGAGAAATTAGCAAAGGAATAAATCGGGTTCCTTCTTAATCGCTAATAGTTTTTCCCTAACTTTTTAGGTTTCTCAAAATTTTTTTCTTGGCCAAATCCCCAACCTTCCCGCTCATTCTCGACCGCTGCCTTACGGTCAGTATTGGCGACCTGAAACGGTTGGGCTGTCTGACCCCTGGGCAATGGCGCAATGGTTCAATGTTTTGGGAGCAAGGGGGCAGCCGGGTTGCCAGCGTTGGCTACACTGTATTTATCCGTTTAGCCCCCGGCCAATCGTACATCCAATTTAATTACACCTGCAACGGGAAAGAATTTGAATACCGAGTAACGCTAATTTCCGTTCCCTCGAACCTGGGTAAAGGGCTTCTTTGGTTTTTCTGCTGCCCGGTCACGGGGAAGCGTTGCAAAAAAACTGCATTTGATTGACGGGCGCTTTATGCATCGTTCCGCCGTTCGCGGCGCTATGTACAGGCTGCAAACCGAATCAAAGAAATGGCGTACAATAAGCCGGTTTTTTGATGCCCACGAAATCGGAGCCGCCGTGTTGGAGGAAATGCAAAAGCCTTACTTCAAAGAGGAATACAGAGGCAAACCAACCCGGCGTTATGATCGTTTAGTTCGCAAAGCGGAACGGGTTGAACGCGGGGTAAATTTTGAAAAGGTGTTCAATCTGCTTCGATGACTTTTCAAATTTCCGAACTTTCCGAAACCTAAAAAAAGGAGTGCGCAAATCGGAACTTGCGGAACTTGCCGATTCCTATAAAAAGCGTTTTTATCTGCCTGCCATTGGGCAAATCCCACCTTTCCGACTTCTTTAAAGCAGAAACCAAATACATTTGCAGAACTCAAAACTGCAAAAACAATGGCAAATCCGGAACACCTTCATCATTTAAGGTCAGGTGTGGACGCATGGAATAATTGGAGGGAGGAAAATTATAAAATTAAACCTGATCTATCTTATGCAGACTTGCGCGATGTCGAATTCGGAGGCGCTTACCTTAATGACGCCGATCTGTCCTTTGCCAATCTATCCCATGCTTACCTCTCCCGCGCTCTCCTGAATCGCGCCAGCTTACGAGGCGCTCAGCTGCCCCTTGTTGTCCTTCAGGATGCCAACCTTTCACGCGCCGATCTACGTGATGCTAACTTGTTCCATGCCATAATGAGTCGCACCGACCTGACCAACGCCAACTTCAGAGGCGCAGACTTACGCGATGCAGATTTGGAAAGTGTAGACCTACGGGATGCCAGCTTGTCCGGTGTCGATCTTAAAGGTGCTAACCTGATCGGCGCAAACCTGACGCGTGCTAATCTATCTGGCGCCAACTTGCGAGGTGCCTTCCTGTATATGGCAACTTTAGTAGAATCTGATTTAACTGGAGCGAATTTAGAGCGAGCGAAAATCTACGGTATTTCAGCGTGGAACTTAAAAAAGGAAGGGATAGTTCAAAAGGATTTAGTCATAACGAAATATGACGAACCAGAAATCACTGTCGACAATTTGGAAGTAGCCCAATTCATTTACTTGATGCTCAACAACCAAAATATACGGGATGTTATAGATACCATTACTTCAAAATCCGTATTGATTTTAGGCCGGTTTACGGATGAACGCAAAGCAGTATTAGACGCCCTAAAAGGCGAGCTTCGTAAACGCAACTACTTACCCATCCTTTTTGATTTTGAAAAGCCAACAAGCCGCGACCTAACCGAAACCATTTCCATTTTGGCCAAAATGTCCCGGTTCGTTATTGCCGACCTGACCGACGCCAAAAGCATTCCACAGGAGCTAAGCCATATTGTACCGCATACACCCTCTTTGCCAATTCTGCCGATCATTTTGGAAGGCCAACGGGAATATGGCATGTTCGAACATTTTAAACGGTACCCCTGGGTTTTGTCACTACACGCCTACCAAACACCGGAGGCTATGTTATCCGAAATAGTAGAAGTAATCATTGAGCCGGCAGAACGAAAAGTAAACGAATTACGAGGAATAAAGCCCCCAACTCATTGAAGCGCCAAATTGATTCCCCAACCCCGCCTTTTGTCCAAATTCGCCCCCTATTTGTACCTTTTGCGCTCCAATTAAATCATAAATGATTAAAAAACAGTGCCTTAAAAGAAATACTTACTTTTTTTATCGGAAAGTAAACCCCGCCTGAACAGGCATTTCCACATATTAAATTTCAAAAAATATATCAATAGCCCGGCTCCAATGCGGGTAAAACAAAAAGTTGCAGTACTTTTCACCAGACTTTTATAAAAACATATTCTGTGTGAAATGGAATTGCAACTGATCCGTCAAAAAATTCACGACATCCGCGGGCAGAAGGTGATGCTCGATTTTGATTTGGCGGCTCTTTATGAAGTGGAAACACGCGCGCTTAATCAGGCTGTAAAACGTAATCATACTCGTTTCCCGGATGATTTCATGTTTCAGTTAACCCCTGATGAATGGGCTCCTATCAGGTCGGCACTATTAAACATGAACTCATCACAAAATGTGACGAGTTACCGCCAACAGCGCGGAACCGCGTACACACCCTATGCCTTCACCGAACAAGGCGTCGCCATGCTCTCCAGCGTTTTACGCAGCGAAAAAGCCATCCAGGTAAACATCGCCATC
>JAKLJG010000032.1:0-239 GCA_023151255.1 Cyclobacteriaceae bacterium | reverse complement strand
GCGCGCTTTTGTCGAATTCCGCCGGTACGCGCTTACATACGCCGAACTGACGCAAAAAATCGCCGGGATGGAGGCGCAGTTTGAAAAGGAATTTGCCGATGTACACGAAGTGCTGAAATGGCTGGGCGAAGAAAATCAGGCCCGGGCCGACGAAATAACCGCCCTGCAAACGGAAAATCCGCGTGCGGAGGACTGGCAAAACCGGCGGCGTATCGGGTTTAAAAAAGAAAGGGAAAACG
>JAKLJG010000031.1 GCA_023151255.1 Cyclobacteriaceae bacterium | reverse complement strand
AGAATATCGCTGATGTCACAGGGGCAGAGTTCATTTTCTTCTTCAAGCAGGTAGAGAATTTTAAGTCTTACCTCATTACCCGCAAGGGAAAGAATATTACCAAGTTGAGAGAAGGACTTAGAATTGGCCGAAACTTTCTCCCGACAATGTTTGATTTGGTTCTGATCTGCAAAAACACGGATACAGGTATTTTTTTCCATTCTTTTAAAAGTTTATAATAGTTAAACGGTTGCAATGTAAGAATAGTTTACTTATTTAAGCAAATACTTAAATATGAATCATGTAATAAAACTTTTTTTACGGTGAACTGTACATGAGTTGCTAAGGTGATTTTCCTTTGTGTAGCCCTGTAATGACCATCAGTGATCTTTGTGATTTAAGGCTGATATCAATCCATTAGGTACCTTATTTGCTAATCTGGAAACTGTTTCATCATTTTATGAACTGAGGGATGAAGTTCTTTGTAGACGACCCGGGGATCATAAATATCATCGCTCGTAAAGCCGTTCCATATTACTTCTTTTGTTTTAGCATCAATAAAAAGCACTTCCACTCCGCTATGGTAGTAGGCTTGCTTTTTTGTATTCGTGATGGGATATCGGTTTGTGTAGTCAATTTTCCCACGCGGTGAGATTCGAATCGTAAACGGGTCAGCATAGTATATGCTATTGTAATAAGAAGGTCTGTCCGTTAAACCAGGCATCGTTAACTCGCGCGCTTCGGCCATCCATCTGGTGCGGACCAGCAGGTCAGGCTGAAGGGTGTCTGCGACATATTGACGCTCACTCAAACAATGCCCAATGTAATTACGTATCCGCTGACGGATGAAGTCATTGTCAAAATCGTTATTACCAACCCGATCCGCATCTGGCAGCCAGGCATAAGTCTTATATTTATTAAATTCAATCTCTTTATCATATTTAACCTTCATGTTCGTGAAGGTCATGCATCCATTTAGAAGCACTGTTGCAGCTACTATTATTATTGTTGTGAATGCTTTCATATAATCGATTTAGGATCCCTTTTCTAAGTTTAAACCGCCTTTCTTATCGAAAATGTTATAGAAGGCGGCTACGCAAGCTCCGGTTAGCCATCCTAGAATAAAAGTCTGAACGATACCCATCAAGGCTTCTGTTATGGGCATGTTCATTCGTACGATTGATGAAACATCAATGCCATGCAGCAAACTGTTGAGGAATAATACGGTTCCGTTCCTTCCTACTGTAGTCATGACGAGCATGCAACCCAGATATAGCAGAACCGCTGTTGCCCCACATGCGAATCCGAAGCGTCTTATGTGAATTTGTGCCATATTAATTTTGGTTTTCTTACTGATGCGAATGTTTGTCATCACCCCGGTTATCCATGTTGTGCATCATAAAAAGATGAGACGCAAAACAAAGAACCATAAACAAGAAAAATCCCGTGTTCGACTTGATACCAAAAACCGGCAGCAAGAAAATGAGGAGAAGTGGCAAGCCACACCCGATGATCATCCATAACCAATGATTTTTCATAACAGATGGTTTTAGAATTATTTTCAGTTAACTTTTTTCAACACCGTTTCAAAGAACTGAACCTTCACAAGGTTTTCGACTTCGGAGGGCCCCGCTGAAGGGAATATCCCCAATGAACCCAAATCTAAATCGAAGTAGAATGCAAGTTCGCAGGCCATTTCTTCGCCTCCACCAATATGCTCAAGACGACCAGTGCCTTTAACGTTCAGTTTCTGGTTTTTCGGCAACTCAAGAACTCCTGTCATTTGAAAATTTTGAGGGGCATGGGTTGTTGTGTTAATGGAACCCAGGTTAAGGTTGCCTCGTAGTGCCCAGAGATAATCACTATGCTTCAAAAGCTGATCAATGGAATCTATGCCGGTGTGTAAAGCTTTTGGGCTGAGCACAAGAATAATTTCAGAAGTTTCATAGTCTAATGAAACTTCAACTGCTTTCGTGTGCGCTGTAAAAGAATAGCCTAAGTACGTTGCATCACCAGACAACGTTCCACGCTTTGATTTAAAGATACTCTGAGCTTGTAATCTCGATGAAGGAAACACCAGAAGCAAAGCAAAAAGTACAAAGTATAATTTCTTGATCTTCATTACTGAATTTAACGATTCCTAATCAGGAGAACACGAAAAAACTTTGGCAATGATTTATATTTAATTGGTCTGGTATCCTACCAAGGAAGGTCGCTTTCTTGTTTTTATTAATGCGTCAATAAAATACACATCATAGCCAAGAAAGTTTGAGCCGTACCTTCAGCATGGTGCGTTATAAAAAGTAACAAAATCATGAACGCTATGAGTAGGTTCGAGTACTGCAAACTGATCTTGAGAAAAATAAGCTTTGACAGAGCCTTGTTAAAGAAGGAATACGTCAAGGCGCTCAGACTCTTGCCTGAGAGTGAAACCAATTTGTTCATTGCCTGGTGCAAAAGTGAATTTGGAGATCGTTATGAATTCCTGAATACGTAAACAAATCAATACCATGAAAACCAATTTGAATTTCGTGATGGCTGCAACAATTCTCTTGCTGGCAGCCGGATGCTCGGTAGTAAAACCGGGCTATAATGCCATGCGCTGGAAGCCCCTAAGCAAAGGGTTGGTAACCGACAAAATTTATTCCAATGGCGTTGTGTGGCATTGGCCATGGAATGGTGTGGTTGGCTACAATATGCAATGGCAAACCTACAATGAAAACGTGTCGATCCTAACGGAAGACGAATTACATATCGACCTTACCGTTTCTGTTACACTACGACCAGTGGCTTCGGAACTGCCACTGTTAGAGTTGGAAGTTGGTAAAGACTATTACAAGAAAGTAATCCAACCAGAGTTTATGAGCCTGGTGCGAAACGTTTTCTCAACATACAAGTATACCACGGTGTCACCAAAAAGTCCGGACATCGAGTCAGCTATCCTCACACGCTTAATGATGCTGACAAAAGGAAAGCATATTGAATTCAACAACGTTACAGTAAAACATATTGAATACCCTGTGGTGGTTACTTCGGCTGTAGATAAGAAACTCGCAGTTCAGCAGGCCATTGAGCAAAAAGAGTACGAATTAAAGATTGCAGAGAAAAACGCGGAGATACAAAGAGTGTTGGCTAAAGGGCAGCGCGATGCACAGCAAATCATTGATGCTGGCTTAACCCAACGGTACCTGCAGTTCAAAGCACTGGAAGTGCAGGATAAGCTAACGTCTAGCCCGAATACCAAGTTCTTCTTTGTGCCTATCGGCAAAGATGGCCTGCCCGTGATTCTCGATACTCATGATAAATAATTTCTTCTAACTTTTAAATATAAAAAAATATGAAAACGCTAAAATTCACATTATCGATGTTGTTCCTAAGTACAGTATGGTCATTCGCTCAAACCATTCCTATGAATATGGTAGAGAAAATTAAAGACGAGCAGGTACCGGTCGCTGTGTTAAAATACTTTGAATCTGAATTTGCAATGACAAAAACAGACATTAAAAGTGGCGCGTGGTATGCTCACTTTGAACATACTACCGCTACCCCCGGTGATCAGGGAAAACCCGGAACGTCCAGGGCCATCCCTCTACATTACAGTTACAAGGGTAAAAAAGACGGCAAAAATGTGGAGATTAAATTCACACCTGAAGGTAAGTGGGTATCATCGAAAGGGTTACCAGAAACGGCTCTGAATTGATCACCATCAACTTTCAGTGAAATTAAAGCGCATGGAAAATTTTCAAGCGCTTTTTTTTGAGGGACCACACCTGACAAAAGTCATCGTCTTAGCCAACATTGGTCATTATCGGAGTAAACAAATCTCGCTAAAATTGCAATTGCATGATTCCCTTAACAACTATACGAAAATACAGTCTTTTCCTGTCCCTGTTCTTTACCTTATCGGTTTTGACAACCATTGTTTGCAATTTCGTATGTACATCAGGCATGGTAATGCACTCAGATCGTCCAGATTCTCATTGTAAACACACAAAGGAAATATCGGCAAAAGTACATCATTGGCTTACGAAGAATGTTGCCTTTGAAATCGCTCCCGAGGATTGCTGCTGTGCGGATGGGATGACCAAGGTCTTTGCGGCTCTTTCTTTAAGCACTGAGACATTGATTGTGGAGGTAGCCGCCAATGCCACTCCTTTATTCAACATTGTTACACCCGTTTCGCTCATCAACATCAATACCACCTTCTCTGCGAGTGTGGCACATCCCCAATTTCTTTATAGCAATAAGGGAACTTACAAAAGAGTTCTTCTGAATTCCTTTCAAATCTGATAGTTAGTTTTCGAGATGCTTCCTGTTAATCCGTGTTTCGCCTAAAGCGACACTCGTCAATTCTAAAGTCTTCTTCTTCAAAACGAAAATTAAATATTGGTTATGAAAACGTACGAACTTCATATAAAAAATATGGTCTGTGAACGCTGTGTTATCTACGTCATGCAGGTACTTCAGCAACTAAATACCCCTCCTCAAAAGGTTGAGTTGGGTCGCGTAATTTTTTCAAGCCCTTGTGATGCAATTTTACCAACGCTTGAAAGGAAACTACGTGAAGTCGGTCTGCAGGTCGTTTACGACAAAACAGAAGTGACCGTAGAAGAAATAAAAATTCACATTATAAAGTACTTGAACGAAATGGAGTCGGGAAATAATGTGAGCAGACTATCGGCTTACTTGTCCGATCACCTGGCCAGGAATTACTTCAGTCTGACCAAACTCTTTAGCAGAAACCAGAATAAGACAATCGAGGCGTTTGCAATTGAAAGAAAAGTGGACAGGGTTAAACAACTACTCAGGGAAGGGGAATTGACCTTGAGTGAAATCTCGTATCGAATGGGCTATTCCAACGTTCAGCACTTGTCAAAACAATTCCGGGCGATAACGGGCAGTTCGGTATCTGAGTTTAAAAATGGATATGCCCATAGCGCGACATATTAAAACTAGCTTTCTTAAACGCATGTCGAAACCGTGTTGCCAAATCGAAACACCCAAGCCGTCACCGGAATCAGAGAAGTGGATCAGGAGATTTTGGATTGCTATTGTCCTTGCCATTATGTTGATCGTGATTCTGGCTGAAATTTTCAACTTCTGACAATTGTCATGGGCTGGATCAAAAGGGATTGGGTTTTTATAAAAGCCCCGAAATGAGGCCTTTTTGCGATTTTTGGAAGATATTACAGAGAATTTTATAACATTTCAGCAATAATGTATAATAACTTATATGCGTAAGCCCCGTATATTTACAAAGTCTTGAAGAAGTTTCGCACCATACTAACCGGTATTCTTGCATCGCTTGTGCTGATGTCTTCCATCAGCCATTCGGTTAGTTTTCATTTGTGTGGAGGCGAAGTCCAAAGCATGGCAATTTTTGGCCACGCTCAGGCTTGCGAGGAACACACACGTGGTTGTGATCATGATGGGGATCCTTCCGATCATACATCCGTTGGGCATAAAGGGTGCTGTGAAGATGCCACCGTTATTATCGACTCTGAAAAATATTCAACTAAGGTAAGTGAAACCATTACAATCAAACCACTTACGGATGGGTTGCCTTTAATCATTCCGTCTGTAGAACACCTGAATTCTGCTGTTGCGGTTGAACGTGGACACTTTTTCAATTATCGACCGCCATTGATCGAACGAGACATTACAATACTCGTTCAGACTTTCCTTATTTAATAACTGCGCTTAGGGGCGTGTGGATTGTGTTCGCATTTGCGAATAGCCTCTTCACACAATTAATCTTGTTTTAAAGCATTTGCAAGATTAGCTCCGCCCTTTCTTCATGTCCTTTTCCTTAGGATAACTGACTTCATTTTTATTATTCGATTACTATGATTGAGAAAATAATTTCATACTCTATACACAATCGTTTCATTATCCTGCTTATTGCAGCAGGCCTCTTCGGGTGGGGTTTACACTCCGTAAAGGTGAATAAGATTGATGCCATCCCTGATCTTTCTGAGAACCAGGTTATCGTGTTCACGGAGTGGATGGGAAGGAGCCCACAGATTATGGAAGATCAGGTTACCTACCCATTGGTTACCAATCTTCAGGCCTTGCCCCAGATAAAATATGTTCGCGGTACATCCATGTTCGGGATGAGTTTTGTTTACGTGATCTTCGAAGATGATGTTGACGTTTACTGGGCTAGACAACGCGTTCTTGAGCGGTTAAATTACGCATCGCGCTTATTGCCGGAGGGTGTTGTTCCAACCATTGGTCCTGATGGCACCGGTGTAGGCCATATTCTGTGGTATACATTGGAAGCGCCCGGCATGGATCTGGGTGAACAACGTGCTATACAAGACTGGTATATAAAATTCGGATTGCAGAATGTGCCTGGAGTTGCCGAGGTGGCCTCCTTTGGAGGGTTCGAAAAACAATACCAGGTTACGATCAATCCAAACAAACTTACATACTATGGCCTCTCCATCCCGCAGGTGATTCAATCCATTCGTGCCAATAATAATGAAGCGGGCGGAAGGAAGTTTGAAGTAAACGACATCGGGTACGTGATCAAGACTACCGGGTATATCAAGAGTATTGAAGCTATTGAAATGATCCCGCTTAAAACAGTAAACTCCATACCAGTTACGGTCAAGGATGTAGCTACCGTGCAAATGACCGGTCAACTTCGTCTTGGCATTTTTGATGTGAGTGGCGAAGGTGAGGCTGTGGGAGGCATTGTGGTGATGCGCTATGGTGAAAATGCAGATGAGGTGATCAAGAGAGTAAAGAAAAAGATGGAAGAAGTAGCCAAGGGTTTTCCCGAAGGCATGAAATTCAATCTTGCCTACGACAGAAGCGAATTAATCGAGGAGTCTGTTTCTTCCATTAAGAAAACACTAATAGAAGAAATGATCGTGGTTTCACTGGTGGTGATCATCTTCCTGTTTCACTGGCGAAGCGCATTGAGCATCATCATACAGATACCCATTACGTTGGCCACCGCTTTCATTTTATTAAATGCTTTTAATATCTCTTCCAACATCATGTCCCTCACCGGGGTTGCATTGGCAATCGGGGTAATTGTTGATAACGGAATTATCATGTCGGAAAATGCCTACAAACACCTCAGTCAACGCTACGCTGAAGAAATGGCAAAAAAATCAGGGAACCCTTAAAAAAGACAGCAATGAAATTTTTCAAAATATTCTCACGCAAAAAAGAAGAACCCTGGATCACCGAAGAAGAGCGAATTGCGGTAATCGAAAAATCCAGCAAACAAGTCTCAAGAGGTGTCTTCTACTCAACCATTATTATCATCACTTCATTTCTACCAGTGTTCATGCTCACAGGCCAGGAAGGAAAACTATTTCACCCGCTGGCCTACACAAAAACATTCATCATGATCGTGGATGCTTTGCTGGTAGTTACCCTGGCCCCTGTGCTGATTTCCTTTTTTATGAAAGGAAAATTTAAGGATGAGCACTCCAACCCAGTGAACAGGATATTGGAAAAGGTTTATGAGCCCATTATCCGTTGGTGTATTAAATGGAGGAAAACTACCATCGGAATTAACATCGCAGCGCTCGTCATCAGCATCCCGCTGATCATCAGCCTCGGTTCAGAATTCATGCCACCGTTGGATGAACAATCTATTCTTTTTATGCCGGTAACACTGCCGGACATATCGAATGCCGAGGCGAAAAGAATTCTGCAGGTTCAGGACAAACTGATTCACTCGGTGCCTGAGGTAGATAAAGTGCTGGGGAAGGCAGGTCGTGCCAGCACGGCTACCGATAATTCGCCCATCAGCATGATTGAAACGATTATCATGCTAAAACCAAAAAGTGAATGGCGACCGGGGATCACCAAAAAAGACATCGTTAATGAATTAGATGCCAAACTACAAATTCCAGGAGTGGTAAACGGATGGACACAACCCATCATTAACCGCATCAATATGTTAGCCACTGGAGTTCGCACAGATGTTGGTGTGAAAGTATATGGACAAAACCTTGATACTATCTATGCTGTCTCTGAAAAAGTTAAAACGGCTCTGGAGGGAATTCCCGGAGTGAAAGACTTGTACGTTGAGCCAATCACGGGTGGTAAGTACCTGGTCATCGATGTTAAGCGTGAAGAGATTGGGCGTTATGGTTTAAGCATAGATGACGTAAACATGATTGTGGAGTCTGCTATCGGAGGTACACCCATCACACGTACGATTGAAGGACGTCAACGTTTTTCAGTGAATGTGCGGCTGGCACAAGATTACCGTAACAGCCTGGATCAACTCAAGCGCATCCCGGTACAGACTCCTGCATTGGGTACGATTCCCTTATCGGACGTGGCTGACCTGCGGTTTGAAGACGGCCCCCCGATGATCAATTCAGAAAACGCTATGTTGCGTGGTGCGGTACTCTTCAATGTACGGGATCGTGATCTGGGTAGCACCGTTCAGGAAGCCATTGACAAATTAAACAGCGATCTCTCAAGTCTGCCCAATGGATATTACATTGAGTGGAGCGGTCAGTACGAAAACCTCATCCGAAGCAAGAAAACATTAACATTGATTGCTCCCGTAGTTTTCATCATTATATTCCTCTCTCTCTACTTCGCTTTCCATTCCATTCGCGAAGCTTTCTTTAGTTTGATTACGGTTCCTTTCGCACTCATTGGTGGCGCCTACATGATCTATTTCTATGGGGTTCATCTTTCAGTAGCCGTGGCTGTGGGATTTATTGCGCTGTTTGGAATCGCTGTAGAAACAGGTGTGGTGATGGTTATTTATCTCAATGATGCTATGCGGCAATTGGTGGAACTGAAGGGTAATTCGCGCGACACCATTTCAATGAATGAATTGAAGGAATATGTTATAGCAGGTGCGGCTAAGCGACTTAGACCAAAACTGATGACGGTTTCGGTTGCGCTCTTCGGCCTCGTTCCGGTGTTGTGGGCAACAGGTGTGGGCACCGATGTTATGAAACCCATTGTGTTACCGATGATCGGAGGCGTACTCACGTCCTCGACACACATACTGTTGGTAACCCCTCTGATCTTTTTGATG
>JAKLJG010000030.1 GCA_023151255.1 Cyclobacteriaceae bacterium | reverse complement strand
CGGTAACAACCGACCATTATGGTTACTTTGAATACATTGTGAAAAAGCCAACTCCGGATGATTACAAACTGATCGTTAAAAAAATTGATTACACAGATACGGTTGTCTTTGCTTCACCCAAGCGTTCATCGTTCCAGAAAATATCACTCCGCATCGACAAAGAGAAAGTAAATAATGTTGGTGAAAGCATCTCTAAACCGGCAACACAACTTTGGTTGTGGACAAAGCGCTCGGTAGCAAGCATCCACCTAAGCAACATACGAGATACCATTCATCGTACTTGGCAAGTTTCTTTTGTACCCTTTGTTGGCACCAACCGAAAACTCAGCGGTAGTGTAACCAACGATTGGTCATTTAATATCATTGGTGGCTATTCAGCCGGAACCAACAAAGCAGAATTTGGAGGAGTGTTTAACATCAACACCGGAAATGTAAAATCTTTCCAGGGAGCCGGAGTGCTTAACCTGAATGGTGGCAAAACAAACGGTGTTCAATTGGCTGGTGTCGTCAATCTAAACCTCCAATCAGCCAGCGGAGTTCAGGCGGCAGGATTTACCAACCTGATCATGCGGGATGCACATGGCGCCCAACTTGCCGGTTTCCTGAACCTGACCGCCAAACATACAGAAGGCGCGCAAGTTGCAGGTTTCGCCAACATCAGTAAATCCATTAGCGGTACACAGGTGGCTGGTTTTGTAAATGTTGCTCAGCATGTTAAGGGATTACAAATCGGGTTTCTCAATATTGCTGATAGTATACGGGGTGTGCCCGTAGGGTTTTTGAGCTTTGTTGCGAAGGGCTACCACACGCTTGAACTTGGAGCAGATGAGGTAATCCCCATCAACATCTCCTTCCGGACTGGTGTGCGTGCGTTCTACAATATTATTTCCGTTGGCATGCGGCCTGAAAAATCTGATTCTGTCACCTGGGCTTTTGGTTATGGTGTGGGCACAAAAAAATCTACCTGAATATTGAAGCAACTGCCGATCAGGTTAACAAGGGAAACGTAGAGGCACTGAACCTTGTGAACCGGATTTATACCGGATTGGAATTTCAAGTCGCACATAAGTTTGCGCTTTATGCCGGTCCAACACTTTCAATCCGGGTTTACGATACTACTTTTAACCGACATCCGGAGTTATTCACCTACTACACACCGACTATTCAGTCAGAAAAGGCTTACCCTCAAGATGACCTGGCAACGCAGGTATGGTGGGGATTCAGGGCAGGTATCAGGCTGTTTTAAAGTAATTTCTTAGCCGACTCAACTTTTTTTTAAGGGTCATAGGGGTTAGTGCCTTCCGGCTTGTCATAAGGCCGAAATCAATTACAAACCCAATGAAAACATTGAAAAAAGCCTTTTTTCTTATAACACTGCTTGTCTCTTATACCCTGCAAGCCCAAAACTTAACACAAACCCTTCGGGGGAAAATCATTGATCAGGTTACCCAAACTCCCCTCCCGGGCGCAACAGTAATAATTCTAAATACCGATCCACTGATGGGAGCAACCACAGATGTGGACGGTGAATTTAAAATCTTGAAACTACCCATCGGTACCTATGCCATCCGGGTAACCTTCGTTGGATATAAAGATTTTGTTCTTCCCAATGTGGTTGTCAATTCAGGTAAAGAAGTGGTACTGAATATTCCCATTGAAGAAGACATTGTTCAAATGGAGGAGATAGTAATTACGGCTGCTGAAAAAGACCGCACTATTAATGATATGGTACTGGTAAGCGGACGAACCTTTTCCGTTGAGGAAACAAGAAAATTTGCCGCAGCCATAAACGACCCGGCCCGTATGGCTGCATCATTCTCAGGCGTGGTAAGCACCGATGATGGCAACAACAATATTTCGATTCGGGGTAATAACCCCAATGGATTATTATGGCGCATGGAAGGAATTGATATTCCCAACCCGAATCACTTTGTGTCACCGGGCGCTTCAGGTGGCGGTATCTCTATTCTCAGTTCGCAGCTGCTCACCAATTCTGATTTTATGACGGGCGCTTTCGCTGCTGAATATGGGAATGCCTTATCAGGTGTGTTTGATTTAAGCTTACGCAAAGGAAACAACGAAAAAAGGGAGTTGACTTTCCAGGCAGGTTTTTTAGGTGTTGATTTTGCCGCTGAAGGTCCGGTTGCTAAAAATTACAAAGGCTCCTATCTTGTAAACTATCGTTACTCCACTTTATCCATATTATCTAAACTTGGTGTGCCGCTGGGTGATTACATCACCAACTTTCAAGATCTTTCAGTAAACATCCACTTACCAACCGGGAAGAAAAGCGCCATAACCATTTTTGGCTTTGGCGGTTTGAGTGATCAGAAAAATGAAGCTAAGAAAGATTCATTGGTTTGGGAATATGATTATGAACGGTACAGCTCAAACTACTTTTCCAACACGGGCGCATTAGGTGTTAAGCATGCCTATATGATGAACAAAAATAATTTTCTTCAAACAACGGTACTGGCATCTGGTAATGAACTCGGTGACATAACGTATAAACTGGATGATGATTACACCAATCAGCGTTGGTACGATGGCAACTTCAGCAATTCAAAAATTACCCTAAGCTCAGTTTTAAATACAAAATTATCAGCACGATATAGTATGCGAAGTGGTATCTACCTAAACCAACTCAACTATAGCCTGAGACAGCAATCATTCCATACTGATGTCAACCAATTCCTGACGGATATCAACTCGAAAGGCAATACCCAGAGCATTCAAGCTTTTTCACAAGTAAACATTAAAGCCTCTGAGCAGTTGACAATCAATGGCGGAGTTCACTACCTGCAATTGCTCTTAAATAATTCATTCTCTGTTGAGCCACGGGTAAGTGCATCTTACGCACTGGATGAGGTACAACGAATCAACTTTGGATATGGACTCCACAGCCAGGTTCAACCCTTGGGAACTTATTTTGGCGAGCATGAAGAAAACGGGGAAATCATTAAGGCGAATAAAAATCTGGATTTAAGCAAGTCGCACCACTTTGTAGTAGGCTACGACCGTTCACTGAACCCCTTCCTGAGAATGAAAGTGGAGACCTACTATCAACACCTGTTCAACATCCCGATTAAAGCAGGCGCCAATGAAACATACTCCATCCTCAACCAGGAGTGGTCGTATGAAACCGATCCGCTCGTAAATGATGGTTACGGTAAAAACTACGGGGTTGAGTTTACACTGGAGCAGTTCACCCATAACAACCTTTACTTCCTGCTATCCACTTCGGTTTATAATTCTTTATACAAAACCAATGAAAACAAATGGCGAAACACACGCTTCAATGGAAATGCTAACATCACTTTTACTGGCGGCAAAGAGTTTATGCTGAAGAAGGATCGTGTGTTGGGTATCAACCTCCGCAGTATTTACAGTGGCGGATTGCGAACTACCCCGATCAACCTGGACGAATCCATTGCACGAGGAGAAACAGTACACTATGATGAACGTGCCTTTGAAGATCAAAACCCAGCTTACTTCAGAACAGATTTACGTATCAGTTTAAAGCGTAACAAACCTAAATCAACGCACACACTTGCTTTGGATATTCAAAACGTAACCAACCGGAAAAATATTTATGGAAAATACTTTGAACCGTTAAGTGGAGAAATCAATACTGCCTACCAAACACCCTTGATTCCGGTGCTTAGTTATAAGATTGAATTTTGATTTTAAAAAAAATTTAACCACAGAGGATACAAAGACCACACAAAGTGCACAGAGATTAACTTTGTGACCTCGTGCCTCCTTTGTGTTCTCTGTGGTTAATTAATTAGTTACAGCTATAAGCACCCAACACTTAATAGGCATACCGGATTTCTTTAAACACAAAAAACTTACGTTCTCCTTTTAGTAGTACACAAAGCTTACCTTCTTCCGAAACACCTTTTACTATACCCTGGTGTGTTTGATGGTTGATAACAAACTCATGAAGTTCTTCACGCCAGTATAAATTCTCCTCATAGGCTTGTTTCAATTTTTCCAATTCACCTGCCTTCAAGCTCAAATACCTGGCCTCGATCTTTTCCAACAACACCGAAAAAACAGTATTTAAGTCAAACACTTCCTTACACTCTAAATTCATAGAGGTTGCTTGCGGCATTGGAAAAAATCGTTGGTTTACATTTAACCCAATCCCCACAACCGATCGGTCAATGCGTTGATTAACGATTTGGTTTTCGATAAGGATTCCGCATATCTTTTTATCGTTAACCATGATGTCGTTAGGCCATTTGATTTTAATCGTATCATCCGGCAAAAAGTGCAGAAGACAATCATACAGTCCCAATGAAACGGCCATGCTGAGGTAAAACTGAAAATTGGGGCTTAAAAAAACCGGCTTAAGTCCGATCGAAAAAGTAAGATTCTTCCCTGGCTCACTCAACCAAATACTACCGTGTTGCCCCCTGCCGGCAGTTTGGTTATCAGTGATTACAACCGTTCCTTCCACCTGAGGTTGTTGTTGAATAAGGCGCTGGGCTTCACTATTTGTAGAGTGACATTCTGGCATATAAATAAGCCTTTTACCCATGAAAAGGGTATTGGCAGGGATTTTATACATGGAATTATTGTAGTTTTGCACTTAAACCGAAGATAGCTGAATGGCGAAAAAAAGAAAGGGTGGCAGTTCGGAAATACTTTGTGATGCCATCGTAAAAGGAATGCAGGAGAAAAAAGCCGCTGATATTCTGATTATGGACCTCCGGAAAGTAAAAAATGCCGTAGCCGACTTCTTTGTCATCTGTTCGGGCAGTTCGGATAAGCAATTAGATGCCATAGCCGACTCGGTTGACCAGGAGGTGTACAAACTAGTTAAAGAATACCCCTGGCACATTGAAGGCAAAAACAATAAAGAATGGATGTTGCTCGACTACTTTGATGTAGTGGCCCACATTTTCCGGCACGACCGCAGGGAATATTTCGCACTGGAAAAACTCTGGGGCGATGCCGAAATGATTGAAGTAAAATAAACCTCCCGGGAACAAATCCGGGGTTAACCCGTTATTGAACAAAGCGATGTCAGACACGAAGAAAGATAATAATAAAATCATCCCCCCTAAACCACCCAAGGGTAACTACCAGCTTTGGGTTATTCTGGTAACAGTTGCCGTTATCATGGGCGTTATGTACTTCGGTAACTCATCCGGCCTGCCCGAAGTAAACCGCAGCGAGTTTGAGTCCATGATCAAAAGCCGCGACCTGAAACGTGTGGTGCTGATTAAAAACATGGACGTTTTGGAAATAACGCTAACAGCCAGCGCCCTCCAAAACGCCAAGTACAAAGAGCGCCTCGAAAACAGCAGCCGCTTTGGTGTTAACCCCAACGGCCCGCACTTTAAAATGAAAGTGGGCACCATCGAATCGTTTATTGCCGAATACAAAGATTTAAATAAAGACATTCCACGTGCCGAACAGGTTGACCTGCAGTTTGAAGAGCGCAGCGATTACTTCAGTGTATTGATGCAGTGGGGTTTTCTGTTCCTGCTGCTTTTCGGCTTCTGGATGTTAATGCGCAGAATGACGGGCGGTGCCGGGCCGGGCGGTCAGATTTTTAACATCGGAAAGTCGAAAGCCGCCTTGTTCGATGCCGAAAACAAAGTAAAAATTACGTTCGAAGATGTGGCCGGCCTGGATGAAGCGAAAGAGGAGATTCAGGAAATCGTAGAGTTCTTAAAAAACCCGTCTAAGTTCACCAAGTTGGGCGGAAAAATTCCAAAGGGTGCATTGCTGGTAGGCCCTCCGGGTACCGGTAAAACCCTGCTGGCTAAAGCCGTGGCCGGTGAGGCTGCCGTACCTTTCTTCTCGCTGTCCGGGTCCGACTTTGTTGAAATGTTTGTGGGCGTGGGCGCAGCACGCGTGCGCGACCTCTTCAAGCAAGCTAAAGAAAAAGCGCCATGCATTGTCTTTATTGACGAGATTGATGCCATTGGCCGCTCGCGCGGAAGAGGCCAGATGCCCGGTGCCAATGATGAACGCGAAAACACACTTAACTCGCTGCTGGTTGAAATGGATGGCTTTGCCACCGACTCAGGCGTTATTATCCTGGCAGCTACCAACCGCCCCGATGTATTGGATTCAGCCCTGCTCAGGCCCGGGCGCTTCGACCGACAGATTAGCATAGATAAACCAGACATTGTAGGCCGCGAAGCTATCTTCAAGGTACACCTCAAACCGATTAAACTTGACCCGAACGTTGACATCAAAAAACTTTCGGCACAAACGCCCGGCTTTGCCGGTGCCGAAATCGCCAACGTGTGCAACGAGGCCGCGCTGATTGCCGCACGCAGAGATAAGAAAGCCGTTGATATGCAGGATTTCCAGGATGCTATCGACCGGGTAATTGGCGGGCTCGAAAAGAAAACCAAAATCATTTCCCCTGAAGAAAAGAAAATAGTGGCCTACCACGAGGCCGGCCATGCCGTGGCCGGCTGGTTTTTAGAGCATGCCGACCCGCTGGTGAAGGTTAGCATCGTGCCGCGTGGAGTTGCCGCACTCGGCTATGCACAATACTTACCGAAAGAACAATTTCTATATCAAACCGAACAACTGCTGGATGAAATGTGCATGGCATTCGGAGGCCGTGCGGCCGAAGACCTGGTATTCGGAAAAATTTCAACCGGGGCGCTAAGCGACCTGGAACGGATAACCAAAATGGCCTACAGCATGGTTACGGTTTATGGCATGAACAAGGAAATCGGGAACATCTCTTTCTACGATTCAAAAGCCAACGATTACACATTCCAGAAACCCTATTCCGAATCGACAGCTGAAAAAATAGACAAGGAAGTTAAACGCATTGTTGATGAGTGTTACGAGCGCACCAAAGGCCTGCTTAGTAAGCACCGGCAGCACCTGGAAGTAATTGCCAACGAATTGCTTCAAAAAGAAATCCTCTTTCAAAGCGATCTGGAACGGCTCATCGGTAAACGTCCGTTCGATAAGCCAACCACTTATCAGCAATTTACCAACGGTAAGCCGGAGCAGGTTACAACCGAAACCAACGGTACCCCAACTGTCACGGAAGCCCCGGCTGTCGAAGAGTCAAAAGCCTCTCCACAGTAAATCCTGATATTTGGACTTATATTTAAGCCCGGTTAAATTATATCGGGCTTTTCTTTTTTATGGAAGTCACACTTAACGGCAACAACATTTACTTTGCTTCCGATTTTCACCTCGGTGTACCCGATGCGCAATCCAGCCTGCTACGTGAAAAACGAATTGTTCGCTGGCTTGAACACATCCGCCACGATGCCCACAGCGTTTACCTGATGGGCGATATTTTTGACTTCTGGTTTGAATACAAAAGAGCCATACCCAAAGGATTTATCCGCCTGCAGGGCAAACTAGCCGAACTGCGGGATGCCGGCATTCCCATCTTTTTTTTTACCGGCAACCATGATATGTGGATGTTCGATTACTTCACAACTGAACTGGGAATACCCATTTACCGCAAGCCAATTGTATTAACATCGGCAAATCACAAATTGATGATAGGACATGGTGATGGTCTGGGACCCGGTGATCATACCTATAAAATCCTGAAAAAGTTTTTTAACAGTAAATTCTGCCAGTGGCTCTTTGCCCGTATTCATCCTAATCTTGGCATTGGCATTGCTCATTACTGGTCGCGGAAGAGCCGCATCAGCAACACCAGGCGGGAAGAAAAATTTCAGGGCGAAGAGAATGAATTCCTGCTGGCATATTGCCGTGAAGTGGAAAAAAACACCCACCACGATTTTTATATTTTTGGCCACCGGCATTTGCCGCTTGATTTAACAGTCGGAAAACACAGCCGGTATATTAACCTGGGTGAGTGGGTTCATTTTAGCACGTATGCTGTATACGATGGCAAAAACGTTGAACTTAAATCGTTTGAAGGTTAAAACCTTTCTGCTACTGCTTGCTTATTACAGCTTGCCGGTAATGGCCCAGCACGTTGGCACTGAAATTATCCTGACAAGCGAACCGGTAAATGCTTTTATTGACCGGCCTGGCGATTTGTACATTCAGTTGAAAAACGACCGGATACTCAAATACAATAAAGAAGGAAAACTGCTGGACGAATATAAACCCGCTGAAGCGCCAACCATTTTTGAACCGCGCGATGGTTCAAGAACATTTACCTATTACCGAACGCGCAACCTGGCAGGTTTTACAGGCTTTGGAAGTGAACCGAAAACCCCGCTAAGTGAAGAGTTTGCCATTGAACCCTGGCTGGCCTGCTCAGCCGGAGATCAGGGCATGTGGATTTTAGATAAAGCAGATTACAGTCTGAGGTGGATAAACCTCACTTCGCTGAAAACGGAAGTTGAATTTACGCTGCCTGCTGCATTACAGGGTAACGTTGAACAACTGAGAGAATACCAGGGATTTCTTTTTCTGTTAATTAATAACCGTATCCACATCTTCAGTAGGTTTGGTAAGCAGCTGAAAACTATTGCCGGTGAAGGCATCCTGTGGTTTAATTTTTTTGGTGAAGAACTCTATTATGCTGATAAGGGGAAATTAAACTTTTATGATTTGTTTGATGGAACGCAGCGCACCGAAGCTGGAGATAGTTCGGCACGGTTTATTCTGCTAACCGATGAAGCCCGGTATATGGTTTACCCCGGTAAGGTGGTTATTTCGCGTATCAACTAAGTACATTCCGCCTGCCAGCGAACAATCGCTGTGTTCAAAATTGAACATATTTGTACATTGTGGAACAGCCCAAACGATAATTTGGGTTCTAAAAGCAGTTATTAACCGTGGCATGGTATTCGAGTACCCTACCCACCCTAAACACACAAAATGAATACAGACAGCGCCCGCCAGGCCGAACGCCAGGCAAAAATCTTGATGATTGATGATGACGAGGACGTGTTGCTGGCAGCGAAAATGCTGCTCAAGAAACAGAACCACCATGTCATCATCGAAAAAAATCCGAACAAGATACCCTTCCTCCTGAATAATGATACGTACGATGTGATCCTGCTGGACATGAACTTCAGCAAAGACATTACCAGCGGTAAAGAAGGTTTTTACTGGCTGGAGAAAATCCTTGAAAAGGATCCCAACGCAGTGGTTATTCTCATCACGGCTTTTGGCGATGTGGAAATGGCTGTAAAGGCCCTGAAGCAAGGCGCAACCGATTTCATTCTAAAACCCTGGCAAAACGAAAAACTTATCGCTACCATTTCAACCGCCATCCGGTTAAAACAATCGTACAACGAGGTAGACAAACTGCGTAAAGCCAAAGAAATGCTCGAAGAACAGATCAGCAAACCTTTTGGCGAAATCATCGGTCAGAGCCCGGCCATCAAAGAAGTGTTTACCCTTATTGAAAAAGTAGCCAGGACCGATGCCAACGTACTGATACTGGGTGAAAACGGGACCGGCAAAGAACTCATTGCACGCGCCATCCACCAGCGCTCACTTCGCAAAGACAACAGCTTTGTGGCTGTTGACATGGGCGCTATTACCGAAACGTTATTTGAAAGCGAGCTCTTTGGGCATAAAAAAGGTGCCTTTACCGATGCCCGCGAAGACCGCCCCGGCCGCTTTGAGCTGGCCAACGGAGGCACGTTGTTTCTGGATGAAATCGGAAACCTGAGTTTGAGTTTACAAAGCAAACTGCTCAGCGCACTGCAATCCCGACAGGTAACACGCGTTGGATCAAACCAGCCCATACCGGTTGACATCCGGCTGATATGCGCAACCAACATGCCCTTGCACCAGATGGTAAAAGACGGCACCTTCCGGCAGGACCTCCTCTACCGCATTAACACCGTGGAAATCCGTGTTCCTCCGCTATGCGATCGGATCGAAGACATTCCGTTACTGGCTGACCATTACCTGAATTACTATGCCCGTAAATACCACAAGCAGGTAACTGCTATTTCGGCCGGAGCCATGGAAAAACTAAAACGGTATGCCTGGCCCGGAAACATACGCGAACTGCAACACGCCATCGAACGGGCTGTAATCATGACGGATTCAGCCTCCCTGCAAGAAACCGATTTTCTGTTCAGCCGGCCGGTAACCGCCATGTCGCCCGAAACGCTAAACCTCGATGAAGTAGAAAAAGCCGCTATCGTTAAAGCGCTGAGCATACACAGCGGCAATATTTCAAAGGCAGCCGATGAACTGGGGCTAACCCGTGCATCGCTATACCGCAGAATGGAAAAGTACGGACTGTAACTTTTGCCCGTGTACCTAAACTGGAAATCGCCTTACCTAACACGCCTGGCCATCCTGACGGTAACCATTCTTGCTTTTGGATTTTTTCTGTTCGACCGGAACAGTTACATCCCTGCCTTGGCCCTACTGGCTGCCTGCATTTTCCAGGTGAAGCAATTGCTTGACCTGATTGAAAGGCCGGAGCCGGCCATCAGATCGCTTCTTCAGCTAATACGCTTTGATGAAATAACTGCTTCGTTTAAAACGGAAAGCACCGATGTCGATGCTAAAGAACTGGAAAAACAATTAAACGAAGTGTTGGGAAAAATCAGGAATGCGCGCCAGGAAAAAGATACTGAATATTTGTTCTACAAAAACATTGTCATGCACGTAGCCATCGGTCTTGTAATCTTCAGGGAACGCGATGGTAAAATCGAAATTTTTAACAGCGCAGCCCGAAAACTGCTGCGGATAAATAAAGCCGATACCCTGCAGGATCTTAAGGAAGTAAACGAACAACTGGTTACAGCCTTCATTAGGCTAAAAACCGGAGGACGCGAACTACTTCGGCTGCAGGTTGGCGAAGACTTTATACAACTTTCAGTATATGCCATTGAACTTACGTTGCGTGGCGAAACATTAAAACTGATTTCATTGCAAAACATACAGAGCGAACTGGAAGAAAAAGAAATGGAAGCCTGGCAAAACCTGGTGCGTGTACTTACCCACGAAATCATGAACTCGGTAACCCCTATCTCCTCCTTGGCCGGAACGCTGGAAGACGAGTTGAACAATCATTTAAGAAACCAGCAGGATAAACCACTCACAGCCGAACAACTTTCGGATGTACAACTCTCGCTTCAAACCATTAGCAAGCGGAGCGCCAACCTGATTCACTTTGTAAAAGAATTCAGAAGCCTTACCCATATACCCAAACCCAAACCACAGTCGGTAATGGTTCAGCCTCTGTTGGAGGAACTGTCGATGCTGCACAAAAATGAGCTGGCCGAAAAACAAATAACCGTGACTATCGCTGTAGAGCCGGCCGATCTGACCATTATGGCTGATAAGGGTATGATCGAACAAGTGTTGATTAACCTGATTAAAAATGCCATCCAGGCGTTTGATGAGCAACCCAATAAACAAATAACACTGCGCGCGTATTGTAACCAGAAGTTACGCCCGGTCATATCCGTTCGCGACAACGGCAGTGGTATCGATCCTGATG
>JAKLJG010000002.1:340488-393248 GCA_023151255.1 Cyclobacteriaceae bacterium | reverse complement strand
GGTTCTCTTCATCAAACAGGTATTTCAATGTACCGTTTGAATTATTGAGTTTGGTGGTAAACCACTCTATCTTGTTGGTGCGCAGGTTTACGACCACTACGCTCTTGGTGGTTGTCATGATAAACCGATCATCTTCTACCACCATGCTTACCGGTAAGCCCCCACCAGTTAGCTTTTTATCTTTCAGATCGATGAGTGCAATTTCCTTGTTTGTTCCTAAATCATACATACCAATACAGCTAGCTGACTTTAGTTTATTGTTTGCTCCCCACATCACCAGTTTGGCTTCATCGGTAACAAAATAGTAGCCTGCCGGTCCGGTCCAGTCATTTTTCTGGCTTTCAAAAACCGGTTTTCCAGTAAAGTAGTCCAGCAGTACATAGGATGGCATTTTACCAGCCGCTGTATTTTTAAGCATGACCCAAGGCAGGTCCTCAATTAAATCCATTTCGTTGGGTTTGATTTTACCTAACTCGGTGTAATCGTACAACAACTGGTTGTTGTGTGCCTCGATGGCGGTAAAGCCTTTGGAGTGACCGACCAATAGAATACCACCGGGAGCAAGCGTCCAGGTTTCCCATTTGTTGGGCAACGTGTACGTGTACTTGGGTTGGATGGTGTTCTGTGCCCACACCGGGGAACAAAGCACCCATAATAAGAATAGTTTTTTCATGGCTTTGAGGTTTAAATTTCCAAAGCCAATTTCCGCCAACCCTGCATGCAGGGCATTACCTGAAAATAAGGATTATGCTACAGGAAATCCGGTAAAATCAGTTAAGAAGCCCTTCGGTTATGGCCATGCGGATGAGCTCGGCCGAGTTGCGGGCATTAAGCTTTTTAAGTAAGTTTTTTCGGTGGGTTTCAACCGTGCCGGGTGAAAGATGAAGTTTTTCGGCTATTTCCTTGGTTGAAATACCTTCGGCAATCAGTTGCAGCACCTCGCGCTCACGCTGACTAAGCAAAGCCAGGAGTTTTACATTGGACTCCTTCCGGACGGTAAGCGGGGTGACTTCCAGCATGGATTCGGTAAGCTGACTTGAATAAAATTTAGCACCCTGCATAACCAACTGTAATCCGGTAAGAAATTCCTGACGCGGTGCATTTTTCATGATATACCCTGCCACACCCAATTTTACCATCTTCTGCACGAGCGCTTTTTCCTGGTGAAAGGTGAGTATGACAACTTTAGCATTCGGATTTAGCTCCAGCAGTTTTTCGGTGCACTGAAGGCCGTTCATCCGGGGCATCTCCAGGTCCATTAAAATAATATCCGGTTTCAGTATCGGAATTTTCTGAAGGGCTTCCTCGCCCGAGTTGGCATACCCGATTACTTCCCATTCGCCACTGCCTTCAACCAGTGCAATAATGCCATCAATAACCAGTTGATGATCATCTACCAAGTACAGTGTTCCTTTTTTCATAGGTTCTCATTAACAGGAACAGTAACTGTAACCAAGGTGCCGGCCTGGCCGTTTTGTTCAAAAAGCACAGTACCGTTTACCCCTTCTACACGACTGCGGATGTTCATCAAACCGTAACCTTTATTTACAATATCAGGCTCAAAGCCAATTCCGTCATCTTCAACCGTTAGGCGCAGTTTGTCCTTCATGTGCAGCAAATTAACTGATACCTGCCTTGCGTATGCATGTCGGATAATATTATTCAGCAACTCCTGCACAACCCGAAACAGCGTCAATTCCGTGTTGGCATCAAAGCGGCCAACTACCTGATGGTGTTGAAACGAGCATTGCACAGCCGTACCGGCAAAGGTACGGTTCAGCAAATCGCTGATGGCCGGCACCAACCCCAGTTCGGTAAGCGACCGGGGCATCATCTGGTGAGACAGCGTACGTACTTCAGAAGATGTTTTACGCAAATTTTCAACCAGCAAGCCAATGTGTGTTTGTGGTGTTCCCGAACCGTTATTATGTAATACCGACTCCAACTGTAAAATGGCGCCACTTAGCTGCTGGCCAATCCCATCGTGTAAATCGCGGGCAATGCGCTGGCGCTCCTCTTCAGTGGCCTGCAATACTGCAGTTAAGCGCTGTTGTTTTTCGTTAACCAATAACTGTTGCTCACGCACCTTTTGCCGTGCACGAAAATAAATGTAGCCGATACCGGTTAACAGGGCCAGCACAATCAGTGCTGCAACCAGCATAATATTCTGGCTGCGCTGGCGGGCCAGCAGCAGGTTGCCATGTTCAATTACCAGTTGCTGATCAAGTATCTTACGCTCTTTTTCAGCGGTTTGGTATTTTATTTCCATCTCGGCTAAACTTTCAGCATTGCGTTTTGAAAACCGCTGCTCCAGTATCTCCTGGTGTTTATCACCATAGGCCCTGCCCTTGCGGGAATCGCCCTTGCTGTAATAGTAAGCGGAAGCGTACCGGTAAACGTCCGAAGCATAAAATTCCAGTTCCGGCTTTTGTTCAATTAAAGCAAAACATTTTTGCAACAGGGGTAACGCTAAATGCTGCTTTCCCAGATTCAAATAAATGCCGGCAGCAGCCGAGCTGATGTTCATCAGAAATTTATCAGGCAACTTAACCGAAGGATCGTGGTTGAGCACCTCAAGATTATACCGTTGTGCCTCTTCATACCGGTTCATGGCAGCCAATGTATTGGCAATGTTGCCAGCCAAATCGTAATACTGACGCAAGAACTTGTGCTCGCGGGCAAGCGCCAGCCCATTGCGGTAAACTTCCTCGGCCTCTTTATATTTCTTAAGGTGATAGTAGCATATTCCGATGTTATTATAGGAAGTGGCCGCCTGCGCCAGCAGGGCCGGGTCGCCCAACCGGATTTCCAACGCCTGCCGGTGATATTCAAGGGCCTTTTCGTAGAGACCCAACTCCTGGTAAATCAGCCCGATGTTATTAAGCGGTGTGCTCTGCGGTATTTGTTTGGATTTTTCAAGTTGCTTGTTTTGTTGATCGACCTGCAAAAATAAATCGAGAGCAGTTTGATAATGTCCGCGATTCCAGTTATTCAAGCCCAGGCCGTTACGGAATTTTACTTCCAAATCGGTAAAGCCGTAAACACGGCTTTGCTCAAGCCCGCTTTCGAAATAGAATCGGGCTGAATCGGCTGCTCCGGTAACATCATAATACACGGCTTTAACATACCGGGCGTGTGTTTCCAGGTAAGGATAGGATTTCGTCTTTACAAGCACCCGATTCGCGTGCTCCATCTGTTGCCATGCCGTTTTGGAATCATTAAAAATGGATTGAAAAGCCAGTTGCAGCAAAGCACTAACTTTAACCGAATCATTGGCAGCAGTTTCTGCAACGCGTTTTAGACTATCCGTTTTTGACGGCTGTGCCGAAACCCCGGAGAACAGAAAAAAAATTACTAAAAAAAAGCCTGTTACCCGTATTAAAAAACTCATACCAGCCAGTGGGTAAATTACTGATAAGCGCAATTTTAAGCAATTGACTCAATCATCTCAAGCAGGCAGATTCCTTAAAATAAAAGCGGACCATGGAGGCCCGCTTTTTATGTTGCCCCGGGTATTACTGATTTCCGGGGGGTGGATTTTCTGAATTAAACTGCCCGGCCGTGCGCTTTCTCTTCATCATATGAAAATACCTGCGCCTGGGGTGCTGATTTCCCAGTTCATCAGCAGCATCTTCGCGGGCCGCTTTAATACGGGCGTGTTTTATCCGGGCATGTTTAACACGATGTTTTTTTATCCGTTCATGTTTGATTCGCGCTTGTTTAATACGGAATTGCTCAACACGTTGCTGATTCACGCGCATTTGCTCAACCCGCTGGGGATTTACAACAGCCTGACGTAAGCGGGCCTGTTGCGCAATCAATAAAGCCTCACGTTGATCAATACCCTGCCTTAACTGGGCGCTGACTCCGGTGGCAATGCTCATCATCCCGATGAAGATTACCGCTACTACATTTTTCATAACCCCTCTTGTTAATTTGTTTCTTAGATAGCCGAGATGGTATAAGGTTTAACGGATTGATTGTGCAACAGGCCATTCCATCGGTAAATGGTATTTACTACCTTCGCTCCGATGCAAAAATGTGCCAGCGGAAAACGGTCATACGCTACAGCAGCCCTCGCGGAAGAGGCCCTTTTGGAGGCTCATATTCACTTCACATTTGAACGAGCCAACGGTCCGGTAACTTTTTATTTATGCGAAGATTGTGGTCAGTACCATTTAACCTCGAAAGGGCCGGTGAATGAGCGTCTGGCTCAGCTTATAAAAAACGGAGAACTTGCACGTCTTAAAGAAGCACAGGCGTGGGCCCGGAGGTTAAATAAAAAGTAATATAGTTTAAACTACTATGAAAGGAACCATCACCATTGCGTTACTTATTCTATCGAATGCGTTTATGACGTTGGCCTGGTACGGCCACCTGAAGTTTAAGGAAATGAAGTGGAGCCAGAGCCTGCCGTTGTTTACCATTATCCTCATCAGTTGGGGTATTGCTTTTTTTGAGTACCTGTTGCAGGTTCCGGCCAACCGAATCGGGTTCAAAGCGTATGGTGGCCCGTTTTCGCTGGTTCAACTTAAGGTTATTCAGGAGGTTATTACGCTGGTGGTTTTTGTTGGATTTTCGCTGTTACTTTTCAAAAATGAAACGTTCCGATGGAACCACCTGATTGGTTTTGTGTTCCTTATCCTGGCCGTTTATTTCATCTTTAAAAAATAAGCGGAATGATTTTTGTTTAAACATGGGGCCGGCTAGGGCATGGCGTGTAATTTTTATTTTCCATGAAAAAAATTCTTCTGCTTCTCCCCCTTATTCAACACCTTAATAGTCTTGCACAGGAAACCGACAGCCTGAAGTTGGTTTATCAGCAACTCGATAGTCTGTACATACTGGAAGTAGAATCAAAAAAAGGAAAACCGAAAGTGCTCCATGCCGAACCTTTATACATTGACCTGATCCGCGACCTGGGTGCCCACAAGGGTGAAAAAGAATGGAACATCGGCCTGGGCATTAAAGACAACCTTCAATTTGATACCTATGAAGGACTGGTTGAATATGAGTTTGCTCCGGTTGATCGGCTCGGACTGGAAATTGAACTGCCTTTTCTGATTTACTCTCCGCAAAACGGTGTTGAAGCGGACTCGATACCACCCAGCCGGATTGAAAGTTTAAAACTGGCTGCACAATGGACGTTTCTGGTTTCAGACAAACAAAACCTGTCGCTGGCATTAGGGTATATCCACGAATTTGAGTTCTCTTCCTTTCAAAATTTTGGCAATCCGTTATTTACCGGAAGCATCTTTAATCCATTTTTTATTGCCGCCAAACGGTTTGGGAATAATTTCCATACGCTGATTTACACCGGGCCAAAAATTGAACAGGAGTTTAAAATGAATCATTGGCGGAGCCACTATGAAATTAACACCAGTTTACACTACATGATTACCGGTACACGCAATTTTGTTGGCGTTGAGCTCAACAAACAACTTTACAAATCTGATTTCGATATGGTGATACGACCACAAATACGATTGGGTATTGCCGATAATTTTCTGATTGGTATTGTTACAGGAATTCCCGTAAACCGCGAAAATCAGCGCTTCAGCTCCTTCATGCGGATCATATGGGAGCCTGGGCATAAAATTCAAAAACGCTAGTTGTTAAGTAATTTCTTCACCGGGTTGGGTCTTCCAGCGTTCATGCATCCACAACCACTGGTCTGGGTGTTTTCGGATTTCCGCTTCAATAATATTGGTAAATTTCTGCGTGTTGAGCGCGATATCCTGCTCTTCAACTCCCGTACGTAGCAATTCAACTTCGGGATAACAGGTTACCACCTGCATTGTGTCCTGGCGTAAATGCAAAAACACCGGCACTACAGCGGCTCCGGTTTTAAGTGCCAATACTGCAGCACCAATAGGAGTTGCACATGGTTTCCCGAAAAAATCAGTAAAAACACTTTTAACCCGTGTGTCTTGATCAATCAAAATCGCTACCGTACCACCGGATTTTAAGTTTTTGATTAACCGTACGGTTTCCTTACCGCGTTCAATGGCTGCTGCGCCTAATTTACTTCGCTGGCGCCAGAGTAACTCAGTAAGCCGTTTGTCCTTCATGGCGGTACCGATAATCAAGGGCTTGTATCCGCGCACGGCCATTTCAGTAGCGCACAATTCAAACGCTCCCAGGTGAGCCGTAAGAAAAATAACACCTTTCCCTTTGGCATATGCTTGTTCCAAATGTTCAGCTCCATAAATCATCCGAATTTTTTCATAGCTGTCGCGTGTTGTTATTCGGTAAGAACGGATGATGTCTGCTCCATTTTTTCCTACCATAACAAAAACATTACGCGCCAGTCGGTGAATTTCGGTTTTGCTTTTTTCACGGCCGTAGGCTATGGTTAAATTGGCGATGGCAATCCTGCGCGACCGGGTAGCCAGGTAGAACGAAAGCCCTCCGAGGAAACCAAATACGGCCAACCATACTTTACGGGGTACCACAGCCGAGATGACAATCAAAAACCGAACGAGCAGGTAGATGGTAGTGTATCGGATTTTCCTCCGTATTTTCTTCCAACGCTTCATGACGCGGCAAAGATAGCAGAATTGCGACCAGGTAATTACCTTTGAGTGAGGTGATGAAAACACTCTACATTGTTCGCCATGCCAAGTCCAGCTGGGATAATCCTGGCCAAAGCGATTTTGACAGGCCGCTGAATGAACGTGGAAAAAAAGATGCTCCCCTTATGGGCAAGCGCCTGAGGGAACGCGGCATAAACCCCGACCTGCTGCTGACCAGCCCGGCAAAACGGGCCTATGCTACAGCTAAACGAATCAGCAGGGAGATCGGCTATGCTGAAGAAAAAATTAAAACAGACAACCGGCTTTACCATGCCGATTCGGAAACGATTTTGGACACCGTTCAACATCTTAACAATAAATACAGCACCGTTATGTTGTTTGGGCACAATCCGGGGCTTACTGATTTTGTAAACGAAGTGATGCACGCCAGCATGGATAACCTACCCACATGCGGCATCGTTGCAGCCCGTTTCTTTATTGATGATTGGAAAAAAATTGAAGCCGGCAACAGCGAACTGCTGTTTATCGATTTTCCAAAAAATGCTGATTAAAACTTCAACGGGTTAATATCCCATACTCTTTTTCTAAGAACACCGAATTCCCTGAACCGATACCCTACGAGTAGCTTAAACAAGTTCGTTGAATTTGATACCCGCACATCTTCAAACTTTACAATACGTGCCTGAGCCGAGAAACCCACTCCGCCAAAAAACCGATCGCTGCTGTAACCCAAGGCAAACCGGGCGATACCGGTACTGTTTATACTAATATCATCACGCTTCAGCCCGGATTCTTCTTCATAAGTTATCCAATGATGAGCCGGGCCTAGCGCCACTGTGCCATTAATAAAGAATTTTCGCCACACCAGGTTGTATGAATATCCAGGCGCCACGCTAACCGTAGTATACCGAAGCAACCTGAAATCCGAACCAGTACCCACTACATCCTGTACAGCCGGCTCAAGTAGAGCCGAATCGGCCGTAACTTTAAACGAGTTTATTGTTCCATAAAGCAGAAAAGATCCTTTGCTTCGCAACTGCCTTTCGGCATAGGTAAATGAAGACCGCAGGGAAAACTTGCGGTGGTTAAAAATGTAAACTCCCGAAAGGCCAAAATTGCGGGTTGCTAAATCGGGGCGTTGCGGATAGGGTTGGCCCTTTGGCACGGGATTATCGCTGTCTTGTATATAAAAGCCGGTGTACTTCTGGTAATACACATCGGCTCCCCACTTTTTTGAAAGAATATTAAGTTGAATATCGCGCGCGGAAGACTCCCCATAAATAAATTTGCTGTTTTCGGCTAGTGGTATTGCAAACGCAAGCTCAAAGGCCAAATCAAAAACATAAAAGCCGGCACCCATTGTAAACCTGTTGTTGGGCGTAAATTCAATTCTGCGTTCTTCTTCCTGTTTATCCTGGATGTCAAATGTGAGGGAACGCTGTTTTAATACCGGCCAAATAAAAAAATGGTCGGGGTACTCCTGTATATAATAAGCCCGCAGGGAATCCACCGGCTGCCCACCAACCGGATAAACTCCATAGAATATAACCGCCAGAAAAAGAAATATTCTCAAAGTATGTACTCGCTAAGATCTTTATTTTTTGCCAGCGCACTAAGTTTTTCTTTTACCAGCGCAGCATCAATGCTAATGGTGGAGCCTGATTTTATATTATCAGGTACATCGTACAGAAATTCATTAAGCAACTTGCTCATTACGGTTTGTAACCTGCGGGCACCGATGTTTTCCACTTCGGCATTCAGCGTGAAGGCCGTGCGGGCGAGTTCCTGTATAGCCTCATCGGTAAATGAAACGGAAACGCCCTCCGCTTCAAATAAAGCCTGGTACTGCCGGGTAAGGGCGTTGCGCGGCTCTTTTAATATGCGCACAAAATCTTCCTGGGTAAGGTTACTGAGCTCAACACGAATCGGGAAACGGCCTTGCAACTCCGGAATCAAATCAGACGGCTTACTGATGTGAAAAGCACCGGCCGCTATAAACAATACGTGGTCGGTTTTGATAACACCATACTTTGTGTTTACCGTGCTTCCTTCCACAATCGGCAGCAAGTCGCGTTGCACGCCCTCCCGGCTTACGTCAGGTCCGCCTCCACCCTTTTTGTAGCCGGAAGCAACCTTATCAATCTCATCAATAAAAATAATTCCTGAATTTTCGGCCAGCCGGATGGCCTCTTCCTTTACTTCATCCATATCAATAAGGCGGGCGGCTTCTTCTTCCAGTAAAATGCGCCTGGCTTCGGCAACGGTAACTTTTTTCTTTCTGGCTTTTTTTGGCAGCATGCCGCTCAGCATCTCCTGCAGGTTCATCATCGAAACTTCGTCCATCATGCCGGCACCAATCATGCCAATGTTTGGGTTACCCGATGGCTTGATGTTGATTTCAATTTTTCGTTCTTCCAGTTCACCATTTTTCAGTTTTTCCCTGAACAGGTGGCGTGTTCGTTCATTGAGTTCGATGTCGTTGGTTGGAATGTCATCGGCTGCGGTTTCTGTTTGCCCCAAAAAGCCGGTGCGTACCGGTTGCTGCCGAAGGGGCGGTATAAGTGCATCCAGAATAATATCTTCCACTGCCTGCGCTGCCTTGTCGCGTACTTCTTCCTTTTTGCGGGCCTTTACCATGTTCACCGACTGCTCCACCAGGTCGCGCACCATGCTCTCCACATCGCGCCCCACATAACCCACTTCGGTAAACTTGGAGGCTTCTACTTTTACAAACGGAGCATCGGCCAGCTTGGCCAGTCTGCGGGCAATTTCGGTTTTACCCACCCCGGTTGCTCCAATCATCAGAATATTGTTCGGGATAATTTCCGTTCGTAAATCGGATTGCACATTCATCCTACGCCACCGGTTGCGCAAGGCTATGGCTACGTTGCGTTTGGCTTCGGCCTGGCCTACGATGTATTTATCCAGTTCTTCAACAATCTGCCGGGGAGTTAAATAATTTTTCGTCATCATAATTCCGTTCGTTTCGTCAGTATTGATTTTGTATTAACGTTCAGCGTAAAAGCATAAGCCGCGTTGCCCACGCTATAACTTGCCCTACTAAGGGCGCATTCAAAATGTTTTACTCGCACCAAAAATCCAACTGTAAAACCCCGCATACCCGAGCCGTCTTGCACCTGCAACTCCTGCTGCCGCAAGCCGTTATAGCCGACTAATACGTTTACGTTTTTATGAATGAGCAGTTCAGCCCCTACGTTAAGATGCCGGAAAAATTCCGTTACCAGCGACTGATCGCGGTAGGCCTTGCCCAGGTTGGCCAGGTTAAATAAAGCAGTAGAAAACCGCACCGGCATGTGCTGGGGCTTGCCGGTGACGCCTATTTGAATATCAAAAGGCAAATCCGAATTACTGGTTTCAGAAAATTCGTTGAGCATAAACCCCAGGTTGCGAAACACCATGCCCACCACCAGTTGCTTTTGCGGATGAATAAAAATTCCACCGACATCGGTGAGCAGGGCCGCCCCTCGAAAGCCGGCTAAATTCGAGAAAACACCTTTAATGCTTGCACCCAGTCGGAAAACGCCAACCTGGTGGCTTTTACCAATCAGTAGTTCTGTTTCACCTGATTGGAACATGCCTGTTTCCATACCCGAGGCATCATAGCCGGCCACTTCGCCATAGTTCAGGTGCCGGATACCAAAAGTTACTGTGCCTGCATTAGCGAAATTATGTGCGTACGAAAAGGTGGCCTGACCGATATCGGCAAGGTAAAAAAGATAGCCTGCCGAAGCAGTGCCCGCCAGTGTATCGCTTACTAATGCCGGATTATTAAAAGCAAAATTAACGTCCTGATCGGCCAGCGATGTATTTACACCACCAAGGGCCGCCAGCCGGGCATGTGCCGGTACGTTTAAAAACTGAAACGATTTATTTCCTCCCGACTGCCCCCAGGTTACCGCAACACTGTGCACCAACGCTATGATAACTACTTTCTTCAACCCTGCAAGGCTACTGAAAATTAACCGGATTTTCAGGCTGGATTTTTCTGATCGGAAAAACTAAATCGCACGGGGTTCTTTACTTTTTCTTTCAGTAGGGCGATTTTCAGAACATCATCAACTGTATCAACATAATGAAAACGCAAGCCCCTGAGGTATTGCTTTTCAATTTCATCAATATCCTTCTTGTTTTTACCGCTCAGAATTATCTCGCTGATGCCGCTTCGTTTAGCGGCCAGTATCTTTTCCTTAATGCCGCCTACAGGCAGCACTTTTCCGCGCAAGGTAATTTCACCCGACATAGCCAGTTTGGCTTTTACTTTTCGCTGTGTGTAAATCGAAGCAAGCGAGGTGAGCATGGTGATGCCTGCCGAGGGGCCGTCTTTCGGTACGGCTCCGGCCGGAACGTGAATGTGCAGATCGTACTGCTGAAATACACGCGGATCGATGCCCAATGCTTCGGCATTCGACTTCAGGTAGGAAAGAGCCGCCATAGCCGATTCCTTCATTACATCGCCTAACTGACCCGACAAGGTTAAGGCTCCTTTACCCTTGCTCAAACTCGATTCAACAAACAAAATTTCTCCACCCACCTGTGTCCACGCCAGGCCGGTTACTACACCGGCAATGTCGTTACCCTGGTAGAGTTCTTCATCAAAAACTTCAGGACCTAACGCCTTCCGGATAACTTCGTCATTCACCGTTTTCGAATAAGGTTCACCCATGGCTACCGATTTGGCTATGTGCCGGATGATAGACCCGATTTTACGTTCCAGGTTACGCACGCCCGATTCACGGGTGTACCGATCAATGATTTTGGCAACCGTCTTTCGGGTAAAACTGAAATCGGTTTCTTTCAGGCCATGTTCAGCCAGCTGCTTGGGTACCAGGTGCCGCAACGCTATTTCAGTTTTCTCTTCAAGCGTATAGCCCGTTATTTCGATAATCTCCATCCGGTCGCGCAACGCAGGATGGATGGTATCCAACGAATTGGCTGTTGCAATGAAGAGCACCTTGGAGAGATCGTATTCTACTTCCAGATAATTATCGCCAAAGGTGCTGTTTTGTTCGGGGTCAAGCACTTCCAGTAAAGCCGATGATGGATCGCCTCGGAAATCCGAACGCACTTTATCAATTTCATCGAGGATAAATACCGGATTAGAGGAGTGGGCTTTTTTTATGTTTTGCAAAATCTTACCCGGCATGGCTCCGACATAGGTTTTCCGGTGGCCACGGATTTCGGCTTCATCGTGCACACCACCCAGCGACATGCGCACATACTTTCGGCCAAGGGCTGTTGCTATAGACCGGCCGAGCGAGGTTTTTCCTACGCCCGGAGGACCGTACAGGCACAGGATGGGGCCCTTCATGTCCTGCTTCAGTTTAAGCACAGCCAGGTATTCTAAAATACGGGTTTTCACTTTTTCCAAACCAAAGTGGTCGGCATCCAGAATCTTCCGGGCTTTTTTCAGATCGAAATCATCCACTGTGTATTCGCCCCAGGGCAGGTCCAGCATAAACTCCACGTAGTTCATCACCACAGGATATTCGGCCGCCTGCGGGTTTATACGCAACAGTTTATCCAATTCCTTATTGAAATGATCAGCCACAGGCTTGGTCCATTTTTTCTGCTCACCGCGCTTTCGCAAAGCCTCCACTTCCTTATCGGGGGTATCATAACCCAATTCATCCTGCAGCACTTTTATTTGTTGGCGCAGAAAATAGTCGCGCTGCTGTTGGTCAATATCGGTATGTACTTTTTTCTGAATTTCGTTTTTTATTTCAAGCATCTGGATTTCGCGCAGCATAAACTGCAGCAACAGCGTACCGCGATCCACAATGTTTTCGGTTTCCAGGATTTTCTGCTTATCGGCTACTTCAACATTCAGGTTGGATGACAGGAAATGAATTAGAAACGGAACGCTGTGAATGTTATCCAGCGCAATTTGCGCTTCCTGCGGGATTTCAGGATTTAACTTTAAAATTTTAAATGCCGATTCTTTAAGCGATTGTACCAGTGCCTTCGCTTCTTTGGTCATTTCCATGGGCACTTCGCGCTGCAGGGCAACACGGGCGGTAAGCCAGGGATCTTCCTGCACAAAATCAGTTACATGAAACCGGTTTTTACCCTGGATAATAATGGTGGTGTTCCCATCGGGCAGTACCAGCATTTTAATGATGCGTGCCACAGTACCGGTGCGGTATAATTCCTCGGTTGAGGGTTCTTCTGCCTGAGCATTCTTCTGGGCAATCACTCCTATTATACGGTTGCCCTGGTAAGCCTTTTTTACCAGCTTAATTGACTTTTGCCGGCCAACCGTTATCGGGATTACCACCCCCGGAAATAATACCGTATTTTTTATTGGCAGAATGGACAGCTCATCAGCCAGGTCCTCAGGTTTTAAATCACTCTCCTGTTCAGGATTAATTAGTTGGATAAGTTCATCACCATCATCCTGAACAAGCTGTATGGGCATCGCTTTAAACATGCTGTAGTTGTGTCAAATTGGCATCCGTTAGTCGGTAATACGGATAACGGATTTAAGGCCATTAACCTGACAATACCAATGCCAACACGTTGTAAAAGAAGCAAAATTGTATCAACTTTAACGAAAGGCCTCTTGTTTGGCTAAAACAAGCTGATGTGAAAACCTATTTTTTTAACTGCATTATTGGCATTTGCCTGCTTGTTCAACTACCCGCCCTAGCACAGAAAAAAAAAGAAAAGCTTAAAAGTGCAGGTGTAGTACAACTCAATGATAGCCTGACATCCTACAGCCAATCTGACATTTTCAGATTCCGCAACGTAAATAAAATTCCCTATTATACCGACCGCAATAAACTGAACCGCATCCGGCAACTGGAGACGTCAGGTGGCGGAGAAACCCTGTACCATGCACTTAAGGATTACGTTAGCCACTTTGGTATCCAAAATTTTTCACTCAACACCTCAATGCTTTGGCAACTGGCCAAACTTTCGGAAAAACACGGCCCAAAAGGCGAAGCTGTATTGCTTTATAAGTTGGTACTGAAACACCACCAGCCCCATTCCGATATCAGTAAAATTCAACAAGAGTACGATGTGCTTACCGAAAACCAGCGCGATTACTACGTTCCCTTGGAACAATACTATCAACTGGTAGAGTACCGTAAAGAAATTGATACCCTGCGGCCCCCGCATGGCATTTTGCTTAACATGGGCATTGGAATAAACTCACCCAAAGAAGACTATGCCCCTACCATTGGCAACGTGGATACGCTGCTGTTGTTTACCTCCAAACGAAATATGCACGCCAGCTTAATCGAGCGAAAATACGATGAGGACCTTTTCTTCAGCATACGCGAATTCGGCTTGTGGATGGACGCGCAGGAATATAAAGACATCAACACCAGCGACAACGAAGGCTCCGCCTGCCTGAGCCATGACGGAAGGCACCTGTACTTTGCACGGTGCAAAACCGAGCCCAAAGGCGATTGCGATATTTTTGTTGCTGAATTAAAAGCAAACAACACCTGGGGTAATGTGCGCAACCTGGGTCCAACAATCAATTCCATCTACTGGGAGTCACATCCATCCCTGTCTCACTCAGGTGATACGCTTTTCTTTGCATCTGACAGAATTGGCGGATTTGGACAAACCGACATTTACTATTCAGTTAAAGATGGCAACGGCAACTGGCAGCAAGCGCAAAACATCGGGCCGATTATTAATACAAGGCAATCTGAAGTGAGTCCGTTTTTTCATCACAAGTTCAACGTGCTCTATTTCAGTTCAAACGGGCACCCGCTCAACTTTGGCGATTTTGATATTTACAAATCGTATAAACAAAACAACCAGTGGGCCGAACCAAAAAACATCGGGCCGCTGGTAAACGGGCCGGGCAGTGAGTACTACTTCACCATCGATTCGCAGTCGAAAGAATTGTATTACGCCCGTTCCGAAAGCGATGACCCGCAAAACCTTGATCTGTTTTCGTTTCCGGTGCCCATGGAGGCACAACCCGAAGCCATCGCCCAACTTAAAGGAACACTTACCAACAGCCAGACCGGCAACCCAATGAAGGGAATTGTATCGATTATTGATCTTGATCATGGCGTGGAGGTGGCTCCGAAATTTTTAAGACCCGATGGCAGTTTCGACTTCAGTTTGATTAACAAACGCAATTACCTGCTCATCATTCAGGGAGATGACTACTTCCGTATTGAAGAAATTTTCTTTATGGATGGCGATATGGAAATCAATAAGCAAACCGAACCATTGGAAAGCAAGATTGCATTTAAATCGCTGGAGTTTGAGAGCGGCAAAGCCGACATCCTGCCGGCCATGCACCCGGATTTGAACCGGCTCGGAAACTTTCTGACCGACCACCCCTACCTGAACCTGACCATCAGCGGGCATACCGATTCAGAAGGCCGGGCCGATGCCAACCTGCGACTTTCGCAGGCACGGGCCGATGCCATCCGCGCCTACCTGGTGTATGAATTTAAAATTGACCCAAAACGCATCACCGCCATCGGGTATGGCGGCTCCAAGCCAATTGTGGAAGAAAAAACCGAAGACGACCGCAGGCTAAACCGCAGGGTGGAATTTGAGATTAGAAACGAAAGAAACTAAAACAACTTGATGATGTCGTTGGCAAAAATCAGTACCATCAGCGTAAGCAAAAACACCATGCCCACTTTTTGCGCCCGTTCAAGAAATTTATCGGATGGTTTCCGCTGCGAAATAATTTCATAGCCGAGGAACATCACATGACCGCCATCCAGAGCCGGTATGGGCAGCAGGTTCATAAACGCCAGCACCAGCGAGAGTACGCCCGTTAACGACCAGAAACGTTCCCATTCCCACGTACGGCCAAACGCCTGCATAATGCCGATCGGGCCGGAAAGCGATTCTTTCGGAGAGAGCACACCCGAAATAATTTTTCCAAATGCTTTTACCTGCACCACCAGCGTAGTAAACGCTCGGGATGTACCCAACGGAATAGACTGAAAGAATCCGTATTGAATTTTTTCTTCAGCCTCACTTAAAAACTCCTTGGGCAAGCGGGCATAAAACCCGATAGCGGGCTGTCCTGAAAATTTTTCGCGGAATGAGAGCAATTCACCGTTCCGTTCAACAGTAAACGAAACCGAGTCGGTGCGGGAACGAACCAGTTTGGTTACTTCATCGTGGTAATAAACCGGCTTGCCGTTAACCATTTTCAGCACATCGCCTTTTTCAAGACCCACCCGTGCGGCTATTGAACCAGGAACAACCTCTTCAACAACCGAAGGAAAGCGGTACCACAGAAAATTAGCAAGTCCTTCCTTCCGGTTAAACTTCTGAATGAAATCAGGCGGAATAGAGATTACTATTTCCTGCCCGTTGCGCGCAACCGTGTACGATGCGTTGTCGGCAAGCAGGTTGTTCGGGTCAACCAGTTCCTGAAAGTAGCGGTAATCACGTCCGTTAATTTTCACAATTCTGTCACCGGTTTGCAGGCCAATGCTTTCACCAGCTGCGCCCACTACAAAACCCCCGTTCTCATTGATTTTATCCTTTAACAGGTACGAATCGCCATAGAAATAGGTGATGCCGATGAAGATCAAAATACCCACCAATACATTTACAATAATGCCGCCAAGCATCACTATCAGCCGCTGCCAGGCCGGCTTGCTGCGGAACTCCCAGGGCTGGGGTTCCCGTTTCATTGCTTCGGTATCCAGCGATTCATCAATCATACCGGAAATTTTTACATAACCGCCCAGCGGTATAGCGCTGATGGCGTATTCAGTATCGCCTTTTTTAAAAGATACGATTTTAGGCGGGAACCCGATGGAGAATTGTTCAACCCGCATACCGAAATATTTGGCGGCCAGCAAGTGGCCCATCTCGTGCACAGCTACTAAAATTGAAATGCTCAGCAACAGCTGGGCAAGTGAAATCATCCAATCCATTATTTGCAGAATTCTAAGGCTCTTGTTCTTGTTTCTTTGTCTGTTTCAACGTAATCCGCGTAAGCAGGATTACCGATATAAGCAATTTTTTCGAGGCATCGTTCCACAACTTCTGACATTTTCAGAAAACCGATTTTATCGCCCAGGAATTGCGCCACGGCCACTTCGTTGGCGGCATTAAGTACACAGGGCATGTTTCCGCCCCGCCTCAGCGCCTCAAAAGCGAGTGCAAGATTACGAAAAGTTTCGGTATCGGGTTTTTCGAAGGTCAGGTTTGGGTAATCCGAAAAATTAAACCGGGGAAAATCCGACTGGAGCCGGTCGGGGTAGGTAAGCGCAAACTGGATGGGCAGGCGCATATCAGGCAGGCCCATTTGGGCTTTAATGGAGCCATCTTCAAACTGCACCATGGAGTGAATGATGGATTGCGGATGCACAATAACGTCTACCTGTTCGGCCGCAAGCCCGAAAAGCCATTTGGCCTCAATAACCTCAAGGCCTTTGTTCATTAGTGTGGCCGAGTCAATGGTGATTTTTGCGCCCATGTTCCAGTTGGGATGCTTCAGCGCCTGGGCGCGGGTTACGTTTACAAGATCTTTTTTCTTCTTTCCCCGAAAAGGACCTCCGGATGCGGTGAGGATAATTTTTTCGATGCGGTTGTGAAACTCGCCCACCAGGCATTGAAAGATGGCCGAGTGCTCTGAATCAACCGGGTAAATGTTCACTCCCTTTTCACGCGCCAGGCTGGTGATGAGCGCTCCGGCAACAACCAGCGTTTCTTTGTTTGCCAGCGCGATGGTCTTACCGGCTTCAATAGCTTTAATGGTTGGCCGCAGACCGGAGTAGCCTACCAGCGCGGTAAGCACCAGGTCGATGCTATCCATCTGCACTACCGATGCCAGCGCATCGTCACCGGCAAATACTTTTACAGGATGTTGCTGCAATGCCGATTTTACTTTTGCGTAGTGCTCTTCCGATCCGATTACAACCGCATTGGGCTTAAATTCAATGGCCTGCCGGATGAGTGAATCAGCGTTGTTCTGTGCCGTAAGCACTTCCACTTCAAATGCATCCGGGTGAGCACGAACCACATCAAGCGCCTGCGTGCCGATGGAACCGGTGGAGCCGAGAATGGCGATATGTTTTTTGGAGGATTTCAGTGTATTTCTAAAATATAAGTTTCCGAATCCTGGCCTGATTTTTTCCAATTAAAGTAAAACTACCGATTGGCCTTACATTTTGTTTACGTAGTGGTTGTTCTATCAGCTGGATGGTTGCCTGCTTCTGAAAGCTGATTCTCCAAAATCCCTGCCGACTGTTATCAGAGTCCTTTTTGGCGAAAAAGCAATTTTTAAGACCTCCGCATCAGTCAATCCCTGATTGACTCCAAGTCCTTTTCATTTTCGTTAATGAA
The DNA here is from genome assembly GCA_023151255.1 of Cyclobacteriaceae bacterium. Lineage (GTDB taxonomy): Bacteria > Bacteroidota > Bacteroidia > Cytophagales > Cyclobacteriaceae > UBA2336. The sequence continues at coordinate 375,399 of JAKLJG010000002.1, read as the reverse complement.
GAACAAATTTAGTTAAATCTCCAGCAATTTTCCGATCATTCGAAAGCCGGGGCACTTTGTTTTGCCCGCCCAATTTACCCTGCGATTTCATATACTCCACGAAGGCATTCGGTTTTAACAAGGTTATCTTCAGCGGCTGCAAGATACTTCCGGTAATCAGGTCATCGTAATAAACATTTAATCCTCGCAGTTGGTTATCCAGCTCAAGGGCAAAGGCAGCAAGGTCGGCTGGCGTTTTACCAAATTCAATCAACCATTCGTGGTGAGGAAGCCCATCAGCGGGTGTAACCTGGGGGGCCACGGTAAATTCCGTAAGGTCAACTTCCGGAAATTTCTGCATGGTGATTTTCATGGCTTTCTCTACTTCTTCACCGATTACGTGTTCACCAAAAGCCGATATAAAATGTTTAATTCGACCGGTAACCAACAACCGGTATGGATTTTTTGAAACAAACTTTACCGTATCGCCTATGGAATACCCCCACAGTCCGGCATTGCTGTTAATAATGAGTGCGTAGTTTTTACCCAATTCAACTTCGTCAATGCTGAGTCGTGTCGGGTTTTCATTAAAGTATTCCTCGGCCGGTATAAACTCATAAAACATGCCGTTGTTAAGCAGTAACAGCAAGCCCGGTTCATGCTGCGAATCCTGGTAAGCGATGAATCCTTCGGATGCCGGGTAGGTTTCGATGGAGTCAACTTTCTTGCCGATGGATTCTTCCAGCCTGGCGCGATACGGCTCAAAATTCACACCCCCATAAACAAACACCGAGAAATTAAGAAACACATCCTTGATCTTTTTTCCGGTACGCGCATAAATCCGATCAAAATACATCTGTACCCAGGGCGGTATGCCCGATATCAGCGTCATGTTGGCATGCAGCGTTTCATCAATTATACGCTCCAGTTTTTCCTCCCAGTCGTCAATGCAATTGGTAGCATACGATGGTTTCTGGTTGGTGCGCAGGTAACCCGGCACCAGGTGATTGGAGATACCCGATAGCCGGCCGGTTTTAATGCCGGCAATTTCCTCCAGTTCAGGGCTGCCCGAAAGAAAAATCAGGTTGCCATCCAGGAAGGAGGCATTGCCGGTTTCGTGCACATAAGCCAGCGTTGCATTGCGGGCACTGATAAAATGGCTGTACTTCGACTCGTGCGAAATGGGGATATACTTGGTGCCCGATGTGGTGCCTGAAGTCTTGGCCAGGTAGGCCGGCTTTCCCTTCCATAACACATCGGCTTCGCCTCGTAAAATCCGGTCGATGTACGGCTTTAGCTGTTCATAATCACGAACCGGCACTTGCTTTTTAAAGTCTTTGTAAGACTGTATAGATGTGAACCCGTGATCCCTTCCGAAAGCCGTGCGGTCTGCCTGTCGGATTATTTTTCTAAGTGTTTGCAACTGAACATAACCGGGCTGGCTGGCCCACTTACGGGTTTGTGCTGCCACATAGGCGGCAACCGGTTTGGCGAGTACTGAGCGGATTCCCATAGAGGCCAAAAGTAAATATTTTGCCCGCGCAACCGAAAAAGCCAGATAACCGTACGGCAGATTATATTTACGCCAAAATAAATAGCGGAGCGGATCAACTTTTGCTCTCTGTTAAGCATCAAACCGGTTAGTAGCGTTATGAATACACTTAAAGTTATTGTTGTGGGTTTCCTGGCCGGACTGGCAGGCGCCTTTATGGGTTTTCACCTCTTTATAAAAGACACAGATACAAAGCCTTTACCCGATACGGTATTTACCAATGTGCATTACGATTCGCCCGCTTACCCGGTAACAGTTCCTGAAATTTCCAGTCCGGCAAACCCCACAGAACTAACCGACTTCAGCATGGCAGCCAACAAAGCCATTCCAAGCGTGGTGTACATTAACAGCATTTTTAAAGGAACTTCATACTCACCGTTCGACTGGTTTTTTGGTGGTGGCACCACGCAAACTCAGGTAAGCAGCGGTTCGGGTGTTATTTTCACGCGTGATGGCTATATCATTACCAACAACCACGTTATCGAGTCGGCCGAGCGGATTGAAGTAAACTACAATAAAAAGGTATATCCGGCCGAACTGATTGGAACCGATCCATCCACTGATTTAGCTGTATTGAAAATTGAAGAAACCAACCTGCCGGCCATCACACTGGGCTCGTCCAAAGATGTTCAGGTAGGCGAATGGGTGGTGGCGGTAGGTAATCCGTTCTCGCTTTCGTCAACCGTAACAGTTGGGATTGTTAGCGCCAAAGGAAGAAGAATCGGAATTCTGGAAGGCAAGTTCCCGATTGAATCGTTTATCCAGACCGATGCGGCCATTAACCCCGGCAACAGCGGTGGCGCCTTGGTAAACAAGGCCGGAGCGCTGGTGGGCATCAACACGGCCATCCTCTCGCGAACGGGCAGCTATACCGGTTATGCGTTTGCCGTGCCGGTGGATATCGCCAAAAAAGTTTTTGATGACCTGGTAAAATTTGGCGTGGTACAAAAAGCATTGTTTGGTGGCAACGTGATTGAATACAATTTTCAAAATGCGAGGAAGTACGATTTAAAAACGGAAGGTGTTGATTTTAAAGGCGTATTGGTAGAAAGCCTGGATAAAGAAGGGCCCGCAGTTAAAGCCGGGCTTAAACCGGGCGATGTGATTATACGAATCAATAATGCAGAAGTAAACAGCCAAAGCGCTTTTGAGGAGGAACTGGCCTATCGGTATCCGGGCGATAAGATTTCAGTTACCTACCTGCGCGATAATAAACCATCAACAGCCTCGGTTACGCTGGTAAACAAATCGGGCACCACCGAAATTGTAAAACGGAAAATTTATTCCTCCGCCTCGCTGGGTGCCGAACTGGAGGCCACCGATTACGGCATAAAAGTTTTTAAGCTGAAAGACAAAAGCGTGCTAAAGCAAATCGGGGTACCCGAAAACTTTACCATCATTGCCATTAACCGCGTACGCGTTAAAGAGCCGGAAGATGTAATTGAGTTTTTTGAAAAATTTAAAGGCCGTGGCTACATCTACGGGGTTAACAGTGCCAAACAGCAGGTGGAAATTCCGTTTATAATACGGTAAATCTTTAGTGCATTGTTCTGTTACCTTTACCGGTAATTTTTCAGCTAATCACGCCAAAATTTATCCGTTTGGAGGCTTTCGCTTATGCCGTACGCGAAAGGAGGTCTCGCCATGCAAAAACTCATCAACAAGCTTAAATAGTGTTCAATCCGTATATTTGTTAAACCTTTTTATAGATGAGAAAACTTTTTGCGCTAGGTCTGATTTTTTGCGCTACCCTGTCCTACTCCCAAAGTTCCAACGATTTAATGATTGGCGGAGCAATGGACTTTCTGAAAACCGACAACGATAACCTGTTTGATAAAGCCCAGTTTGGTTTTGAGGTTAACTACTTTGTTGTGCGAAAGTTTACGATAACAGCCGGGGTGGAAATCTGGACAAAGCGTGATGAGAGTTTTGTGTTCGGCAGCCGGTATTACTTTACTGACCACTTTTTTGCCAGGGGCCGCGGGCTGATTGGCCAGAATGATTTTTCATTAGGTGCAGGGGGCGCTATACCATTAAAAAATAACTGGCGGTTCGAACTGATTGGTGACTTCTATTTTGAAGGAGAGTTTGCCGTTCGAACCGGGTTAGCGTATATCATTCCATTGAGGTAAGGATTTATTAACCAACAGGTCTGGGCATGTATCCTTAAAACAGGACATTGAGTTATCAATAAAAAAATCCCGGACTTATGTCGGGATTTTATTCATTCACAATGATTTGTTGATTTATTGTGCAGCCGCAAAACGCTTAGCCACCTCGGCCCAGTTCACCACATTCCACCACGCGGCAATGTAGTCTGGTCTTCGGTTCTGGTAGTTCAGGTAATAAGCATGCTCCCACACATCCAGGCCAAGAACAGGCGTTCCTTTTACTTCGGCAATATCCATCAGCGGGTTATCCTGATTAGGTGTTGAGGTAATCTGAAGTTTCTTACTTCCATCCACAATCAGCCAGGCCCAGCCTGAACCAAACCGGCCGGCACCGGCAGCAGCAAACTTGGTTTTGAATTCATCAAAATTCCCGAAGGCCGAGTTAATGGCATCGGCAAGCGCACCGGTTGGCGCACCACCTGCATTTGGGCCCATAATGGTCCAGAACAAACTGTGGTTGTAATGCCCGCCCCCGTTGTTACGCACAGCTACCGGATACTTCGAAATGTTTTTACAAATCTCCTCAATACTCAGCTTGTCGGCATCGGTGTTGGCAATAGCGTTGTTAAGGTTGGTAACGTAAGCGTTATGATGCTTACCGTGGTGGATTTCCATGGTGCGGGCATCAATATGGGGTTCCAGTGCATTAAAAGCGTAGGGTAAATTCGGTAACGTAAATGGCATAATCGGATTTGTTTATTGGTTAAACATGAAAGATTTCAAATATACTCTTCAAACAAGAGAGATGGAATTAAGTTCGTTAACTTTTTAAAAGCTGCAAGCTACGAGTGATGAGCTTCGAGCCATCTCGAAGCTGGAAACTCGAAACTCGCAGCTTTAAGCACACGCGTAACCCGAAACACGCACCCCGCAACCCGTTCACTTTCCCCTGATTCGTTTAAAAAACTGGTCAATCAGTTCCTTCGATTCTCCGGAAAAGATACCTTCGGTTACTTCCGTTCGCGGATGCAACACCTTACCCTTTATCAACCGGTATCCCCGTTGCGGATCGGTGGCCCCGAACACGAGCCGCTGCAATTGTACCCAGTTGAGTGCACCGGCACACATCACGCAGGGTTCAAGCGTAACATACAGCGTGCATTCATCAAGGTACTTTGAGCCCAGGTAGTTGGCCGCGGCAGTAGTAGCCAGCATTTCGGCATGGGCCGTGGCATCGGTAAGTTTTTCGGTTTGGTTGTGGGCGCGGGCGATGATACGGTTGTTGCTGACCACTACTGCCCCTACCGGCACTTCGCCAATGGCCAGCGCTTTATGTGCTTCCTTCAGCGCTTCGCGCATAAAATATTCATCGGAGAATAATTCCACGGAGGATTACTTTAGCCGGATGCTCTTCATAATGGAATGAGCCGTTGGCTGCCAGTCGGCACGCAGCCTGCGCGGACAATTAAAGGAGAACACCAGCGTACGGCCCGGCTCAACCAGGTATTGAATGTAGGTATAGCGCAACACCGGTTCCTGCAGCGCCATATCGCGCCTGTCGCCTTTGATGCGTGATTCAAACTCAAAAAAAATGTATTCCTTGCCGTGAATTTCCTTAATGCCTTCATCAATCATGTCCACACCATCGAACAGGTTATAGATGCCTGCTTTAAAAAATTTCTGCGCAAGTTCCACGTTGGCATCCGGCCATTGCGTAGCCGACAGGTTTACACTGAAATCCACTTCACGCTCTTCGTTGGTAAAAGCAGCAATCGGTTGCCGTACCGAAGGATAGCGCTGCACAAAATCTATGTCATCCATAGGCTTGAACGTTTTCGGCAGGCTCACCACCATCCCCTCGGCAATTTTTGTCTTTACCAGCCTGGGCTCATTGAACGAAAACAGGGCAAGTGATACGAGGATTATAAGCAGTTTGTGCATGGCACTTAAAATTTAATTCATAACGGGCCGAATAAAAGACTATTGCTAACTTCGCCCCCGCCAATTAACAGCACAAAATTACGAAAACCCATGTTACGGACTCATACCTGCGGTGAATTGCGGATTTCGCACGTTAATCAAACAGTAACCCTTACCGGGTGGGTGCAACGCCTGCGCGACAAGGGAAGCATTTTATGGATTGACCTGCGCGATCGCTACGGCATTACCCAACTGGTATTTGAGGAGGGGAAAACCGACAGCGCACTGATATTACTCGCCAAAACACTTGGACGTGAGTTTGTGATTGAAGCTGAAGGATTGGTGGCCGAACGTTTATCCAAAAATGATAAACTGCCTACCGGGGATGTAGAATTGCGGGTAACCAAACTGAACATATTAAACAGCGCCAAGGTGCCGCCCTTCACCATTGAAGATGAATCGGATGGCGGTGATGAGCTGCGCATGAAATACCGCTACCTCGACTTGCGCAGAACACCCGTGCGCGAAAACCTGTTGCTACGCCACAAAATGGCCCGGCAAACACGCGCCTACCTGGATAGTTTGAATTTTGTGGAGGTAGAAACCCCGGTGCTGATCAAATCCACACCCGAAGGTGCCCGCGATTTTGTCGTTCCTTCGCGCATACACCCTGGCGAGTTTTACGCCTTGCCGCAATCGCCACAAACCTTCAAACAACTGCTGATGGTTTCCGGCTTCGACCGGTACTACCAGATTGTGCGATGCTTCCGCGATGAAGACCTGCGCGCTGACCGCCAGCCCGAGTTTACACAAATCGACTGCGAGATGGCCTTTGTTACCCAGGAAGATATACTCAACACATTCGAAGGGCTGGTGCGCCACTTGTTTAAAGCAGTTAAAGGAATTGAACTCAGTTCGGTGTCACGCATGACCTATGCCGATGCCATGAAATTCTATGGCTCGGATAAACCTGATACGCGCTTTGAGATGAAGTTTGTTGAGTTGAAAAACAACACCCCCTCTTCCCCCCTGGAGGGGCGAGTAAGGGAGGTGTTCTCCTCGAGGGTGCTGGATTTAACCTCCGGCAAAAACTTCAACGTATTCGATAGTGCCGAACTGGTGGTGGGCATTTGCGCCAAAGGCTGTGCCGAGTACACCCGCAAGCAACTGGATGAACTGACCGACTTTGTAAAACGCCCGCAAGTCGGGGCGAAAGGACTGGTGTACGTGCAATACCGGAGCGATGGTACATTCAAATCATCGGTAGATAAATTTTATACCGCTGACGAGTTGAAAAAATGGGCCGAAGCTTTTCAGGCACAACCCGGTGATTTAATGCTGATTATGGCCGGTGATGCAACCGCCACCCGAAAACAACTCAATGAGCTGCGCCTGCTGATGGGTGAAAAACTGGGCCTTCGCGATAAGAATAAATTTGCTGCCCTCTGGGTTTTGGATTTTCCGTTGCTGGAGTGGAACGAAGAAACCAAACGATACCATGCCATGCACCATCCGTTTACTTCGCCCAAGCAGGAAGACATTCCGCTGCTGGAAACTGAACCAGGAAAAGTTCGCGCCAATGCGTACGACATGGTGTTGAACGGCAGCGAAATTGGCGGTGGATCCATCCGGATTCACGACCGGGCCACGCAGCAACTCATGTTTCGTAAACTTGGCTTTACCGATGAAGAAGCGAAAAAACAATTCGGCTTTTTGATGGAAGCCTTTGAGTATGGGGCGCCACCCCACGGGGGCATTGCCTTCGGGTTCGACCGGCTGTGTGCGTTGTTCGGGGGCTCCGACTCCATCCGCGATTTCATTGCTTTTCCGAAAAACAATGCCGGCAGGGATACGATGATTGATACCCCCTCCACCATTTCGGAAGAACAGTTAAAGGAGTTGGGCCTGATCATCAAACCGTAAGCGCATGGTGGCCGTTATCGGCATACCGCTCGATGAAAATTCATCGTACCTGCAAGGAGCCGCACAGGCCCCTGCAAAAATCCGTGAAGCGTATAACAGTCCGTCATCTAACTACTGCGCAGAAAACGGAATTGATCTGAGCCAGTCATCCCGTTGGAAAGATCTGGGCGACCTGTCGCTGCCGGCCGGTGCGCCTGCCATTCAGGAAATCATGAAGAAAGTTTCAGCAGCTTTGCAATTGCACAACAGGGTTTTATGCCTGGGTGGAGATCACTCGGTGAGTTACCCGGTTGTAAAAGCAGTTGCCGGGAAATACCCCGGCCTGAACATTCTTCACCTCGATGCCCACAGCGATTTGTATGATGATTTTGAAGGCAACCGGTATTCCCATGCCTGCCCGTTTGCCCGAATTATGGAAGAAGGATTGGCTAAGCGACTGGTTCAGGTTGGTATCCGTACGCTCAATCCGCACCAGCGCAAACAGGCAAAAAAATTTGGCGTTGAGATTATCGAAATGAAAAACCGGACCGACAGCCGGCAATTCAGTTTTGACGGACCTGTTTACATTTCACTCGATATGGACGTACTCGACCCGGCCTTTGCACCCGGAGTATCGCACCACGAGCCCGGAGGGTTAACCACCCGACAGGTTATCTCCATCATTCAGCAGGTACAAGGAAATATAGTTGGTGCCGATATAGTTGAACTGAACCCGGTGCGCGACATTAACGGTATGACCGCCATGGTTGCGGCAAAATTTTTCAAGGAGTTACTGGCCAGGCTAATTAACAATATCAACTCAGTCAGCAAGTGAAAGACTATTTTTCTGGCCACTCCAAACAGTACGCCACCTTCCGGCCAACCTACCCGGATGAACTTTACCGGTTTATTTTTGGTCATTTAAAAACCTTTGATGCCGCGTGGGATTGTGCTACCGGCAACGGGCAGGTAGCCCGCGTATTGGCAACACAGTTTGAAAAAGTTTTTGCCACCGACATCAGCCCGCAGCAGTTGGAACACGCCAATAAAGCTGACAACATCCTTTATTCCGTTCAGCCTGCCGAAAAAAATGATTTCCCCGATAAAACGTTTGACCTGATAACCGTAGCCCAGGCATTGCATTGGTTTGATTTGGATGCATTTTACCGGGAAGTAAACCGTACTTCAAAGCCCGGAGCGTGGCTGGCCGTGTGGGGGTATTCGCATTGTTCCATTAACCCGGAAATTGATTTCCATTTTCTGAAATTTTACCGCGAAACCGTTGGGCCTTACTGGGATGCTGCGCGAAAACTGGTGGAAGAACAGTACCAACCCATTCCATTTCCTTTTGAGGAAGTTAAGTCGCCTGCATTTTCCATTAAAGTAAACTGGACAGTAGAAGAATTTGCCGGCTACCTGGGCACCTGGTCGGCTACGCAGCAGTATATTAAGAAGAAAGGATTTAACCCTGTACTGGAAGTTATGGAAAAAATCAGCCCGCTGTGGAAAGACAAGCTGGAGGTTATGTTTCCTGTTTTTTTGAGGATGGGTAAAATTGGGTAAGTGCTGCTCTGACTAAGGGTATGCCGGATAAAAAAGCATTTAGCTAATTTTATAATGGAGTATATGCTCTGCACGTAGCAAGATGTTAGTGGCAATGCGCCTCGAGACAACAGAGTAAATAATTGAAGAGAGAGGAAGAACTTGCATTTGAATATTTTTCAAACCGCGGCTACGGGACAGTTCGTTATGAACCAAAAGGAAATCGACCGCCAGACTTACTTATTGATGAATCAATTGCTGTTGAAGTAAGGCGATTGAATCAGTTCGACAAGGGAAAACCAATTGAAGATTTGCAATACAAATTGGTACCCAAATTAATTGAGACATTTAAAAATTACGGGGACAAAAAACATACAAGCTCCGCATGGATTGATATTTCTTATTCTAGGCCTATCAAAGTCGACAAAGATTTGGTTAATAAAGTAATTTCAATTCTTGATATCCATAGTGCCGACATGTCATCTTCAAAAAAATATAAAGTAGGTGACACACTTGAACTTTCTATATTTCGCTCAACTGACAGACTTGAAAACCAGTTTAACTATGGAAGTTCACTTGACGATGGACACGGTGGATTTGTCGTTCACAATATTTATGAAAGTCTTAAAATCATCGTTGAAGAAAAAAGTAAAAAAATAGACCCTTACCGACAAGAGTACGGAACTTGGTGGTTAGCACTGGTAGACTACATTGGCTATGGACTAAATGAATACGACTTGAAACAACTCAAGGACACGATAGCTTTGAATTACATTTTGACAAAATAATTTTCATTTCCCCAATTGACGGCAAAAATGGAATGGAACTGTGAATGGCGCACAGCAGCCAACAATAGCTATTTGCAATGGCGGGTTTTCGTGTTTATTTGTAGTTTCGTTTTCAAATTACGTCTGGTCACGGTGGACAGGATCGACTGGTCGCGCTAAACATTCCCCTACGGACATTTTTTGGCGCTTCGAATTCCCGCCACTGCTTATGCGCAAACCGTTAACATGCATTTGTTTGTACAATGAAGGATAAGATAAAAATAGAGTCAGTTATCACGGGAATAGCAACACTTTCCGCTTGACAAACCAACCGACAAATAAAAAATGAATGGCAAAATTAAATATGAATTTACCGCAAAAACGTGGCAGTACGCAGCACCTAATGGTTGGTACTTTGTTTCACTTCCGACAGAAATATCGACCGAAATAAGAGAAAATTTGAAGTGGCAAGAAGAGGGTTGGGGACGACTAAAAGCAACTGCTAAAATCGGAAACAGTCAATGGGAAACCGCCATTTGGTATGACACAAAACATAAAGCATATTTACTTCCGTTAAAGGCAGACATACGAAAAAGAGAAAACATAAAAACGGGCAAAAACATTAAAACTATTGTGTGGATTTAAAAACAACGAACCGCTAACACCTAAACAGAAACGAATGGACTTTATAATACAACTTTTCGGCAGCAACGAAAGAAATGTAACTCCTGGACAAACAGGCAATATACAAGTGGCTAATCGGTATGACATCGGAATCTTAAAATAAACGCACTATGCAATACGTTGGATACGCTTTGGTTTTACTACACATTTTTCTATTCGTTTGGTCGACCGGTGGCATGATAGAATTGATTTCTACAAAAGTTCCCTGGACTTCATACACAAATCCTGACTTTCCAAAATGGTTACTCCCAATTCATTGGGGTTCTGTAATTATTACCTCGACAGGATTTCTGCTTGGTTATTTTACGCAATGGAGTAAAACTCCTGAGTTTCTGCTTGCAACATATACTATGCTTTTTACAATCTGTGTCATTGAGACCTTTGGTTTTATGACAAGCCCGACAAAGTACTTTGCGATGATTGCAGAGTTAGTGACATACACAGCTATATTAACATTATTATTCAAGCACAAATATTTTGTGGACTATTTTGCCTAATTGACAATAAAAATGACAATCACAAAAACCGAAACAAAATCACGATAGAAGAAGCCCGAACCGCTAACACGGGTTTGGCTCAATAGCGGGTGACGTGGTTAATTGAACATTCTACCTCGCATCAACTTTTTTGGTGTATTGACAATTTTTGCGCTCCGAAATCCGCCACTGCGCCAGGCGCAAAACCTTTGTCAATAGCCTGGTGCCCTACATCCCCATCATCACAAACGCACCCCAGTAGTAGGGTTCCTTGTATTTGGCCATAAGCTGAAGCTGGGCCTGCTTAAAGGCTTTTTGTTTGTTATTGAGTTTAATCCAGTTGGTGTAAAAGTTGGTCATCAGCAATTGCGTGGCTTCGTCATCCACCTTCCACAAACTCATAATCAGCGCATCGGCACCGGCAACCAGAAAGGCGCGCTGCAACCCGTACACACCCTCACCTGATTTTACATCGCCCAAGCCGGTTTCGCACGCGCTGAGAATAACCAGACCTGTTCGCTCCAGGTTCAGGTTCATGGCTTCGTAAGCGGTTAATATGCCGTTGTCGTTGCTGGTCATATCGACACCGCCTGTTCCTTCAATGGCTTTCCCGGCTCCGGCCAGGATGAGGCCCGACCGTAACAAGGGGTTGTTCGAAGCATTCTCCGCGTTTACGCCAAACACCGAACCGCCCGATTCATCCACATCTTTGAGAAAATACCCGTGCGTAGCGATGTGCACGAGGGCCGGGCTCTTCAGTTTTTTTATGTTGCTTTCGGTGGCGCTGCGCTCCATGTATTGCGTAACCTGGTAGCCGGATGCCTTCAATACTCTTGATACGCCATCCAGCTCCACCTTTGTTCCGGGTAACGGAGGAACATCATCTGTCTGGTAGTCGGGGAAGCCCAGTAAGAACGCGTCCTTTTTTAGGGCGGCAACTTTACGCGCCTTCAGTTCAATCAAATCGCGTGCATTACCCAACAGCACAAAGTCGTACCGGTTAACCAGGTAGTCCCCATCCGGCTTTTTTAGTGTGTTTAAATTCACCTGATTGTACACGCCATCGGGCGAAAGGTAGATCATCCGTTTACCGGCCAGTTCGGGGTCGATGCGCGCCCAGTACTGGTCGTAACAAAATTCATCGGGCATGCGCTTTTGGATAACCGTAGAGTAATACTTTGCATACCGGGTTTCCAGTTGTGCGCCATTCTCCAGCACCACCAGTTTAGGCAACTCCTGATTTTTCAACAGCACAAGGGCCGCGTATTTGGCATCCGGTGTAAAGTCCTGGCTGAAGCCCCGTACCCGAACAATATCCACCACGGCTTCATTGTCGGCCAGCAGATCGCGTATCTGCTTATAACTGATTTTTTGGGTTGAGTAACCCGAAGAGAAATCGGATGAACGCTCCGACAAGGATTTTTCCATAGCATTGGCTTCGCGCTCCAGCGAGGACAGATCAATTTTCTGTTCTTTTAGTTGCTCTTTGGAGTACGAATACAGGCGGGCCAGTTGTTCTTTTTTATCCAGCCAGCGCAGGTAATCGTCAATCAACTGCTTATCGTTGCTGGCCAGGATGGCGTTCTTCACCTTGTTGGTGGAGTTGAGCAACAGCGCCTTGGTGGCCATCTGGTAATCGAAAAAATCCTGGGTTATATAGTTCAGCTCTACGCTGGCTTCGATGGCGAAATTGAAAAAGCGCTGGAAGCGGGGCGCGGTTACATCCCAGTAACTGGTTTTCTCCGCTTCGCTCATGGGTGGAAAGTACCGGTTAATGAAGTCAATGGTTTTGTCCATTACATCCCGGTAAGCCATGTAGGCCTGGTTAATGCGCCCGGACTTCCAGTACAGGATAGCCAGGTTTTCTTTTGTGTTTACATAATCCGGATGGTTGATGCCCAGCAACGATTCCCGAACAGACAAGGCTTTATCCAGCTGCTTTTCAGCCTCCGGGTAGCGCCCGCTCATCCGGTAAAAGTTACCCAGGTCGTTGGTTACTTTGGCGTAGTAAATGTTTTGCTCGGTGAACCGTTTCTTGTAAACCTCCTGCGACTTTTTCAGCAACTCTTCCACCTTTTCAGGCTTCCCCATCTGGATATACAAAATGCCAAGTTGGTTCAACAAGCCCGCATACTCCGCGTTCCCGGTTTGCTTGCGGTTGTCAAAAACCTTTTTGATCTCAAGAAAGTTGGTCTCGGCTTCTGTGTACTTACCCGACAGTTGGTAAATGAACGCCAGGTTTGCCTGAAACTTCCGGTTATCAAATGATTTTTTTCCCTGCAAAGCTTTTTTGGGGGCAACAGTTGAAGAGGCCATGGCCTTCTTCATCAAATCAGCTGCTTCGGCATACCGGCCGATGGATTGCAGGAGCATGGCCTTGTTGTTGAGCAAAATGGCTTTTTGCATGCCCTCGCCAAATACACCTTCGTTGAGTGCAAGAGCTTCATCGAACTGTTTTTCGGCTTCGTTGTATTTTCCTTGCGATTGATCGAGTTTGGCCTTGTTGTTGAGGTTAGCTATATAGGCCGCACTTTTCTTACCAAGTGTTTGCTGACTGTAATTGAGGCATTGTGTAATGTACTGTTCAGCTTCCGAAATTTTACCCTGAGCCAGATAAACGAGACCTAAGTTGGTGAGCGCACGCAGGTACACCATTTCACTAGTCAGGCCATTGCGCTCCATAAAATTTTTGGCCGCAATAAAATTTTCTTCCGCCAGTTTATACTGCCGCAGTTCATAAAACGAAATGGCGGTTTGAAGGGAGTCGCGCGCTTTCTCAACGAGGGTTTTATCCGCTTCTTCGCGCAGGGCATACAACAGCCGTGAGGTTCCTTCACCCTTCTGCTCAATATCGAAGAAGCCGGCATTTTCGTTTACCGATATAGCAAACTGAAAGTCGATGGAATCAAGCGCCTGCTTTTGCTTAGCCCCGGCTTTACCGCCTTCTTTTGCCAGTGATTTACCCAGTTCGCCCCAGATGTCTTGCGCATAACCGCCAGACAAAATTCCAATCAGGAAAATCAATACGGCACATCGCATGATTGATGCCATTAATCAATACTTTCTCCGCGCGACTTCAGTTCGTTAACCAGTAAATCGGTATTGGCTTTAACCAGCGATGCAGTAGCATCCAGGTTTTTGCGGGCTACTTCCAATCCTTTGATTGATTTATTGGTGTTGTTGGTAGCCGCAGGGGCTTTGGTGCGGGGATTTACATTTTTGGCATTCGAAAGCAGCGCTTTTCCTTGTTCATCAAGGTCACCAATTTTTTGTGTGAGGGCCTGCGAAGCTTCGCTGATGCCGCGCAGGGCTTTAATATCCTGACGGATTTTGTCCACGGTCATCGAGGCCAGTACACCCCCTTTAATTTCATTGTCAATGCGGGCAGCATCGTTTTTCAGGCGGGTGGATTCATCCAGAATGTCGAACGAGTTGTTTTTGAATCCGTCAAAATCAGAAACCCCGATGTTGTCAGGTCGTTTGGGAGGGGCCTCGCTTTGGGCCGAAGCCAGCACGGAAACTGCGAAAAGGCAAACGAAAAGGCCGGTTATTTTTTTCATACACAAGAGAGTTTAATTGTCCAAATTAGAAGAACCCGCCCTGCCAACAAAGACTATCCGTAACTTTTTTTACTTTTCAGGTTTATCCAAATGCTGAACAAAATTGTACAGAAAATTTACACCGGCTGGGTTATCCTGGTATTCAGTGTGTTTATGATCATCCTGTTGCCGGGAATTTTGTTGCCCTTTTTGATGGGTGTGCGGTATACGTGGATTGGCTACAACTTTCTGTGGCTGTGGTCGTGGATTTTCAGTCAGCTTACGTTTATCCGGTATGAGCTTTACGGTAAGGAAAACATCCAGCGCGGTAAGGCATATATTTTCGTAAGCAACCACACTTCCTTCCTGGATATACCGGGCATCCGCCTGATCATTCCCGGGGAGTTTCGCCCGATTGCAAAGAAAGAGTTGTTGAAAATTCCTGTTTTCGGATTTATTGTAAAAGCAGCTACCGTAGTGGTTGATCGGAGTAATCCTGAAAGCAGGAAGAAGAGTATAGAATTTGCCAAACGAATTTTAAATAAAGGAATCTCGATGCTGATTTTTGCCGAAGGGACGCAGAACAGAACCAATGAAATGCTGCAGCCCTTTAAAGATGGCGCTTTTCGCATTGCCATTGATACCCAAACACCCATTTTACCGCTGGTGGTTATTGGTGCCGGCAAGCTAATGCCACCGGGTAAACTGCGCATACGCCCCGGTATAATAAAAATTGTTGCCGGTACCGAAATCGCAGTAAACACGTACCAACCCGGTGATGTTTCTCTATTGAAAGAACATTGCTATCAAACTATGCTTGGATTACTGCAGGAGCATGTTACGGATTTACAACCAGTTAAGTCATGAACGCCTTTAAAAAATACTGGCTCATTATTTCATTGCTTGTTTCATGGCAGGCCGTGGCGCAGCAATTTCCAACCGGGTTCATCAACCGGGAAGTAGCTGCCAACCTTGACCCGACCGATCTGGTTGTAACACCTGATCAGCGAGTTTTAATTACCATTAAAAGCGGTAAAATACTGGTTGTTGAGAATGATGCGTTAACATCTTCGGTAATGCTGAACATCGAAAACCAGGTAGATAACTTTAATGAGCGGGGCCTGGGCCACCTGGTGCTCGACCCGGACTTTGAACTGAACAACTATTACTATGTTTACTACACCGAAAAAAATTCAAACCGCAACCGCGTAAGCCGGTTCACGGCCAACGGTAACTCAACGCTGCCCGGCAGCGAAGTGGTGTTACTTCAGCTTGAACCGATGGCCGGAAGCATCCATAACGGTGGCGACATGGTGTTCGGGCCCGATGGTAAACTCTACATTTCCACTGGCGATGGCGCCAACGCCTCGCTGGCACAATCAAAAAGCAGTTTGCTTGGCAAAGTACTGCGCATGAACCCGGATGGTACCGTGCCTGATGATAATCCATTTATTAATGATCCGACCTATACCGGAATAAACAAATTGATCTACGCATTGGGCTTTCGCAATCCATTTTCGATGGATATTCAGCCCGGTACCGGAAAAATTTTTGCGTGCGATGTGGGCAACAGCAACTGGGAAGAAATTAACCATGTACAAGCTGGCAAAAACTACGGCTGGCCGCTGATTGAAGGATATCGTACCACCGAAACCCCGCCTGCAAATTACCAGGACCCATTTTATGCCTATAGCCACGCAGACGGGTGCTCTATAGTAGGGGCAGCGTTTTACAATCCGCAAACTCCGCAATTTCCTGCAGGCTATGTTGGAAAATTTTTCTATGCCGATTACTGTGCCGGTTACATCCGGCAGATAGATCCCGCGGGCGGTTTGCCCTTACCTTTTGCAACAGGTATTAACCGCCCCTTGGCCATGGCGGTGGATCGTACCGGAGCCCTGTATTACCTGCAACGGGCAGGTTTTGGGGGCGGCTCACCCGGTGACAACACCAGTACACCAGACGGATCGTTATGGAAGGTGGAGTACACCGGCAGTGGCGAACCTTTTATCGGAAGTCATCCGCAATCAACGTTGGTCTCGGTGGGGGAAGATGCTGTGTTTACGGTTTCCGTTTCCGGTGCTACACCCATGATCGTGCAGTGGCAAAAAGATGGTGTTGCTATTCCAGGCGCTGAGGACCTCACCTATACATTTCCATCAGCCCAACTTACTGATAACGGATCCACCTTTCGTTGCACAATTACCAATGCCTTCGGCACAGTCATCAGCAACTTGGCAACCTTGCAGGTAACCGCCAACACACGCCCACAACCCCAGATACTTATACCAACTGCAGGCATCCTTTATCGGGCGGGCGAATCGATTTTATTTAGTGGGCTGGCCAACGATGCGGAAGACGGACCAATTCCCGCTTTGCAGCTTGCCTGGAAAATTGATTTTCATCACAACGATCATACCCATCCGGCAATGCAACCTGTCAGCGGTGTTTCATCAGGCACATACGAAGTGCCGCGGATTGGGGAAACAGACTACAACGTATGGTACCGTATTTACCTTACCGCCACGGATAGCGAAGGACTAAGCAAAACAGTTTATCAGGATGTTCATCCCGAATTAACAGCCTTCATCATAAACACGGTGCCACCCGGCCTTACGGTTTATGTTGACGGCCAGCCGAAGCCTGCTCCACAATCGGTGCTGAGTGTAATTGGCGTTACCCGCACCTTGGAGGCGCCTGTACTGCAATTTGCAGGTGCAGACCTTTTCACGTTCACTCAATGGAGTGATCCGGCCCGGGAACGGGCTTTTAGCTTTAATGCTCCGGCTGATCCTGTTTCATTTACTGCTCAATTCACCCAGGTGCCATTGGGAAGTGGTGATGGCTTGCGGGGACAGTACTTTAACCAGTTTCGCACATTTTTTCTGCCGGCTGATTTAACACGTATTGACCCGGTAATTAATTTTGATTGGGGAGCCGGTTCGCCCCTTACCGGTACCATTCAAAACAACAATTTCACGGCCCGCTGGGAAGGCTTTATACAACCACCGTTTACCGACACCTACACTTTTTATACCCTGAGTGATGACGGTGTTCGGTTATGGATAAATCACTTTCTGATTATCGACCGGTGGGTACCCCAGGCTGCCACCGAATGGAGCAGTACCATGAACCTGCAGGCAGGCGAACTATATCCGATAAAACTCGAATTTTTTGAAGATGGCGGTGATGCCGTAATGAAGTTGCTATGGAAATCATCATTGATACCAAAACAAATTATACCGCAATCGCAATTGTATTCGGCTCCTATAACGGGTATTGAAAATCCGGGCACGCCTGGTCACGGAGGAAATCTGAATATCTATCCTACTATTACTACCAACCAGCTTACCGTTCAATCCGGTTTTCAAGTACCAACCCGGTGGACCATCAGTACATTTACCGGTCAGCCGGTGAGTTCAGGAATTGGCCAGGAAAATTTTGTTATTGAACAGGGTATAGCCGGCCTGTCACCGGGTTTATATCTCTTCAGAATGGGCAATGAAACAAAACGATTTGTAAAAGCCAGGTAGCGCTTTACTTCATCGGAATATGCACCACCTTTTTTGTTTCAAAGAACTCTTCGCTAAAGAAATCGTGCAGTTGATAAACTGAATATGGTCTTTTCAACTCGGCTAGTTCATCTTCGAGGTTGCCACCCTTCAGGTAAAGTATACCGTTTTCCAGTTCATGCACCGACTGCTGTTTTATTTTTCCATGCACCCATCCGTAAAACTCCGATAACCGGGTTACCGCTCTACTTACCACAAAATCATAACGGCCTGTTACCTGCTCGGCCCGTGTTTGCATAGCCTTTACATTTTTTAACTCCAGGGCTTGTGCAACCGCGTTAACCACGGTAATTTTTTTCCCGATGGAATCAATTAAATCAAATTGAACCTGCGGAAACATTAGGGCAAGCGGTATGCCGGGAAAGCCGCCACCGGTACCCACATCCAGAATACGGGCGCCCGGTTTAAACGAAATAACTTTTGCAATACCCAGCGAATGCAGCACATGGTGGGTGTAGAGGTTACCGATATCCTTGCGTGAAATAACATTAATTTTTTCGTTCCACTCTTTATACAAATCATACAGGCTGTTGAATTGTGCCTTTTGATTTCCGGAAAGTTCCGGGAAATAATGAAATATGATAGCCGCGTTGTGCAAACGGATTTCAGTGATCATTAAATATGGTCGCGCTTGTTTTTAACCATCTCGTACATCAGTTCGCGGGCACGGTGCAATTGTGCCTTCACCGTGCCGAGGGGCGCTTCCAGCTCTTTGGCAATTTCTTCGTATGACAATTCATGAAAATACCGCATGCGTACCAACTTTTGGTACTTGGGTGGAAGTTTATCCACAAACACCTGCATCAATTCTTCTTTCTGCGCTTTAATGGTTACTTCCTGTGGATTCAGGTTTTCGTCTTCCACATCAAGCGAAACCGAATCGCCATCGCTGTCGGTATACGTGTTGTCAATGCTCAGCGTATTGAGTCTTTTTTTTCGGATGTAGTCAATGGTATTATTGGTAGCAATACGAAACAGCCAGGTAGAAAAGGTAAAATCTTTCTTAAACCGGTGCAGGCTGCGGAATGCTTTGGCAAACGACTCAATGGTAAGGTCTTCGGCATCGTCAACATTGCGTACCATCTTTAAAATCATGTGGTACACCGGGCGTTTATAGCGTTGCATCAGCTTAGCAAAGGCCTGGTCGTCATTATTATTCACCGCCTCGTCAATCAAACGGAAATCTTCCAGCGCCTTCGAAGAAAATCGGCCTTCGTCTAATTCGTCCATTTTACACGTTTTGAAATCAATGCAACCGGTGCCGTTGAAAGATAATAAAAGGCAAAAAGAATATCTAAAATTGCAACTGCATAACCCGGAAACGGGTCTCCGAAACGCAGCCCTGCACGGTGTACAAGCAATCCGAGCATTAACAACCGCACCAACAGCATAGCGCCAACAGCTACCGGTTGTATGCCGACACCCAGCAACACAAGTGCTGCTAACCAGCCGGCAACCTGCGAACTCATTAGTAATCCTAAAACCACCTTATGCCCAAACCGGTATTTTTTTCCGGCAAAAAGATGACGCTTTTTCTGGGAAAAAAAACCGGCCCAGGTTTGTTTCGGCTTTGAATAAACCAGGGAGTTACGTTCAATGCACGTGCGTGTTGTTGAAGCTGTAGCATGCCGGTTCACATACAAATCATCATCGCCTCCAGTCATTGGCATCAGGTTATTAAATCCTTTGTTAGCAAGGAAATACGATTTTCGATAAGCCAGGTTTCTTCCAACACCCATGTAAGGCATGTCCAGGTTGGCAAAGCCAATGTACTGGATGGCCGTAAACAACGTTTCGTACCGGATAAACAGGTTAAGCAAACCAGGTTGCTTTTCATAAGGCGAAAATCCAAGTACAAAACGGGCATTGTCATCCATATACCGACTCATGACTGTTATCCATCCGGAAGACCCCGGCATACAATCGGCATCGGTTAACAGGATCCACTCATGCGAAGCCGCCTTTATGCCCAATGTAATGCCATATTTTTTTGCATTAACATGGTCAGGTAAATGATCAACCTTAACAATACGCAAGCGATTATCCGAAACCGACAATCCAAGCAGGTAATCGTAGGTGCCGTCATTGGATCGATCATCCACAACCACTACTTCAAATACCGGGTAATCCTGCTGAAGCAACATGGGTATGAGGTTACGCAGGTTCTGCTCTTCATCATGTGCACAAATCAGCACCGTAACAGGCTGGCTGCCTGCTTCGCATGTTGGTGCCGACTTTCGGCTTATGCCGATAAAAAATAAAATAAGGTAAATAAGTTGAACAGCGATTGAAGCAATGAAAACGTAAAGTAAAACAGACAAAGTCGAAGGGTTATGGCGCAAAGATAACGGTGCTTTTTGTTCGTGAAAGATTTTCTGCTTTACATGGACTGATTTCCCGTTGAGCGGAATTGCGGTATTTTTGCACGGCCACCAGGCCCTTTGTTCAGATGCAGTTTACCATTACCGCCACCGACCCGCAATCCTCTGCACGGGCAGGAATTATCAAAACGTTTCATGGTGAAATACACACCCCGATCTTTATGCCGGTGGGCACAGCCGGTTCAGTGAAAGCCGTTCATCAGCGCGAACTGCTCCATGACATCGGTGCCGAAATCATACTGGGCAACACGTACCACCTGTACCTGCGCCCGGGTATTGAGCTGCTTGAGAAAGCAGGAGGCCTGCATGCTTTTACCGGATGGCCACGGCCGCTGCTGACCGACAGCGGGGGCTACCAGGTTTATTCGTTGAGCGACAACCGGAAAATTCATGACGAGGGGGTAACCTTTAAATCACACATTGATGGCTCAAAACATTTTTTCTCACCCGAAAATGTAATGGACATCCAGCGTTCCATCGGAGCTGATATTGTAATGGCTTTTGATGAGTGTACCCCTTACCCCTGTGAGTATCGGTACGCCAAAAAATCGATGGCCTTAACTCATGCCTGGCTAACACGGTGCATCACCCGGATGAAAGACACTCCTCCGAAATACGGCTATGAGCAATTCCTGTTTCCTATTGTACAAGGCAGCACGTTCGCTGATTTACGAAAAGAATCTGCCACCTTTATTGCCGAACAGGAATTGCCCGGTAATGCCATTGGTGGTTTGTCGGTAGGCGAACCCCACGAAGAAATGTATGCCATGACCGACCTGGTATGCGGCATCCTTCCAAAAAATAAACCGCGCTACCTGATGGGCGTTGGCACCCCCGAAAATATACTGGAGTGTATTGCTTTGGGCGTGGATATGTTCGACTGTGTAATGCCTACCCGTAATGCACGCAACGGCATGCTGTTTACCACGCAGGGCATTTTAAACATCCGCAACGAAAAATGGAAAGACGACTTATCGCCTATTGATAGCGGCCTGGAGAGCTACGTCAGCCGGTTTTACTCAAAGGCTTATTTACGACACCTTATCATCAATAAAGAAATATTGGGCTCGCAAATTGCTTCTATTCACAACCTGACTTTCTACCTTTGGCTGGTGAAGGAAGCCCGCAAACACATTGAGGCCGGAACATTTGTTAGCTGGAAAAACACTATGGCAAAAAGAATTTCAACACGGCTTTAGCAAGCGGAACCACGATTCATGAAACTACTTGATCGGTATATCCTGAAGCAGTTTTTAAGCACGTTCATTTTTGTGGTGCTCATCCTGCTTGCCGTGATTACGGTAATCGACTTTACCGAAAAAACCGATAAGTATGCCAAGGCTAACTTAACCTTACTGCAAATTGCCGATTATTATGGCGATTTCCTGCCCTGGATTGCCGGCCTGGTTACACCCATAACCGTTTTCATTGCCACCGTATACGTTACCGCCCGCCTGGCCGGGCGGACTGAAATTATTGCCACGCTCAGCAGCGGGGTGAGCTTCAGAAGGCTGTTGCTTCCCTACTTAATCGGAGCTGCCGTTATTGCGGCAATAAGTTTTTATCTGAACGGGTGGGTTATACCGAACTCAAACAAAACCCGGCTGGCCTTTGAAATGCAGTACCTGAAAAAGAATACAGGTGGCAGCCAACGAAATATACATTTACAGGTGTCCGAAAATGTTTTTCTGTACATTCAGAATTACAATAACCTGAGCGACAGGGGCTACCACTTTACCCTGGAACGGTTTGAAAACATGAGACTGGTTGAAAAACTGTATGCCAGCCGGATAGAGTGGGATACCGCCAAACATACCTGGACGTTGCGCGACTGGAGCATCAAACGCATCGACACCATTTTCCAAACGGTAGGCATGCCGGCAAAAGAAAAACTAATTACATCAGGCATAAGCCTGGACACCGCGCTGGTTATCCACCCGAAAGAATTTAAAAACGATTACCGCAAATTTGATGGACTCACCATTAATGAGCTGACCGAGTACATACAAACGCTGCGAACACGAAGCATTGCCGGTATTGAAGTGTATGAAGTAGAGTTGTACACCCGGTTTGCCTCCCCCTTTTCTATTTTCATCCTCACCTTTATGGGAGTTATTGTGTCATCACGGAAAAGCCGGGGTGGCACCGGCCTTCAGATAGCCATCGGGTTTGCCTTGTCGTTTGTTTTTATTCTGTTCTTCATGATGTTCCGCACCTTTGCCGAAGCCGGTTCATTGCCGCCCGCCATTTCGGTTTGGATACCCACAGCCATCTTCGGAATCATCTCGGCCTTTATGTATAAATACGTTCCACGGTAATGGCCACGGTTACCGATTACCTTAAACTGCACTTCATAGTTTTTCTGTGGGGCTTTACGGCCGTACTCGGTTTACTTATTTCCATACCGGCTGTAGAAATGGTTTTTTACCGCACACTGCTGGCTGCCTTGGGCATGGGCGCAGTTATCGTTGTATTAAAAGGCTCATTCAAAGTAAGTCATTCAGACGCAGGTCGCCTGTTGCTGATAGGTTTTATTGTGTGCATCCACTGGCTAAGTTTTTTTGCTTCGGCCCGTGTATCAAACGCTTCGGTTAGTTTGGTTGGGTTTGCCACCAATTCAGTGTGGGCGGCATTGCTGGAGCCTTGGCTGAACGGCCGCCAGGTAAAAAAATTTGAGTTGCTCCTCGGCCTGCTGGTACTGGCCGGGCTTTACATTATTTTTTCGTTCAACTTTACTTACTACCTGGGGTTGCTGCTGGGTATCGTTTCCGGCTTTACGGCCGCGCTGTTCTCCGTATTGAATGCCAAACTGGTTAAGCGAATTGAACCCAATACAATTACCTTTTATGAAATGATTGGGGCCTTCCTTGGTACCGCGCTTTTCCTTCCGGTTTACAAACAGTTCTGGGCCGGAACCCTGCAACTAACACCCACATTACCCGATTGGCTTTACATTGCATTACTGGCCTGGGCCTGCTCGGTGTATGCCTATGCCACCGCCATCCACCTGATGAAAAAACTTTCCGTTTTCTTTATTCAGTTAACACTTAACCTGGAGCCATTGTATGGAATAATCATGGCTGTTATCATCTTTGGCGAACGCGAGAAAATGGGACCAAATTTCTATATCGGAACAGCCATCATTCTTACCGCGGTTATGGCCTATCCGAAATTAAAAAGCCGGTTTGAAAGAGTGACTCCGTTAAAGCATCCCTGACCAGTAAAAATATCCGCTAAACAATCCCGATAGATCGATTGGCTGCTTAAAAATTCCGTATACCGATGAGCCTGATCCGCTCATACTGGCATAAACAGCACCATGCGCATAAAGCACTTCTTCAATTTGTCTGATTTCAGGGTGCCTGGCAAAAACAGAAAATTCAAAATCATTCACTAAGCGGTTTTTCCACTGTTCAATACCAGATTCTAAAACCACTTTCAACGACTCGGCCGGTTGCTTGGGTGTTACGCCCCGATAAGCATCGGCAGTTGATATGTGAACAGGAGGTTTGACCAGAATCAGCGTATAGCCCTTTAAATCAAGTATAACCGGAGACAGCATTTCGCCCTTACCTTTGCCAAGCATTGGGCCCGTATTTAAAAAGTAAGAACAGTCGCTTCCCAGGCGGATTGCATAGTGTTGTAATGTGGCGCCTGAAATGCCAAGTTCAAAAATTTCATTGAGCAGGTTCAGGGTATGGGCAGCATCCGATGATCCACCCCCCAGCCCTGCCCCTGCCGGAATAAGTTTGTGCAGGTGTATGGAAGCAGGCGGAATTACATAATCCTTGCTCAGTAATTGATAAGCTTGAACTACCAGGTTATCGGTTGGTCTTCCTTCCAGTTTAACTCCGGTTTGAGAAAAGGAGAATTCCTTCGATGGGATTATCTCTAAAACATCAGTAAGCGGTATCGGATAAAAACATGTTTCAATTTCATGATAACCATCTGGGCGTTTTGAAATAATATGAAGGCCAAGATTGATCTTACAAGGAGGAAAAACAATCATGCTGCCTTATCCGGATACTATTTTGTCAGACGCTCAATCAAATCTTCAGTAATTCCGGTTGATGAGAAGCCGCCATCGTGCATCAGGTTTTGCATGGTTACCATACGGGTATAGTCGGAGAAGAGCGCCACAATATAGTTGGCACAATCTTCAGCCGAAGCGTTACCCAGCGGTGACATCATCTGTGCATAATCAAAAAATACATCAAAGCCCGAAATGCCAGCACCGGCTGTTGTTTTGGTTGGCGACTGCGAAATGGTGTTTACCCGCACTTTTTTCAGTTTACCGAAACGGTAGCCGTAGCTTCGTGCGATAGACTCCAGCACGGCCTTGGCCTGAGCCATATCTGAGTAATCGGGGAAGGTACGCTGAGCAGCTATGTACGAGAGTGCTACAATGGAACCCCACTCATTCATCGCATCGGTTTTCTCGGCTGTTTGCATCATCTTATGAAAGGATAATCCCGAGATATCGAGTGTTTTTAAAAACCATTCATAATTTAAATCCCCATAGGGCCTGTCCTTCCGTACATTGGGGCTCATGCCAATTGAGTGCAGCACAAAGTCGAGCTTGCCCCCCAGTACATCAAGCGACTTGGTAAACAGGTTTTGAAGATCGGCCTCCGAGGTGGCATCAGCCGGAATAACTTCTGCATCGCAGGCTTTCGCCAACTCATTAATCTTTCCCATGCGCAAGGCGATAGGGGCATTGGTAAGGGTAAAAAAACCTCCCTCGGCCTTGACGGCCAAGGCCGTTTTCCAGGCGATGGAGTTTTCATCAAGGGCGCCAAAAATAATACCGCGTTTGCCTTTAAGAAGATTGTGAGCCATAGGGTTAATTTTTGCTAAAAGTATTGGAAATCTGTGGTTCAGGCAAAATTTCAGATTATCCGGGTAAAATCGGGCTGCGGGCGTGTTAACCTTTCAAATTCTTTCTTAATTTGGGGAGCAACAATAAACCTAAACAACCCTCGATTATGGAAGTACCTTACGAATTTTTAAATGCCTGGAACACTTACATGCTGCAAGGAACGGTGGCTTTTATCGCCATTGGTTTTTTAATTCTGCTGTACCACGAATTCCGTATTTTTATGATAAAGGATCTGAAAGAAAAATACGACTACGTAAACCTGCACGAAATCCGGTACTTCTGGTATGCTGTCATCGCTTTTATAGCCGCGGGGTTCTTGTTCTTTAATACGTTGTTCACCGAGATGATCCACGAAAAAGGTATGACTTGGTTTTACGTGCGGTTGTTTATTACTGTGAGTTTTGCTATAATCAGCTATTTTATTTTTTACAGTGTTATCCGCATTTACTACCCGCGCTCGGTTGAGAAGCGCCTGCGCAAAATCCGAAACAAACCGCGCAAATCGCCTGAAGGCAATATAATGCGTAAACTCAGTGAGGTTGAAGAAGATGCCCATTTGGAAGAAAGTCAAATACATGAAGAGCAGTTCCACTCGGTGGATTACGATGTGTGGATTGACGATAAGACGGGTTATAAGAAAATTGAAAAATACATGGCCTACCAGCATTCTGAAGAATGCCCGGAGTGCGGTTATTTCACTCTGAAAATTGAACGCGAAGAACTGGAGAAAGCGCCCACTGCGGATGAAACCGGGTTGTTCATCAAACACTTTAAATGCAGCTATTGCGGCCACCGCGAAGCCCGCGAACAGGTGCTGGCTAAATTGTCAACAAACGCTTAAGGTTTACCGCTAATAAATCAACTTCGGCAAGATTGTATTAAACTTGCCGAAGTTTTTTTATGTCCGTTTCACCCAACAACCCAATTGGTATTTTTGACAGTGGTATCGGAGGCCTGACCGTTGCCCATGCCATTAAAGAGCTGCTTCCCAACGAACAGTTAATTTACTTCGGAGATACTGCACATCTACCCTATGGCGATAAATCCGAAGCAGCCATCCAGGCCTACTCGGTTCGCATTGCCGATGTACTGCTCAAAAAAGATTGTAAGCTCATTGTGATTGCCTGTAACTCGGCCAGTTCGGCTGCCTATGAACTGCTTAAAGAATATGTACGCGGGGTAAAAATCATCAACGTAATTGACCCGATGATTAACCGGGTTGCTTCAACTTTTACTAAGGCAGCCATTGGCCTTATCGGAACAAAGCGCACGGTGCAATCCGGTGTGTATTTACGCAAGATTGATGAAGCCAACAAGGGCATTGCCCTGCATCAACTGGCCACCCCGTTGCTGGCCCCAATGATTGAGGAAGGTTTTTTCAATAATCAGATTAGCCACGAAATAATCGCGCAGTATTTATCAGCACCCGAACTCAAAGGTATTAGCGCCCTCATTTTGGCTTGTACCCACTACCCGCTTATCCGCAAAGAAATAGAGGAATATTACAACCATCAGCCGGTTGCCATCCTGGACTCCTCAGAAGTGGTTGCCCTGGCGGTGAAGGAGTACCTTTTATCCGCAGGCCTGCTCAATAGCCGGGTAAACGGAGCCGACCAGTTTCTGGTGTCGGACTACACCGCATCATTTGAAGCCTCCACCCGCCTGTTTTTCGGGCAGCAGGTACACCTGCAGGAGCACCCCCTATGGCATTAAAGAAATAAAAGCTATGTATTGTTTTCTTGGAAATTGAACAATTTCAACCGCTGCATTTGCCCATCTTGAAACGCTGATTACATAACTAAGGCTCTGCTAATTTAATTAAGTTTAATTTGTGGGCCTATCGGTGATGTAGGATTACTTTAAACTATGTCATAGGTTATTGGTTATGTGTCCAGGAATTTAGAGATTAATGGCCTCGTTATGAAGCCTTTTAAGTACTATACAACTTTATTGCTCATACTGGTAACCGGAACCATCGGCTATACCCAACAGCACCCGCTTACCGATAGCCTGGAAAAAAGCCTTAACGATAAGCTGCATGATACTGTGAGGATTAAAACGTTACTGGAGCTTTCTCAGCTGTATGCCTTAAGCAACTTTAAGAAAGCCGAAACCTACGCCCTTGAAGGTATCCAGTTAGCGGATAAAATAGCAATCCCAGGATTTCGCTATAAGTCCCTTCAAAACTACGCACTTATAAAAAGTTTGGGAGGTGATTTTACAACAGCCATCAAAAACGAAACAGAGGCCCTCGAGATAGCTATTGGGTTGGCCGATACCACCAGCATTGGCCTGGCTTACAGCAACATTGGCAATTACTACCACGAAATGGGCGTATATGATGAAGCCTATTTTTACCTGACCCGTTCCTACCGCATCCTGCAGCAAGGCAACAAAAATGCCAGCGATTCGCTTTACATGAACATTGCCTTGCACAACCTTGGCCGGGTGTTTAAAGAATTGGGGCAGTATGAAACGGCCTTAGGGCATCTCCGGATCTCCAATAAAATAAGCAACTTATTAAACGATAAAGCCGGCTACGCATACTTTCTGGACGAGGTGGGCGATGTTAAACTTCGTATCCACGAGTATGACTCAGCCGTACATTACCTGTTGAAAGCTACCCACGAAGCCAAGAAATTATTACAAGCCGAACCCGGCAATATTGTTGTTGAAGTGCTCCCGAAATCGCTTTCAAAAATTGCTTTAGCCTATTTGTATAAGCAGCAGTACGAAACAGCGCTGGCGTATTATGATTCAGCCATGAATATTCATCAGGCCACCAGTAACCAGTTTGGTATTGCCGAGGTGGAACTTGGCCGTGGAATGGTATTTGGCCGGCAGGGAAATTTTACCGAAGCCGAACGTCTGATGGCGAAAGCACTGGCTATTGCTGAATCCATTAATGCTCGCCTGCTTCAGATAAAATGCCATGATCAACTCTCAGTTTTGTACGAGAAACGAAGTGAATTTCAGAAAGCCCTTTACCATAACCGGCAGCACCAACAACTCAAAGACAGCATCTTTAGTCAGGGTATGCAGCAAAAATTTTTCCGCGATCAGTTGCGCTTTGAAACCGAAGCCAAAGACGACCAGATTGCCTCGCTGATGCGCATTGAACAAATGCGTGCTTCAGAAATCCGTAAACAGGAAATCATCCGGAATATACTGGTAGTGGTTGTGGCTTTAACCGCCATTTTATTAATAACCGTCTACCGCAGCGGCCAACGCAGGAAACGCATTAACTCCCTGCTGCTGCAACACCAGGAAGAAATGGAAAAGCGAAGCCAAGAACTGGAACAACTTAATAAAGTAAAGGATAAGTTCTTCTCCATCATTTCGCATGATCTTCGATCACCGGTTAATGCCCTGGCCGGCTTGTTGGATTTGCTGGACAAAGGCGCTATTAAACCGGATGAATTGCCCATGGCGCTGAAAGAACTGCGCACACGGTTTAACCATACCCGCACCCTGCTCAACAACCTGCTTGACTGGACCCTGCTGCAGATGGACAAACTTAACCTTCAGGCTACTAGAATAAGCTTACACGGCTTGGTCGAAGAAAACATTGCCCTGCTCACTTCATTACATCAAAAAAATATTAAACTAATCAACAACGTTTCACCGGTAGCCTATGCCCTGGCGGACAGCAACACCATTAACCTGGTTATCCGGAACCTGCTCACCAACGCATTAAAGTTCACCAACGATGGCGGAGAAATCGTTATCGGGGCTGAAGAAAAAAATAACGAGTGGGTTGTTTCCATAAAAGATAACGGTATAGGCATGTCGGCTGAAGTACGTAAAATGCTGTTCGACAAAATCAATCCCTACAGCACGCGGGGTACTGCAAACGAAAAAGGCACCGGCCTGGGCCTTATTCTATGTAAGGAATTTGTTGAGAAAAATAACGGCCGCATCTGGGTAGATAGCGAAGAAGGCAAAGGCAGTACCTTTTGGTTCTCGCTGCCAAAAGCTTAAAACCGGAACCTTCTCCTGTCTTGATGGGTTTACCGAATAAGGTTACCTTTGCACTTGATTTACCCCTCATGAGCGACCAGGTATTACACGAATGCGGAATTGCCCTAATCCGCTTGCGAAAACCGCTTTCCTACTACATTGAAAAGTATGGCCCGACCTATGGGATGAACAAAATGTACATCCTGATGGAAAAACAGCATAACCGCGGGCAGGACGGGGCCGGTATTGCCAACATTAAAATTGACCTGGAAGCCGGCCGCAGGTACATCAGCCGGTATCGTTCCATGAAACAACAGCCCATTGCTGCCCTGTTTAAAAAGATCAGCAAAAAGTATAAAAAAGCTCAGAAGGAAGGAAAAGAAAAATTCAGGGATGAAAAGTGGCTCAAGGAAAACGTGGCCTTTACTGGTGAGTTGTGGCTGGGTCACCTCCGCTACGGCACCCACGGCCAAAACAGTATTGAAAGTGTGCACCCCTTTTTACGGCAAAATAACTGGCGCAGTCGTAACCTGGTCATGGCCGGCAACTTTAACATGACCAACGTAGATGAACTGTTCGACATTTTGGTGAATCTTGGGCAACACCCGAAAGAAAAAGTGGATACCGTTACCGTCATGGAAAAAATCGGTCACTTTTTGGATGAAGAAGTGCAGGCGCTGTTCGAAAAATACAAAAACCAGTATTCCAACCCGGAGATTTCCGAAATCATTGAAAATGAAATTGATCTCCAGCGCGTTCTTAAACGTGCTTGCAAAGATTTTGACGGAGGGTATGCTATGGCGGGGTTAACCGGCTCCGGTTCGGCCTTTGTGATGCGTGATCCTAACGGCATTCGACCGGCATATTTTTATGCCGATGATGAAGTGGTGGTGGTGGCTTCAGAAAAACCAGCCATCAAAACAGCCTTTAACATCAATTACAACCAGATAGAAGAAATCACACCAGGCCATGCTTTAATTATTACTAAGAGCGGAGAACCCGGACTCTACCCGGTGCTGCCGCAAGGTGAAAAAAAATCCTGCAGTTTTGAACGAATTTATTTCTCGCGTGGCAACGACCCCGATATCTACCAGGAGCGCAAACAACTGGGGCGTTTATTGGTTCCGCAGGTACTCCGAGCCATTAATTTTGATTTAAAAAACACCATTTTCTCCTATATACCCAATACGGCTGAAACAGCCTTCTATGGCATGATGGAGGGCATTGAAGATTACCTGATCAAAAAACAAAAAGAAGTAATCATCGAAGGCAAACCATCAATTGACCCGATTGACGATGTGCTGTCGTTCAGGCCGAGAATCGAAAAGATTGTAGTAAAGGATGTAAAACTACGCACCTTCATTACCGATGACGAACACCGCGATGACCTGGTAGCCCATGTATATGATACAACGTATGAAGTGGTGAACAAGGGCAAGGATACGCTGGTGGTTATTGATGACTCCATTGTGCGTGGAACTACGCTGGAGAAAAGTATCCTGAAAATGCTCGATCGACTGGAACCAAAAAAAATTGTGGTTGTTTCTTCAGCACCTCAAATACGCTTCCCCGACTGCTATGGCATTGATATGAGCCGGATGAGCGACTTTGTGGCTTTCCGGGCAATCATTGACCTGCTGAAGGAATCCGGTAAAGAGTACCTGCTGGGCGAAGTATATGAAAAATGCATCCGGGCAGCCGGTGAGGCACATCCGGAAAACCATGTGAAACAACTGTACGCACAATTTGAATACGAGCGTGTTAGCCAAAAGATTGCCGAAATCATTAAACCGGCCAACATGAATGCTGAACTGGAGGTAGTCTTCCAAACGGTCGACAACCTGCACAAAGCTTGTCCGCGTCATCTGGGCGACTGGTATTTTACCGGCAACTATCCTACACCCGGTGGTCATAAAGTAGCCAACCGCGCCTACGCCAATTTTATGGAAGGCAAGTTGGTGCGCGCTTACTAAACATTTAACCCACTGTCCTTAAAACACCCGGTTTGCTCTTAATCTAAGTTTATTAACTTAGCCAAAAGCTTTCTTTATGAATTACTGGCTGGTTAAAACCGAACCTGAAACGTTCTCCTGGGACGACCTGGTGCGCGATAAAAAAACAACATGGGATGGCGTTCGCAACTTCCGGGCAAGAAGCAACCTAAAAAAAATGGCCAAGGGCGACTTGGTTTTTATTTACCATACTGGCGATGAAAAAGCAATTATTGGCCTGGCCAAAGTTACACGCGAAGCATTTCCTGACCCTAATGATGGTAATTGGGCAGCGGTTGAACTCGCTCCTCAAAAAAAACTTAAGCGCCCGGTAACCTTAACAGAAGTTAAGTCAAACAAACGGTTATCAACCATGGCATTGGTGCGCATTGCCCGCCTGTCTGTTCAACCCGTTTCAACCGATGAATTCGATGAGCTTCTTAAAATGAGTGAAACCAAATGAGGTTTATAATTACTTTTACTGTATTACTTCTCACATGCTCATTTTTGAATAGCCTCCCGGCTCAGGTATACCAACCTTACCGGTACGAAAAAGAAAAAAAATTTGGTGATGAGGACTTTACGGTAATATCTCTGGAAGAAAACGGCCTCGCTCTAGTGCGCGAAACCAGACGCTACAAAGCAGGCAATAGAACATGGGAGCTGATCCTGCTGGACACTGTTCTGAACGAACGGCAAAACCTGGAACTGGAAATTGACCAGCGTAAGTCATTCATCGGGTACGAGTATGACGCAGCGCATTTTTATTTATTATTTAAATCAGGCGAGAGCCTGAAAGCGATTCTCGACTTGGTGGAAGTAAATATACGGACAGCCGAGGTTAAGCACATTGAAATTAAACCCGAACTTACAGTAAACCTTACTCACTTCAGCAAAGTAGCGAACAACTTTGTTTTTGGCGGATATGTTAACAATGAACCCACTGTTATACTGTATGTTTCAGACCAGCAGAACATGAAAATAATACCAGGTTTCTTTCAAAATGAAACTGAATTGGTAGAGTTACGCGGAAACAAGAACAACACCTTTAGTGTTATACTAATCGATCGGAGCCAGCGCGATAACCGCAAGCTTATGTTTAAAATATTTGATTCACAAGGCAAAGAGTTGCTGGAAGACATCATAACCATTGAAGGTAAACGGTCACTACAAACAGCTATTGTTAGCTCGCTGGTTCGCGATGATTTGATTTTACTGGGCACATGGGGGGGAATGAACTCCAAACAATCGGCTGGTTTTTATGGAGTGCCGGTTGATCCCTTTGCAGATCAGGCCATTAGTTATACAGCCTTTGCCGAGATGGAAAATTATCTGGGAAATATAAAAGAAAGTAAACGGAAAAGAATTAGTGAAAAAACAAAAGTTGCACTACAGGCGGGTAGAATACCCGACTTCATAAACTATATACGACCGGTTAGAATTACCGAATACGATAAAGGTTTTCTGCTCCTGGCTGAAGTATTTGTTCCTGCTTCATCAACCGCACCATTCAGAGATAATTATCCGTATTATACACCCTATCCAACCCCCTACTCCTATTACGGTCCTTACTTTGGCAACTATCCTTCTTATTATAACCGCATGTATAATCCATTTTACGCGGATAGTAATATGAGACCGGCAGAAGACATAAAAATCACGCGATCTATTCTTGTATCATTCACACCAAAAGGTGAAGTAGTGTGGGATCAGGCGCTGGAACTTGATAATATCAGATTAACTGCCTTGGAGCAGGTCAGTGACTTTTGCCTGATTTCAAACGAATTGTATTTCTTATATAAAAAAGAGTCGGATTTACGTTTAAAAAAAATAAACCTTGAAAACGGTCAGGTCAGCGAACTAACTGAACGCATCCGCTTAAAATCCGAAACGGATGAGTTACGTACTGAACATGACCAGCGTGGATCTGTACGGTACTGGTACAATACCGGTTTTTATGTTTGGGGCATTCAAACCGTGCGCAATACGGCTAATAAGGAAGATGGGACGAAACGTGTTTTTTATGTCAATAAGGTTGTTATCCGGTAGCGTGTTTTTCATCCTCTCCTACGCAGCTTCTGGCCAACTCCAACAAAGTAAACGGTATGAAATACCCGTTTCCGATAAAGAAACGGAGTACCATGTTGCCTCAGCCAAAACCAATGGCGCGCTTATTTACCGGTACAGTTCCACCAAGCGCAACGATTTCCTCGACCTGATCCATCTTGATACAACTTTTAATGAACTATGGAAAAACCAACTTGAACTGGAAAAAAAATTTATACTGGCGCATCAGCGTACACTTGGGGATCGCCAATACATGCTTTTTTATCATCGCGAATTCACAACTTTAAATTTTTATATCTATTCTATACGCCTGAAAGATGGTGCGCTGACAAAATACCTTATAGAAAACTACATCCCCTTTGTGCCTACTCACCTCGAAGTAACTTCAAAAGGTGCACTAATTGGGGGCTATTACATCGGTCACGTGCCAGTAGTTTTATACTTTAGTTTTACTACGCTCAAAACCAACGTGCTACCCGGCTTGGTTAACGAAACAGGCGAGTTAATACAAATCCGGGTAAGCGCTGATGACAGCTTTCAAGTCCTTATTGGAGCAAAAAATTTTATGAAACAAAAAACCATTTGGATCAAGCGGTACAACCCGGATGGCACACTAAAACAAAATACTTCAATTCAACCTCCTGAAAACTCAAGCCTGCTGTTTGGTAAAGTCATTGAAACTGAAAACGATAACCTGGTTATAGCCGGCACATACGGAAACCGTACTTCAGAATATTCAAAAGGGTTGTTTATTGTAACAACAAATAATCAGGGCGACCAAGTCCAATATCTTTACCCTTTCACTGATTTGGAGAATTTTTTCAGCTACATGAAAGCAAGCAGGCAAAAAAGAATTAAAGAGAAAATTGAGAGAAGAAAAATCAAAGGAAAAAAAATAAGATTACAATACCGCATTTTGGTGCACGAGTTAGTGCCTCAGAATAATCAATACTTGTTGCTTGGAGAAGCATTTTACCCCGTGTACAAACGTGATGACCGTTATAATTATGGCTTGGCTACTTCACTTGCAATACCCTATATCTTCGATGGATATCGGTACACACACGCTATCGTTATTAGCTTCAACCAACAAGGGAAATTACAATGGGACAACAGTTTTGAGATTAATGACGTCAAAACGTTTACCCTTGAGCAGTTTGTAAAAATGGATGCACAATCCGATAAAATTGCCTTGCTTTATTTGTTTGATAACCGTATTCGTACCAAAATATTGCAGGGCAGTAAAATTCTGGAAGGGAAAAATTATAACCCGCTTAAACTTGATTACCAGCCCGAAGACAGTGGAGAAGAAGATACCGACATCCGAAAGCTTGATTATTGGTATGACGGCACCTTCCTGGCTTATGGTGTTGAGCGCCCGCCAAGCCGGTCAATGAGCCGATCACGGCAACGGATATTCTTTATAAACAAAGTAACATACCGGTAACTGTCAGACTAATCCCTTATATTTGCCATGGCTTATGCAGAAAAAACTCATCCTGGATTCCGATCTGCTGGACATTACCATAAGCCGCCTTTGTCAACAACTCATTGAAAATCACGGTACTTTCGCTAATTCGGTCATTATC
>JAKLJG010000002.1:277783-340478 GCA_023151255.1 Cyclobacteriaceae bacterium | reverse complement strand
AAGTGCCTGTCGGCTACCTGGACGTTACCTTTCACCGCGATGATTTCAGGCGCAGGGAAATTACCAAGGCAAGCGAAATCCGTATTCCGTTTATCGTTGAAGGGAAGAACGTTATTTTGGTAGATGACGTGCTGTTTACCGGCCGCACAGTGCGGGCAGCCCTGGAAGCGATAATTGCCTTTGGCCGCCCGGCAAAAGTGGAATTACTTGTACTGATTGACAGGCGTTATAACCGCGACCTGCCCATTGCCCCGGATTACGTGGGTAAACAAGTGAATACCGTCCACTCACAAAAAGTGCTGGTTGAACTTGTGGCACAGGGCCACAACCAGAATAAAATATGGCTGATAAATAAGGATTAAACATGTCAAAACTCAGTCAGAAGCACCTTCTTGGAATCAAAGACATCACCGAAAAAGATATACAACTTATTTTTGAAACAGCCGATACGTTTAAGGACGTATTGAATCGCCCGATAAAAAAGGTACCCTCGTTGCGCGATGTAACCATCGCTAACATCTTCTTTGAAAATTCTACCCGTACCAGGCTCTCTTTCGAATTGGCTGAAAAGCGTCTTTCAGCTGATGTGGTTAATTTCTCTACGTCAACCAGTTCAGTAAAAAAAGGTGAAACACTTTTAGACACGGTCAATAACATCCTTGCAATGAAAGTGGATATGGTGGTCATGCGACATGCCAGCCCCGGTGCACCCTATTTTCTGGCGCGCCACATCACTGCAAATATTATCAATGCAGGCGATGGTACCCACGAGCACCCTACCCAAGCCCTGCTGGATGCCTACTCCATCCGCGAAAAACTGGGCGATGTAAGTGGAAAAAAAGTTGCCATCATCGGAGACATCCTTCATTCACGGGTTGCGTTATCGAACATTTTTGCGCTGCAAAAACTGGGGGCCGAAGTAATGGTGTGCGGCCCGCCAACCTTATTACCAAAATATGTAAAAGATTTAGACGTTCGAGTTGAACTTAATGTGAAAAGAGCCCTCGAATGGTGTGATGTAGCCAATGTACTCCGTATCCAACTCGAACGCCAGCAGATAAAATATTTCCCCTCGTTGCGTGAATACGCCCTTTATTATGGCATTACCAAGGCCACACTCGACTCCCTTAAAAAGCCAATTGTAATTATGCACCCCGGCCCCATTAACCGGGGTATTGAATTAAGTAGTGATGCAGCCGACTCAGCACACTCTATAATCCTTGAACAGGTTGAAAACGGAGTGGCTATTCGCATGGCCGTTTTATACCTGCTGGCAGGGGTTCCTGCTTAATGCCTTAAACAAACCTTACCGCACCACAAGTTTTTGCTGACTTCTGGCAAGCGAACTTTGAATAATGACTACATACACACCTTGGGATAATTTGCCAGGTAGCTTTATTTCCTCGCTTAACGAGCTGACCTGCATGTTTTGGGTATGCACAACCTTGCCTTGCATATCCATCACAGTAATCAGTAACAGTTTGTTTAATTCGGTAGCCGTAAGTTTTACGGTAAAGGATGAGCCGTCAGAAGGGTTAGGATATAACTGCCAGAATCCCTGCCCGGAAACTGTGACCGATTTTACATTTGAATATGTATACGTACCATCGTAATCAGTTTGCTTAATGCGGTAGTACCATGTACCAGGGGATACTGAATAATCTTCAATACGGTAACGGGTTTCGCGGTTAGTCGTTCCGGCACCGGCCACATCTGCTACAGCTGTAAATCCTTCAGCATCTTCAAATCGCTTTTCAACAGTAAAGAAATCGTTATTCAGTTCCGAAGCGGTTGACCATTTCACTTCCACAAAATCCTGGTGGGCTACCAAATCAAACGACTTCATCTCTACCGGAAGAGGAGCGGCAATATCGGCCACGGCCCAGGGTGAATAATTACTTACACCCGGCACAGTAACCGTGCCGGCCCCGCTGTTGTACACCTGCCCCGGCAATGCCGGCTCCCAAGTGTTGGATGGTGCCCACCGTTGGGCATTGACTGTAGTTGCCCCGGTAGTTGAAATCTCGGCCAAGGTTGCCGTAAATGTTATGGTAGAGGTTGGCCTTGTGGTGGTATAGCTGTTCAGTGTAATCACCCAGAAACGGTCAACCACCGAAAGCCCTCCGCTGGTTCCACTTAAATTGGTAACGCCTGTCGGAAAAGGGGTGTTATCAACACCTGTTGGATAAGTTGATACAGACACCGAACCGGCAGCCGGAGCACCGGCCGAGGTGATATTTAAGGTAAATGGAATGTATTCTGTGCTGGATTTTCCAAAAGGATACACGAAGGAACCGGTAAGCGTACCTGTTAACCAACGAAGGGTGCCATAAGGATCTGTTGAATCTTCGCTTTTAACGTATCCGCTTGTGCGTGTAATAGCCCCGGTGCTGTTACGAGTTACGTTAAGGGTAAGTGAATTCAAATCAAGTTCTCCTTGGTTTAAGGCCAGCGTATTACTAACCGTGGTATTGTTTAAAATACGAACTACATCGGTTGCAGCGCTGGTATTCAGCGTAAGGTTGTAAAAGGTTTCAGCCGTGGTCCCGCCAATAGTTTGCAAGGTGTTTGATGCCGGGCTGTTAAATACCACGGTGCCGGTACCTTCATCAAAGCCGTTGCTAGCCCCGGCCGTTGAGTTATTTACCCAGTTACCTCCAACCGTAATTGTTGCAATGGTTCCATTATTATCAGCCCTAAGGCGTGCCCCGCTATTGATGGTTAAATTACCGGCCACGGTAAGGCCCGAGGCACCGCCAGCCGCACTTTGGAGAACGGGGCTATTTGAACCGCTACCTAAGATTAGGTTGCCAGCAACATTAATGGTTACATTAGGGATACTGAATGTTTGATTGGCACTGACAATCAAATTACCATAATCATGATTAGCAATAGTTTGAGCAGTTGAATTTTGATGTTGTACTGTACCAAATGGTAAAGTAGTACCAAGATCAAAAGTACCAAAGCCAGTTGCAAATCCTTGATTGCCGATGAGTCTCAAAGAAGCACCAGGGGCAATTTGGAAAGTTCTGGTTCCATTCCCAGTTATTGACGCATTCCCTTGTCTCGATGTACCACTTTGAATTCTTAGGTCACCGGTAACATTTGTTGTTGTAATAGATGTGCCAATAAAAACTCCATTTACACTAGTGTTATTAAAGTAGAGATTATGATAAACAAACGGATTAGCAGGCTGGTTGCTTGTAGGAAAACCCAATAACTGTTCTGAGGCTGTTCTACTATAGTTAAACACACTGCCAGATGTACCCGCTAATAGCAAACCCCTGTTATTTGTAAAAGAAAGCTGACCGGTTAAATTCACCCGTCCGTTACCCCCGGTCATATCCAGCACGGCAGTTAATTCACGATTGGCATTGTTGGATGTGTTGAATACCAGGTTTGAACCTACATTTAACGTACCAGTGGTTATATTAACACGCGCCAACAGGTTGGCATTATTAACTCCTGAACCTATCTGTACATTGCCGCCTGTGGTAGCGGTGCCTGCATTCAGGTTCCACACATCAGTTGTGGTGCCTGCGCCCCCCGGCTGGTTAACCCGTACATTGGTTTGTACCGTTAGCGAATTGGTGCCGAGGTGAGTCAATACCTGTGCTGTAGTGCGCGCACTGGATGTTGTATTAATGTCCAGCGAATTGACGGTAGCATTCATGTCCAAGTTAATAGTGGTGGCCGCATCCGGAGTGATGTTTGAGTTACCGATTGTCACGGCATCATTAATCGTGTTTGGCACATATTGCCTGCCATAGCCTCCTGTAGCTGTTGCCGAAGCATTGGCTGTAAGCACCAGGTTCTCATTATCGGTTATGGATTGTACGGTTCCGCGAACCGTACCCGGACTGGTTTGCAGCATCAGCACATCGCCTACAGCCAGTTCGGTAGTAAATAATGTACCGGTTCCGGTAACTGCAGTACTTCCGGCAGTAAACTGAATATTACCGGTGCGGTTTTGTATCCAGGTTGCCGGATTACTCCAGTTCTGGGTTCCTGTAAGCCGGTTAAACGTACCTGAGGTATTGATTAACTCACCTATCTGATAAAATCGGGATGATCCGCTTGGCAAACTGGCCGCAGCTTCTCCGGTAATCTGGGTAGAAGTTGCTGTACGGGTTCCTACTGTGCTGGTAAACCAGTTTATTCCGTCATATCTGCGCACACTGAAATTTGAGAAATCAGCTAACCCATCCAGGTCGGAAGCGACAAAA
The DNA here is from genome assembly GCA_023151255.1 of Cyclobacteriaceae bacterium. Lineage (GTDB taxonomy): Bacteria > Bacteroidota > Bacteroidia > Cytophagales > Cyclobacteriaceae > UBA2336. The sequence goes on along the minus strand of JAKLJG010000002.1, from coordinate 336,252 downwards.
TTGAAGACAGCGCTCAGGTTAACAAATGTAGTGGCATTGTTCGTAACCGTCCAGTACCGGTTAACACTGCGGTTGGGTTCGATGTTCGACCCGTTTATATCCGGGTGATCATCAGCGGTTGATGATACCGTGAAATTACCAGCCACACTAACCGTATTAAACGAAATACTCACGGGAGCATAATCCGTACCGGTGCCTACTTCAAACGTTACTGTGGGAGAACCGGCAATAACCGGCTTTCGCAAATTGCCCTCTACAAATCCGTTGGTTGGTGTAACGGTAGCCGTAGCCGAAGCCATGATAAGCACGTTGGTTCCGGTGTAGATATTCCCATTGGTAAAAAGCAAATCGGTAGATACCGTTGCATTAACTCCATTCAGCGTAACGCCATTCAGGTTATCGATCTCTAAATTCGAAAAAGTAGTAGCTGATGTTCCGGTAATTTGCTGATTGGTACCGGTAGTAAACCGTACCCGGCTGGTAGTGTTGGTTGTAAAAACACCTCCACCTCCGTTAAAAGTCCATGTGCCATCATTACCATTAATGGTGATCGTTCTGCTACTGTAATTTAGGCCCCCGTTAGCAAAAATGAAATTTGAAGTGGTTACATCATTGGCCAGTACCGATGTACCGCTGGATGTATAGTTCCAGGTTCCGCCAATTGTAAGCACTGCATTGCTGTTAATTGTTCCCTGATTAGTCATAACCAGGTTGCCGGTTATATTGGTTACGGCCGACATGTTTACAGCCGACCCGCCCGCTCCGGTAATATGAAGATTCTGATAGGGATAAATCGCACTAGAGGCTGCTGTTTGTGCTCCACCCCGATTAAATTCAATAATTGTGCTGGGGGCAAGTGAATGTGAAGTTCCCGTTAATGCCGGCACTGTGCCAGCCGATGAAATCCGTATCCGGCTGGTGCCCGACATCACCAGGTTACCGGTTCCGATAAGATCATTACCTCCGGTAACATCAACCAGGGTGGTACTGTTAATAGTAAAGTTCCCATTAACAGTTGTGGTTCCGTTTATGGTTTTGGTGCTTCCGTTTAACGCGTTTATATGGTGGTAGGTGGTTGCGTAAATCGTCTGGTTAACCGCACCCGAATATTCAACAATGTTGTTCGGGGCCGAGAAATCTACACTACTCAGGGCTCCTACCACATCTACCACAGCACCGTCACCGGTCATAATCAGATAACCCGATGTTCCATTGCCGTTAATAAAAGTTGAGCCGCTTTCAACACTAAGGTTCTGACCCCCGGCCCGTGTTAAGCGCAAGGTGCCGATATTGGTAACGGTGCTGGCGTTTTGTAACCGCAAACGCGTTATTCCAATCTCTGCATTGCCTGAATACGTATAACTTCCGCCAGCAGTAACATCGTACCGGCCGTTACCTCCGGTAGGAACGGGCCAAACACCGTTGTTTACGATGCTGCAGTTAATAACCGGGTCCTCACCTACTGTATTGTCCCAGGTACCCCCTAAATTAACCGTTATTGTATTTTCAAACCGCTTGGTGCCGGCATTGGAGTTTGTAAATTCTAAATAACCGTTGGCAATAACAGTTGTAGTACCATTTACCCTGAAATTAATGCGACCGAGTGTAAAGCGTAAACCGGGTGTTGAAGGTTGCACCAGTAAATTACCGTTAACAACAATTGAAGCCGTGGTGCTACCATCAACATTAGCTCCATTAAAAACAGTAAAGTTATTGGTAGTATAGGTTTCATTTGAAGTGGCTGACCAAAAGGCCGATGAGTTTAGGATTACATCACCAATTGTTTTAGTGCCTGTTGCACTGGTCGGAATAAATGTTCCACTAACTGTAAAGGTTCGGGGTGAGGTTTGATTAACCCGCACTCCGCCAATGGATCCTGTTTGCCCAGCCGGTATGTTAAAATTATTGTTGAGATTTAATACACGGTTGTTGTTATTGCCGGTAACCTGGCTGTTGCCATTCATGGTCATCAGGCCATTTACATCCAGGGTGCGATTATTTGTATTAAAGAAAAGATTGGCTGTACCGTTTAGCGTTAATGTGTTACAGGCCGCATTAACATTAACGTTTATAGTATGCCCGGTGGCAATAATTACCTCATCATCGGCATCGGGCACATTATCCCCGTCAATACCCACTACCGACCATACTGTGAGGCCACCGTTCCAATCGCCACTGGCTATGGAGGTAAATGTGGCCTGGGCGTTAGCCACTAAAACGGTGGTTATGAGGAAACACCAAACAGTAAAAATCCGAATCATAAGTGCATTTAATAAAGTTTAACCAACTATTGCTTTAAACCCATAAAAGTAATGCTTCTTAGTGGATTACGCTAAACGGGTAGACCCTTCTAAAATAAACCTAAATACAACAATGTAACCCCTAAATGCCACAAATTTCAACAGAAATTAATACCCCGACTACGACCCTGTTTTTTGTACATTTGTGCCCCCATGCAAGTTTATTCATCCATCATCGAAACCATTGGCAACACGCCAATAATCCGCTTAAATAAAGTTTTTAAAGGCCTGCCGGGAACCTACCTGGCCAAAATTGAGTATTTCAACCCCGGAAACTCCACCAAGGACCGGATGGCCCTGAAGATGATTGAGGATGCGGAAAAAGCCGGCATACTTAAACCCGGTGGCACCATCATTGAAGGTACTTCGGGCAACACGGGTATGGGCTTGGCACTAACGGCCATCGCTAAAGGGTATAAGTGTATTTTCACCATGGCCGATAAGCAGTCGCAGGAAAAAATTAATATCCTGCGTGCCGTTGGCGCAGAGGTAGTTGTTTGCCCCACCAATGTGGAGCCTGACGACCCGCGCTCGTATTATTCGGTGGCCCGCAAGTTGAACAAGGAGATTCCGAATTCGATTTACCCGAATCAATACGACAACCCCAGCAACGCAAAAGCACATTATGAAACCACAGGACCTGAAATCTGGAAACAGACTGATGGCAGAATCACGCACTACGTTGCAACGGTGGGCACCGGGGGCTCGATGTGTGGAACAGCCCGGTATTTAAAAGAACAGAATAAGAATTTAATCGCTGTTGGAATTGATACCTACGGCTCCGTTTTTAAAAAATATAAAGAGACGGGCATCTTCGATGAAAAAGAAATTTATCCTTACCTGACAGAAGGGTTTGGCGAGGACATTCTCCCGAAGAATGTTGATTTTGATGTAATTGACCTGTTCATTAAAGTTACGGATAAGGACGGTGCCTTAATGACGCGCAAACTGGCCCGCGAAGAAGGGCTGTTTGTGGGGTGGTCGAGCGGCTCGGCCGTTCATGGAGCGTTGGAATATGCACGGCAACATGTTAAAAAAGATGATGTTGTTGTAATTCTTCTTCCTGATCACGGTACGCGCTACCTGGCCAAAGTGTATAACGACCAGTGGATGAAGGATCACGGCTTTGCCGAAACTCCCTATGCCACAACTGCACGCCACCTGATTCAATCTCGCAACGGCCGCACCAGCTTAGTTACGGTAACTAAAAACGCCCAAGTCAGCGAAGCCATTCTGCTGATGAGCCGTGAGGGCATTGACCAGATACCCGTAACCGAAAACGATAACTTCATCGGCAGTGTTAGTTCGGCCGGCCTGCTCGAAAAAATGATGGAAGACCCTCAACTAAAAAATAAATCGGTTGGTGAAGTAATGGACAAACCCATGTTGTTTGTTGCCCCCGACAGTACATTGGATGTTCTTTCATCTTTACTAAATAAGGATAATAAAGCCGTACTGATCCGAGATGAAAAACAACAGGTTCACATCATTACCCAGCATGATGTGCTTGCGGCCATTTCTAACCAATAAGAAAAAAGTAGTAGATGTTCAAAAAAACGTTGTATAACGGGTTTATCCTGTTGACTATAAGTTTTTCTGTTGCCGGCCAAATACAATTGCCCGACAGCCTTGCCCGATTTAACACACGCAAGCGCGACTCGGCCTATGTAATTGAACTTAATAAACTGGCCAATGAATACATGAAAATTAACCCATCCGCTTCACGGAAAATTGCTTTACACAGTTCGGAAACAGCACAACAAATCAATTATCTGAAAGGCTATGCACGTTCATTAACCGTTATCGGTAACTCGTTCTGGTATGAGGGGGTATACGACCTGGCCCAAAATTATTACCTGCAGGCAGCACGCCAATACCAATCACTTGATGACAGTATTGGTTTAGGACAAACATACAACAACCTGGGCGAGGTATATAAACGCATGGGTGAATACAATAAAGCTCTGGACTTTCTGCTCCGTTCAATCCAGTTAAAAAAGAAAGATACACTTACCCGGGCCATTACGTTATACAACATAGGGGAACTTTATAATCAAACCGGAAGGTTTAACGAAGCTAAAAAGTATTTTCAGCAATCGCTTATTCATGCCACAAAAAACAATGATCAGCGAACTGTTGCCTATACATACTGGGGTTTTGCCGTTTCCGCATTGCATGAAAAAGATCACAACGGAGCAATCGCATATTTTAAGCAAGCCGAAGAACTCTATCGCAGACTGGGCGAAACCCGCTTACTTACCCAGATGTATTTAGATATTGCGGATGTTTATATTGAACTTAAGCAATACCCAAAGGCCGAAGCATATTTAAATGAGGCGCACCAACTGGCACGTCAGATACGGGTGCCCGATTTAATGGTTACCAATTTATTGAAACATGCCCGACTCGACTCAGCCCGTGGTAATTATCAGCAGGCATTAAAATACCTCTACCAACATAATAAAATGAAAGACAGTGTCTTCAACCTGGTAAAGTCTGAACAAATGGCACGCCTTCAGCTTGCCTACGAAACAGAAAACCGCGAACGTGAGAATCAGCAGTTGCGCGCAAGTAATCTACTTAAAGAAAACCGCCTTCGTACCCAGCAGGTAGTAATTGCGGCCATTGCGGGAGTGTTGATACTGGCAATACTATTAAGCTGGGTTCTTTTACGGCAACGCAGAAAAATTCTGAGTGTAAACCAGATGCTAAAGGAGAAATCAGCCGAGATTGAACAGCAAAAAAACGAACTGGAAATTCAAGCTAAGGCAGTTGCATCGCTAAACAAAGAACTTACCGAGCTGAATAAAACACTGGAAGACAGAATTGCAGAGCGGACCCGTCAGCTTGTATTACAAAATCAGAAACTGATTGAGTATGCTTACTTCAACGCGCATAAGCTACGCGCACCCGTTTCAAGTATTCTGGGGCTGATTACTTTACTTGACCAGCGACTTGAAAACGATACCCAAACAATTATCAGTCACCTCCGGACATGCGGTGAACAACTTGACGCCATCACCCGCGAAATCAGCGGCAACATTGAAACCGGGATTATTGAATAATTTTCCGGATTCAATCGGCTTATCTTAATTTTCCAGGATTTCAATTTCAACACGCACATTATTCTCGGCAAGGCTGTGCAACTTATCGACCACGGGTTTTTTTCCGCCCCATGCTTTTACCTGCATCCGTTTAGGATCAACTCCATTGGCAATCAGGTATGATTTAATCACTTCCGCACGTTCTTCTGAAAGTTTTTTGGCAGAACCAAAACCATCCCGGGTGTTTGTAAGTGCAAAGAAGTTATCGGATTTTTCATCTATCGAAATAATTTTTCCGGGGGCGTTGCCGTTGGTATGTCCGTGAATTTTGATCTTATACTTCGGATTTTCGTTCAGCATGTCCAGTAAACTGTTCACTTCCCATCGCGATTCCGGACGCATAACCGCAGCATCTTTAAAAAAGTAAACATTATACATCACCGCGATATCACCTTTTTGCAAGCGTACCAGTTCAAAGGGAATAACCACGGTATTATCCTGGTCGGTTGCAATATCCGCTGCCTCCGGGTTATTAAAATTAATCTCCCGCTGGATTTTTCGGTATCCGAATACTTCAGTAATCAAACTAAGGTTACCGGATTTATTATTGGGATTAGTTATTCTAACCTGCCGGTTTGCTGCATAGGAACCCACTTTTTTCGAACGTTCACTATCAATAACATTAATATCCCCCTCAATAGCTTCTTTTGTATCGGCACGAAAAACTTTAAACAAAAAGTTTTTACCCGACAGATCTTCAGCGGTTGAAAGGGTTGTAGTTTGCTGATCAGTCGGTGATACCTCCTCAAAGGTAACCTGCCGTGAAGGTGCATTTTTCTCCTCAGCCGGAACTGGCTGATCGCCTATTAAAACTTCTTCGACCTTATCTAACGTGGCTGGGTTTATATCCACGCCACGGGTAGCCATAATTTGCTCTTCGCCTAACAGCCCCTTAAAAACCCAGGTATCGTTGTAAGGCGATTCACTACGCAGGCGCAGGGCCAGGTCAATCGCTTGCTGGCGATCATCGGTGGTGAGTACATATACATAGTACAACTGCCGGTTAGGGTTCAACTCAAATTTTGCCTGCAGGTTACCGGTTGTCGCTCTGGAAGTAAAACGCACCGCGTTTTTCTTGATGGCAAAGGCCCCAATTACCACATAATGGTGCCCTTGAAAATCGTTGCTTTGGGCATGTTCGGGGATGCAAACCGACAATAGAATCGCTCCTAAAATGATGTTCCTGAGAGTCTTCATAGCACAAAACTTTATTTACGAGGGCAAATGTAGGTCGGAGTTGACTTTTGAATTAATAAATATCAACTAAAACCTTACATATCAGATATTTATCAATTGGAGAGTACCTCAAAATGCCGTTCCAGAGGCTCTCCGGCCTGATCAATCAATACCAGCACGTGTTTTCCGGGCCCCGGATTTAAGGCCATTTGATGCCGGTTTTGCGTTATTCCAATGAAAGTGCCATTTAAATGCCAGTAAACCCTACTTGCCGGATTTCGGTGGGCCAGTTCAAAAACTGACCGTCCGCAACTGCCATTCAGCTCACGAGGGATGAAAATTCGAGTATTTTCTTTAGGGTATACCAACTCCATGGACGCAACTGAAGCCGTAGCAGTACAATCTTTCCTAAAGGGAGGCAGGGGCTTGTACGACATGTTTTTGGTTTTGTAATAGTGCTCCTGTACCGGGGGCAGTACGAACCACGGCATTGACATGAGGTTATCCAGCGGCTCGCAGCTGGCATGCACCCGATACCGCCCATCTTTGCTTAAATGAGCAATCTGATGAAAAGAGCAGGGCTTTGAGGTTAGCCCGGCCTCTGCTACCCATATTGTATCGGTTCTTTCACAAAGTATGGTGCTGCGCATACCGCTTTTTGCGCAAACAGAAACCTGTTCCATTTCGGAATAAGGCTGATTGAACCAGGTTGTGGCCGGCAGTATCGAAAAAATATCAAATAGTATAGGTGCAGCTGCTTCGCTGCCGGTTAAACCCGGCCGGCCTTCGCCATCGGCATTGCCTGTCCAAACGCCAACTACATATTCGGGTGTGACACCCACGGCCCAGCCATCGCGAAAGCCAAAACTGGTTCCGGTTTTCCAGGCAATCTTCCGCGAACCGGAAAAATTCTTCCAACCCGTTTCTTCACCCGGCCGGTTCACTTCGGTTAGTGCAGTGAAGGTTTGAAATAATGCGGCTGCATGAATGATTGGGTTTTCCTGAGCCTGAAGCAGTTGTTGGCCGGTGGGAGATTGCAGATAAGTTAATGAATGATAATCGGTCGTTGCATATCGTTCATCATTATGTAATGAAAACCGATTCAATACCCGGGCCATGGAAGCATATACAGATGTAATGTCCCACAAGGTACCTTCTGCACCTCCCAGTATAAGTGAAAGCCCGTAATGATCAGGCAAAGCAGTAAGAGTACCAATACCCATTTGTTTGAGCAAAGCATACAATTTTTCATATCGATACTCCTGCAGCATATGTACAGCAGGTACATTAAGCGACCGTATTAATGCTTCATCGGCAGGCACGACACCATCATAATCTTTTGAAAAATTTTTAGGTGCAAAGCCGTTGATAATGGTGGGCACATCCGGAAGCAATGTTTTCGGAAGCAACTTTCCTTCATCAAGCATAGCCGCGTATAGCACTGGCTTTAAAATACTGCCCGTACTGCGCCTGGCGGAAATAATATCAACATGCTGACCGTGATCATCGCCCGTTAAACCGGTATTGCCCACATACGCCAGTACCTTGCCTGTTTCAACTTCAGCTACGATAACTGCCGCATTGTAAATCAGGTTGCCGGACAATCGTATGGAATGATCACGAACAATTTGCTCCGCCCGCACTTGTAATGCATGTCGCAGCGTTGACCTGACCTTCCTCTGTTCCAATCCTTCGCGAATGGATCGGTCAAGCAGATGAGTGGCCAGGCGTGGCAGGGGCACTGGTTGCTCCGGCAGGTCTTCAGCCTTCGCCAAATCCAGTTCAACTTCATCCAGTTTACCGGCCTTATGCAACCGCTCCAGCAGCCGGTTTCGCTTGGCAAGCAGTGCGTTTCTGTTTTTACCGGGATGAATTAATGATGGCGAATTTGGCAGTACCGCCAGCAAGGCAGCCTCGCCCCACGAAAGCTCATCCGGCTGACGATGAAAGTACCGCCAGCAGGCGGCTTCAAGTCCAACCACATTACCTCCAAACGGAGCATGCGAAGCATAGAGAGAAAGAATTTCATCCTTTGAATAGCGCCACTCCAGTCGGGTGGCCAAAATGATTTCAAACAATTTTTCAAAATAGGTCCGGGGTTGGTTGCGCCACAACCGAACAACCTGCATGGTAATAGTGCTTCCTCCGCTTACAATATCCCCTGCTTGAATATTTTGTTTAACAGCCCTTGCCAACGACAATACATCGATACCGGGATGACGGTAAAAGCGCTTGTCTTCAAAAAGAATAAGGGCTTCCTTAAATTTTTCCGGTACTGTGTCGAGTTGTGGAAACCGCCACTGGCCATCGTGGGCGATGGCGGCCGAAAGCAATTCGCCTTGTTCATCTTCCAGCACGGTTGAGTAAGGCCTTGTAAAGAGCGGCTCGGGCAACGCAAAATAATACCAGGCAAAAAATCCGATTGCCGCTACAACTATACCCGCACTTTTTATTGGCCTCTTCATCACTTAAGGCAGCCGGTTGGCATGGCGCGAAGCAAGCAGCCACCGGCCTCCCTTTTTAATGTACACTTCCGTAAACAAAAGATTTAAACTGAATTCCGCTCCGCTGTTCACTCCTGCAAAAGCACCCTTGCCGGTAACAATGGCCGTGTTCTCATACAAACGCACCGATGCCTCCATAATATCCACTTTACGATATACCAGCTTACCGGTTTTTAAATCGTCAATCACATCGGCTTTGGTTTCAACCCAGCCGTTCGAGTGAATATACATCAGGTTATCATCCAGCATCCAGCGCAACGAATCAAACTGATGATTCTTTAACCACTCGAATTTTTTATGGAATAACCATAAAACCTCCTTCTGGTCATTGATTTGCCCTGACACATCCTGTGAGAGAATTATGAGGGTCCAGCCCAGCCACAATGAACGAAGCAATTTCATTGCACTTCAGGTTTAACCACCTCAACCACCTGTCCTTTTCTTCGGGCATACACAGAGCGATCGTACATGGCCTCGCAGCTTACAGCCGGCAGATAGTAGGTACCGGTATAACTTGCGGTGAGCAACACGCGGAATGTCTTACGTTGAGCACCACCTAAATCGAAGTGCGTATAAACACGGTCATCGCGGATGTCCTGGTAGGTTGGTATATCGCCACCGGCACGCGCGGTAGCCTCATCCAGCCGCAGGTTGTTGATTTCCCACCCGGAAGGGAAAATCTGCGTTAGCGCCAAGTTTTTATAAGCGCCCCGTGTACCGGTGTTGCTTACAGTAACCGATGCCATAAACTCAGTGCCCTGCACAAGGCGGGTTGGATCGATGGCGTTACCATTCATATCCAAATAGCTAACGCTGAGACCGAGGTTGCTCAATTCCTCCTGTTCATCGCCCCGTGTCGGAGTACCCTCATTAATCAACCGAACGAACAGCACACCGTTACTTCTATTGGAAATTTTCAAAGCCGGTGATGAAACGCCATCAACCGGAAGTGAAACCTGCGACACAGGCAAATCAGTTGAAGCAGTGACCTCTTTTCCAATATAGTTGTACTGAAACTTCAGTTCACCACGCTTTTCAGCCGAGGCAAATGCGCCAACCGACTTTAGGCACCACGCAACGGTTTGCGTACTCATCCAGTATGAGGCATTACTGAGTGAAGTGGAAATATCTTTCAAGAGATCAAATGCCTTGGCCCGTTCATTCAGCAACACCATTGTTTCCAGGATGATGGCTTTATCGCGTAAATCAGAACCATACGAATAGGCCATTTCCTGGTAGGGTTTAACTGTAGTGGGCATATTCTCAATTAATTTCTTTGCCGCTTCAGGCTGGCCGGCACGAGCATAGGCAGCTGCCAGCATCCAGGCAGCCGTTACCGGCAGATTGCTTTGTTCGCGCAGCCGGTTCATCGCACCCAATTCCGGATCACCGGCTACAGCCAATGCGTATAGGCGATACGCCTGAATGAGTTCGCTGCTGTAGGCTTCCTGACTCTTACGCCAGGCCTGTGCACGGTTACGCTGGAATTTTTTCCAGCGTTTAATCAAATCCCCCGGAACAAAGTAGCCTTTTTGTTCAGCCTCCACCAGGAAATGCCCGGCATAGGTGGTTGACCAACTGTCTGTATCTTCGGCACCGGGCCAGTACGCAAAGCCGCCATCGCGCTGCTGAAAGGATTTTAGCCTTTCAATGCCTGCTTTAATATTCGATTGAATAACTGCGCGTTCGCCATCCGTCAGTGACTTTATCTGATCCAGATACAATTGAGGAAACACCGTTGACGTAGTCTGCTCGATGCACCCGTACGGATATTGAAGCAGGTATTTCATCCGCTGGCCAAGGTTTATTGGTGGAAGCGTTGAAACTTCCAGTGTAGCCGAGTTAGTACCCGCCATGCCAACCAGTGTGGCATTAACTGTCCATGTTTTGCCGGCTTCAACAATAGCCTCCTGAACTTTTGTTACCGGAGGATTGGGATTTCTAACCTGGATGTTTATCACATCTTTTGACGTGTAATTACCGGAAGTTGCTGTTACTTCTACCTTCGCCCCACCCAGCATGCTCTTCACTTCCAAATCAAAATCAATGGTCATGTCTGAGCCAGTCATGGCAACATTTTGTGATGATTGCTTAACCTGCAGAGGTCCACTGGTTTTTACTTCTACTTTCACATTGCGGATGTCTTTCGCCATGGTAAACAGAGTTACCGGGAGTTTCAGTTTTTCTTCTGGGCCCAGCACCCGCGGCAGTGTAGCCAGCACCATCAGCGGTTTGCGTACGGGCGTGGCTTTCTCAGCCGAACCATAAGCGCCTTCATAACCGGCTACCACCATGGTCTTAACCGAACCAATGTAATTGGGCATGGTAAAGCGGTGTTCATTTCTTCCTCCCGATAAGGTAAACGGCCCGAAAAATTTTACTACCGCTTTAAACCGGTTTGTTTTGGCGTCATCTTCTTTGGCCATCAGTTCCGTATCACCGCCAATGGCCAGCAGTCGCTCGATTTTTCCGCCAAATGAGCCGATAACCTGATCGTACAAATCCCATGTTTTTACGCCCAAGGCTTCGCGGGCGTAAAATCGTTTCCACGGATCGGGTGTTTTAAATCGGGTCAGGTCAAGTAAGCCTTCATCCACCATGGCAAGGGTGTAGGTCATTTTACGTTTGCTCTTTTCTGAAACCCGGATAACTACTTCCTGCCCCGGTTCCAGCACATCGGGCATCTCGATAACCGGTTCAAGGTGTGTTTGTGGATCTTCTACCGAAACAGGTATTACTCCATATAACCGAATAGGTAAATCATTAACCGTTTGATTGTGGGGCTGTACCAGCGTAACATGTACAAAAACATTCGGGGTCATGTCGCGGGTAACGGTAAACGAAAATGGCGTATCACCCTGCTTGGTCTCCACCCAGTAACTTTCAATCACACGGCTTCCGTTTTCAATGCTTACCAGTGCACGGCCGGGTGCACTGCCGGGTATTACGATACTTGCTTTTTCACCAATGGCGTAACCCGGCTTATCCGATGAAAACGACAACATGGTAGCCGCATCGGTGCCGCCACGGGCGCGGCCAGCCCAACCGGGCCAATCGATATAAACTACTTTGGCGGTACTATGGCCTGACTCATGGTCGTATGCACGCACCAGGTAACGGCCCCAGTCCGGGTACTTTACTTTAAATTTCCATTCGCCTTTTCCGTTACGTGTTTGAATAATGCTGCTGCTCAGTTCCTGTGCCTGCGAAAAAGTGCGGTACACGGCACTGGCTTCGGTGTTATCCCACCACCAGCTCCAGGTTAATTTGTACAAGGTAACTTCCACCTTCTCGCGCGATACCGGGTTACCATCCGCATCAACGGTCACCACATCAACACGATGGGTAGTATCGGTTAACAACATGCCTCGCGCCTTATCGCCTGCCGGCAACCGGATGCCGGTAAAAGAAGTGTACGGATAAAATGGAATACTAAACCGGTCGGTAGAAAAATTGCCGCTTTCCTCAAACGCTTTGCCGCGGAACACCGCGTTCAACACCCCGGGTGCATATTCGCTGGCTTCAAGAGTTGTATTAACAGTGGCATTTCCTTCAGCATCGGTATAGCCGTCAAACACCGGTTGTGCTTCGCTGTAAAACTCCAGCGAGGGATCTTCAAAGGTATAATCCGGATATCGCTGGAATTTTGTTTCACCGCGCATGAGCATTACTTCAAACTCAGCCCGCAGGTTTTTGCCTGGGGCGCCATGCAGCCATTTTACATTCAACTTCCCACTCAGGTTGTTGTTGTTTGCTGTAATCTTATCTACCCCAAAATCCAGGTTAATTTTCAGCCGGTTGGGCTTAACCATCTCAATCTTAACCGGCTGGGTAAATTCCGTACCGCCAACTTTTACGCGTGCGGTATAAGTGCCTGTTGGTGCATCCGGTTCGGTAACGGTGGCAAATTTGTAAAAACCGTTTTCTCCTGCTGACCGTACCAGGCGTTGCACTACCTGGCCTTGCGGATTCTGAAGTTCAAAAACAACCGGGTGGGTAGATGGTATAAGTTTCAGTTTATCTTCGAGCAAAAACGTAAGGAATAACGAATCGCCCGGGCGCCACACACCCCGCTCACCATAAAGCATACCCTTCAGCCCTTTACTGATGCGCTCACCGCTCACATCGAAATTGCTGAGCGATAGCGATTCGCCATCAGCTAGTTTCAGGTAGCCGCGTTGCGAACCGTTTTTCGCCACCAACACAAACGGATTTTCTTTAGCTTGAATAACTGCCTTGCCGTCTGAGCCTGTCGATGCACTGCCGATAACCTGTTGCTGGTAGTTGTACAGATCAAGCGTTACACCTGCGATGGGCTTTGTGGTTTTGATATCGGTAACAAAAATTACGGTACTTCCATCACCTCCGCGTTTGGCTATTAAACCCAAGTCGCTTGCCAGCACGTTGCGCCTGATGTTTTTCTCGCCATTGTAATAGGATGAATGACATGGGTTGTTGCGCTCCTGCCAATCGTAATCCTCTCCGTAATAATATTCCTCGTACGAATCCCAGTAGCTGAACTCCTTCTCATCATCTTCCTCCTCATCGGCTTCAAACGGATTATCCGGTGCTTGCTCTTCACCGCCACAGTGGTAAACAGAATAAGCCTTTTTAAAACCCAGATGTACCTGGTAAATAGCGCCCGGTTCGGGTGTAATCAAGGTTGAAAGATCAAGGGTAAAGCGGTTCCAGCGACCCAGATCGACAACGCCTGAATTTTCGAGCGAGATCGGCTGCTTCAGCAGGCGCTTGCCCACCCTCCGCAATTCCGAATAACCCTCCATGTCGTTTACCTGGAAGAATTGCACGATGTTGCTTTCAAAAATTTTAACAATCTGCACATCCACCATTTTCAGATTAACCGCTTCGAAAGGAAGCACCAGACCGTCAGTACCCGGAAGTATTGTGCCCTTGCCAACAAAGCGAACAGCAGGATTAAGTTCCTCAAACATGACTTCGGCTGTAGCCGGCTCTTTCATTTTATAGTTGAGCACATTGCGAACACCGGCCTCAATGGTGAGTGTGCTGCTGCCGGTTTGCCTAACGGGAGGGTAAATCCTAAGCAGGTTATCCTGAATCTGAAATTCAAGACTGCTTAATCCCGTGAGGCTGATTAATCCCGCAAGGTTTTGCTTTTCATTTAACGGATCGGAAAACTGAACAACCACGTGCTGACCTGAAGCCTGATCAACCCGCACATTCATCACTTTGAAATCGCTTAGCGATGGAATTTCAATTTCCTGCTCATCGGTACGGCTTATGCCCAGCTCCTTACCATTAACCGATAGCATAACTTTGCTGCCAGCTTCTTTGCGCTCTACCTCTTCAACAATAAAGTTGTGCTGTCGACCTTCGCCTGCGTGAGCCCAGGTAATGTTAAGTTTCTTTCCATCCTGCGAAGCCTGCAGACTGCGTTCAACCATTTCTGCATCTGCAAAATCTGATGTTGTTAACGAACCTTCAATTTTCTGGCGGGTTAATTCGGTTTTTACATAAGGCTTAACATTATCAACAGTCAGTTCAAAGTTCTGCGCAATGGTTTGGAACGACCACGCAAAGGTTTTCAGATCGGTGGGCACCTGAACAAGTTTTGAGAGGAACAACTTTACTTCGTAGCGTTGCCCCGAAAGCCAACGGCCTTCCGGTTTAAACTCAAGCGTACGCCTGTCGAGCCATGTAGTTTTTCCTTTTACTGCAGGACTAAACTCCATCAGCTTAGCCGAGGTTTCCTTCCCTACCCATGCTGAATCAGCAACATCCTGCGTAAATCCGATACGAAGCGGTGTACCTGAACTGAGCAAACCTGCTGAATAGGTGGAGATGTATTCAGCAAAGGCAGGATTGATGTACGTTACCGGTTCGCGTGTGGCTGCGCCTGGCTTGAAATAAAAAAAGCCGGCAACAAAAACACCTATGACTAGAACAACAAGTACAACTTTTTTCCACGGAAAGTTTTTCATAAGGTAAATGAATTTGGAAAAAGAAATTTCGAGAATTAATTGTGAGAAACGAAGCAGGGCCGAAGAAATCTTTGTGAATTTTATACGCAGCAACCTGTTATAATTAACTTTAACCCGATTTATGATTGATCTATGAAAGACATCCTGGATAACATTTATTTCAATAACACCGTGCAAGACTATGCCATTGCATTGGGCATTATTCTGGGCGGTATCGCTTTGTTGAGGTTGTTCCGGAAGACACTGTTGAACCGGTTGAAAGCGTGGGCAGCCAAAACTGATACCCGCTTTGATGATTATGTAGTATTGGGCGTTGAACGCTTTGGATTACCCATTCTGAACTTCTTAATCATTTACTGGGGTATTCACTACCTCACCCTGTCGGCTAAGGTTTCTTCCATCGTTTCTAAAGCCACAACCGTAGTTATTGTTTACTTCGTTATCCGGATAATTCTCAGCGCGATACGAAAATTACTGGAGGCCTATGTATTGAAGCAGGAGAACGGTGAAACCAAACTGAAGCAAATCACGGGCATCATGGTGGTTATCAATGTTGCTGTGTGGGTACTGGGGCTAGTCTTTCTGTTCGATAACTTCGGGTACAATGTAACAGCCATCATCACCGGGCTGGGTATTGGCGGTATTGCTATTGCCCTGGCTGCTCAAAACATCCTGGGCGATTTATTTAACTATTTCGTGATTTTTTTCGACCGGCCGTTTGAGGTGGGTGATTTTATCGTAGTGGATGACAAGCGCGGCACGGTGGAGTACATCGGCATTAAAACTACCCGGATTAAAAGTATTTCGGGCGAACAGATCATTATCTCGAACAGTAACCTCACCAGTTCACGCCTGCACAACTTCAGGCGCATGGAGCAAAGGCGGGCCATTTTCAATATTGGTGTGGTGTACGGAACGCCCCTGGAAAAACTGAAGAAGATTCCGGATATGATAACCCAAATTATCATCAATGAACCTTTAACCACACCCGACCGGGTGCATTTCGCCACCTATGGCGATTTCAGTTTAAATTTTGAAGTGGTGTTTTTTGTACAAAGCTCCGATTACAAACAGTACATGGATATTGTGCAGGATGTAAATTTCAAGATATACGAGATTTTTGAGAAAGAAAGAATTGAGTTTGCTTATCCCACCCAGACGATTCACCTGAAGAAAAGTGAATAGCAATTCACAGGAATTGAGTCACTACTTACACGCCACCCCGTCAACATAATTTTTAATAACATCCAGTTGCACGGCTGTTTCGCTGCCCTTAAAACCACTGATGTCTTTCAGCGAAACTGTTTTTTTATACGCCTCCAGCAACGGAACGGATAACGGTGTATATGACCAGTGCCACTTTTCTTCTTCATAACCGGTACGGCCTTTATCTTTTGAAGTATAGGGTTGGCAAAATCCAAACTCATGGGCGTGGGCAGTGAGCCATTGGTAAATTTTCAATCCCTCACCTGATTCAAAGTAGTCGTTATTCAAATCATTCAGATCCATATCGGTGCCCCAGTGGTGGCGCGAGGTGCCTGGCATGGAGGAGTACAGTAAAATCTTTTTGGCCCTGTCAGCTTCATTGGCAATGGTAGCCTCGGCCTGCCACTTGCGTTCCCAGATGCTTTTTTGCGTTTCAAAATTCCGCGTAGCTGAAATGATCACGAGCCTAACTCCATCCGTTGCAGCAGCTTCAGCCATTTTTACAAACGCCTCATAGGTTTCTTTACGCAAGTACTGGCTGCGGGCAGCCCCTGCCGTGTGCTCATCAGCCGGCTTTACAAAGCGGGCATCAGTTTCCGGGTTGAAACGGCCGAGTAAATAGGATTTATCGGGCTCCTGAGAAAATGCTGTCAACAATACAATAAAAAAGCTAAGCAACCTCACACCGCAAAAATGATAAAATTTGAACACAAACCTCTTTGTACAACAACCTCATCCCACCCGCTGATTCACCGCGTTCATCACCTTCTCCTGCACGTGTATGGATTCATGGTGCACCAGCTTCAGCATGTCGCGGGTAAAATCTTCCGACAGTCCCATGGCCAGCCCCAGCGCAATGCGGGTATGGATGATCTCCTCCCACCGGTTAACCTGCAAAATGGTTACGTTGTTTTCTTTTTTATACACACCAATCTTTTCCGAGATCTTCATCCGGGCGGAAAGTTTCTGCATAATCTCGTCATCCAACTGATCGATCTGTTCGCGCAACTGCGTCAGCGTGTCTTTGAAAGAACCGCTGTCAACCGAAGGTTTACGCACAATTAATCCGTCAATCAGTTTGGCAAGCGCGGCCGGTGTTACCTGCTGTTTGGCATCGCTCCACGCGGCATCGGGATGGATGTGGCTTTCTACCATCAGCCCGGCCATATCGAGGTCGAGCGCTTTTTGCGCAACGAAGGGAATGAGTTCTCTCGTTCCGCAGATGTGGCTGGGGTCGCAAAAAATGGCAAGTTCGGGTACACGCGTTTTCAGATCGATGGCCAGATCCCACATGGGTGCATTGCGGAAGGGCCCTTTCTCAAATGAAGAAAATCCGCGGTGGATGGCTGCCAGTTTGGTGATGCCAGCCTTGTTCAGTCGTTCCAGCGCACCTATCCACAACTCAATGTCGGGGTTGACCGGGTTTTTCACCAACACGGGTATATCTACACCTTGCAGTGCATCGGCAATTTCCTGTACCGAAAACGGGTTTACCGTAGTCCTTGCACCTACCCACAGTATATCCACACCGTGTTTCAAACATAACTCCACGTGCTGAGCATTAGCTACTTCGGTGGCTACGGGTAACCCGGTTTCAATCTTCGCACGCACCAGCCAGCCGAGTCCTTCGGTACCGGCACCTTCAAACTGCCCGGGCCGGGTGCGCGGCTTCCAGATGCCCGCACGAAGTACATTTACTTTACCCGTGGCCGCCAGCTGCCGGGCCGTATTCAACATTTGTGATTCGGTTTCGGCACTGCACGGGCCGGAGATGAGCAGGGGTTTACTGTTATGTGTATTCGGAAACCACTTGGTCAGCGATTCAGGTTGTATATCTTTTTTCATACGTCTTGTTTTTCTATTGATAAAGTTTTTGTCTCTATGCCATCCAGTATTCTCCGGATATGGTTGGCTTCGCGCAGTGTATGATGAAGTTCATTGGTGTTGCGCTTCAGTAAATGATATTGAAACCGCTGCAGGTGAATGATGTACTCCTGCAGGGCCTGGCTCAGGTACTCCATATTCTGTTCGAAGATGGGCGCCCACATATCGGGCGAACTTTTGGCCAACCGCACGGTAGAGGCAAACCCGCTGCCCGCCAGTACGGCAATGTTCTTTTCATCCTTCTCGATATCCAGCACGGTTTGCCCGAGTAAAAAAGAACTCACGTGCGAGAGGTGCGACACATACGCCACATGGCGGTCGTGTTCATCGGGCTGCATAAAAATGGTCTTCATGCCCAGTTCATTAAAAAGACGAAGTGCCGTTTGCAGGGCCTCGTCTGCTGATTTCTCCGCTTCACAGATGATATTCGTTTTACTTCTGAACAGCCCCCCGAAGGCTGCAGTCGGGCCCGAATTTTCTGTTCCTGCAATCGGATGGCTTGCCACAAAACGATTTCGTTTCGGGTGATTGCTTACCGATTTACATATCAGTGATTTGGTTGAGCCGGTATCAACCACTACCGCGTTGTCCTTAATCATATCCAGAACAGCCGGTAAAATTGCATGGATGCCATTTACGGGTATGGCCAGTACTATCAAATCCGCAGTTGATAACGCTTTTCCTTCATGCTCGATTTTATCAACCAGCTTCAATTGAAGTGCCTGTAGGGCATGATCGGCATTCAGGTCAACTCCGGTAACTTCATCGTACAATCCTGACTTGCGCAGATCGATAGCAATGGATCCGCCAATCAAGCCCAGTCCAACTATGGTTGCTTTCCTTCTCATGCTGCACTAACTTGTTTTTGCTTTACTATTTTCATTGCACTGATCCGTTTTACAGCTTCCTGAATCTGTTCTTCCGGGTTGCACAAAGAAACTCGGATATAGCGGCCGCCATTTTTGCCAAACACAAAACCGGGTGTAATAAACACATGTGCTTCATACAGGATTTCATCCAGCCATTGCTCAACAGCCGGCACATCGTCAGGAGCTTTGGCCCAAACAAATAATCCGGCCTGGGTTAAAGTGTATGTGCACCGAAGCTCGTTCAACAGCTCATAAACAACTTGTCTTCGTTTTCTGTAAATGGTGTTGAGCGACTTCGTCCATTCACCTGCTGATCGCAAGGCTTCGGCAGCAGCATGCTGAACGGCAAGGAACATTCCGGAGTCCATGTTGCTTTTAAACCGGAGAATAGCATCAATGTATTCTTTGCGGCCGGCCACCCAACCCACGCGCCAGCCTGCCATGTTGTGCGATTTGCTGAGCGAGTTAAGTTCGAGGGCAACCTCCAGGGCGCCATCAACAGAAAGGAGGCTGATGGGTGTGTCGTTTAGAATAAGACTGTACGGATTATCGTTCACCAATAAAAACTGATGTTCACGTGCCAACGTTACCAGTTCTTTCAATTCGTTAACCGAGGCTGTCGCCCCGGTTGGCATGTGCGGAGAATTGAGCCACATAATTTTTACGTTGGACAGATCCTGCTTTCGCAGCGATTGAATATCAACCCGCCAGTCATTTTCTTCCGAAAGGTCATAGGTACGAACCGTTGCACCGGCAAGCCGGGCCGCAGCTGCGTAAGTAGGATATCCCGGGTCGGGCACCAGTACCTCATCGCCCTCATTTAAAAAAGCCATGCTGATGTGCATGATGCCTTCCTTCGAGCCCATCAGCGGAAGGATCATAGTTTCGGCATTGAGTACAGTGCCATAAACACGTTCGGAAAAAGAAGCTATGGCGTTGCGCAGTGCAGCCACTCCGCGGTAACTCTGGTAACCATGATGACCCGCCTGCATGGCCGAAACCATCAGCGTTTCGATCACGGCTGGCGCTGGTGGTAAATCCGGGCTGCCAATACCTAAATTAATTACCGGGTACTCAGGCGTATCGAGTTTACGTACTTCGGCAAGCTTCCTGCTGAAGTAATATTCTTCAACACCTTCAACCCGTTTTGATGGCTCTATGATCATATCAGTTGTATTCAATTTTTGCTTTTTTGTACTCACCCAGAATGTTCAGGTTTTTCACCTGCCGCATTACTTCCTTCATGGCGTCATCATACTGCTTACGCCTGGCCCACTCCACATCTACATGAATGGAGTATTCGCTTGGCTTACCGATAATGGGTATCGACTGGATTTTGGTGAGGTTAATCCGGTGCGATTTAAATACCAGTAGCGCATCAGCCAGGCTGCCTACCTCGTTGGCTACTTCAAAGCACAGCGAAGCCTTGTTGCTTTCAGCCTTGCCATTCATGCGCCTGGTGAGCATCAGAAACCGTGTGAAATTCTTTTTATGTGTTTCGATACGTTTCTCAAGAATCTGCAACCCGAATTTTTTGGCAGCCTGTTCATTGGCAATAGCAGCCGTGTTCCTCAACTTTTTTTCTTTTACCCTTCGGGCCGAAAAGGCGGTGTCATCGCTTTCGCGGATGTCAACACCGTTCAGGTTTTGCAAAAACTCCGAGCATTGGCGGATGGCCATCGGGTGTGATTCAATAACTTCAATTTCATCCATTTTCACTCCGGGCAAAGCCATCAGGTGCAGGTGGATGGGCAGGTACAGTTCGCCAACAATGCTGAAGTGATGCTGCTGCAGCAGGAAGTAGTTTGGTAAAATGCTGCCGGCAATGGAATTTTCGATGGCCATTACCGCATAATCAACTTTTCCCTGACTTAGCACTTTGCATAATTCATGAAACGTAAGGCACTCCACCGTTTCAATGGCATTTCCGAAATAGGCCTTCGCAGCCACTTCATGAAAACTGGTGGCTATTCCCTGGATTGCAACCCGTATCTTCTTTCTTTTGACCATCACTTCTTCATTTAACCACCTAACCTCCCTTTAAGGAGGAGGCAGGAGGGGGTGTTTAAAAACAAAAAGTCCCGGAGGTTTTCCGGGACTTTCTGCGCTTTGTTTTTATCGTTTTGTCAACAACAAATTACTCTTCGCTCAATCCCGGTAAAGGGCTGAAAAAAGAAATAATAAAAATAAAACCACGTGTTGTTGAACATACTTCTATTCAAATAATGCTCTAATAAAGATGAATTTGTTTTGCCGTGCAATGGTTGAATAAAACTTTTTTTCAGCCAAATGCCCGTTAGGCGATTTGATTCGGTGCTCCCATCAAGCTACCTTTAATGCCTGAATACGTTCAACAACTATGAAAAAAACGTTTGCACTCCTGCTGATTATTGGGCTTGTTTCCTGTGGTAAAAACAAAGATAAACAGGCCAGCGAGCCGGTTACAGACGACCCAAACAAGGTACTCTATAACCAGGTTATGGATATTCATGATGAAGTAATGCCCCGCATGGACGACATCATGAAGCTAAAGCGCGAACTGAAAGAAACAGTTGAAAAAAGTGCCGGCCTTGTTCCTGAAAAGAAAAAAGAACTGGAGCAGAAAATCCTCCAACTGGATTCGGCCGGAAAGGCCATGATGCAATGGATGAACGATTTCCGGCCGGAAGAATACACCGGTGAAGACCTGCGCGAGTACCTCGAATCGGAAAAAGAGCGGGTAACCAAAGTAAAGCAGCAGATGCTGGAGGCTATCCAAAAAGCTAAAGAAAACTAACCACTACCGGATGCTGCAGCCGGGTGGGCGGTGTTCGGCAACTTCAATACGTTGCCCCGCCAGTACCTTTTCAATGGCATCGGTAAGGTACGCTTCCCGCACATCAGCGGCCGACTGGGGACTGTCGTCTATAGCCCCGCGGTACACTACTGTAAACTTTTGCCCGGTATTTTTCAATACAAAACACTCGGGGGTTTTGTGTGCATTAAATGTTCGCAGTTCAATTTGTTGTTTATCCAGCAGGTACGGTATAGTTACCTGTTGTTGAACCAGGTAATTTTTAAGCACCGCTCCGGACTCTACTTCATCCGAATTTGCATTGATAAGCAACACCGGAAAAGTCGTTTTATAGGTGTCGGCAATTTTCAAAATCCGATCCAAATAGTACTTGTCGAACGGGCAGTCGTAACTTACGAAAATTACTACAACCCCGGCATATTGGTGGTAATCCCGTAGGTTAACCGTTTTACCATCAACTGCATTAGGCAAACTGAAATCAGCCACAACCTGTGCCTGAACAGAAACCGATAGTACCACAAATAATAACTTAATGTAGTTCATATCTCAGGTATTCATCACCAACACAAAATTATCCAGCAGGTAGTACTGCAAAGTAACACGGGTCTCCGTATTGTTAACAATAATCCTGCCATGCAAATGGCCTTCATGGTGCAAGTTAAAGGGCTCTATCAACAGGTTTTCGGCAAATACTACATCGCGCCTGCCATAAATCTTCATTAGCGTCTCTTTGCCACACCAGTATACGGTGTGCTTGATTACATCGGTTCCGGCATCGCGCAGTTCAGTGATGTGAAAAATCCGGGGGGCCATGCGCAGCAATTTCGGATTAACCTGCTCCAGATCAATACCCGGTGAACTGTTTTCATCCAGCAAAGCTGCAACTAATGGAAATGAATGGGTAAGCGATACCTGCCAGGAACAGTTTTTTAACAACGGCTTTCCAAATGTATCTTTGGCTAAGCCACTAAAGGGAAGGCTAACTTTTTCCATCAGCTGTTTCACCAACACTCGACCGGCAATAAACTCAAGTCGTTTGTTGGGATGCCTGATGTTCTCCGGGATGGATTCCAACCCACCGCCCAGTTCAACAAGCGTTATTTCATCTTCTGCGATTTTCCAAACACCCCAGGCACGATCTGCTGAAATTTCTGTTTTGGTAATTGGCATGGCTTCCCCCAACTTTGCGCATTCAAGATGCAAAAAATACCGTTTACCTTCCGTACTTCCTTATGGCTGTTACCGTAAAAAAGTTGCACACCTTCACCGGCCACCGCGACAGCGTGTATACGCTCCAACCCGCTGCTGTTAACTCTATTTTCTTTAGTGCGGGTGGTGACGGCATGGTAGTGCAGTGGAGCCTGGAGAATCCGGACGAAGGCACATTAATAGCACAACTGCCAAACTCCGTGTATGCCCTGCATTTTCATCAGCCTTCCGGATTGTTGATTGCCGGCCAGAATTATGAGGGCATCCACCTGCTCGACTGGCAGAATAAAAGAGAAGCCGGATCGTTAAAACTGAACAATACGCCCATATTTGATCTGCAAACGGCCGGCAACCGGTTGTTTGCCGGAACCGGTGATGGAACCTTGTTTGTAGTTGATTTAATAAACCTCTCGGTGCTTGATAAAATAAAACTTTCAGAAAAAAACGTCCGCGCTATTGCCGTGAACACAACCAGCAACGAACTGGCTGTGGGTTACAGTGATTGCCACATTCGCATATTTGATCTCAACTCACTAACCCTGAAATACGAAATACCTGCCCACACCAACTCAATTTTCACGGTTCGGTACATGCCCGGCCGGAGTTACCTGCTCAGCGGCTCGCGCGATGCCCGCCTGAAGGCTTGGGGAATGAAAGACGGTTACACCCTGGCCGGTGAAGTGGTGGCCCACCTGTATGCAATTAATCACCTCGATTTTAGCCCGGATCTAAAACATTTTGTAACTTGTAGCCTGGATAAGTCGATTAAAGTGTGGGATGCAACCGAGATGCGGTTGCTCAAAGTGGTTGATAAAGGGCGCCACGCAGGGCACGGCACTTCAGTAAACCGGGTGCTGTGGACAAACCACAACAACTGCCTGCTCAGCGCCAGTGACGACAGAACAATTTCCGTTTGGGATATTGCTATACTTGACGATGCGCGTTGACCTGATTTTTTTTCGCGCCTGATTTTTTAAACTAAACAACACGGTTATGAAAATTACACCGCTTGAAATCCGCCAGAAGTCCTTCGAAATAAACTTTCGGGGATACAATAAAGATGAAGTAAATGCATTCCTGCTTACTCTTTCGCAGGAGTGGGAACGCCTGATGGATGAAGCCAAAGAACTTCGCATAAAACTGGAAGCCTCCGAAAAAGAAGTGGCCAAACTGCGCGAAGTAGAAACTTCGCTGTTCAAAACCCTGAAAACAGCAGAAGACACCGGCTCCCATCTGATTGAACAATCACGCCAGGCGGCCGAACTGTTGTTGCGCGAAACGCAACTTAAAGCCGATGCGGTACTCAACGAGGCTAAAACAAAAGCCAAAGACCTTACCGATGAAGCCGAACTTCTTTCGCGCCAGCGTTTGGCCGAAATGGAAATGCGCCTGAAGGCCCTGGCCGAAAACTACAAGAAACTGGAAAATACCCGCGATGACCTGTTGCATGAACTGAAACGCATATCGCAGGATACCATCGAGCGGGCCGAGCGCATCCGCAACAGCAATAAAGATTTTGATGCCGACCTGCATATCGCTACGGCTACAAAAGAACTGCATAAAGTAGTTTACCCCAACAAGCAAGCAGATTACACACCCCCGAAAGCGGAAACTCCTGTATTTCCTGTAAAAGAATCCGTACTGCCAGCACCCGAACCGGAATTGGTGTTGGAGCAAACCGTGGTGGTTGAAGCACGGGGCACCAAAAAAATCACTTCTTTCTTTGACGAAATCGAATGACCGGACGCATTGCGCTTGAAGGGTTGGAGTTTCATGCCTTTCATGGCGTTTACCCGCACGAGCGTGAATCGGGCAACTGGTTTGAAGTGGATATCTCCGTTGAGACGGATTTAGCCAAAGCCGCCCAAACCGATGATCTTAGTCAAGCCGTGAATTACGAAACCCTCTTCAGGATTGTTAAGGACGAAATGGAAAAACCCTCACACCTGCTGGAAAGCATTGCCGGCAAAATCATTGATACCATTTTTCAACAACTGCCCTCCGTAACCGAGGTCTCGCTAAAGATCTCGAAAGTTAACCCACCGATTGGCGGCAAGTGCAAACGGGCAAGTGTGGAGGTGAGCAAATCCAGGAAATAAAAAAGTGGAGCCGCAGGGAATCGAACCCTGGTCCAGAGAAGATGACCCCGAACGTTCTACATGCTTAGTTACCTTTACTTGTCGGGAGTGGCAAGGCAGGCAACCACCTGAGCTACTCCGTAGCCGCTTGTCTTAGCCGTGCTTAGCGACATCGCACGGAGCGGTTTTGCTGAACGACACCGCTATACCAGCACCTGCAAAACAAAAGCGCTGAGCGATGATGGCCTGGCGCGTCTGACGCGCCATAAGCTAACCTAACGTACCGTCAGATTAAGCAGCCATGGCGTAAGTATTCTCGCCACGTATGGTTTGGAGTTATCTGTTAAGGCTCTCACCCCATGAGCCTGCATGCTGCATCCGGCTTCACACAGCCTGTCAAAACCGGTCGGCCCCAGTAATTCAAACAACGTCAGGCAATTGGCTTATTGCAATTGCAGATCTGTTACAAATATAGACCGAAAAAGGTTCACACCCGGATGCAGATTATGTATGGATAATTGTCGGCCGCGTTCTATCTTGCCACCGCATGGATAATTTTGTGGTATCGGCACGTAAATACCGGCCCACCGGTTTTGACGAGGTGGTGGGTCAGGAGCACATCACCACCACACTCAAAAACGCCATCGACTCGAACAAACTTGCCCAGGCCTTGCTGTTCTGCGGCCCGCGCGGGGTTGGTAAAACCACCTGCGCCCGCATTGTGGCTCGCCTCATTAACGGCTTTGAAGAAAAAACCGAGCTCAATTCACTCAATATTTTCGAACTGGATGCTGCTTCCAATAACTCGGTGGAAGACATTCGTAACCTGATAGACCAAGTGCGCTACCCTCCGCAGTTCGGCAAATACAAAGTGTATATCATTGATGAGGTGCACATGCTCTCCAACCAGGCTTTCAATGCTTTTTTAAAAACACTGGAAGAGCCTCCTTCGCATGCTATTTTTATCCTGGCAACTACCGAAAAGCACAAAGTCATCCCCACCATCCTGTCGCGGTGCCAGATCTTTGACTTCAACCGGATCCAGATTGCCGACATTGCCCGCCACCTGAAAAAAGTGGCCGACCGGGAAGCCATTCCGGCTGAAGAAGAAGCCCTGCACCTGATTGCCCAGAAAGCCGATGGCGCCTTACGCGATGCACTCTCCATTTTTGATTTGATGGTGACGTATTCTTCGGGCAAGGGCATTACCTTCAGCGATGTTATCAACAACCTGCACATTCTTGATTACGACTACTATTTTAAGGTTGTTGACGGCCTGTTAAGCCAGAACCACAGTACCTCCCTGCTCATCTTCGATGAAATTCTCCGCCACGGGTTTGACGGCCAAAATTTTATTGTCGGTTTAAGCGAGCACTTCAGAAACCTGCTGGTCGCACAGGATGCCCGCACCGTACAACTGATGGAAGTACCTGAAAGTGTTAAGAACAAGTACATTAAACAGGCTAAAGAAACTTCTCCCTCGTTGCTGTTGTCGTGGCTAAGTATTGCCAGCCAATGCGACATTAATTATAAGATGAGCAAAAACCAGCGGCTGTCGGTTGAACTGGCCCTGATGAAAATGGCTCACGTACAGTCCATTTTAGATTTAAGTACACTCGAATCGGGCGAAAGCCCAAAAAAAAAAGTACTAACGCCCCACACCCTGTAATTGAGGAGTCTGTTTCGGAAAGCAAACCCAGCGAACCTGCTGCCACACCGCCCCCGCAGCAACCTGCAATTAAAAAAGCAAACGGTCCGGCCGGCAACCGACCCTCCAAAACCATCAAACTCACAACCATTCATTCTGCATTGGGTAATGGCGATGCATCGGCTGAAAAAAAACCATTGCAGGCAGAATCAAAAACCGAAAACAAGGAATTTACTGCCGATCAACTAAAAGCCGCATGGATGCGCTTTGCTGAAACTAAAAAGTTATACCAGGCAGAATTTCATTTGCTTACCCAGCCAATTGAAATAACCGGAGCGCAGGTAACTGTACCCCTCCATCATCCGGTGCAGGAAACTTTACTGAACAACCTGCGCAGCGACCTGGTTACCTATTTGCGTACGCAACTTGGTAACCAGAACATTCAGGTAGCAGGTGAGATGCGCAACGTTGAGGAGCAGGGTATTCTGTATACCAACCGGGAAAAATTTGAATACCTCGAAAAAAAGAACCCTCATTTAAAAGAACTGAAAAACCGGCTTGGCCTGGAGACGGATTTCTGAAAGAGCTGTAACTTCATATCCTAAACCGGATGGGATATGAAATCATTCCTTACTATTTTAGTTGCCGGTTATGCCATAGTGCAGGTCGCGGCCCAGGCGCCACCAACCCGCAACGCCATGTACGTTGAACGCAATGTTCTCACTTTGAAATTTGGAGCAAGCAAAGAAGCTATCCCAATGTGGAAAGAGTACCTGCAACGGGTTCATCAACGCGATCCAAATGTTCATGCCCGGCTGCTTACCGATGTTTCCGGGCCTGCTTATACATTAATCCTGGAAATTGAGTATGAATCCTTCAGCGAAATGGAACCTTCGGAATGCCGGTTGACCAACCAACCCGACTGGAAAGAGTTCTACCAGAAATTCATTCCATTATGCGAGAAAGCCGAACGTACCTACTTTAAAAAGCAAATGCAGTTCTGACCACTATTTCTTTTCTTCGAAATTCTGGAAGGAATACAGGAAGCCGATGTTAAACAACTGGCTTAACTGAAGTCCGTCATCCTGGTCAAAATCATACAAGGCAATAACACCAAAGTTTACATTTATAAACCTGTTCACTTTAGCAGTCAGGTTCAGGTCAAGCCGGTGATCGATTGTCTTTGCTTCCAGGGTTTCGTAGTTTGCAAAGGCCATATACCGCCATTTTAAATTGATATTTTTGACAATCTCTTTATTAAAGTCGGCTATTAACTGAAAGGCCAGCCACTCTGTTCGGGTGTTTTCGCCCACTGTTACTCCGTATGGGCTGGTCGTACTTACCGCATCAAATCTTCCGTTATTATCCTGCAGAACGGTAATCCGTGGTGAGAAGGGCGAAATCCGTACTTTAAAGAAATCCACCGGATGATACTCAGCGCCCCACGAAGAGGTAATAAATGCCGGTGCTAAAAAATCAGAAATTAGACTGGCCGAATTATCCTCAGCATAGCGATAGCCAGGTGCAAACTGGCTTAGGAAGTTAAGGGAAGTATACAAATCCAGTTTCCTGCTGATTGAGTGTCCAAACTTACTGTCTAAAAATATGCGATCAATGGTTTTCCGAAACCCCTGCCCTTCGTTATTTACAAAACCATAAAGAAAGTCCAGTTCGTTATCCCACGAGGTTTTGTTTTTACGGTAGTTGGCTTTGTAGTTAACTAATGCATTTAAGCCAATGGAATTTACCCCGCCTCCTTTCCAGTTCGATGAGAAGGATGCCTGGTTAAGATTTAAACCTGAAATAAATTTCTTTTTCCAGTTGGAGGTGGTGTCGGGCTTAATAATCTGTGCCCGGCTAAGGCCAGTGCCCAACAAAACAATCAGCCAAAGGCAGGCGATATTTTTAATTTTCATGAGGTTATTTTTTTTTTGAAAATAACCTCAAATCAGGCAAAAAGAAAAGAGGGTTTAAATATTGTTTAACTTAATTTCTTCGAGCGAAACTTCGGTAAGGGGTTTGGTAATGAACTTTATCACGTGGTTGTTATTGATAATCTTATCGATATCCCGCTTGTTATCCGAACTTGAGAGAATAATTACCTTGCACTTATTGCGCACCAACTCGCTGAATTTTTCAAACTCATATAAAAAAACAAACCCATCCACAATGGGCATATTGATGTCAAGAAAAATTAGTGAAGGAATATTTTCCGGATTTTTCTCATTTTCTTTAATGTATTCAAGCGCAGCTTTACCCGAATTTTTTACCTCTACCCGTTTGGAGAATTGCGTTATTTCAATAATTCGCTTGCTGATAAAATTATCGGTTTCGTTGTCATCTACTAACATCACCAGATCCACAGACTTTGTAACCGTTTGCGTATACATGCTAAAAGAAACTTAAATACCCTTTAAATAAGGAGCTCAAAATTATTCCTTTTTACTCAAATTGATACTGCAGCAAAAACAAAAACAACCACTTAAGTAATATTCGGGGAATATTCGTAAAATTTACCGCTGCTGGCGCTGAATTTTAAGTTTCTCACCGGCCGAAAGAGTAAAATCGGTTTTACCATTCCAATCCATGAGTTGCTTAATAGTTACACCGTGCTGGCGGGCCACGCTGTACAACGTGTCAGTTGATTTTACTTCATAAATAATAAATCCTTCAGACGAAGGAGCATTTTCTTCGGGCTTACGGATGCTCAACACCTGCCCGGGTTTAATTCCCTGCTCCAGGTTCAGGTTATTCCATTTCGCCAAATCCATAACTCCTATCGTGTATTTTTTGGCAATTCCGTACAGCGTTTCACCGGCTGCAACTACGTGCTGATGTGGCAACGGTGGCGTTACCGCGCCATCATCTACCGTTAGCTGGTCAGGTTCCTTCAAAACGGGTGCCTCTTGATTTTCCGCTAAATTCTCCACAACAGAAACTTCGACTCTATCTTTTGATTCCGTGACCCAGCCAAAAGTTTCTTCTGTATTCAATTCAACTACCGGCACTACAATGGCCGTTTGACCTGGGATGGGGTTGGAAGTAAGGTTAACTACCATGCCTTCGGCCAACCTGTTTTGACTCGCCCCGGGATTAAATTTTCTCACCCGTCTGAGTTGTACACCATACTGCTGGCTGATTGACCAGAGGGTTTCACCTGCACGAGCAAGGTGTTGGGGTACCGCCCCTTGATTTTTTTTCTTCCGGGTATAGTAATACGTGCCGGCAACCAACGGATCGCTGATGGAAAGATCATTAAACTTAAGAAAAGCCGATAACCCAATACCAGCCCGCTTGGCTACGGCCGCAGCATTTTCTCCGGTTTCGGCCCTGATGGCCGGAATGCCGTTTATAACCTTTACATCATTAGCGGCTGCATGACCCGAGCGCGCCTCAATTTTCCTGGATGTTCCTGGTAGCGGTTGCTGTACAGCCTCGTTGTTTTTGGTTACAGCCGCATAAACCGTTTTCTCCTTATCCTCTACCGGAATCATAACTGCATACCTGCGGTCGTCTGGAATGTGAGTCTTCCTGACCCATTTATTGTATTCTGACAGCTTTTCTTCGCTAATGTCAACTTCGCGGGCAATATCGCCCAGGGTTTTTCTTCTATGGTTGGTAAAGGTGAGCAGTTTTACTTCAGGCGTACCGATTACCGAACCTTCGAAGGCTACTTTATGGGCCAGAAATTTTTTTATGTACCAATACGTGTTGCTCGTAATCTCCATGTGTTTGGCCCCGCTCTCATAATCGGTATAGGCACGCTGTACAGCACCGGCTCCCATTTGGTAAGCTTGCAGAGCGTATAGCCAGTTATTAAAATAATAGTTATTCTTTTTTAAGTACTGGGCAGCCGCACGGGTTGAAGAAACAATATTCATGCGTTCATCCACTTCGTTATCAACCCGCAGGCCCATTTCAATGGCTGTAAAATCTTTGAATTGCCAAAAACCCACCGCATTGCTAACCGAAACGGCATCGGCAATCAGGGCACTTTCCTGCAGCACCAGGTATTTAAAGTCATCGGGCACGCGCTCTTCTTTAAAAATCTGTTCGATGATCGGGAAGTAAGTTTTTGCCCGATCAACTTTTATGTCAAAGTACTTTGGGTATTGGGTAAGGGCATCCACATCTTTCTGGATTTCCCTCCGGGCATCATCACGGATGCTGAGTGTAATGCCGGCCACTTGCATTTTGTGCGGCACCTGCGGACTTTGGGCTGTTGAAAAAACAGGTACAAGCAAACTAAAAAAGGCTGTTAATCGGATCATGCGTTTAAAAAATAATCAGCCAAAAAAAAATTGGTAGCCGTATTACGACTTAATCTTCCTAACAATCATTATTCCATCGCGCACCGGAAGCAACACATTCTCCACCCGCTCATCGTTCTGAATCTTCCGGTTAAAATCCTGGATGGCCTTAGTGTCTTTGTCGGGTTTGGTATCAAGCACCTTGCCGCTCCACAACACGTTGTCAGCCAGAATATAACCTCCCAAAGGTACGATATTGACAACCAAATCGTAATAGCGTATGTAATTTTCTTTATCGGCATCAATAAAAACCAAATCAAACGGGCCCGCCAGCGTGGGGATTATTTCCAGAGCGTTACCAATCCGGTAATCAATTATTTGTTCAAGTCCGGCCTGCCTGAAATAGCTTCGCACTCGTTCTTCCAATTCCTCGTTATTGTCAATCGTAACCAACGTACCTCCTTCCCTCAATCCTTCGGCCAGGCAAATGGCCGAATAGCCTGTATAAGTACCCACTTCCAAAATAGCTTTTGGCTTAACCATGTGACTAATCATTGCAAGCAACCTGCCCTGTAAATGACCCGAAAGCATGCGGGGCATTAATACCTGCGCATGTGTATCACGATTGATTTTTTTTAACAACGGATTTTCAGGCGAAGTGTGCTCTTCGGCATAGCGGCTTATGTACGGATTAATGATTTCCATAGATTACGATTAAGCCAATAAAATTACTTGGTTTACTTGAGCCGTCCCAACTGCGAACATCAATGCCCGCCAGCGGGCAACCCGTTGCACCGGGTTTATATTTTTAATTAATATTTCAACGTTTTTTACTGGCACTTCAATTGTAAACGCTAAACCGCTATGGAAACACAAAACGTACGCACCTGTTTCACGATTACCTATACCGATGAACAGTTTAACCGGGCCAAAGCTTACGTGGAAGACATGAAGCGGCACCCCAACCGGATTTACTGGCGTGGCAAAGAAGGAAAAACCGATCAGGAGCTAATCATCGAGCAGATCGCCCATCGGATTCTTTCGGGTTTTTACAACGATGATCCGTTTACTGCCAGTCGGCACATCATCCGGATGGACAGCATGACGATAACTTAAGAGCTAATCGGCAAGTGAAGCATAACACCCGCGTGCCAGCCATACCTCGCGTACATCACTCAGAGCAATAAAGTAAGGCTGATATGTTTTGTTATCGGATACGAGCAATAACTTATCCGGCTGGTTATCCAGAAAAAAAACCCGTTTAAAAACAATTCCCTCGCCCTGTGTTACCAGCACATAGGCTTTACCGTTTTTTACCTGTGCAATTTTTTCGATGTACTCGCCAAACACAATGCTGCCGGAAGGAACCGGCAACATGGAGTCGCCTTTGATTTCGAAGGCGCGAACCGTGCGGTTCTGCGGAAGGACCGGTAACTGAATTTTAGGCAGCTCGCTGATGTATTCCGGATCCTGGTAACCGTTCAGGTACCCGGCAGCCGCCTTTTGTGAAACCAACTCTACATTTTCCCGGCCGGTGCGATCAACGGTAATGGCCAGAACTTCTTTGGAGGATGACGCCTGTTTAAACAAGTGTCCCGGTTTACTCAGGTCGGTGTTGGCCAGATCATCCAGGCTCACCTGAAAAAGCGTAGCCAGTTTTTGCAACGCAGGCAGCGGGGGCAGCGCCCGCCCCTCTTCATAGGCACCAATTACCGGCTGGTTGAGTTTCAGTTTTTCGGCCAGTTGCTTTTGCGTAAGCCCCTGCCGGCCTCTTAAAAACTTCAGGTTTTTGCTGATTAACGGCACGTTCAAAGTAATACTAAATATTTTAGTTAAACAATATTTATTTACTAATTTATTTAGTTTAATATAGCGACATGGACCGCAACATTATTCACCTCGACCTGGATGCTTTTTTCGTAGCCGTAGAACGCCAGCGCAATCCGAAACTGGTTGGCAAGCCGCTGATCATTGGCGGACAAAGCCGCAGGGGTGTGGTGGCTGCCTGCAGTTATGAAACCCGGCAGTTTGGCGTGCATTCGGCCATGCCCATGTACCTGGCGCTGCAACTGTGCCCCGATGCCCTGGTCATCTCCGGTGATGTGGAAGCGTACAGCCGGGCCTCGCACCTGGTAACCGAAGTGATTGCCGAAGAAGCTCCGCTGTTCGAAAAATCATCCATTGATGAATTCTACATTGATGCCAGTGGCATGGATAAATATTTTGGAGCATTTACCTGGGCGCTGGAGTTACAGAAAAAAATTGTAAAGGAAAGCGGCCTGCCCATTTCGCTGGGTATGTCGGTAAATAAACTCGTTTCAAAAGTGGCTACCGGTGAATTCAAGCCCAACGCCAGCAAGCACATTCCGGCCGGCACGGAAAAAGATTTTCTCGCCCCGCTGGCGGTAGAGAAAATTCCAATGATCGGCAAACAAACGGCCTCCTTCCTGTACGATATGGGTGTGCGCAACGTGGCCACGCTGCGCGAAATGCCCCTGAAATTCCTGGTGAGCGCGTTCGGTAAAAATGGAATTTCCCTATGGAACAAAGCGCATGGTATTGACAACAGCCCCGTGGTCCCCTACAGCGAACAAAAATCCATTTCCACCGAATGCACGTTTGAGGAAGACACCATTGATGTGAAGCGGTTAAAATCCGTCCTCATCGCCATGGTGGAAAAAGTGGCCTTTACGCTGCGCGAACAGAAAAAGCTAACCTCGTGCATTACGGTAAAAATCCGGTATGCCAATTTCGATACGGAAACCAAACAGGTGCAGGTTCCGTACACGTCATCCGACCATGTTATTCTTCGCGTGGTACAGGAGTTGTTCGACAAACTCTATCACCGCAGGATGCTCATCCGCCTGGTAGGCGTACGGTTAAGCGGGTTGGTACACGGCAACCACCAGATAAGTCTGTTTGACGACACAGCCGAAACCATTAACCTTTACCAGGCCATCGACCACATTAAACACCGGCATGGCGTTGAAAAACTGGTGCGTGCCACCACCATGGGCGTAAGCCGCAGGGTGCGCATGGAGATGAATATGTTTAAGGGAAATTTGAGGTGATTTAATCGGCAGGTTTATCACATCTTCAGTACCGTAAACTCCACCCTTCGGTTTTTGGCACGGCCTTCTTCGGTCTCGTTGGTGTCCACCGGTTTGGATTCGCCATAGCCCATGGCCACCAGCCTGCGCGCACTAACACCCTGACTAACCAGGTAATCTACAACGGCCTGCGTGCGGCCCTGCGAGAGTTTTTGATTGTATTCATCCGACCCTTTGCTGTCGGTGTGTCCGGCAATTTCAATCTCCACACTCGGATTACGCTTTAAGAAATCGATCACTTTGGCAAGTTCCTCATACGATTCTTTCTTCAGCGTGGTTTTGTCGAAATCAAAATAGATGTGATCGAGCCGCACGGTTAAACCAACTTCAATCGGCTGCAGGGCAATGTCTTTAATCACCGGGGTAATGTCTTCGCTGATGACCTCCACGCTGTCGGTAGCTGTCAGGTATCCTTCAGCGGTTGCAATAAGAATGTACTTGCCAAGTTGTTTTATTTCCTGTTCGTACTTACCGCCCGGTGTGCCGGGTTTCATTTCGGTCCGCCTGCTTGCTTTCGGATAAATGGTCAGTTCAGCTGGTATCGGTTTGCTTGTTTTTAGATCGTACACCGTACCGGCCAGCACCAGCTGTTTTGCTATCGGAGTAAGATAAATTTCAATGGTGATGGTCGTATCATTACCGAGCGGAGGAATGGTAAACGATTCACTTTTTGGTAAATACCCGGTCTCAGAAACAGAAACTGAAAAACCGTCAACTTCGGGAATGCGTGTTTCAAATTTTCCGGTAGCTGCTGAGCGCATTTTCAGTGCATCATGCTCAGCCGGTTTCAGCTCAACATTTGCCTGGATGACCTGTTGTGTTTTTTCATTGTAAACCACTCCCGCCACGATTACTTTAACATCGCGCGGCACCAGTTTAAACAAATCAAGATTGCCCCCGTCCTGTGTGCTGTTGGAGCGACTGGTGAAAACGTTACCCAGTTTGTCAATACAGAAATAAAGTTCATCCGCTGCCGTGTTGATGGGTGCACCCATGTTTACCGGGGCTGACCAGTTTTGCCAACTGTCGTCAAGCCGGGTGCAGCGGTAAATGTCGGCCTTGCCTTTTTTACCGGGCACGTTCCGATCGCTTGAAAAATACAATGTTTTATCATCCGGCCCGATAAACGGGCCTACATCATCATCGCGTATTGAAATATTCAGTCGCTTTGGTGTTGTCCATTTACCTCCTTCATTGTTGCTCACATACAAACTGCTTCGCTGGCTGTTTGGCATTTCACTAAAGAACATGATGATGTGCTTTCCGTCCGATGACATGCTGGCCCCATAAAACCTTCCTTTGTTCATTTCGCGGAAACCCGGCACCTCAATTTCAGTTAATACGCCAGCCGGACTAACAAGCGAGAATCCCTTTGTGTCTTTAACCCGTCCTCCTTTTATAAACAGGGAGCCATCGGGCAGGCAGGTAAACACCTGATTGCTGCGGTGGATGTTAAACGGAGGGCCCAGGTGTTTGGCAGCCGTCCACTCGCCTTTTTCATTCAGGGTTGACATCCAGATTTCGTCACTCCCCTCCTTACCGTAATTGTTCTCCGGGTGATTATGAATAAAGAAGTACAGTCGTTTACCATCCAGCGAAATAACGGGTGCGGCATCGTGGTAAAAGGTGTTTACTTCGCGGTTCAGCTTAACCAGTTCGTACCGAGCAGCAAACTGGGCCGTAGCGGCTGTGAACACCAACAGGCTGGCGAATACAAACGAGAGTCTCATCCAATGTTATCTTTTAACTTAGTAAAGTTAACAAACATCGGATAATCCGGTAAGTAACCCAAACCAGAGTTGTTCCGCTAAAACAGATTTTTGTGCAAAATGCCCCTTCCGCTCATATAGATGGAAACGAGTATCAGCAAAAGTGCAACCCCGTTAAAAATAAACAGGCGCTTATGTTTCAGGGTATCCACCGAAATTTTCTTTACACCTATTCGTGCTACGGTAATCAACGTAATGGCCACCAGCATCAGAAATATATGCTCAACCGACCAGTACCGCAGGGTACTGTCTTTCATTGTATACTCATTAAACTTTACATTCGGACTTACAAAATACAGAATAAGGCCTACCACCAATTGCAGGTGGGTAAAGATGAGCAGGTAAAGCGATAGCTTATTATCAAAGTTCGTGTATGGCTTTTTGCCAAGCCATTTATTCAACGAGATAACAATTACGGCTATAAGTGCAAGTAAAATAAAGTAACGTAGCAGCGTGTGGGTGTGTAATAGGCCTGGGTACATACTAATTGTATTTTGAGTCGTGAAAATAGGAATGCTTTTCGAAACTTCCGAAAAATGATATTTTTACCTGCTCCATGAAATACTGTGCCTTTCTGCTTTTACTTGTTGTCGCCTCCTTTGCTGAGGCACAAACTGATAACAGCAGTTCTAAACCTCCTGACACCGTACAGATAGGCTCCTACATCATCAGCATTCACGATATTAATTTTCAGCAAAAAGAGTACACCATCCGCTTTTGGCTGTGGCTGATTTATGATAACCTGCAGTTTGATTTTGCCAACCAGATTGATATTCCCAACGCCAAAACCATTGAAGAACCTGAGGTGCTGATGGACATGGTTGACGGCAAAATGTGGCAACTGATGAAGATGAAATGCGTGATGAAACAAAACTGGAAGGTGGGCGATTTTCCGTTCGATAAGCAACGGCTGGTTGTGCATATTGAAAACTCCATTTACGATCAAAACCAACTGGTATTTGTTGCCGATGAATTTGGCAGCACGTTCGATCGCGAACTGACACTCGATGGCTGGCGCATCCGCGATTTTAAGGTAAACACCAACACGCACGAGTACATTACCGTATTTGGCGATCCGCGCTCTGACATGATGCATTCTGAATATGCTTCATTCAATATTTTAATTGATATTGAACGGGATGCATGGGGCTTGTTCCTGAAAATTTTTATCGGCATGTACATTGCCTTTCTCATTGCCGCGCTCAGCTTCACACCGAAGGCTACTGAACTGGAGCCCCGCTATGGTTTACCCGTGGGCGGTTTGTTTGCCGCTGTGGGTAACAAGTACATCATTGACTCGTTGTTGCCGGAATCATCCTCTTTTACCCTCGTGGATACGCTGCACACCATCACTTTCCTCGGCATTTTTGTAACCCTGCTGATTTCGGCCGTTGCCCTTCGCCTCTATGAGAAAGATAAAAAAGAAGCAAGCGCCCGGGTTGATTATTGGGGCTCGCGCATTGTCATTATACTGTATGTTGTGCTGAATATTGTTTTTGTGTGGCTGGCTGAAAAGTAGTTATACCGCTGATAATACCGTTGACATGAAACTAGTTAAGCGAATTTTCCTGGGCCTGTTGGCATGTATTGTTCTGCTCGCCATCGCGTTGTTTGTTTACCTGCAAAGCCTTAAACCGCAACTGTCGGGCGAACGAAACTTGCCTGGATTGCAGCAACCTGTTGAGGTTTTGTTTGATGCCTACGGTGTGCCGCACATCTATGCGCAAACCATGGAAGACGCCTACTATGCCCTGGGTTATGTACACGCACAAGACCGGCTGTTCCAGATGGAAATGCTCAGGCGTGCTGCAGCCGGAAGGCTGGCTGAAATTCTTGGTGAAGACCTTTTGCCAGTGGATAAATTTTTCCGAACACTGGGCCTTAACCATTTTGCCAAAGAACACGCGGCAAAATTTCTGAGTGCCGATACAGCCGATTACCAGCGGGCCGCATACGCATATCAGCGCGGTATCAATCAATACATCAATACCGGAAAAACGCCCATCGAATTCACCATTATGGATATTCCGAAAACGGAGTTCACACCCGAAGATATCTACCTGGCGGTCGGTTTTATGTCGTTTGGTTTTGCCGAAGGGTTTCATGCCGACCCGGTGCTCGAAAAAATAAGAACCGAATGGGGTGAAAAGCACCTGAACATGCTGGCGGTTCAAACGCCACCCGATGCCGTGCAGATCAAAAATTATAACGGAGCAGCACAAACTAATTCAAGTGATAAGCTGATCGCATCCATCCTTCAGGCCATTGATAAAATACCTGTACCCCTTTGGCAGGGGAGCAACAGCTGGGTCGTGTCGGCCGAAAAGTCAGCCAGCGGGTATCCAATTCTGGCCAACGATACACACATTGGCTTTTCGCAGCCGGCCGTATGGTACGAAGCACACCTGGAGTATCCGGGCTTCAGTTTTTATGGCCATCATCTGGCCGGCATACCGGTAGGCCTGCTTGGCAACAACCGCTTTTGCGGATTCGGACTGACCATGTTTGAAAATGACGATGTGGATTTCTTCCGCGAAAAATCAAACCCTGAAAATAAAAACCAGGTGATGTTTGCGGGTGCCTGGGAGAACCTGGAAGTACGCGATGAAATAATCAAGGTAAAAGGTGCAATTGATGTTGTATTTGAAGTGAGGAAAAGCCGTCACGGACCGATCATTAACGGCATTGTGGAAAATACACCCGAAGAGGGCGAACCGATCGCACTCTCGTGGCTTCTGTTGCAAATTGATAATCACGCGCTTCAGGCCGCCTGGAAACTGAATCATGCCGCCACATTTGAAGAAGCCCGTGATGCTGTATCGCGCTTCTCGGCCCCCGGCCTCAACGTAATGTATGCCGATACCGATAAAAACATTGCATGGTGGGCGGCCGCCAAACTTCCGATTAGACCAAACCACGTGGTGAGCAAACTTTTTTTGAATGGCGAAAGCGGCCAGGATGAATACACCGGCTTCTATGATTTCTCAAAAAATCCGCAGGCCGTTAATCCTCCCTGGGGATTTGTGTACTCGGCCAACAACCAGCCCGAGGCCGTTGATGGTGTGCTATACCCCGGATACTATTATCCTAAAGGCAGAGCCGGCCGTATTGTTGAATTATTGAGCGGAGATAAAAAGTTTTCACCGGAACAACTCAGCGCCATGCAACTGGATGTTACCTCCTCCATGCATGCTGAAGTGGCTAAAGAAATTGCCTCCGTGCTTTCAACGGTAAACAATCCGGAATTTAACACGCTGATTAACGAATTAAATCAATGGGACGGCTCACACGGGGCTGATAAGATTGCGCCTGCCATCTACAATAACCTCCTCGACCAGATTATACATGGTGCCATGCTGGATGAGCTGGGCCCAACCGCACTTGCTTCGTTGCTTAAAACCTCTGTTCCGAAAAACTCCTATCACCAGTTTATTGCCTCAGTTTCAAATCCCTGGTGGGACGATGTAACGACCAAAGAAAAAACCGAAAGCCGGGAAGAAATTGTTGAACGGGCCGCAATAAAAGCAATCGATTTGCTAAAAAAGACCTGCGGTAAAAAACCCGAATCATGGACGTGGGGTAAGATCCACACCCTCGCCCACGCCCACGCACTTGGAGCCGTAAAGCCGCTGGATAAGTTTTTTAATGTCGGGCCCTTTGTGGTTGATGGCGGCAGCGAAGTAATCAACAATTTGCATTACGAGCTTGAAAACTCAGGCTACTTTAATGTTAATGGCGGACCTGCTTTACGGAAGGTTACCGATTTTGGAGATATTGAAAACGGAGTTACCATTTCACCAACCGGCCAAAGCGGTAACGTAATGAGCCCGCATTACAGCGACCAGGCCGAAATGTTTGCCACCGGCAAAACCCGGAAGATGATGATGAACCGCGAAGAAATCATATCCCAATCAAAAAACCGGCTTGTATTAAATCCGGCTGATTAACATCATTCTTTTCCAATCGCTGAAATGATAAACATCAGGTCGCGGTGTGACCACAGTTACCGGAAATGACAAATTCTGTTGGTTACTTCATACCAGAATAAAAACCGATATGAACAGTAAAAATCAAACCCATATGAAAACTAAAAACATCATCGTGCTGGGCAGCAATTTTGGCGGGGCCACGGCCGCCCTCGAGTTGCAGCGCAAACTGAAAAACCAAGCCACCGTAACGGTTATTTCGCCTAATCCGGACTTTACCTTTATACCGTCACTCATCTGGGTACCTTTCGGCAGGCGCAAACTCAACGATATCAGCTTCCCGATAAGGCCCATCATGGAGAAAAAAGGAATCCGGTTTATTCAGGATGCCGCCACACGCGTTAACCCCGAGGAAAATACCGTAGAAACCAAACAGAGTGGAGCCTTCACCTACGATTACCTGGTCATATCCACCGGCATCCAGATGGACTTTAACATTGTTGAAAACCTGCATCCCGAAAAAGGCTATGTAGAAAACATTGTGATACCTAAATACGGTGAGCGGGCCCTTAAAAAACTGGATGAGCTAACCGCCAATCCGGGGCCCGTGGTGGTAGGCGCCACACAAAGTGCCAGTTGCATGGGCGCTGCATACGAATACCTCTTCAACCTCGACAAAGAACTTCGTAAGCGCAAAATCCGCGATAAAGTAACGCTTACCTGGTTCACACCGGAGCCTTTCCTCGGTCACTTTGGTATTGGCGGCATTACGGGCGGCCAAACCATGCTTGAAATGTTTATGAAGATGTACAACATTAAATGGTACACTAACGCTTCAATCGATCGCATTGAAAAGGAAATCGTTTACCTGAAAGACGGCACTGAACTTCCTTACAAAATGGCGATGATTATGCCCCCGTTTATCGGAACGGAAGCCATGTTCCACTCGCCCGAACTGGTTGACGAAAAAGGCTTTGTGGTTTGCAACGAAGGCTACCAGCACATTACCTATAAAAACGTATATGCCGTTGGCCTTGCCGTTGAAGTGAAAGCGCCCTTTGCCTGTGTAGTGCCTTTCGGGGTGCCGAAAACCGGTTTCCCCACCGAAGTATCAGCCAAGATTGCTGTAAAAAATATCGTGAATGAAATTCGTGGTAAGCAAAAGTTTGTGAAACGCGATTGGGGCAAGATCCCGGCCGTATGTGTGATGGATGCGGGCCACAAAGAGGTTATTATCATGGGCGACCACCTGTTTAAACCGCGTAAGTTTGCCGTGATGATACCCAACATTTTCAACGATTGGACTAAACTGCTTGTTGAAAAATATTTTCTGCTTAAGTTTAAGCACGGCCTGTCGATGCTCCCATAACGAAATGGCAAGCTGAGTTTTAAACCTTTATGATAATGAAAGTGCACATACAAACACTTGATTTTACCCCGCGCCAGAGCCTGCTCGACCTGGTGAATGAAAAAGTAGAGAAACTGGAAAAATTCAGCGATCGGATAATTGACAGCCGCGTAGTGCTTCGCATCGAAAAATCAGAAAAGAAAAACAACAAAGTATGCGAAATCCGGCTGGGCATACCGGGCAATGATCTGTTTGTAAAAAAGCAAACCGAGTCGTTTGAGGAGGGCATTCAGAAAGCCGTTGATACACTGGAACGACAACTAAAAGACTGGAAAGAAAAGAAGAGAAGCTAAGCAAACCCCGGGCAACACCGGGGTTTTTTCGTTTATCAAAATCCATTGGAATACTCTCCCTCTTTGTTGTACTTTGACCTCCCTAAATCTCCAGCTTATGAAAAGAATTGCCTTTCTGCTTTCATTGCTGATTGCTTTTGCTGTCAGCGCCCAGGAAAACATAACCTACCAGCGTCCTCCGGAAGAAATTGCCAAACTGGTGGAAGCCCCGCTTACCCCGTTTGTCAGCTTTTCTCCCGACCGGCAGTGGATGCTGTTAATGGAGCGCTCGGATTTTCCGTCCATCGAACAACTTTCACGCCCTGAGTTACGGCTTGCCGGCCTGCGCATCAACCCCGATAACTTCGGCCCCAGCCGGGGCAACTACATCATCGGGTTAAAGGCCAAACAAATAGCCACCGGCAAAGAGTTTGAAATCAAAAACCTTCCCTCACCATTACTGTTAAGCGGAGCCAGCTTTTCGCCCGACAGTAAAAAAGTTGCGTTCATTCAGAATAATCCCGGCCAGCTTGAACTTTGGGTTGTTGATTTAACCTCATTCAACGCCACTCGCATT
The DNA here is from genome assembly GCA_023151255.1 of Cyclobacteriaceae bacterium. Classification (GTDB taxonomy): domain Bacteria; phylum Bacteroidota; class Bacteroidia; order Cytophagales; family Cyclobacteriaceae; genus UBA2336. The sequence goes on along the minus strand of JAKLJG010000002.1, from coordinate 294,208 downwards.
ACCGAGCGCAAAATCAACAATACGCTGGGTGGGGCCTACGCCTGGCTTTCCGACTCGCAGCACATTCTGTTTTCGGCAGTTCCACAAAACCTGAAGCCGCTTCCTGCAAAATCGAGGGTGCCGACCGGCCCGGTGGTGGAAGAAAACCTGGGTAAAAAAACTCCGGCCCCTACCTTTCAGGATTTACTGAAAAACCCGTACGATGAGGCAGCATTTGAGTACTATACCACAAGCGACCTGGTGTTAAAGAACCTTACCGGTGGTGAAGAAAAAACAATCAGTGCATCAGCCATACATGGCGACTATGCTCCCTCACCTGATGGCAACCTGGTACTGGTTGAGTTGATTCATAAACCCTTCTCCTACCTGGTTCCGGTAAATCGGTTTCCGCATTTTGTTAAGGTAATTGACCGCGATGGTAAAACTGTGAAGGACGTGGTGGACGTTCCGCTAACTGATTACATCCCCATCGGCAACAATGCCACGCATAAGGAACCGCGCAACCACGGATGGCGGGCCGATAAACCCGCAACGCTGTACTGGGTGCAGGCACAGGATGGCGGTGATCCAAAAACCAAAGCCGACATCCGCGATAAAGTTTTTACGTGGGATTATCCGTTTACCGATGCACCAAAAGAATTTATCAGTCTGCCCTTGCGCTATGCGTACATCATCTGGGGCAACAACAATACAGCCTGGGTGTATGAGCGCTGGATTAATGACAGGAAAGAGCGGACATACCAGATCAACCCGGAAACCCTTGCCAAAAAGGTACTAATTGATCGAAACTATGAAGATGCCTACAACGATCCCGGCAATGTAATCACAACTTTTAATGCATTCGGCCGAAGTGTTCTGCTGATCAACAAAGACAACTCCGTTTATTTCAGCGGACAAGGTTCTTCGCCCGAAGGCGACATGCCGTTTCTGGATAAGATGGATTTAACAACCGGGAAGAAAAGCCGGCTGTGGCAATGCCAGGCCCCTTACTACGAAGTTGTTGTAGCCCTGCTCGATCCGAAAAAAGGCACCTTTGCTACTTCGCGCGAATCGAATAACGAAAATCCGAACTACTACCTGCGCACCATCGGATCATCAAAATTTACCCAACTCACAACTTTTGAACATCCGTACCCGCAACTGCGCGATGTAAAAAAACAGGTGCTGCGTTACAAACGTGCCGATGGCGTTGACCTTACGGCTGATTTATACCTTCCGCCCGGGTACAAAAAGGAAGACGGCCCCCTGCCGGGCTTTGTGTGGGCATACCCGCGCGAGTTCAAAAGCAGCAATGCCGCTGGCCAGGTGCGCGGCTCGAAATACTCTTTTACCCGGCTTAGTTCGGGCGGCCCCATTTTTTGGGTAGCCCGCGGTTACGCTGTGCTGGATAATGCCACTATGCCCATTGTAGGCGAAGGCGATAAAGAACCCAACGATACCTACGTTGAACAACTGGTGGCCAGCGCCCAGGCCGTGGTCGATTATGCCGCTTCGCTGGGTGTGCTGGATAAAAACCGGGTAGGTGTTGGCGGACATTCATACGGAGCGTTTATGACAGCCAACCTGCTGGCCCATTCTGATATTTTTAAAGCCGGCATCGCGCGAAGCGGAGCATATAACCGAACGCTTACGCCTTTCGGCTTTCAGGCCGAACCGCGTACCTATTGGGAAGCACCGCAGGTTTACTACACCATGTCGCCCTTCTCGTTTGCCGATAAACTGAAAGAACCCATCCTGTTTATTCACGGTGAAGCTGATAACAACACCGGCACCTTCCCCATTCAAACCGAACGGTTTTACAACGCCATCAAAGGACATGGCGGCACGGCACGGTTTGTTTTGCTACCACATGAAAGTCATGGCTATGCTGCCAAAGAAAGCATTATGCACACCCTTTGGGAAATGGATCGCTGGCTGGAGACCTATGTGAAGAATGCCGGCAAAGACACAAACCAGAAACTGAAAGCTGGAACCAACTAAACCAATCACCATATGAGAATTTATATCTTGTTTTTCGCCATTATACTGGCATCGTGCCAGACCGAAAAATATGATCTCATCATCCGCCAGGGATCGGTGTATGACGGATCAGGGCAACCACCCGTAGTTGCCGATATTGGCGTTAATGCCGATACGATTGCTTTCATCGGAGACCTGTCGCGCGCAAAAGGTAAAACCGAAATCAACGCCAGCGGACTGGCCGTCACACCGGGTTTCATCAACATGCTCAGCTGGGCCACCGAGTCGCTGATACTGGATGGCAACTCGCAGGCCGACATCCGGCAGGGCGTTACCCTCGAAGTATTTGGCGAAGGCTGGTCGATGGGCCCCTTAACTGACAAAATGAAAGCCGACCAACAGGATATTATGATGCGCAACCCCGACTGGAAATATGATATTGACTGGACCACCCTTGGAGAATACCTCGAATCGTTGGAACGAAGAGGCATTTCGCCCAATGTAGCTTCGTTTGTTGGCGCCACCACGTTGCGCATTCATGAACTGGGCTATGCCAATCGCCTGCCCACAGCCGAAGAAATGGAACGGATGAAGGCATTGGTAAAGCAGGCAATGGAAGAAGGCGCGCTGGGCGTGGGTTCATCGCTGATATACGCCCCCGCCAACTATTCTTCTACCGAAGAACTTATTGAACTATGCAAAGTAGCGGGCCAGTACGGTGGCATGTACATTACCCACATGCGCAGCGAAGGCAATAACATTTTTGGAGCAGTTGACGAAACCATTCGCATAGCACGAGAAGGAAGCCTTCCTGCTGAAATCTACCACCTGAAAATGGCTGGTAAAGAAAACTGGTGGAAACTGGATTCTGTGATGGCGATGATCGACAAAGCCAACAAAGAAGGACTTAAGATCACAGCCGATATGTACACCTACCCTGCCGGTGCTACCGGTCTGGATGCCACCATGCCGCCCTGGGTACAGGAAGGCGGTATAAAAGAATGGATCAAGCGGCTGCAGGATCCGAAAATAAGGAAGAAAGCATTGGATGAAATGCGCAAACCCTCTGACAAATGGGAGAATCTGCTGCTGATGGCCGGCAGTCCTGATCGTGTATTACTATTGGATTTTGCTAATGATTCACTGAAGCGGTTTATCGGAAAAACACTTGCAGAAGTAGCGGCATTCTACGGCAAATCACCGGAAGAGACGGCCATGGACCTGGTTATTACCGACAGCACCCGGGTAGGTACGGCTTATTTTATGATGAGCGAAGAAAACATTAAACGGCAAATTGCATTGCCCTATGTAAGCTTTGGGTCGGATGCCGAATCGCCTGCCACCGAGGGCGTATTTATTAAAACCAACACCCATCCGCGCGCGTACGGCAACTTTGCCAGGCTGCTGGGTAAATACGTACGCGATGAAAAAGTTATTCCGCTGGAGGAAGCTGTTCGAAAGCTGACCTCACTGCCGGCTGCCAACCTGAAAATTCAAAAACGGGGTTCACTCAAACCTGGTTACTATGCCGACATTGCCATTTTTGATCCGGCCAAGGTGCAAGATCATGCCACCTTCGAAAAACCGCACCAGTATGCCACGGGTATGGTGCATGTTTTTGTTAATGGAACCCAGGTATTAAAAGACGGTGAGCACACCGGTGCCCGACCAGGCCGGGTGGTACGCGGCCCGGGCTGGAAGAAAGAATAATGCTGGCTGACAAGATTCTACATTTTCTTAAGTCACTAAAACTTAACAGAAAATTACCCAAAGGCGTTAAGGCGATGAATCCGTACCAGGATTCATCGGCCTTCGCTTTGTGCCAGGCTTTTTTTAAAAAATTTTATAACGACAACCGGCCCCGTACTTTAATTCTGGGCATTAACCCGGGGCGGTTTGGCGGTGGCATTACCGGAATTCCGTTCACTGACCCGATAAAGCTTGAATCGCAATGCGGTATTAAAAACGATCTACCTAAAAAAGCCGAGCTCTCGGCCGATTTCATCTATTCGATGATTGGTGCCTATGGTGGTGGAAAAAAGTTTTATGATAAATTTTACATCAGCGCAGTTTGCCCGCTGGGATTTGTTAAAGAAGGTAAAAACCTGAACTATTATGACTCCAGGGAACTGCAAAATGCTGTTTATGATTTTTGCGTACAGTCTATACAACAGCAAATAAACTTCGGGCTAAATCAAAAAGTATGTTACTGCCTTGGCGATGGTAAGAACTTTGCCTTTTTAAACAGGCTTAACAATGAATACCGGTTCTTCAACCAGGTTATTGCTCTTCCGCATCCGCGGTTTATCATGCAGTACAGGCGTAAGCACATTCAGGAATATATTGCCCGGTACCTGGAGGAATTGAAATAAAAAAGTCAGGCCTGACCTGACTTGGTACCCCCGGCAGGAATCGAACCTGCACCTAGAGCTCCGGAGGCTCTCGTTATATCCATTTAACTACAGGGGCAATGGAGCGCAAAAATAGCAGATTGCGCTGATTTACTTATCAATGCCCAAATCTTTTCTCATTTGGCGGGTAAGTTTCATTTTCACCAATTCGTACGATTGCCGCACGAGGAATTCCCATTCCTTTTTCTTTAATTTTTCCGGTTGGATAACCAAAACCCATTTGGCACGAGCCAGGTAAGGAGCCGGCATAAATCCATCGCGCGATGACAGTTCATCAAAATCATGATCAGGCACTTTAAAAGATACCTTCAACGGTGGCTCAAGCGAGGTTACGCAAAACATTTTTTCACCAACAGAGAATACGAGGTCGTTGTCCCACTTCACATCCTCGGTTACGGCAGGTAAACTCAAGCAAAAGTTTTCAAGTTCTTCAATATTCATCAGGGTAATTTAAATGAACTGATAACTTCATCATGTTAAGTCATGCTATCAACACCTTGTAATGCATTCAGCATTGTAAATTTATACTTAAAAATTTGGCAAATTCAAAACGTTCCGCTACCTTTATTATAGTTTTAAACTTAATGTTTAACTAAAACAAAAGCGCTATGGCAAAGAAAGCGAAAAAGAAAGCTAAGAAAGCTGCTAAGAAGAAGAAGTAAGCTTCTTGATTTTCTAAATCAATGTACAATAAAGGTTGATCCAGGATCAACCTTTATTGTTTTATACACCTTTCTACGCCTTTACCTTCTGTGCCGGATTACCAAAAACTGTTTCACCATCCGCCACCGGTGCAATCACCACTGAACCCGCTCCTATTCGTGCATTTTTGCCAATGGTTATACCGGCAACAATCGTAACCCCGGTTCCGATAAATGCTCCTTCCTCAACAACAACACCCGGATTGATGATGCTACCTGCCCCAATCTGCACATAATCACGGATCTGAGAACCTACTCCGATAATCACACCGGCATGAATAACGGTATGATTGCCGATAACAACACCCGCACCGGCCTGTACGGAACAATCAATCAGGTTTCCGTGGCCCAGCACGGCTTTTGGCGACAGGTATGCTCCCTTATGCACTGCATTAACCGGCTGCACATGCCGTTGCTCATTCAACAGCGTTACCAGATTTTTCTTTAACCGATTTTCATCAACGGCCACGCAGGCTTCGCACTTCTTTCCAATTAATTGAAGAAAACCGCCATCATCCATACTGCCAAGCACGGTGGCATCATCAACCTCCTGCCCGTGCACTTTTTTGTCATCATCTAAAAAACCATACACCACATTGCCATTACTTTCTAAAATTTCTTTAGCTATGCGGCCCAGGTAGCCGGCACCAAAAATGATAACAGGGTTCTCCATACCATTACAGTGTTAATAAGTGGCGCAAAGGTATAACGAAGGAGCCAACCGGCCAATCGCTTACTTCAAAACCAAAAAACGTCCGAAGAGCTGCTGCAAAAAAGGCTGTTGTGAGACGAGCAGAACAAAAAAAGGAAGATACCCAACCCGGTAGCGCACCAGCGTACCCACATTGGGTGTGCTTAACGATATAAACACAGCTAACAGCGCGATGTAAACAAGCACTGCCACAACCCATAACCGGTTGGGTGTATCGGGTAATCGGCTTATGGTTGGAAATGAAAAAAATGTCAGCACCAACAACATCACACTTTCAATAACCGATAGCACCTGCAAAAAATTTGAAAACCGAGGGATGACCGGGGCGAATAATCCTGACACAAATGCATGTGGTGTATGCAGCAACAACCCACCCCACGTAGGTCTCAGGCTATTGTAATGAATCAGGTTATCCGGCTTGGATTGAGCCAGCGCCAACTGATGTGTTTCATAAACAACATGTGGAACTCGGTCCGTCTTCAGGTTGGGATGTAAGAGTCCCCCCAACAATAAGAAGAACGCCAGCACCGCCAGGAAAATAAAAACCTGGCTGATAAAAGCCGTTTGCTTAAATTTTCGAATCATGTATTGGGTTAACAGCAGGGCCATGGCAGCGGGTATAAAAACAGCAGCGTAATAGTATTTCAAACTCCACACAATCCACAATGCCGGCACCACTAATAAAATATTGAGCAAGGTAAGTTGATGCCGAAGCCCCAACTTAATAGAGAACGAGGCCAGATAAAATAAACCGGCCATGGCCAGGCTTTCTTTTAAGATGCCCGAACTCCAGAATACACACGAGGGAAAGAACAACAATGCCACAACGGCCGGGATAGCAAGTGCCGGATTAAGCCTGGTTATCCATAAAGCCAGATTCCAGGCAGCAAGAAACGAAAGAAGTGAAAAGAAAAGTGAACTGAGGTAATAGTTGCCGCCAGTAAATAGGGTGGTTACACTTACCAACTTTACAAAAAGCAATGTTCGGTTTTCTCCGAGAAAATAACCATCCGGAATGGCAACGAGCATCTTCAGGTAGGTTGTTACATCCCGCAGCGCCATTTCGCGTAACTGAAGAGCCGACTCATAAAATTGTACGGTATCACTTTGCGCGTAATAACGATAATGAATGAAGCCAACAGCCATTCCAGCCACTAACTTAAAAATCGCTGCCGGCCAATAGAATTTTTTTATTGTTGAACTATCCTTACGCCAAACCCAAAAAAGGACTATTGAAATGACCACCAGGTCAGTTATGGTAGTCAGTGTACTCATTTCGGTTTAACAAGACTGGCGCCAATAGTGCACTCCAGGCATCTCCGCTTCTGACAATAATCGGAGAACAACTCGAGTAATGCCTGACTGTCGAAGGAGGATTTTACCTCCACCCCAAGACCCGCGTACTGGCGGATAATGCTGTTCTTTTCGGCCGGGATATGCTGTAATATTGACACAGCCCTGTCAACATACTGGTGGTCATCATGTTGTTTGCCATATGCAACCAATAGGGGCACTACCGTATTAACCAGGATATTTTCAATACTACTTTTGCCCAATGAGGATACTGACTTAACTTTTTTACCGAACTGATAATGACTAAGCCAGTATGCTGACTGCCGGATGGTGAGCACATCTACTAATTGCTTATAGTTGGCATTGATGAGCGTTGAGAAAAGAGTGGGTTGTTTCAATAGCAGCGCTGCAAACTGCGCCAATCGTATAGTCGGGAAGTTGGCCGGCCGTAGCCGCAGAAACCGCCATTGTGCTTTATTAAGCATTTTGTTTGCCAGCCCATGCTTATGAACAAGCAGAGCAAACTCTTTTTTCAATACAGTTGAATAAGTATCCTCTTTAGCCTTTTCCAGAAATCCGGCCATACCAAACAATAATGCCTCGACCTGGATGGGTTGATAAATATATTTGCGTATAATTTTACAGGAAAGAGCCTGAGCCAATTGTTGAAAGGGTTCGGCATTAACTTTGAATCCGAAGTTCCGGGCCAGTAACTGATAGGTGGTCTCTTCCCAATCCTCCTTGTTCCTTTTAAGTAATTCGGTTACAGCCTCGGCTTTCTTTTCAAGGCGTTGCAACACCGCCTTATCCATCATGGATAACCGGATAACCGGAGTGACCTTTAAAATAGAATGGGCACAGGGAATGGTATCGGTACTTGTTATCAGGTTCCGATACCGCTTCCACAGTTCCGGATTAATGCGATCCTTTACTACCAAGGTGGGCATTCTCGTTCCGTCTGACCGGGTGATGATTTTATCCTCCTCCCAAACAACATGAAGGATTACCCGCTCATAAGCAGCATCCTCTTCATGATGATGATTTAACCAGCCCGAAGCCTGTATATGGATTTCAACGCTGCCACGCCATTCCAACGTTCCGATTTTAATGCGAGCTTCGCTGAAATCAGGACCGGCATTCGTGTTTTTAATCCCCTGGTTAAACACTTCAATCCTCTCGCCTGCTGAAGTAGCGAGCGACTTCTTATCGAAATATTGGAATTGCCAAACATAATGAAGGAAGGATTCGGTCATGCATATTCCGATTATATCGTCAATCTAACTACACCAATCCCTTAACACGCAAGTGTTTTTCCATAAGCTGTTGTAACCGCCCGGCCTCCTTTGCTGCTGCCATGACGAAATCTTTACCGGTAGAAGCATAAATAATAGCACGGGAGGAGTTAACCAGCAATCCGCAATCGGTGTTCATACCCATCGCTGAAATCGTATCAAGATCACCGCCTTGGGCACCGATACCAGGCACGAGGAAGAAGTTATCAGGAGCCAGTTGACGGATATGCTTTATTTTTTCCGCTTGTGTCGCTCCCACTACAAACATGAGTTGATCGGGCGAAGCCCAGGTTTGCGCTTTCAGCATCACCTCTTCATATAACCTGCGATCCGTAACTTTGGATTCAATCAGTTGAAAATCGGCACTGCCCGGATTGGAGGTATGCGCCAATAAAATAACCCACCTATTTTTAAACTGCAGGAAAGGCTTAACCGAATCTTCACCCATGTAGGGCGCTACGGTAATTGCATCAAAATTCAGTTGCTCAAAAAACGCTTTTGCGTAGAGGGCCGAAGTATTGCCGATATCGCCTCGTTTGGCATCGGCTATGGTGAAGCATTCTTTGGGAATATACTCCAGTGTTTTCTTCAGGCTATCCCAGCCCTTCGTGCCATTGGCTTCATAAAAAGCCGTGTTCAGTTTATAGGCCACGGCAACGTGCTGGGTCGCATCAATAAGCTGGCGATTAAATTCAAAGACCGGATCATCGGAGGAGGCCAGGTGGGCAGGAAGTTTATTAACATCAGTATCCAGACCTACGCACAGGTATGATTTCTTTTTAATGATTTGGTCAGTTAGTTGCTGGCGATTCACGGGTTAAAAATAAAAAGACCCGGGAGCATTACAGGCGTTCCGGGTTATTTTTTCGCTTTAACGTGCTATCAGCGCAAATCAATAATTTCTACCCCGGGGTATTTCTTAGGATCGAACATGAAAAAATTATCGGCAACGGCTACGTTGGGAGTAAACTTGGTAATGGCATACTTGTACTTGTTTCCTCCTTTATCGAACATCGTCCAGCTTTGAATGCTGCGGTCTTTTTTCGAAATGTTCATGCGGATTTTAAAATACTGGGCATCTTTCTTTTCAGGCACCAGGTCAACCACTTCACAGAGTACACCTCCTTCAGTAACATCTTCAAGGTACAGGTACTTAAAACCTTTCTTATACACATCATAAATCTTGGAAGGATTGATTTCGTCTGATGAAGGATCGTAATTATCAATGTTCACCTCCTTTGCAGCCGGCAAATAGGTCCACACGGTGGTGCCATTATTAATGATTTCCTGATCGTCCATCACCAGCCTGAACTTCTCTCCTTTTACGGTAATCTTTCCCTTAAATTCTTCTTTTATTCCTTCGGTTTCGTTGGTCAGGCTGTGACTGATGTTGGCTTCAAAACTGGTATACGCCTTGTATTTTTTACTCATCGCCTCCAGGATTTCCAGTGCTTTGGGGTCGTATTGCGAGAAACCTGCAGTAGCGAACAACAATGGCAGAATAAAGGAAAATGCCTTTTTCATTGATATCTGAATAGTTTTAAAATCGTTATTGGTGCAAAACGGAGGGCAAAAATAGTTGCTTATCCGTGTTTTTCCTTCAAACCATTCAATAATTGTTCCAAACTTAGCTCGTCTTTAACGAGCACCTCACGGGCTTTGCTGCCTTCAAAGGGTCCTACAATACCGGCCGCTTCCAGCTGATCAATCAACCTTCCTGCCCGGTTATAGCCAAGTTTAAGCTTACGCTGGATGAGGGAAGTACTGCCCTGCTGGTGCATTACAATCAGGCGGGCCGCTTCTTCAAACAAAGCATCGCGCTCGGCCAGATCTACGGTTGAAGCGCCACTGTCCTCATCTTCATACTCCGGCAACAGGTAGGCTGAGTCATACCCACGTTGTGCCCCGATGTATTCACAGATTTTCTCTATTTCAGGCGTATCTACAAAAGGTGATTGAAGGCGAATGATATCGGAGCCGGATGAAAGCAGCATATCGCCCATACCCACCAGCTGATCGGCCCCACCGGTATCCAAAATGGTTCGTGAATCAACTTTTGACGTTACACGGAATGATAAACGAGCCGGGAAGTTGGCTTTAATAACACCGGTGATAACATTAACCGAGGGGCGTTGCGTGGCAACAACCAGGTGAATACCGATAGCACGTGCCAACTGGGCTAACCGTGCAATAGGGGTCTCTACTTCTTTACCGGCCGTCATCATCAGGTCGGCCAGCTCATCAATAACCAACACAATGTAGGGTAAAAACCGGTGCCCGTCTTTCGGGTTTAGTTTACGGGCTACAAACTTGGCGTTGTATTCTTTGAGGTTGCGGGCTCCGGCATCCTTTAAAATTTCGTACCGGTTTTCCATTTCAATACACAGCGAATTGAGGGTATGAACCACTTTGCGTGTGTCGGTAATAATAGCCTCTTCGCTGTTGGGCAGTTTGGCCAGGTAATGCCGCTCAATCTTGCTGAACAGCGCCATCTCCACTTTCTTCGGATCGACCAGCACAAACTTCAGGGTTGATGGATGCCTCTTATATAATAATGAGGTGAGTATTACGCAGGTGCGGCATTTTGGCCAGGTCAATCACCATTACTTCGTTGGAGATGGTTTTGCCCAATGCAACCGGTAACTCCTTATCGGTTTTTTGAAAAGCCTGGGTGGCCAGTACCGATCGGATGCCCACCATCTCGCGGTTTTTATTGGGCACTTCAATACCAATGGTGCCCTTGCCGGGAATGGGTGCAATGATCCGGATGCCTAAAGCCGAAAGGCTCAGCGCAATATCATCTTCCAGGTTTTTTATTCTGGAAATTTTGATACCGGCATCGGGTACAATCTCATATAAGGTTACCGTGGGGCCAATGGTGGCTTTGATACTGGTGATGCCTATTTTAAAATTAGTTAATGTGGCGAGGATTTTATCTTTGTTCTGATTCAGTTCGTCCTGCGTGACCTGCACTTTGGCAGTATCGTATTCGTTTAGCAACTCGAGTGGTGGAAACTTGTAATTACTCAGGTCGAGGGTCGGGTCGTAAACACCTTTCTCTTCCACCAGCTTTTCGGCCAGTTCATCCGTCTCCAGCCGTTCCTCAATAATAAAGTCAGGCTCCTGCTTTGGAGTCTCCTTCTTTGAAGTTTGGGGTTTCTCTACCGCAAGTTTCACTTCCTGTGCCGATGTAACAGGTTCTTCTGGCTTAACCACAGCAACCGGCTCAGCAACAGGCTTTTCAATCTCAACCTGCTGGGGCCAGTTGTCTTGTTCATCGGTATATCCGGTAACTGGTTCTGTCGGTGTGAGCGCATCGTTACCCATCGGTTTAGGGTCCTTAACAAAAACCGGTATTGCCGTTACATTAAAAAAGAAAACAATAAACACAAACAGCGAGAGAGCCAGCAACATAAATGTGCCCCAACCCAACAGGCCATGCGAAATACCGGCCAGGGCATACCCCACTTTACCACCCAGGTAACTCCACTCGGTAGGGCCATCAATGCTAAAGGTAAGGTAACCGAAGAGCAGGCAGAGCCATAAGCCCGCAAATACTGAGAATAATATTACCGAACCAATTGAAAGTAGTTTGCGCTTAAACACCATGCGCACACCCAGCAAAAACAAGATGGGTGGAATAAAAAAGGCCGAAAGGCCGAACCCATTATAGATAACCTGGTGAGATGTCCATGCTCCGAAAAATCCAAGCCAGTTTTCAACTTCACGGGCTGCCTCCAGTACCGAATCGCCAGACTGAACCACTACGCTCATATCGGCCTTGCCGGTAAACAGGTACGACAAAAACGCAATGAAGAGGAAGAGCGAACTGACCAGTAGTAAAAATCCCAGGGCCAGTATGAGTTTCGGATCGCTAAAAAATTGGAAAGGTGACTTTCCTGCTTTGTTCTTCTTCTCTTTTTTGTCCGGCTTCCGAAAGGTGTTTGACTTGTAGGTGTTTTCGGCCATTAGTTTAAAAAGTACTCAAAGCTACGGAAAAAACCGCTAATGAATTCACAATCTAACCCGATTGATTCCGCTTGTAAGCAAGTCATCAATTAAATTGTATTATATTGAACTAACGTGCTGATAAAAACAAAATGCAACCCCTGAAGAGGCCGGTTATTAACCAGGTATTTGCTCGAGGAACAGCCTGGTTCATGCTGCTGCTCGTACCCATTACGTTTGTCGGATTCTACCCTACTTATTATTCGAAGTTAAGCTACCCGCATCCACCCATCGTGCACCTTCATGGGTTGTTGATGGTCGTTTGGTTGGCGCTTGTTGTTACACAGCCTTTACTTATCCGTTATAATAGGTTTTCAGCACACCGATTGACCGGCAAACTAAGTTACTTTGTAATGCCTCTGATACTCGTCTCTGGCTACTTTATTCTGCGCTACTCCTACCAGCGCGCCCTGCAAGGTGAGGATGTAGGTCCGCCTGGGTTTTACCCGGCTGATCTCCCACTGGAAATAAAAGCGGCTGAGTTTGTGGTGATCGGTACTGTATATTGGGTTTGGTTAATTGTCTACTATATACTTGGAGTTTCCTTCAGAAAAAATGTAGTATCGCATGCCACCTTTATGCTGGCAGCCGCTTTAACCATTCTGGGTCCTGCCGGTGACCGGTTGATCGGTTATATCTGTGATGCATTTGGCTGGCCGTTCAATGCAATTGCCGGAAATTTTGTATTTGCACTGGTGGTAATTGTTTTTTCCTTTTTGTTTGTACTGCATCTCAGGCGAAAACTCAGCGTGTGGCCATCCCTATTGGTTATAGTCTTGCAACTAACAGGAATATTTTTCTTTTACAACATGCCCTTTCATCCTGCCTGGACTTGGCTGGCGGCCGTTTTATTTGGATGAGCCGATCTATAAAATGATAAAAAGAATAACGCTATATTGAGTCATCAATCGTGATACGTCTATGCGGTTGTCAGTACTACTACCAGCATTATTCACCTGTTGGGCAACTTATCAGATTATAGCCCAGGTGCCCAACCTGGAGTGGGCAAAAAAAACATCAGGCTCACCCTACAAAGAAAGCAACGGCATTACCATTGACCCCGCTGGTAATGTGTATGTTATCGGTACGTTTCAGGGCACAGCCGATTTCGACCCGGGGCCCGGATTATTTCAATTGACTTCGGTAGTAAACAGCCGTGATGCGTTTATTCTTAAACTCGATCCCAACGGCAATTTCGTATGGGCAAAATCCATTGGAGGCCCTAACATAGACGAAGGTAAAGCAATTACTACCGATGCAGCCGGTAATGTTTACGTTGCAGGGGGCTTCAGGGATATTGCTGATTTTGATCCCGGACCCGGCATGTTTGCACTTAATTCGTTTGGCAACCTGGATGCGTTCATTGTCAAGCTGGACTTTAACGGTAACTTTATCTGGGCCAGACAACTGGGTGGTGCAGAGGCTGACTTTGTCAACGATATTAAAGTGGATGGATCGGGCAATGTGCTTACCACAGGCTATTTTGGTTTGCTTGGCGATTTTGATCCGGGCCCTTCGGTGTTCCCGCTGACGGCTGTTGGCTTTTCCGACATTTTTATTTCTAAACTTAGTACGAACGGTGATTTTATCTGGGCAAAAAGTGTGGGAAGCTCCTTTTACGAATATGGATACAACATAGCGGTTGACCCCGGTGAAAATGTGTTGGTTTCGGGATCATTTCCGGGATCGGTCACAATTGATTTTGATCCCGGGCCAGGCAACTATATGGTTACCAGCTCTGGCACTGATAATGCGTATGTGCTTAAACTTACCCCTGCAGGAAACTTCGACTGGGTTGTTGCCTATGACGGCACCGGTTACTCCATTGGTGAGCAGCTTGCCCTGGATAACACGGGAAATATAATTGTGAGCGGCTCGTTTGACGGTACGGTGGATTTTGACCCGTTGGGAGCAGGTTTTCCACTAACAGCCGGGCCGATGGGCAGCCTGTTTATCACCAAACTTACACCTACCGGCAGTTTCATCTGGGCCGGCTCTGTTGAAGGTTCCGGAATGGTTTATTACGGAGACATTACCGTTGATGTGTCGAATAGCATCATCCTGGCCGGTAATTTTGAAAACACAGTGGATTTTGATCCGGGTCCGGGCACATTCAATCTTACTGCTGACGGTGGTGCCGATATTTTTTTAGTAAAGCTGACGGACACCGGCACCCTTGATTGGGCCGGACAATTGGGTGGTGGCGGTAATCTTGAATTTTCGTATGGCGTCACATCCGATGCCTCCGGAAATATTTACGTAACCGGTTACTTTGAAGGCCTGCTGGATGCCGACCCGTCTGCCTGTGTTTTTGATCTGGTTGCTATTGATAATTTTGATGTGTTTGCCGTAAAGGTCGGCACCTTGCCGGGATGCTCACCGGTAATCACTGACTTCCTGCCTGTTTCAGGACCTGTTGGTACTGTTGTCGTCATCAATGGATTAAACTTCAGCGATACTCCCGCAAATAATAGTGTAGAATTTAACGGAACACCCGCTGTGGTAACGGCAAGCACCACTACAAGCATCACTACTACCGTACCGGCCGGTGCCACAACCGGCCCGATTTCGGTTACGGTAGCTGGATTAACGGGAATAAGCTCCACTGACTTCACGGTTACTGTTGGCTCGTGTATACCGGCCACTGAGCGCAATGCACTCATTGCCTTATACACTGCAACCGATGGTTTAAACTGGACAAATAATACCAACTGGCTCAGTGCTGATGAAAGCACCTGGTTTGGCGTTTCGGTATCGGGTTGTCATGTTTCAGGAATATTTCTTAACAACAACGGGTTAAGCGGTTCACTGCCAGCCGAATTAGGTGATTTAACCGAATTGGAGTCGCTACAAATAATCAATAACCCGGCATTAACCGGTTCAATACCTGCTACCATCGGTAACCTCGTAAACCTTAACACGCTTTTGCTACATTCCAATGCCCTATCCGGTTCCATCCCCACATCCATCGGCAACCTTACGTTGGTCACCAACCTTGAGCTTCAATCCAACAGCCTTACCGGCAGCATTCCATCTACAATCGGCAACATGCTCTCGCTTACTTATTTACGATTAGACGGCAACCAGCTATCCGGTTCCATACCCAACACATTGTACACCATTGCTTCGCTTCGCACATTCAGCCTGGCACAGAACCAATTAACCGGCAGCCTGTCGCCTTTAATTGGCAGCATGCCAAACGTGCAAGACGTTTTTCTTGGCGGCAACCAGCTTAGCGGAAGTATTCCTTCAGAGATTGGCAATGCAACGACACTCAGATTCCTGAGCCTGGGGCCCAACCAGTTTACCGGCACGTTACCGGCTTCAATCGGCAACCTTACTAATCTTACCTCGTTCAGCGTGTTTAACAATCAATTGACCGGTACGGTACCTGCCACGTTGGCAAGCCTGACTAATCTTACCGTACTTGGCCTTTCAGTCAACCAGTTCACGGGCGATTTACCAGCCGGCATCGGCCTTCTTCCGAACCTCACCGATGTGTCGCTCCGCGATAACGACTTCACGTCCATTCCATTTTTTGTTTCCAATTCCTTCACCGATTTACGGGTGTACGGCAACAAACTTCACTTTGGGCACCTTGAACCGAACATGGGCAAGGGAGGATTTGTATATGCACCGCAGGATAACCTGCCGGGCGGAACGGTTAACACTACCGTTGGGCAGCCTCTTACTATTCCCTTTTCAACACCGGGTGCCAATAATCAATATCAATGGTATAAAAATGGAACACCCATTGCCGGGGCTACCAGCGCTACCTTTACAATTGCTTCGGCAACACTGGCCGATGCCGGCAGTTATCATGTTGAAATAACGAATACGTTGGTAACCGGGCTCACCCTGCAAACCGAGCCGTTTATTGTTACAGTGTCCCCGGTTAGTCCACCGGTAATTACACCGGTTCCCTTATCAACGCAGATAGAGGGGCTTGTTACGATTAATCTGATCCCGCTTATTACCACATCCAGCACGCTTGACCTCAGTTCACTGCAAATAATAACACCGCCAGCCAGTGGTGCATCGGCTTCCAT
>JAKLJG010000002.1:68573-277773 GCA_023151255.1 Cyclobacteriaceae bacterium | reverse complement strand
GTAACGGAATATTAACAATTAACTATGCCGGGATAAACTTTTCAGGAACTGATCTGCTTACCATCCGCGCATGTGATATTCTTGGCAATTGCACCGACCAGCAGTTTACCGTTGAGGTGGCCGGTGATATTATTCCATATAATGCCGTATCGCCTAACGGTGACGACAAAAATGAGTTCTTTTATATCCGGTATATCGAACTCTTCCCCGATACCCAGCAAAACCGGGTTTCCATTTACAACCGCTGGGGCGATGAAGTGTTTTCTATTTCCAATTACGATAATGACACCCGGGTATTCAGGGGTATTTCCAATTCAGGCAAGGAACTAACCACCGGCACCTACTTTTACAAAATCGAATTCCCCAGCGGCAGGCCAGTCAAAACCGGATTCCTGTCGCTTAAGCGGTAACCACCTTAATCTCCCTGCCGTACTCCATAATAATTATTCAACACTTAAAACCGATACCCCAGCAGTATATCAAGCCGCCTGGTATCGTTGGGCAAATCGCCCCGGTTAATCAGCATGGTAAAATCAAAACCCACAAACAGTTTAAATGAAGTTTGCAGTTCGGCATTAAAATGCAGGAAATGCGGTTTCGGATAGGATGAATCTACCGTAGCATAACTTAACGAAACCGGCCGCCAGAACGAAGCGGTGTAACTGGTTAATGTTTGCAGAATTACTTTCTCCGATAAGGCATAGTCAAAAAAAACCGAAAGCCCGCTGCCGTAATAAAGCCCCTGAGGTTCCTTTGATTCCTGACTGATAATACCTCCATTTATATCGCGGTAATAGTACCGGGTACCCACCACATAATCATTAATATTAAACCCCATGGCAACCATGGCTTTTTCCTTTACCAGCACATTCCAACCCCAGGATGACCATCCGATAAAGGTAGATATAGTGCTTCCCTCCTTCTGATCGACACCGGTATTGCTGCTTAATTCGCTTCCCAGTATGGTAAAAACATCACCCAGGCTTTTATTTTGATAAAACATGCGCGACTTGCCTTTTTCTTTCCGATACCGCTTATAATCCATCCGCATACTCAATTTAGTTATGTTGTGTGCATTACTATTTGGTGCAGCCGGATTGGATAAATTAGAGACGCTTAAGGCAAAGCCCCATGTTCCATGATCACCAATACCTCCTTTTTCCTTATAAAAAGGTTCTTTGCCGTTTTTGAATTCCTGTAATGACTGTCCGATGACGGTGTATGTTAGCATAAAAAAACAAGCCAGTAACAATACCTTTTTTTGATTATTCATAAACAACTTTTTTCAAACGTACAGCGTAAATGGAAGTCGCGAACTCCGTAGCTGTACGGATAGAAATTACCGGTCTTCCACTGTATGGAATTCACTTAACGACTCAGAAAGTAAAACAAAACGCGGCCATGCCGGCTGCTACCGTGGTTTTCGCCCGGCTATCGCAAGCCACGAACCTGTTTGAAGGGGCACTATCAGCCGTTGGTAAAAATATCTTCACCTTTAACAAATTGTAAGCTAACCCAAACAATCCATTTCCTATCTTTATCTTGATCAATACCCTAATTATGAAAAGTCCACTAACCCGGTTAATCCTGTTCCTTGTTTTCGCTCTTTTACTGGCCTGCTCTCCTTCTGAAAAAGAGTTTAAACTACCCGCTGTTAAGCCGCCTGTTGCAAAAGTTGAACCGTTTGAAATTGTATCAAAGCATGGGCATAAACGCATTGACAATTATTACTGGCTGAAAAACCGCGAAGATTCTGCAGTCATCAACTACCTCACAGCCGAAAACAAGTATCTCGATACCATGATGGCCCACACCAAAGCATTCCAGGAAGCTTTATTTGAGGAAATGCGTGGGCGGATCAAGGAAGATGATTCATCGGTACCCTATAAGCTGGATGATTACTATTACTACACACGTTACATTACCGGTGGCGAATACCCGATATACTGCCGGAAAAAAGGATCGTTGGATGCTGCGGAAGAAATTATAGCCGATGGAAACGAACTGGGTAAAGGACAGTCATTCCTTAATTTCTTCACCTCGGCAAGCCCCGACCATAACCTGGTAGCCATTATTATGGATACCGTGGGCCGGAATTTTTACACGATTAAAATTAAGGACATGACCACCGGTAAGCTGCTGCCCGATAAAATACCTAATACGCGGGGAGGTTATGTGTGGACCAACGACAATAAATCCATTTACTACTCGGTGCCCGATCCGAAAACACTTCGCAACTATCTGATCAAGCGCCATATTCTCGGAACCCCTGTTTCAGCCGACCCGGTTATTTATGAAGAGAAAGATCAGACACTGGATGTGGGTATCGGAAAAACCAAATCGAAAAAATACTTCATCATCAGTTCCGGCCGCACCGATGCCAGCTTCTCGCAATACCTGGATGCCGATAAGCCCGGCAAGCCGATTGTCATCCAACCCTTGCAGGATAACGTGGAGTATTCGGTTGATCATGCCGGTGGCGATAAATTTTATATCTACACAAACCATGACGCTAAAAATTACAGGCTGGCCGAGGCGCCCATTGCCCGGCCTTCGAAAGAAAACTGGAAAGATGTAATACCGCACCGTGACGATGTATTTCTGCAGGATGTGGATTTTTTCAAAGACCACCTCGTACTGAGCGAGATGAGTGCCGGCCTTACCAAAATACGCATTATCAAATGGACTGATAGAACTGAACATTTCATCGATTTTGGCGAACCTGCTTACTATGCGGGCCTGGGCTACAACCCGGAGTTTAACACCAACACCATCCGGTACACATACACCTCGATGACTACACCGGCCTCGACTTTCGATTATAACATGGATACCCGGGAAAAAGAACTGAAGAAAGAACAGCCGGTGCTTGGCGCCTTCAACAAGAGCAACTATGCCACCGAACGGGTAATGGTAAAAGCCCGCGATGGAAAAGAAATACCGCTCTCCATCGTGTACCGTAAAGACAAATTCAAAAAAGACGGCTCTATGCCGGGATGGATTTATGGGTATGGCTCCTATGGCTCTACCATGTACGCTACCTTCAGTTCAAACCGCATCAGTCTGCTCGATCGCGGATTTGTGTATGCCATAGCGCATGTGCGTGGCGGACAGGAAATGGGTGGCCAATGGTATGAAGATGGCAAGATGCTGAACAAGAAAAACACGTTTACCGATTTTATTGACTGTTCAGAATGGCTGATTCAAAACAACTATGTTGCAAAAGATAAATTGTTTGCCTCTGGCGGCAGCGCGGGTGGCTTGCTGATGGGCGCCATTGTCAACATGCGTCCCGACTTGTACCGCGGAGTTATAGCGGCTGTGCCTTTTGTAGATGTGATTACCACCATGATGGACGAAAGCATACCGCTCACCACCTTCGAATGGAAAGAATGGGGCAACCCGAATATTCAGGAAGAATATGAATACATGCTTTCCTATTCGCCTTACGACCAGGTAGAAAAGAAAAATTATCCGAACCTGCTTGTTACCACCGGCCTGCACGATTCGCAGGTACAGTACTGGGAGCCGGCCAAGTGGGTAGCCAAACTGCGCGCCATGAAAACCGATAACAACCGGTTGTACCTGTACACCAACATGGATGCCGGACACGGAGGCGCCAGCGGCAGGTTTAAAAGACTAAAGGAAGTAGCACTTGAATACACGTTTGTGTTTGATATTCTGGGTTTGAAAGAAGTGAAGGAAGTTGCTTCAGATAACGAAAAGATGTGATTTTTCAGATGACGATTGAAAAGTAATACATTCAAAAAAAAGTCCATAATAGACCATTCCCTGTAAGCACCCTATGCAGCGGACTTTTCAGGAATGCAAATCTATTGTTCAACAGAAAAAAGGTAGAGCGTCCTGGAAAGTCTGACGAACAACAGCATTTTGCGGATTGACGGGGGTTATTTTTCCTTCACCAGGCTATAGTGCGAACCCGTGTATTGCTTATCCTGCAGATGAAGTACCCGACCACCCCGCACCGCCTCAAACCAGGCATGAAAGGCACTTGTTTTTCCTTCAAAACGGTTTGGTAATATAATTTCCCAGTTACTTACGGCAGCTTTTCCTTTATATTCTTGGGAATAGGTCTGCATGCTGCCCACCATACCCGATGCGCCCTGGAGACTGAACGGTTTGGACAACATCAGGTTCAATTTTTTTTCTCCGATGCTGCCGGTTTTTCACCTTCCGGCAGTTCGATGAGATAAGAATTAGCAGGGGGGATTTCGTAAAAATAGGTATTGGGAAAATTGCTGTTGATGCCGAAAGCGCCCTCGCGTACAGTGGTTCTTCCGTTTACCGGTGAAAGCAGCAGGTTGAGCTTATCACCAAACTTTTCAAAGCGCAGGGTATAGGTCGTATTTTCAGGCGTAGCCTGCTGCGCTTTAAGCATAGTGCCCCATTTGTCGGCATTGTCTTTTTTACTCCACGTTTGGACAACAGATGAACCAGGGGTCACGGATAATAAATTTCCATTAAGTGTGTAAGTGCCTGTTTCTTTCCTCAAAACCATCTGGGGTGTGTAAACATCAAATGTTTTAGAGTAGTACACGTAAGAGCCATCATCCCTGAACGTGTATTGACATTTGATATAACCATACGTTGTATTACCCGAAGTTGCCGAAACTTTGTACCACGTGCCTGTAATACGTGGTGTTGAAAGTTGTTGTGAAGCCTGTTGATTAAAATCTGCTGGCTGGTTAGCCGGTAAAACGGGTGTTCCATCGGGTTTACCAATGTATAAGTCTGTAAATTGATCAGTTTGATTATAATAATAGAGCAGGTATTCATTACCGCGTTGCAACCAGCCATACTGAGCTAAGCCGTCCACCGGCAGGATAGTCCAACCCGCCTGGTCCAAGGCTTTTCTGAATTCAGCTAATGAATAACCCCGGGACGGAAGTTGAAAGACCTCAGCAGTACTGATTTTTACGTTTACCTTTTTACTCTCTTCTTCAAGAAAAAGGGCTGCCGATACCGTGCTTAGCATCCGCTTATCTTCCATGGAACCAGAAGGCAACATTATGCCCGTGTAAGTTGAACGGCTAGCGGGCACTATTTTTTTTTGTGCTGGTGACGGATACACGAATCCCAGCAGAATCATTGCGAAAGTGAGCCTTTTATACAACATAAATTTAGGTAAATACTACTGTCTATTTTGTTTTTACTAAAGCATAATGACTTGATGTTGCAGCTTTATCGGTAATGTGTAAAACCCTGCCGCCCCGCACGGCCTCAAATTGTGCCCACCAATGTTCCGTCTTGCCTTGCCAGCGATTGGTCATGGCTATATCCCAATTGGTTACGGTTAGTTTACCTTCATATTGCTGATCAAAAAACGTCATACTGCCTACCATACCATGGGCTCCTGTGTGTTTGCTTTGGTAGGTACCAACTGCATTAAAAGTGAATGTATGTGCTGACGATGCCGTAGCCATGCCGGCATACGCACCGGTTACTACATTATACATGTTGGCAGCCGCACCGGACGATTCCTCCCAGGTACCCACCAAATCGGCCAGCGTAACGGCAAATTTGTTATAGCCCAACATACCGGCAATTTTTTCCTGGTTAGGAAATTCTTTTTGAAATTCCTGTGCAGAAGGTGCAATAATCTCGATGCAGCGGGCAACGCCACCCTGCACCAGAACACGAAAACCCGCATACTGCTTTTTACCGGTTGCTTTATCAACCACATCAGCTTCATAAAAGTAAATACAGATGTAACACGGACCGTTGTTATCGTATTTACGCAGATTACTTACTACATAACGGGGCTGCATAATCCGATCGAATAAGATACCTTCGATATTTGCGGTATTACGCAGGTTGTCATCCAATTCGATGGCATAGTGCAACAACACCGTGATGTCACCCTTGATAACCTTAACATATTCGGCAAACGGTTTGGCCACCCAGCCGTCATCAAAATTGGTGGTAGAAACACTGATGCCCGAATTTCCGGGTTTATCGGATACGACTGTTGGTTGTAAAGCGGATTGGGTTGCCGGTTGTGTATTTAAGGCAGGCACTACTCCATCAGGTTTCCGTAAGTCAATCGACTGAATGACCCGGTCAATCTGTGTGTTGTAGTTATCGGTATTGGTAAGCACCACAACCGTAACCACACGATTATAGCCGGAGATGGTATTTAACACGGCATAGGATTGCATGCCCTGCCATGTAAATACGCTTACACCCTGGTGGGCCGTCCACCCGTTTTCGGTTACGGGTTCAGTGGCCGGCAACGGAATATTTTCAAAACGGTTTGCCACCATTTCTCTCCATTCATGCTCAAAGTCAGCCCGTGCATCGCCCGAACTGCCGATGCTTTTGTAAAATTCTACCTGAGCCCATGTACCATTTTTTTGATCAACAGTCGAAAAACTTATCAAGCCTTCTTTAGCCTCGCGTTTCCAGCCCTGAGGCGGTGTAAAGGTGACGATATCCAGCGTTTCCTTTTGCTGAGCTGCTATTTCGACCCATGGAAACGCTATTATCAGTAAGGCCTGCACCACTGCTTTCATAGTTATATAATTTTATTTTCAAATGCCGTTCGGATAAGCGCAGCTGTATTCTTCGCCTGCAGTTTCGAAATCAGGTTTTTACGGTGTGAGTCAACCGTACTGTCGCTGATGAATAATTTCTCAGCAATCTCATGGTTGGTTAAGCCTTCCGCTATCAGCCGCAACACTTCAATTTCTCTGCGGGTGAGCAACAACTTGTTATGATCGCTGATACTCTCCCTCACATTTTCCTTACCCAGCCAGTATTCATGCCCGCTGTAAACCTGCCCGATGGCTTTCTCCAGCTCCTCCAGCGAAGCATTTTTAAGCAAATACCCTTTTGCCCCCGCATCCCGCATATTTTGCAGGTATGTTAGTTGATCAAAATTGGTGAGCGCGATTATCTTCAGTGCCGGATTCTTTTTCAATAATAAGTTACACACCTCAATACCGCTTTGATCCGGCAGGTTAATATCCAGCAAAACCATATCGGCCTGGTTGTTTATAAAATACCCCAGGCACGAAGCGGCATTCATGGCATAGCCGCACACCTGCACCCCGGGCACCTGTTGAAGCATGCTGCGCATGCCTTCAATCACCATGGGGTGATCGTCAACAATAAAAATCCTAATCATACCGGTATGGTTATATTAACCGATGTTCCCTCTCCGGCTGACGACTGAATGTCCACCTTCCCTTTCAGATAGTCAATGCGTGAACGGATAGACGTCCAACCGGAGCCGCCTCCCTTTTGTAACGTGGTTATATCAAAGCCGGCACCGTTATCTTCCACGGTCAGTGTTACCTCACCATTCTGTCGGGCCACCTGCACTAAAACTTCAGTTGCCTTTGCATGCTTGGCTGAGTTGTTAAGCAACTCTTGTATGATACGATACAGAATTATTTCCTTACTAGTGTTAATCCGGTTTTCCATGCCGATAGCCTGAAAGTTGACTTGAAACACTCCCGACTCACTAACCGATTGGCAATAGCTTTTCAGGGCTTCGGCAAGCCCAAACTTCACCAGCACTTCGGGCATCATATTATGAGCAACACGTCTTAATTCAGCTATGGAGTTATCGAGCATATCGAGCGATCGCTCAAAGAGCAGTGCGCTGTTGGCATCCAGTACCACATTTGATTTCATATTGGTTAAGGTAAATTTCACTCCCGATAAAAGACCGCCCAGCCCATCGTGCAGATCTTTTGCCAGCCTGCCCCGTTCTTCTTCCTGGCCTTTGATAATGGCTTCGCTGGCCATTAGTTGCTTTTCACTTTCCAGTTGCCGGATGCGAACCTGCTGGATCTGATTTTCCTTCTCGAGCAAGCTCTTTTTCTGTACGTATGATCGCCTCGCAAAAAGGGCTACCAGTAAAAGAGAAAGCAGGGAACCTCCTAAAATATAGTTCACCAGCCGCCTGCGGCCCAGTTGTAAGTCTTTAATCTCCGACTCCTGTTGAAGGTCTTTGATTTGCTGCGCCTTTCTTTCTGACTCATACAGGGCTTCCAGGTTTTGCACATTGCGAACCACCGATTCATTAACCAACACATTGCGGATGGAATCACTTTTAAATGAGTAAACCGAGTTGTTCTTAAAATCCTTTTTCAAAATGGCAATCTCGGCAAGTACGGTATAGGCCTTACCGATATGGCTTATCATATTGTTTTGTTTAGCTTCCTGTAATGAACGCATGGCATATTGTTCAGCCGCTTGAGGCTGGTTGTGATTAAAATAATAAATAGCCATGCCGCGCAGGGCAATAACGTGCGACTCCGATTCACCCAATTGCTCAGCAAGTTTCAACGCCTCTTCAAAATATCCTTTCAACGGAGCAAAACTGGCCATTTTGATGTGCGCATCAGCCAGGTTGAGCGTGGCTATTAATAAGCCATACTGGTGGTTCACCTTCCGGCACAAATCGCGTGCCTCCATCAGTTGCGCAATGGCTTTCTTCGTTATACCTCGCGCGTTGTAGGTGGTAGCCAGGTTGATAAGCGAATTAATCAACGCAAACGGGCGGTTTATCTCGCGGGCAAGTTTAACGGATTGTTCACCATACTGAAGGGCTTTGTCATACTGAAGGATTTTCTGGTACAAGAGCCCCAGGTTATCATAAGTAATACAAAGTTTGAGCTTATCATTAAGTTTTTCAAAAATCGGGATTACCTGCAAGTATTTGTCTATCGCTTTTTCGTACTGCTCCAGATACATATAGCTCGCCCCTACATTGCCGATGCAGGCGGCTATTCGTTCGGGATCGCCCAACTGCCTGGCAATTTCAACTGAGCGCAGGTTGAGCACCAGCGAAGTATCGTACCGGCCTTTCATGTTATACACATAAGTTACATTGGTGTAATAACTGATGATACCGCGCGTATAGCCCAGTTGCTCGCTCAATTTCAGCGCCTGCTCATAAAACCAGATGGCCGTATCGGGTTGGTTGTTTTCATATTGCTGCCCCAGTTGAATAAACAGCTGTACACGATTGGTGTCAGGCTGAGATTGCGCATACGCCTTCTGCAAACTATCCAGGTCGTACAATTCCTGGGCCGGCAACCACCGGCAAGTCAATGTCATAACCGTTATAAGTAAAAGCAGGCGCATAGCCATACAAAGCTAATGGTCTGCCTGAAAGAATGATCAGCCCAACCTAAGGCACATGGAAAAATCCCTTTTTTCGGGGAGGCATAAATGAGTTATTGAAGTGTTCTTTGATATACAAAATTCAATAACCATGAAAGCCCTTATCAACCCTGTTTTGCTGTTTGTTTCATTTGCATCGCTGGCCACTGTGCGCACGGTTAGCAACGACCCGGCCCTGCCAGCACAGTTTACCACAACTGCCGAAGGGGGCAATACATCTTTTAATGCCGCGCAGACAGCCTCTTCACCCGGGGATACAATTTATATTTACGGGACGCGGTTTTCATACGGCAACCTCACCATCAGCAAACGCCTGGTGGTGATTGGCGCAGGTTATGGCCCTAATAACCAGTTTGGGCAACCAACACGAATAGGTAATCTGTCTTTTTTCCGCGATGGTTCTACGGATGCTTCGGGCTCGGTTATAGCCGGGCTGCTAATAAGTAACAATGTAGATTGCTCAGGAACCCTGGCAACCAACAATATCACTATCTTCAGAATTAGGACTAACTATATTTATACCTATGTAAATGGTAGTACTCTTGGGTCTGGCTGGACTATTTACAACAACATCATTAACTCCATCTCCGGTGGCGCAAGTAGCCGAACTTCTTCCTCATCAACCAACATCCTAATAGCCAACAACATTATCACTTCCTCTATTACTTATTTCAATCATAACACTATTATAGTAGACCACAATGTATTCCTGGGCAGCTCAAATCTGTCTTCTATGTGGAATGCGCTTATAACCAATAACATATTTGTCCGGTCATCCAGTAATGTATTCAACGGAGAGGTAGTATTCTGCACTTTCAATAAAAACATTTCCAATCAGAATACTATTGGCGCTGCTTCATCGTACAATCCAACCAACGTTTTTGAAGCTACCTATCTGGGAGCCGGTGGCGGAGCCAATTCCGGCAGCGGCAACCTGACCGGCACTAACCCCCTTTTCGTTAACGTGCCCAACAACGATACCTACAACATCACCTATAACTACCGTTTGCAGTCGTCATCTCCCGGCAAGAACTACGCCACCGATGGCACGGATGTGGGTATTTACGGAGGCAGCTATCCCTTCCCGCAAGGTGGTGATCCGGGTAGTGGCTTTGACACCTCGCCCATGCCACCCATACCGCAGGTTACAGCTGTCAACATCCAGAATACCACCATTGCACCCAACGGTACACTCAATGTGCAGGTACAGGGCCGTGTGAATAACTGATGTTTTGCGTAATACGCAGCACACCATGAAAGGAAGGTTCAATCGTTTTACTAAGTACAGTCCATGGTCGATAGTATGTGGTCTTTCAGCGATGGACTATCGGCCGACTGTCCACGGCATTCTTTTACTTTTACTCCTGCTTAGTAAATCAACCTTTGCCCAGACCATCAACCGCGCTGAGTATTTTATTAATACCGATCCGGGTCATGGCAACGGAACACCGGTAACTGTTTCCACACCGGCCGCCAACGTGTCCTTTTCATTTAATGTGCCCACCACGGCATTAGCTCCGGGCTTTCACCGGCTTGGTTTTCGCATCCGGCAAAACAACGGCACGTGGAGCCACCCGAACATCACCACATTTTATATTCTAACGCCACCGGTAACGGCTTCCAATCTGGTTAGCGGTGAGTATTTCTTCGACAACGACCCGGGTTTCGGCAACGGAACAGCCATTGCTTTTACACCCGGCAGTTCTGTTAACCTGGCGCTGCCAGTTAATATAGGCGCACTCACGCCGGGGTTTCATCTCATTATATTCCGCTTCCGCGATAACCGCGGCCGCTGGACGCACGGTGAAGCCAGAACGTTTTATGTTGTTCCGCCCGTAACGTCTGATCCGGCCACCAGTATAACCCGTGGAGAGTATTTTTTCAATACCGATTTGGGTGCAGGCAACAACACACCACTCACCATCACCCCGGGCAGTCCGCAAAATAATTCCTTTGCCATTAACCTGCCGGGCTCGCTCACACCCGGTTTTCACAAAATCGGTTTCCGCTATCGCGACAATAAAAACCGCTGGAGTCATGCCGAAATACGAACGTTTTATATCCTGAACTCCAATCCATTGGCCAACCGCCAGATAGTAGCCGCTCAATATTTTATTGACGATGAACACGGCACCGGTACCGGAACACCCATACCAGGTATTACTCCGGGCGCAACCCTTGACCAGTTGGTTGCAATCGACATGACCGGTGTTCCAACCGGCAATCACCTGCTCAGCATCCGTGTAAAGGATTCGGAAGGGGTGTGGAGTTTACTTGTTTCAGCGCCTTTTACCGTGTCGCCCTGCGTACCTCCATCATCACCCACAGCTCCGGGTGTAAGCCGCTGCGGACCGGGTACGGTTACGCTTACGGCAACGGGTGCCACCGGTACCCAGGAATACCGCTGGTATGACGACCCCATTTTCAATAACCTGGTACACACCGGTCCATCGTTTGAAACACCTGCTCTGAGCGCTACAAAAAATTATTACGTCAGCATTTTCGATCCCGACACCAATTGCGAGAGCGCGCGCGTTATGGTAACGGCAACGGTGGTGATTATACCCACACCGGCCATTAATCCTTCGGGATCAATCAGTTTCTGCGAAGGCAGCTTTATTTTTCTTTCTGCCCCGGCAGGCTTTGCGCAATACATCTGGTCCAGAGATGGCACAGCACTTACCGATGCAACACAGCAAATCCTGGCCAATCAGTCAGGCAGCTACACGGTGCAGGTGGGTGACGGTACCTGCGTAAGCGACCCTTCGGATGTTGTAAACCTTACAGTTATACCCGCACCCGCCAAACCCACTATTACCATCACCGGCAACACGGTTATCTGCGGCAGCGGCTCTGTTGAACTGACCGGACCGGCAAACTTTGAATACGCCTGGTCAAATGGCGCCACCACGCAGAGCCTTACCGTAAATGCCACGGGTGTGTATTTTCTGGTGGTTAAAGTGCCGGGCGCCAACTGCCCCAGCCTGCCTTCCGATCCGGTGGTAGTCACAGTGCTTACACCTCCGTGTGGCGGGGGCAATCCTACCAATCAGCCTCCGGTAATCAACACCGCACCGCTGGCATCGCAGATAGAAGGGCGCGTGCAGGTTGATCTGACGCAAATGGTAAGCGACCCGGATAACAATCTGGATTTTTCTACCCTCCGCGTAATTAATAATGAAACTTCGCGCGGCATCGCAGCCTTCATTGATGCTTCGTATAACCTGGTTATTGATTACTCCGGCAATCCATTTACCGGTATTGACCGCATTACGCTTGAAGTATGTGACCTCGATGGGCTATGTGTGCAGCAGGTTATTGACATTGAAGTGGTGGGTGAAATTGTAGTGTACAACGGTATCACTCCGGATGGTGACGGCTACAACGACTTTTTGCTAATTAGATACATAGGCGTGGTGGAAGGTTCGGAAAACAACAACGTGCGCATCTTCAACCGGTGGGGACAGGTAGTATTTGAAACCAAAGATTATGATAACCTGACGCGCGTATTTACCGGTTTCTCATCCGATGGTAAAGAATTACCAGCCGGAACCTATTTCTACAAAATCGATCTGACCAATGGCAAATCGTACAACGGTTTCATAACCCTTAAACGCTGAGTCATGAAAAAGACCTTCTCATTTCTGTTCCTGCTGAGTAGCATCACAGTTGTGGCGCAACAAGATCCGTTGTACTCACAGTATCTCACTACACCCCTGTTGATCAATCCGGCTTATTCCGGCTATTCACGCAACCTCACCGGCTCGGTGGCTTACCGTAAGCAGTGGGCCGGCTTTGACGGCAGCCCCGAAACCTTTAACGCTGCCGGGCACGTTGCTTTGGCCGATAACCGCATGGGTGTAGGGCTGATTATGTTGCAGGATAAAATCGGATCGGATAACACCACCGAAATGCAACTTACCTACGGCTACCATGTGCCGCTGAAAAATACAATGCAACTGTCGTTCGGATTACAGGGTGGATTTGTGAACTACCGCACCGATTACAGCGGGCTTACCATTAACCCCGATGATCCGAAGTTCAGCAACCAAAGTGAGTTACGGCCCACCATAGGCGCTGGCATGATGCTCAGTAATGAAAAATTTCTGTTCAGTATAGCCATGCCCAAAATGCTGAAACGGTCAACCGATGCCGACTCCATGGCCACGGGCCTGTATAACCAGAATTTCTATGTGCTGGGTGCGTATGTATGGCAGATGAGTTACCGCATTAAACTAAAGCCCTGGGTATTGCTGCGCGGTGAAGCCAGCGCTCCGTTCTCGTATGATGTTGGTGTGGCCATGACAGCCGACAACAGTTATACGCTGGCATTGTTTACCCGCGACCTGGGTACGCTGGGCTGCATGGCCCAGATTGAACTGGGTGACCATTTTCGCGTAGGTTATGTATTTGAGTTGCCGACCGGACAATCGGTAGGCGCGCGGTTCACCACCCACGAATTTATTATTGCTGCCCGGCTGAAAGCACTTAAATTCCATGATGCCGGCACCATCAGGAATTTTTAAGCAACGCCCGATTAATCTGCCTGACAAACGAAGGACCCTCATATACAAAGCCGGTGTAGATCTGGATAAGATTGGCACCGGCTTTTAGTTTTTCCAGGGCATCATCCACCGACATGATTCCGCCTACGCCAATAATGGGATAATCCGGCCCGAGTTGCCTGCGCAAATATTTTATTACTTCGGTCGATTTACTGGACAGTGGTTTGCCGCTTAACCCGCCTGCGCCAATCTTTTCAAGAGTATTTTGATCAGTTACCAATCCTTCGCGCGAGGTGGTGGTGTTGGTGGCAATAATCCCGTCCGTTTTGGTCTCTTTCAGAATTTTAATAACATCATCAAGTTGCTCCACGGTAAGATCAGGGGCAATTTTTAAGAGTACTGGTTTTGCTTTTTCTTTTGAGCCTGCCAACGCCTTTACATAGGCAAGCAACTTCCTTAACGGTTCCTTCTCCTGCAACTCACGCAGGCCCGGTGTGTTGGGTGAGCTGACATTCACTACAAAATAATCCACATATAAATAAAGTGCTTCAACACAATAGGCATAGTCATCCAGTGCCTTTTCATTAGGCGTATCTTTGTTCTTCCCAATATTACCCCCGACTATAATGGTGGACTTTCTTTTTTTTAACCGTTCAACTGCCGCCAGCACACCTTCATTATTAAAGCCCATCCGATTAATCAGCGCCTTATCGGCCGGCAGGCGGAACAGCCTGGGTTTTTCATTACCCGGTTGCGGTTTCGGGGTCAACGTTCCTATCTCAATAAATCCGAATCCAAAACAGGCCAACTCATCAATCAGTCGGGCATCTTTATCAAAGCCGGCCGCCAGGCCAACCGGGTTTTCAAACTTCAGTCCGAACACGGTTCGTCCCAACCATGGTGACTGAACCTCGTATAACGCTGCCAGTAATCTGCGAGTGCCGGGTACTTTTCCTAAAAGCCAAAGTATTCGAAAGATAAAATGATGAACCCGTTCAGCATCGAACATGAACAGAAGCGGACTGATAAAAAATCTGTACAAATGCATTTTCCCGATAGTTAGAAAATAATAGTTTTGTATTCAAACATTAACACATTTGAAATGAAAAGATTATTCGGAGTATTGGTTATCGTTGGTTTGATTTTAACGGCACAAGACACAGTTGCTCAAAAGATTGGGGTATTTCTCGGCTACGGTACTGAAGTAGAAGAGCTTGGCCTTGGTGTAAACGGTGAGTTTGGTATTAACGATAAGGTGGCTATTGCCCCCAGCTTTATTTACTGGTTGCCGGAAGACCCGGTTAGCTGGTGGGAATTTAACGTTAACGCAATGTACTATTTTAATAAATCAGGCTCAGCTGATTTTTACGGACTGGCTGGCATTAACCTTTTTAGCGCAAAAGTTGAGGGTTTTGACGGTAACAGTGAGGTAGGAATTAACCTTGGCGTTGGTGCCAACTTTAATATTGGCAAAAACTGGGAGCCGTTTACCGAACTGAAGTTTGTGTTAGGCGATGCTGACCAACTGGGGCTTTTCTTTGGCGCACGTTTCAAGCTTAGAAAGTAGTCAACGCTTTTGCATAATCAAAGGCTGAGGAATCCTCAGCCTTTTTTCTTTGTAGCTTTTCTTTCGTCTTTCGTTTTATCCGGAAATTTCCGGAAGGCACTTTTCACAGCATAATCAAGCAAGTTACCTCCGCGGGTGCGTGAAATATCCATTGTTCCTTCGGCCGACCAGACGGTAGTTTTGCGTGAAGCATCGACCAGGTTAAGGATAAGCGTTCCCTGCCTGAACTCGCGCGACCAGGTTTGCGATTGATCAACCATGGCCGGGTTACTGGCAGGAGCCTGACCTAACGGGCCGAGCCGCTGCACATCGGTACGCATTATCGATTCAATGACGTACGTAACGGTAAGCTCCGCGGCCGAATCCTGGTACGTATATCCTTTTCGCTTTAATTCGCGAACGATGATTGGTTTTATCTCGTAATACAAACTGTTTGCATCGATGGGCTGGTCACTCCCGGAAATAACTGCTCCTTTTACTATAGTAAATGTCTGGTACTTTTTTAAATCGATGCCTTTCTCTACGGCAATCTCAAAATCCTGAGCGAAACTCAAAATAACAAGAATAAACCCGAAGCCCGTTGTTAGCACTTTTTTCATGAATACGATAATTCGTTGTTAAAAATACAAAGAAAATGCAGCCTCTTTACCTCCTGGGGTGAAACTCCGTTATCACCTGTCGCAGGTAATCCCTATCCAAGTGTGTATAGATTTCAGTGGTGGTGATTGACTCGTGGCCCAGCATTTCCTGCACGGCCCGCAAATCCGCACCGCCTTCGATTAAATGGGTGGCAAATGAATGCCGAAACGTATGCGGACTGATTGTTTTTTTAAGACCAATGGCGCCCGCCAGGTTTTTGATAATGGTAAACACCATCACGCGGGTTAGTTTTTTACCATGACGATTCAGAAAGACAAACGATTCGTTTCCCTTTTGAGGGGCTTTGTGTGGATACTTCCCCCTGATTTCTTCAATATAGATTTTCAAATACTTCTGTGCATCACGGCCGACCGGTACAAGCCGTTCCTTATTGCCTTTGCCGATTACACGGATAAAACCAATATCAAAATAAATATTATTCAACTGCAGATTAACAAGTTCAGATACACGTAAACCCGAACCATACAATACTTCCAGTATAGCCCGGTTTCTTCCTCCTTCAGGTTTAGAAAGATCTATTGCTTCAAACAGTTTTTCAATTTCAGGATAGCTGAGTGTATCAGGTAGCTTGCGACCAATTTTTGGGCCTTCTATTAATTCAGTTGGATCGGTTGTAATCCGTTCTTCGAACAACAGGTACTTATAAAACGCCTTAATCCCTGAAAGTATCCGGGCCTGGCTATAGGCGCTCATGCCCAGGTCATTTACATATTTTAAAAATTCTTTAATGTGCTTTGTTTTGAGCGCAGGTGGAGCAACTTCTTCCTTTTTAAGTTCTAAAAACCGGGCCAGTAACTCAATATCATGCGTGTAGGCATCAATGGAGTTTTGGGAAAGCGAGCGCTCCAACTTCAGGTAGTGTGCAAACTGTTTAGTATAACTTGCCCAGGTCATTTACCTTATTTTCAAACAAAAATAGAAGGGTATTTAGATAATCGGTTAATACGTTGTTATTTTAGCAATTGTGAAATCCTCCCGTATCATTAACAACCTTACCCGCATTGGCATTGGGCTCGGTTTGTTGTTTCCGCTGGGCTCTTTGCTTATTGATCTTTGGATTAAGGGCCTCTCCTTTTCATTGAAAAACCTGGCAAGCCTGTATTCATCAAACCCGCTCCATTGGATTATCCTCTCCGCGCCTGTTGTGCTGGGTGGCTCATTTTATTACCTGGCCCAACGCATTGCCAGCCGCGAAAATTTTCTGCTTAACCTGGCCGGTAAGGAAAAAGAACAGATGGGTTTGATTTCCACCTATGTCAATGAACTTGGCAGCGGTAATCTTACGGTCAGCTTGCCGGATAACTTTGAAAACAAACAGCTGCTCGAAACACTGCACACGTTTAGGGACAAACTGGCGGCCGACCGCGAGCAGTCGGAAAAGCGACAATGGGTTAATGAAGGGCTTGCCAAATTTGGCGAAATATTAAGGGCACATGAAAACCTGGATGAGCTTGGATATGCCGTTGTGAAGAACCTTGTTGAATATTGTAACCTTACGCAGGGCGGTATTTTTGTGGTGGCCGGAGAAGATAATTCTTACCTGGAACTGAAAGGCTGCTACGCCTACCAGCGAAAAAAATTTATGCAAAAGCGGATCGACCCCGGGCAGGGACTAATCGGACAGTGCTACCTGGAACGTGAAAAGATATTGTTATACAAAGTGCCGAACGATTATGTACACATCACCTCCGGCCTGGGTGATGCCAACCCAACCTGCCTGATTTTACTTCCGTTAAAAACAGAAGACAGTATTGAAGGCGTAATTGAAATGGCCGGATTCAGGCGATTTGAACCACACGAACTGGAGTTTTTAGAGAAAGTGTGCGAAAGCACGGCAACAGTATTTAAAAATGTAAAAAATGCCGAGCGCACCAAACGCCTGCTGCAGGCCTCGCAGGAGCAAGCCGAAATGATGCGTTCGCAGGAAGAAGAAATGCGGCAAAATATGGAAGAGTTGGCCGCCACACAGGAAGAAATGCAGCGAAAAGAACAGGAGTTCATCCGCCAGATTGAAAACTACAAAGCCCGCTTAGGAGAATAATCATGACCATCCAGATCATCAACGGACCAAACCTGAACCTGCTGGGTGTGCGCGAAGAAGCAATTTACGGCAGCCGTGATTTTGAGAATTATTTCGAAGAACTGAAAGAACAGTTTCCTGCACACAACCTTGTATATTTTCAGTCGAATGTGGAGGGCGAACTGATTAACAAATTGCACGAGGTAGGCTTTACAGCCAATGGCATTGTGCTGAATGCAGGAGCGTACACACATACATCAGTAGCCTTGCATGACGCTATTGCCGCTATTCAAACACCGGTTGTTGAAGTTCATATTTCCAACATCTATGCCCGCGAGGAATTCAGGCATAAAAACCTGATTACCGCCAAATGCATCGGGTTGATTTCCGGTTTCGGATTAACCGGCTACGAAATGGCCATCCGCTATCTGGTGAATCAAAAATCTAAACTCTAAAACCGTCAATGGGTACAGTCTCCTTTTACCCCGGGCCCTCGCGGGTTTACCCCAAGGTTAAACGATACCTGCAGGATGCGTACCGCAACAACATTGT
The DNA here is from genome assembly GCA_023151255.1 of Cyclobacteriaceae bacterium. GTDB lineage: Bacteria > Bacteroidota > Bacteroidia > Cytophagales > Cyclobacteriaceae > UBA2336. Next base: position 259,313 of record JAKLJG010000002.1, on the reverse strand, counting down.
CAGTATCAATCACCGCAGCGATGAATTTGTTGAAATTTCAAAAAGCACAATCCGGCTGCTTCACGAAAAACTGAATGTTCCGGATGACTACACAATTTACTTTGTTTCATCTGCAACCGAGAGTTGGGAGATTATAGCTCAATCATTAATTAAAGAACAAAGCATCCATTTGTTCAACGGGGCCTTCGGAAAAAAATGGTTTGAGTACACCGCGCGGATAAAGCCGGGCACCACAGCCAAGCCGTTTACACTTCAGGAAAAATTGAAACCAGCCGCATTTACCAGCGGAGATACCCTTTGCATTACACAAAACGAAACCTCAAACGGTACACAGGTTACCAATAAGCTCATACAGCAACTCCATGCAAAAAACCCCAACCATTTGATTGCCGTTGATGCCACCTCATCGATGGCCGGTATTGAATTGGACTTCACATCAGCTGACGTGTGGTTTGCCTCAGTGCAAAAATGCTTTGGCTTACCGGCCGGGCTGGCTGTGCTGATCTGCTCGCCCGCTGCCCTTAAACGAGCTGAACAAGTTAACCACAGGCAACATTACAACAGCTTGCTATACCTGCATGAAATGATGCAGCAATACCAGACTACATACACACCAAATGTGTTGGGCATCTACCTGTTGAAGTGTGTACTGGAATCAGCTAAGCCGATTAAGAAAGTTAGCAGCACTATCAAATCGCGTTACAAAAAATGGGAATCATTCTTTGATACGAAAAGCAACCAACTCAACTTTTTGGCACGCAGCAAAGCTGTGCGTTCGCACACCGTACTGGCCATTGAGGCTCCGGTTGCAAAAGTGCAGCAGGTAAAGGCTGCCGCAAAAGAGGCTGGCTTCCTGCTGGGCAATGGCTATGGCGAATGGAAAAATACAACCTTTCGCATTGCCAACTTCCCGGCCATTCAGCGCAAGGAAATTGCCCGGCTGATGGATTTTCTGTACGGCTTTATTTAATGCGCTACGATGACCGGTAGGCCATCTCATAAACCGACCGTGAGTGCGGCCCCAAAAATACACGCGCGTAGATCCGGATAATCGCCAGCCCGTCCACAATAAAACTTAATGACGTAAGGAAGGCAAGGGCTATCTGATCTTCATGAATATGGCTGAAAATTAAATCTTCACCCAAAAAGGTAGGCGTAATAGGAAAACCAGAAACACCCAGGCAGGATAACAAAAACACCAGCGCAATTTTCGGATGCTTGTATGAATGCCCGTGAAAACGGTCCATATCAATACTGCCTTCCAGGTATTTTAACCTGTGTAAAGCCAGGTAACCAACTAAACCAAAAACTGATACCCCACTCAGGTAAAGAAGTGTGTGCGTTACTTCAAACTGCTCGTTAAAATTTACCGCCAATGCCACCCAAAAGTGATTTAGAACCACCAGTATCCAACTCATACGGGCATGTATTCTCTCGGTGAAGGATTTCAACACCATCATTACACCGATAACCGAAAAAATTACAGGCAAGTACCGGTGAGCACCCAAAGGAAGAAGTTGCGTGTTTACCAAGAGGTATAAACCACAAGCATAGACTGGTATAAAAAACACCAATACTTTAGTTGTATTGAGCACACCGAGTTTTTTTCCAAGCCACTTAACCGGGTTCCACAAATAATGGTACATAAACGAGTCAAGGTTCCATTCTTTGAGTGAAAGCATGTAAATAGAATACTCCATGCGCTTCGGAAGCGAATCTTCAACCGTATGATGACGGGGAACAAAATGATAAAATTGCTCGCGTATGCGATACACCACCACCGAGGGTGAAACTAAAAGCTGGTAAGTCCTTAAAAAAGCATTGCCCGCAAAATGAATCAGCGCCAGGTAGTGCCAACCCGCAGCAATTTCAACAAATATCAACCCGATTTGTGCAATGGATGAATACGCCACCTGACTTTTCACTGAGGATTGCACACGGGCAATGCCAGTGGCCACCAAGCTGGTTATCAACCCTAGCAAACCAATAACCATGCGAATAGATAACTGATGCTCCCAGAACGGAAAGGTGCGCAGCAACAGAAACACACCCATGTGTACCGACAGCGACCCGTAAAAGATAGCGCTCGAAGGTGTAGGCCCTTCCATGGCGCGGGGCAGCCAGGTAGAGAACGGAAGCTGGGCCGATTTAGCCGCTGCCGCGATGAGTAGCATCAGCGAAATAAACACGCCCACCCAACTATGGGCCTGCAGGTGTTCATGCACCAACTCATAGTTATTCAGTTTCAAAAAGGCAATGTTTTCGCCAAACAGGTGATGGCTCATCCACATGGCCAGCAAAATGCCTACATCGCCAACCCGGTAAATAGAAAATACCTTAACAGCATTCTTCACCGGCAAATACCGGTCGCGGTAAAAGGCAATCAGCAGAAAGGAAGATATGCCCAATATTTCCCAGCCGATGAATAAAGTTTCAAAGTTGCCGCTGAAGATAACCAGGTTGTATCCGAGATAAAAAAACAAAATGGTGTTGAAAAACCGTTTGTAGCCTCCTTCGCGATGCAGGTAATACCGGCTGTAGATCGTTACCAAAAAGGTGAGTATGGAGCCTACAAACAGATAGGTTGCCGTTACTTTATCAAAATAAAAGTCGATTAAAAACTCGTACCCATCCGTACGGTAGATAACCAGCTCCTTCAGGTTTAGTGTAGGCGAACCCTGTACCAACCAATACAGGGCAAATAATTGAAACCCAAATAACGTAAGGCCAACAGTACCGAAGGCCACCTGCGACATTAACCCTTCTTTTCTGGCAGGCACGGCCAGGCTTACCAGAAATCCGGCCAGCGGGATGAGTATGAAAAGTACAAGTATCTTCGTCATGGCTGTTCGGAGCTTATTAACTCATACACCGGCAAATCATCATGGCTTTGCTCAATGATTTTTGTTACATCAGTTGTTCTGGGTATTGGGGGCGCCTGCGGCTTATACAAAACAAAATTGCCATTCTGAAAAACAAACAATTCCCGCGTATCGGGATGAACCACCACCAGGTGAATCCACTGATTGACAAACCACTCGTATGTTTCGGCTGAGCGTTGAATGGTGTGAAGTACAACCTCCGGGTAGTGTTCAATTACCATCAGCAATCGAACTGGTTCATGAATTTCAATCATCTGACTGGGCAAACCGGGTCGCAGGTCGCCATCAATGCCGTTGGCCACACCAAATAATCCCATCACGTTGTGTGGTAATTTTGTGCCGGCTCCTAATTTCTGATTGTCGGTACGGGAGAAGAAGTATTCCAGGTTAATACCGCCACACACCGGTGCAGCTGCCTTTACAATGTTGAACAGGTATTTTCCATCGGGGTCAACGCGGTAATCAAACGAGTTCAGAAACGCACGCCTGTCGAGAAATAAATGCCGGGTTAACTGCCTACGGCCGATAATGCACAGCGCATTGGTAGCATGGTTCAGTTCGGGGCGTGGCTCAAACAGCGACACCGAACGAAGTTTGATGGCATTGTGTATTTTCGTTAACGAACTTGTTGTGTCAACAGAATAAAACCTTCGTGAACGTTCTTTCGCATTCAAATCAAGGGCATGTAAAAAAACCCGCTTATTCTGCTTATGAAGAAGGTTATGATCAGCCTGCAGCGAGTCTTCATCAAAAAAAGCAATTTCGTCACGGGTGGTATCATGTAAACCGCCCACAAACCGGGTATGGTGCGGTATGGTTATACCGCGTCTCTCCAAAAGCGCGCGAACCCCTGCGTGATTCGCCATGAAGCTGAAAACTCGCGCATTGACCGACCCGGCCCGCCCGGAACAGGCCCCACAATCGTATGCGGCATAGTGCGGATTATTAACGCTGCTCGCACCGTGCCCCACCACGTACACCAACGGTGCAAAATCGTTCACCATACCAATGCTGCGTAATACGGCCTCTACCCTTTCTGCCATTTCTTCAATAGTAAAGCCAAGCTGAAGACCTTTTTCTTTATACTCCGGATTTCGGCATTCGATGGTGAGCCGCGAATGCTCATGCATATGTTGAAAGGACGTAGCCGTGGCAGGGCTGATTGATGGCCTGATTATGTTTAGAAATAACTTAAATGCCGACCAAAAGCCAAGCGTCTGGCTAATCAGCCAGCCACCTAAAAGGGAATGCGTGCGCTGGGTAAAATGGGTATCGCGGCTATGTTTTCTGCGAATACCCACTTCTTTAATTAAATACTTAGGTGTAACCGGTGCAGGGCACAGCTTATCGTAAAACTTACCATGGTCGGGTTGAAAGTAAAACTCAACACCAAAAAAGCCAGGGGTTCCAAACGTTTCGCACCGCCCATCAGTCTGTTCCAGGTAACGCCTCAGCGAACACTCCCGGTCGTCAATACAAAACACGGCCTGAAAACTCTTTTCTCGGGCCGGCTTATCCTGAACAGCCACCTGAATACCAGCCAATACCGGGTTGTAGTAACTCCACTCAAAGGCCTCCTGCCACAACATGGTTACCTCATCAAGTTCTGTAACAGACACATCAGCAAACAGGGGCTCTGGTTTTTCGTGAAGTCCTTGTTCCAGTGGCAGCCAGTACGGCCCAAAATAAAAGTCAAGCGCATCAATTTCGAGCAACAGCTCAAACACGATTAAATCGTGTAGTGATATTTTTCGTTTATCGAGTAACGTTTCGGGATGCTCCTCAACAACAGCCACCATACCCGACCAGCCCTGGTGGGCAAACTGCTGATCGAACAGGTAATGAGCATAGAGCGTACGGTCGAAACCTACCAGGATGCGGAGCAATTGTTCAATACGGCAGTGCCCTTTTAAGAGTAACTCCTTTGCGCGCGATGAACGAAAAAAGCTGGTTAAGCTGGTACGCTCCAATTCCCGGATGGAGGCCAGAAATCCCTTATGCCAAACCGGAAAATTCCAAATGGCAATGCCCTGGTCGAGGTAGCTGCACAATATCCTAAACAACAAGGGGTGCACCAGCGAATCGAGATCAACCTGATGGAGCTTTTTCCAGTTAGCCCGTAACGTACCAATGCGGGGCATAGGGCGATGATAAACTCCGTGCAGCAATTTCTGTTTCCATTCAGGCAATTGAGCCTCGCCCTTTTTTTTGATGATAATTTGGTTGAGAACCTCATCGCGTATGCGGCCCTTGGCATACTGGTGGCGGTATTCGGCAAGTGTAAGCGAAACCTTATAACCCAGAATGGCCGATGCACTGAAAATGGCTTTGTCAAAAGGCAACGCCTGGAAAGCGTGCAAGGTATTGTGGTGAATAAAATCCTTTAGCGGAGCCTGGGCAGGCAGGTAATGCCTGAGTTTATGCAAGATGGTTTGCTCGTTAAAAACATCAGAATCTGACTGAATCATAAAATAGTGCGGTCGGGCCGCTGGTTAGTTTATTGAAAGGATGCTAAGGACAGGTACGGTTGAAAAAAGGCAAATTCCTATATCAACAAACTACAATTAAAGAGATAACGCGGGCAGGATAACGAGGGGATGGGATCACCAGAACGATAACATGAAAAACCAGTTGTAAGAACACTCGGTTTTAAATCGGAGGTAAGCGCAAAGTCCAATCCGATAAATTGTTTTTCAGATTCTTTTTGACCTTCCTTTTCTTCCAAAATAAACTGAACTATATTCTTAAGTTGAACTGCTGCTGTACCATAACAAGTGGATTGATTGGAAAAACCGGAATTGACGTACGGCAGGCGGTTAAATACTGAAACGACCGCAAAGCATAGAATTAAAAAAGCAGCAACCAGGCGTAAAATCAAGCGTCCCATTCCAACAAAGGTAAGTAAAAGCATTTACCCCATACAACAACCCCTGATTAGGCGAAATAACTTAAACGGTTGGAAATGCCCTGATACATTATACACAAACGATTTCGAATTAAAGATTTTGAAAATATCATAAAAATATACAGACCTTTGATTTAAAATTCCGTTTCGATGCGTTGGGTAAAACTTCACCAGTTAAAATACCTCCTCATCCTGTTAGTTTGTTTTGAAACGACAGCACCTGCTTTTTCTGACACTTCGGTTAGGCATGCAGAAAAAACCTGTTGCATATACCAGAACGCAAAGGCCAGCCGGGCGGATTTGATTTCAATACTGTTTATTAGTGAGCCCGGAGCTGAAGAGCGAATTGAGCAAGTAACGTTTGAGCACAGTTCATTCATTTTGGAAATTTTCAATGATCTGTTAAAGTTTCAGTCCGCTAGCATTACCTGGTACCTTCCACAAAAAAAGTTTAACACCCACCCTCCACTATTTACCCTGCACCGGGTTTTACTGATTTGATTTTTACAGGTGCTGTTGCATTTACCGGTATGCTTTGCCGGTAAGCTGTGCCTGTTGTTTCCAAATTTTTTCAGTAAAACTTAGACATGAACATTAAAACTATTCCTAAAGACGGTCTTGAAGGCCTTAAACAAAACTGGAAAGCCGATGCGCTTTCCGGATTTTTAGTATTTCTACTGGCATTGCCGCTTAGCCTGGGTATTGCCAAAGCCAGCGAGTTTCCGGCTGCTATGGGCGTGCTGACCGCCATGATTGGCGGCCTGGTTGTTAGTTTTTTTGCCGGCAGCCGCCTCACCATAAAAGGGCCAGCGGCAGGACTGATCACCATTTGCGCGGGCGCAGTAACCGAAATGGGCGGTGGCCCCGATGGCTGGCACCTTGCCTTGGGGGTTATTGTTGTGGCCGCACTTATTCAACTTGTTTTTGGTTTTTTAAAATTCGGTTCACTCAGCGATTTCTTTCCTCATTCGGCCATTCACGGCATGTTGGCAGCCATTGGTCTCATTATTTTTTCGAAGCAAATTCACATCCTGTTGGGTATTGACCCAGCCACATTGAATGGCCTGGAAACCCTTGAATTATATGAGCGCATTCCCGACTCCATTATTCATGAAGACTTTCGGGTAACACTTATAGGGGTTATCAGCCTCCTCATCATTTTTGGTTTGCCACTGATTAAATCAAAAATGGTTAAAAAATTGCCCGCACCGGTTTTTGTATTACTGGTAACCATTCCGCTGGCATGGATCATGGATTTCAAACATACCGAGCCCGCATTTGATATGGTACAGGTAGGGAACTTCTGGGCATCTGTTGGTTTTAACGCCAACTTTGACATGATTGGCACCTGGGTCTTCTGGAAATATGTCATCATGTTTCTTTTCGTCAACAGCCTGGAAACATTGTTAACCGTAAAAGCGATTGACGGCTTGGATCCCTGGAGGCGAATATCCGATTACGACAAAGACCTTCGGGCCGTGGGAATCGGCAACGCTATTTCTGGTATGCTTGGTGGTTTGCCCATGATATCCGAAGTAGCTAGGAGTTCGGCCAATATCACTTTTGGCGGCCGAACCCAGTGGGCTAACTTCTTTCATGGGTTTTTCTTACTAACGGCCATGCTGCTGTTTATACCGGTAATTGAAATGATTCCCAACACAGCACTTGCCGCTTTGCTGATTGCCGTTGGCTATCGCCTGGCCTCGCCTAATGAATTTTTTAAAACCTATAAAATTGGCTCGGAACAACTCGTCATCTTTGTAACCACGATTATCGTAACGCTGGCAACCGATCTGCTGGTTGGTGTAGGCTCGGGCATTTTGATGAAATTTATCTTTCACATGATTAACGGGGTGCCCTTGCGCAGCCTGTTTAAAGCCCGGTTTGAGCTGGTTCAAACCAACGGAGATTATTACATTAAGGTGCTTGATGCCGCTATCTTTTCTAACCTGATAGGCTATAAGAGACTCTTCCGAAGTTTTGTGCCCGGCAAAAAAGTCGTATTCAATTTCAGTGAGGCACGCATGGTGGACCATACCTTTATGGAAGCCTTTTACCATTTTCAAGAAGAATACCAGCATCACGGTGGTCAGGCATTGGCAACCGGGTTTGACAACTTCAGAGCCTTTTCCAACCACCCCTTGGCAGCCCGTAAGTTTGACCCGGTTAAACAAATTACCTTTGAACTAAAACTCTCTCCTCGCCAGCTTACCCTGAGAAAATTCTGCGAAGAGAATGATTTCAGTTTTTATCCGCAAAAAATAAAAAGTGTGCTTAAGTATAAGGACTTCCCTATTGAAATAGGAACCCGCATCCGGTTTGAAGAAAATATCATGGAGCGATACATCGATCAGGGCCGGCTTACTATTTCAGATATTACCCTTACTGAAGGAGCCGGCCAGGCCCAGCAAGACACACAGATTACCGTAGCAATGATTACTGAATCGAATCTTACTATTCCTGATTTCGCATTGGAACCTGAAAATTTATGGTCAAAACTATCGGAACTGACCAGCGGTACCGACATCGATTTTTCTGCGCACCAGGTATTTTCAAAAAAATATTACCTGCGCGGGCAGGATGAATCCGCTGTTCGGAAACTCTTCTCAGAGCCGGTAATTGACTTTTTAGAAAAAGAGGAAGAGATGCACATTGAATGCCATAAAAATAAATTCTTGCTTTACAAAAACCGTGGTTTAGCAGAGCTCCATGAGATACCAAACCTGATACAGTTTTCGGAAAAATTCCTGAAGCTACTTGATGCCAATACAACGGTACGCACCGTGCTCTGAAAATTCCCTATTTTCGAACCAAGATGAACAAACGAATATGGCTGTTTAGCCTTGCACTAATGGTACTCATTCCTGCGTTGGCCCAGAAACAAATCGTAAATCAATACAACGGCTGGTACATGTATTTCGGCAATCACCGGCTAACCGAAAAATTCAGCCTGCACACCGAGTACCAGTGGCGCAGGGCTGATTGGATTACTCACTGGCAGCAGTCGCTGTTACGACTGGGGCTTGACTATCGGGTTACAAACAATGTGCTCCTTACGCTGGGCTATGGCCATATTGTAACCTGGCCGTATGGCGAACAGCCTGTGCCGGAAAAATTTACTGAGCACCGCATTTGGCAGAATTTTATCCTTACACAACGCGAAGGAAGATTATATTTCAATCACCGCTTCAGGCCCGAACAACGGTGGCTCGAAGGTAATGTGTTTGGCAAGGATGGCTGGGTATATCGCAACCGCATGCGGTACCGGTTTATGATAAACTACCCGCTCACTAAAAAGGAAATGAGCCCCAAAACTTTATTTGCAAGTTTGTATGATGAAATTTTCATCCAGTTCGGGCCCAACTTCGACAGGAACTATTTAGATCAAAACCGCTTATACGGAGCATTGGGGTATCAATTCTCCGCTAAAGGCAATGTACAACTCGGCTACATGCAGCAATTTATAATTAAAGGCGATGGTTTGCAGGCAGAGCGCAATCATACACTTCAGGTAAGCCTCACATACAATGCCAACTTTAGCAAAGGCAACCAATAAGCGGGATCATTCCGGCTTTTTATTTTAGTTTTGCAGCAGCGTAATCGGTATGGCCAACATTAAGGAAATCTTTTCTGTTACACTTATCCTGTTCTCCGTCATTGATATCATTGGAGCCATTCCTTTCATTATTGTGATAAAGCAACGTGAAGGTCGCATCCATGCCGAAAAAGCTACTATTATTTCGGCAGTACTAATGGTTGGTTTTCTTTTTCTGGGCCAGTCTATACTTAAACTTTTTGGTCTGGATGTAGCCTCTTTTGCGGTAGCCGGATCCATCGTCATCTTTATTGTAGCGATGGAAATGATCCTTGGCCGCACATTAATTAAAGACGATCCGGAAGCAAAAGGATCCGGCTCCATTGTGCCATTGGCTTTTCCGTTAATTGCCGGGGCAGGTACGCTCACCACCATTCTGTCGCTTCGGGCCGTATATGAGGAAGTGAATATCCTCATCGGAATTTTACTAAACCTTATTTTTGTTTACATGGTTTTGCGTTCATCCTCTTGGCTGGAGCGCAAACTTGGCAAATCTGTTTTTTCTGTTTTGCGCAGGGTGTTTGGCGTAATCCTGCTGGCCATCGCAGTTAAGATTTTTAAAGATAATGTCGACATCCCGCTATGATCCGCATCTACACCGATGGCGCTGCCCAGGGTAATCCGGGGCCAGGTGGTTACGGCACTATCCTTAAGTTCAATAATCATGTTAAAGAATTAAGCCAGGGGTACCGGTTAACCACCAATAACCGCATGGAACTGCTGGCCGTTATTGCCGGGCTGGAAGCTATCCGTAAAAAAGGCATACCTGTTACTATTTATTCGGATTCTAAGTATGTGGTTGAGGCGGTAAAGCAAGGATGGCTGTGGAATTGGGAGAAAAAAAACTTTAAAAACAAGGCTAATCCCGATTTATGGAAACGGTTTATCCCACTCTATCACGCATATAAACCAAAATTCATTTGGGTAAAAGGCCACGCAGGGCATCCGGAAAATGAACGGTGCGATGAACTGGCCGTGCAGGCCGCCCATGCTGCTAACCTGTTGGTGGATGAAGTTTATGAGCAGACGAACGGGCTATAGTGTGCGCTCCTGTTCCTTAAAACTTATTCCATATTCCTTCAACTCCTTCAATATCGGAGCGTAAATCTCCGGCAGCACCGGAAGTTGAACACCCGTAGCTTTAATTCTACCTTCTATCAATAATCGCGCGGCCATACCCAGCGGAAGCCCCACGGTTTTAGCCATGGCGGTGTTTACGGAATCTTTTCCGGTAACGACCAGCGAGGATTGAATTTCATGTTGTTTTCCACCCGCTTCATAAACAAAGCGGTGCCACATCACAATCATATCTCTATCAGCTGCATGCAGCTTCCATTTCTTATTCAATATATGCTCAGTGATTTGGGCAGGTGTGCCATTGGGTAATCCAATCTTTTCATCCGAAAAAAATCCCGACCAGGCCAAACGCTTTATTTCTTCCCCATCCGGATGAAGGCCGAAGTGTTGCACGACCCGCTGCTTAACTGACCCTGACCCATCAACCAGAAATACTTCAATAAAATCTGCATGCGACATGCCGGTAACCTGTTCTATTATATAGGTGTCATCACAACAACCCAACTGCACCAGTACATTCCAGGCATCGCAAAAACCTTTGTAGCGCAAGGTGCCGCGTAACATGGTTTTTATTTCGTCCAACCCATACGCATTAATATAGGCTAACGAATTACGGTTGGCATACCCTTCGAACTGGCCATAGCCGGGCACAGTAATGGCAGTGGTTCGTTTAAACAACTGTTGGTATGGAATATACTTATAAAGACCGTTGTGCAGATATTTTGCCGTACCCTGGCCGGCCATCACCACATTGCGGGGATTCCAGGTAAACTTGTACCGCCAGGGATTTTCCGGATCGGTCTCCGGTGCAATCAGTCCCCCGGTAAACGATTCGAACGACTTCAGTTTGCCACCTTGCTGCTTAACGCGATGAATAATCTCCATGGCGCTCATGTGATCAATGCCCGGATCCAAGCCACACTCATTTAAAAACAATAATCCTTTAGCAGTCGCTGCATGGTGCAGGCTTTGCATCTCTTCAGAAACATAGCTGGCGGTAAGCAGATGTTTGTCGTGGGCTAAACAATGGCGAGCCACTGCTGGATGCAAATGAGGCGGCAACAGCGATACAACCACATCGGCTGCACGGATGGCCTCTGCACTTTGCTGGTCATTGGTAATATTAAACGCAATGGCCTTGCCTGCCTCGGCATCGTTTACCCGCTCGAGGGCCAGTTCGTACGATAGGTCACCCACAACAACCTGGTTGTTACTCTTCCGTGCAAATTCAAGCAGGTAGGAAATTAGTGCCGATGACGACCGCCCGGCCCCTAAAACCAAAATCGTTTTCATATCGGCAAAGTAATTCAATTGTGCACCTGCCAGAAAGGTCTGGGTAAAATTTTTATCTTACATAAACTTTTCCCCTGTCCCCATGAGTAAAATAATGGTCTTCAAGCATTTTGACGACCTTGATCAGGAGTCAAAATACCTGGCACACAAAGCAAAAGATGCTGCCCATTTTGCACACGCCAACTACTCCAAATTCTGCGTTGGCGCTGCCCTGGTGTTAGACGATGGAACCGTGGTTACGGGGGCCAATTATGAAAATGCCTCGTACCCACTGAGCATGTGTGCTGAACGTGTTGCATTGTATGCGGCTGCCGCGCAGCATCCGGATAAACGCATTGTAAAACTGGTGGTAGTTGCTAAAAAGAAGGGCAATAAAGATTTGGTTCCAGCCACTTCGTGCGGGGGCTGCCGGCAGGTGATTTTAGAGTTTGAAACCAACCAGAAAAAGCCCATTACCCTCATCATGCAAAACGAAGACCACCAGTGGATACAGGCCGCTTCAGCTGCGGATTTAATGCCGTATTCATTTTCAAAACAAAACCTCGACAATCCCGGTAAAAAATGATTTTTGAGGCGTTCAGCACCAGATGAATTTTCGTTTATTTGCCCCCATGAAGGGCCTTAAAAACCTAACTATCGCGCAAGCCAGTATACTGGCCGGTGCGGTTTTATTCGCGGCTATCGTTTTACAGATGTTCTGGATTCAAAATAAATTCACGAACATCCTCAGTGTACAACAACAAATTGACCACACACGTAAATTACAACTGCAGGTCCACCGGATTTTCCTCGACCGGAATTCAGTTGATAGAAGTACCCGACTAACTCAACTGGCTAAAACAGATAAAGCATTAGAGCTATTAAAACAAGGTGGCCGTGTTTCAGGAACACAAAGCGTATTACCACCCCTGCAGCGCCTGCCCGCCATTACGCTTGAACGACTACAGGCTGATTGGACCATCTTTCAATCGCTTATTACTGCATCGCCCGACACCAGCCGGCTGGAAGCCCATACTAACCTGTTGCTGGAGTGGTTTGACAAACTAGTTGCCGACTTTAGTTACGAAGAGAGCAAGCTGAAAAATACGGCTGCGTGGGTTGTGGCACTTGCATTGATAACCGATGCATTTATGATCGGATGGCTGATTGTATTTGTCCGAAGAACCATCATTAAACCCTTGCGGATATTGGCAACCAATACGGCCAATCATGAACACACCAACGGGATTCAATACCATGAAATTAGCGCAGTGGCCCACCACATCAACGAAGTAGTAGAAAACCTGCGTGATGCCTCGGATTTTGTAAAAGAAATTGGTGAAGGAAACCTCACAAAAGACTACCGCGAACTGGAGCCCGAATACCAGCCAGGCAAAAACAAACTGGCTGATTCGCTAATTGCCATGCAGCGCAAACTGCTGGCTATGAACGATGAGGAGCAAAAACGCAAGTGGGCAAACGAAGGGCTTTCGCAGTTTGTTGATATCCTGCGCTCATCGGCCAGCAACCTCCACCAACTGGGCGACAGGATCATCTCGGCCTTGGTGCACTATACCGGCTCCAACCAGGGCGGACTTTATGTATTAAATGAAGATGATCCCCAACATCCCTACCTTGAGTTAATCTCGCTGTTTGCATTTAACATCAAAAAACATCAGCAGCAAAAAGTAAAACCAGGTGAAGGATTGCTGGGACAGACTTACCTGGAGAAGCAAACGGTTTACCTGAGCGAAATACCCGAAGATTATGTGCGCATCACTTCCGGCCTGGGCGATGCCAATCCGAAAACATTACTCATTGTTCCTCTAAAAGTTGATGATACTGTTTACGGTATGGTTGAACTCGCTTCATTCAGAGATTATCAACCTCATGAAATTTCGTTTGTAGAAAAGCTGGGCGAAACCATTGCCAGCACCCTGGCCTCCGTTAAGGCTGCACAAAACAACCGCAAACTGCTGGAGGAAAGCCGCCTGACCACCGAAGCCATGCGGGCGCAGGAAGAAGAGATGCGACAAAATATGGAAGAACTTACCGCTACCCAGGAAGAAATGCAGCGCGTAATGAAAGAAGCCCAGCAAAAGGAAACCTACCTGAGCAACCTGATGAACGCCACCACTGATGCGTTCGTGGCCATTGGCCTTGATTACCGTGTAGTGTTACGCAACAATGCTCCGCTGTTTGATCAGTTTATCCGTTCCGGTATCCCCTATGAAAAAGGATACTATGTGTTAAGCCTGTTTAAAGAAGATGAGTTTGAGTATCACAAAGCTATATATGATAAGGTCTTTAGCGGGCAAACACTGAGTGTGGAAAAAGAATACTTTGGTAAGCCCTACTCGGTTAATTATAAACCGCTAATGTCACCCACCGGTGAGATTATCGGGGCCGCCATCTATGCCCACGATTTAAGCGAACAGCAGGAAATGGAAAGCCGGATTAAATCCCTTGAACAACAACTGGCTGCCGCCTCGGCCAAAACAAGCGATGAATCATTAACCGAACTCGAACAAATGCTTAGAGTTAACCTCGAAGCCCTCCAAATTACCCGCGAAACCCTCAGGAATAAACATCCCTGAACCGGCCTTGCATACCGATAGAAAATCGGTTCGTTATTCAAAATCCCGCTGAAATCGCTAAATTTCAAGCCCTCAAAAATTTTTAAGGCTTTATAGGAACGTTTGACCTGGTGCTTTAACACATGTAAGATTTTACCGGGAAACGGGAATGGCAGAACCGGGTGGTAAGTTATTTTTGAGGCCCTGTTAACATAACCAAAAGAACCTCTCCATGCAGGACATTGACATAGCCGACCTGAAACGGATTTCGGAGCTGATTTACCAAAAATACGGCTACGACTTCCGCAATTATGCCATGTCGTCCTTCAAGCGCAGGGTACTCCGCATAATGGACCTGAAGCGCTTTACCGTTGAGGCACTCATCCGCAAACTCACCGAATCTCCCGAATTCATCCATGAGTTCCTGGACGAACTTACAGTTAATGTAACCGAAATGTTTCGCGACCCGAGTTTCTGGCGGATCATGCGCGAAGAGATTATACCCGCCATCCTGCTTAACCACAAGCAGTTTAAAATCTGGCATGCCGGCTGTTCATCAGGCGAAGAAGTTCTTTCTATGGCCATTCTTCTAAAAGAAATGGGTATCCACCAGGATGTGCAACTATACGCTACCGACCTGGATACGAATATCCTTGAGCGCGCCAAATCAGGCACGTACTCCATTAAAAACATGGAGCTCAACGAAAAAAACTACATCCGCTTCCAGGGAGCCGGCTCTCTGAAAGATTATTACCGCGAAGAAAACGGACTGGCAGTTTTCAATAAAGAATTACTGAACAACGTAACCTTCCGTAAACACGACCTGGTAACTGGCGAAATCTTCAACAAGTTTGACCTGATATTGTGCCGGAATGTAATGATCTATTTTAATCAGACTTTGCAGAATGAAGTACTTAAGAAGTTTCATGAAAGTTTATTTAAATACGGATACCTCGCCATCGGATCGAAAGAATCACTCATCTGGTGTGATTATGCCAACCGCTTTATTGTGGTGAATAATGAAGAAAAAATTTATAAGAAAATAAAAGACTAACACGAAGTTGCTCGCGGCTCATGAACAAATTCAACCTAAATAACAGCTACAAGGCCGTTGTTATCGGTGGGTCGGCAGGCAGCTTTCAGGGTGTGGTTAAAATCCTATCACAATTGCCAAAGGGATTTCCGCTGCCCATTATCATGTGCCTGCACCGGCTTAAGCATGTGCGGCACGGTTTCGTTGAAGCATTGTCATTAAAAAGTGTTGTGCAGGTAACTGAACCATACGATAAAGAAACTATAAAACGGGGCAGTGTTTACCTTGCTCCGGCCAACTATCATCTTTCGGTTGAGTTAGGCCATTACTTCGCCCTCTCTACCGAAGAGATGATCAACAACTCAAGGCCGGCCATTGATATCACCTTAGGAACCTGCGCTTATGTATTCAAGGATAAACTCATTGGCATCCTGCTTTCAGGTGCGAACAAAGATGGCGCCCTGGGCATGAAGCAGATAAAAGACCGGGGCGGATTTACTATTGTGCAGGAGCCCTCCGAATGCATGATAGACACCATGCCCAAATCGGCCCTGGCAATTACACAAATTGACCAAGTGTTAAAGATTGATCAGATTGTTAATTTTTTTAAAGAACTGGATAAGCTATACAGGTAATGAAAATTACAGCACGACCTATCAGCATCGCATTGACCGTCCTTTTCATGATGGGGATTGTATATGCATTCTACACCCTTTTTCAATCAGAGGCACAGGGCATACCTGACCGGTTTTACTTGGTGCTGGGCATCAGCGCAATTTCAGGTGCTGCCGCCTTGATTGTGGCTTTAACCGGTACGGAGGCCCTGGTGGTGTACCGCGAAAAGAAAATGATTGAAAATCAGAAAAATAAGGAGAGCAAAGAATCAACCATAAAATCCAATGCCGTTGAATCGGTTCGGGCAGCCATCCAATCAACCCGTAATCCAGGCGAAAGTATGCAAAGCGGGTTATCAGCTATCTGCAAACAACTGCAAGCTGGCCAGGGGGCTTTTTACCACGTTGAAGTTCGTTCCGATAAACGACTGGCGGTATTAAAAGCGGGTTACGCCCTTACCTTAACAGAAGGAAACTCAGTAGAATATGAAGCCGGTGAAGGTTTAATCGGACAGGCGGCCGTAACCGGCCAAACCCTGTACCTGGATGAAATACCAGAGGGATACGTTAAAATAATTTCCGGATTAGGCAGTTCATCGCCCCGCTATGTTTTAATTGTACCGGCTAAAAAGCAAACGGAGGTTGTCGGAATTGTTGAAATAGCATCATTTACACCTATTACAACTGAACAACGAAAATTTGTTGAAGAAGTTGCCACGCTGATAGCAGAAAAAATAAGCAGTTAACGATAACAGTGAAGAAGAAACGCCTATGCTTAAAGGAATAAAAGTTAGCACAAAAATTACCCTGTTGGTCATGCTCATTGCATTGGTAGCTGTGGGCGCTATCGGCTTTTTCACTTTTGAATACAACCAGAAAGCCAACCGTGATAAGTTTATGTACAGCCTGGCGGCTATAACGGATACCCGGGCTGAGTTTGTAGCCGCATTTTTTGCCCAAAAGGAAAACGAACTAAAAAACCTGCAGCAATCTTCTCTGTGGGAACGTATAGACTCGCTGGAAGAAAACAACCGGTTCGGGTTTGCCGAGTTTTACATCATGTCACCATCCGGTTCCATCCTCTACTCAACCGATGGGAAATATGAACCCGGTAAACCATTTACCGATCCGGACGGTTCCAGTTTTTCCAATGCACAAAAAGGCATCCACTTCAGTTCGGTATTCAAAGAAAAAAATAGTTATTACCTGTTTGGCTTTGCTCCTGTCACTATAGCAGGTGGCGAGCATTTTCTTGTTGCCCGCATTGATTTGAACGAACTTTACCAAACGCTGGCCGAAACTAAAGGCGTTGGCAATACAGGTGAAATCCTGTTGGTAAAGCAGGATGTTACCAATAAGAAAATTCTGCTGGCCAGTCCGCTGCGCTTCGAGCCCAACGCTGCCATTAAAATCTTTAATCCCGATGATCCGTTTGTGCAAGGCATCAACCGCATCCTGTCTGGCACCACCACCATGGTGTCAGGAAAAGATTACCGCGGTGCCTCGGTGTATTACACCGGCAAACCATTAGCCTTACCCGGCTGGGGTCTTATCGGCAAAATGGATGTAGCCGAAGCCGATGGCGATGCGGCCGGCTTAATCCGGATTTATATATATGCAGGCATCTGCATGGTGTTGCTTACCACCCTGCTCACCATGCTGTTCGCCCGTTCGCTCACGCGCCCCCTTAACACTACACGCACCCTGCTGGGCATGGTTGCAGAAGGAGTGCTGCCGGAGAACATTGAAGTAACCAGCCGCGATGAGTTTGGACAAATTACCGAAAAAGTAAACCACCTGGTAAACTCACTCAAACAAAAAGCCGAGTTTACCCAGCGTATTGGCGAAGGCAAATTTGATACCCAGTTTGAGGCTGAAGGTGAAAATGACCTGTTGGGATTGTCGCTCATCACCATGCGCAACAACCTCATCGAAAATGAAAGGCGCGATAACGAGCGCAACTGGATTGTTCGGGGCGTTGCCGAAATCAGTGAAATCCTTCGCTTGCACGATTCACTCGATACCCTGGGCGATGACGTCATCCGGTTTATCCTTGATAAAATTGGTGCTATCCAAGGCGCTTTCTATGCGGTAAATGACGAAGGCAACGAACGACTTATCGAAATGCGCGCCAGCTATGCCTACGGGCGAAAAAAATACCTGCAAAAAAGCTTTCGCTTTGCCGAGGGATTGGTCGGCCAGGCTGCCATCGAAAAGGATACAGTTTTACGCACCGAAATACCACCTGATTACGTAACCATTACTTCGGGCTTGCTGGGCGAACAACGGCCAACCTGCATTCTGATTGTGCCCCTGATTACCAATGAAGAAGTTTACGGTGTGCTGGAGTTTGCCGGCTTGAAGCGCTTTAATCCTTCACAGGTAAAGTTTGTGGAAGAACTCAGCTTAATTCTGGCCCGCACCATCTTCAATATTAAAGTTAACGAACGCACCCGCAGGCTGCTCGAAGAATCGCAGGCCATGAGCAACGAACTGAAAGAAAAGCAGGAAGTACTCAGGCAAAATGCCGAAGAAATGCAGGCCACGCAGGAAGAACTGGAACGGACCAACCGCGAACTGGAGAACCAGGTAGAGGAAGTAAACCGCACCCAGAAGCGCATGCAGTTGCTGTTGGAAAATGCTTCGGAAGTAATTACCATTTACGAAGAAGACGAAACGATTCGTTACATCTCGCCTTCCGTTGAAACCATTCTCGGCTACGGCCAGAAGGAACTTATCGGCCGCAGCGATATGAACAACGTACATGCTGACCACCGCGAAATCTTTGACGGCCTGTTCCGGAAAATGAAGGAAAATCCGGATGAAAAAGTTACCGTACAGTTTGAATACAAAACCAAAGACGGCAACTACATCTGGATTGAAGCCACCGGAACCAACTGCATGTCCAACCCGGCCATTCACGGCTTCATCCTCAACTCGCGCGACATTACCGAACGCAGAAGAGCCGAGCAGGAACAACGCATGCGAAGCAAGATGCAGGCGCTTTCGGAAAACTCGCCCGACCTCATTACACGCCTTGAGCAGGAAGCCATCTCCTATATCAACCCGGTTATTGAATCGTACACCGGCAAAAGCCCCAGTTTGTTCCTGAACAGAAAAGTGCAGGATGTTGAACTTGATAAATCAGTACTCGAAACCTGGCTCCGGATTGTTGAGCAGGTTAATGCCACTGAAAATACAGTGGCCACCGAAATGGATTTTCCCTCAGAAATGGGCAAACGGGTAATGCAGGTGAATGCCATCCCGGAGTTTGACGAGACCAACAAAGTGGAATCCGTGCTGGTCGTATCGCACGATATCACCGAGAGGAAAATGATTGAACTGGAAATCCAGGCCAAAAACAAAAAGATCACCGAGAGTATCAATTACGCAAAACGCATACAAACGGCCATCCTGCCCAACACCCGCGTGATTAACCGAGCCCTGCCCGACTCCTTTATATTATATAAACCGCGCGATGTGGTAAGTGGAGACTTCCCCTGGTACATGCAGGTTAAAGACGATATTTACATTGCTGCCGTGGATTGCACCGGCCATGGTGTACCGGGCGCCTTGCTTTCGCTGATAGGGTACTTCCTGCTAAACGATATTGTACGCAGCCGAAAAGTTACCGACCCGGGCGTTATACTCGACCTGCTGGATGAAGGCGTTACAAAAACGTTACGGCAAGATGAAGACGCTTCGACCAAAGACGGGATGGACATCGCCCTGTGTAAAATAAACATGAACACCCGCGAAGTGGAATATGCCGGGGCACACCGCCCGCTCTACATTATGAAGGGCGGTGCTATGGACGAAATAAAAGGCAATAAATTCCCAATAGGGGGCGGTATCTTTAAAAACCAAACCAACTTTACCAACACCAAAATCAAACTGGATAAAGGCGATTCCATCTACTTCAGTTCCGATGGCTTCCCCGACCAGTTTGGCGGACCGGAAGGACGCAAGTTTGGACCGAAGAAAATACGCGAAATTATTGAGCGGGTGCATACCCTGCCCATGCGCGAAGCCTCGGTTATTTTCGAAACCGAGTGGGAAGCCTGGCGGGGCGATACCCGGCAAACCGATGATGTACTGCTGATAGGGATAAAATTTTAGATGTATGAAAATCCCTCATTTTGAAGAAATAGCATAGCCGATATTGATGTAAAACTTAATAAATTCGAAACCTCAAATAAGCAACTGAAAATGAATTTCATTTACGATCTGCACCGTACCATGATGTCGCAGAAACTGATTCTGGTGTACCAGGGCGATTTTACCCAGGAAACCACCAAATCCATACTGGCCATGGCCGAGCGCAACCTTGATTCTTCCGGGGAAGAATCAAGTATAAAGCGAAAAGTGTTCAATGTAATGGTGGAGTCCTTACAGAACATCGTAAAACACAGCGATGAACTGGTTGATGGCCAAACGCGCAGCCATGCCGCCATCTTCCTCATCGGCAAAGAAGCCAACCGCTACTCCATCATGAGCGGCAACCCCATCCGCAAGGTGAATGTAGATAAACTGAAAGCCGCCTTGGATAAAATCAACAGCCTCGATAAAGACGGCCTGAAAGATTTATACAAGGAGATTATCAAGAATACAACCATCTCTGAAAAAGGCGGTGCCGGGCTTGGCTTTGTTGACATGGCCCGAAAATCAGGCGCCAAACTTGAATTTGCATTTCCGGAAATGAATGCCGAGTACTGCTTCTTCTGCCTGAAAGTAAACGTGCCGCGCGAAGCTGGCGAAAATTAATGTTGAACGTTTTAAACTAATCACCATGGAAATATTAAATCTCGAAGGAACGGAAGATACCCCGAAAATCATCCTGGATAAAAAGAATGGCATCTTTGAAATATCCGGCCGTTCATTACCCGAAGACTCAGCCGAGTTTTATCGCCCGGTGCTGGAGTGGATTGGCAACTACGGATCCGATCCAAACCCTACTACCGACTTTGTTTTTAAGCTGGAGTATTTTAATACAGCCTCATCTAAACTCATTCTCGATGTTCTTTCCGCACTGGAAGACATTAAGGGCATGAAAATTTTATGGTATTACCACGAGGATGATGAAGATATGGAAGAAGCCGGGCAGGAATTTTCCGAACTGGTTGAAATACCGTTTGAGTTTAAAACATACTGACACGTTTACCGGTAACGGAAACCAATTCTATCCTGAATGAGTGAGGAAATTCTCAAGGCGCTAACCCAGCTTTTTGCCATCATTACCAAACAGGATGGCGGAGTAAGCGCCAATGAGCGCCAGTATGTAATTACCTTCTTCCAGACCGAACTGGACCAGGACACGCTTAAAGAATACCTGGCCCAGTATGATGAGCAATCCGGGTATGGCAAAACAACCGATGGTGCGGCTAAACTCACCAGCGTAAAAGAATCAGTACGCGTTTTGGGTATTTGTAAAAAAATCAACAAAACCCTTACCCAAAAACAAAAAGTTGTTGTACTAATAAAGTTGTTGGAACTGGTTGCAACCGACAAAAATTTCTCAGCCCAGCGGATGGAAATCATCAATACAGTTTCTACTGTATTTAATATTGAACCGAGTGAATATAAACTGATTGAAGATTTTATAACGGCAACCGAACCCCGTTCGCTAAACTATCCCGACATTCTCATTGGCAACAGCCAAGAAAATGCCGAACCGGGTAAACTTCACAAGCACGTGCACATCCACATTACCGGTGACCTGGTGTGCATGCGCGTGCGCAGCGTTGACATGTACTTTGTAAAATACGCTGGCGAAGAGTCAACGCTGATGAACGGCTTCATTATGCAACCCAACCGGGTGTACCTGTTTTCGCACGGCAGTACCATTAAAACCCAGTCGGGTGATGCCTTGTATTACAGCGACATCATTGCCGATTTCAATGAGGAAATAAAAACCACCAAACTTTCGTTCAACGCAGTAATTGACGAATTCCGTTTTCCCAACGGCACCATCGGCCTGCGCAATGTAAAGGTCTCTGAAGGCCCCGGCCGCCTGATAGGCATTATGGGCGCCAGCGGTGCCGGTAAAACCACCTTACTGAATGTAATGGCCGGACTTGCCAAACCTTCAGTAGGTAAAATTCTTATTAATGGGTTCGATATTTTCGAGGAGAAAGACAAAATACATGGTGTGATCGGCTATGTTTCGCAGGATGACCTGCTCATTGAAGAACTCACCGTTTACCAAAACCTGTACTATAACGCTAAACTTTGCTTCGCTCACTTTACAGAAGAAGAGATTCACAAGCGGGTTATGGAGGTACTCGAAAACCTGGGCCTTGATCAGCGCAAAGATTTAAAAGTGGGCAACCCGCTTGAAAAGACCATCAGCGGTGGACAACGTAAACGGCTCAACATCGCCCTGGAACTCATCCGCGAACCGGCTATTCTTTTTCTGGATGAGCCCACTTCCGGTCTTTCTTCTCGCGATTCGGAAAATGTAATCGACCTGCTCAAAGAACTTTCACTGAAAGGCAAACTCATTTTCGTGGTCATCCACCAACCCTCATCGGACATCTATAAAATGTTCGACAAGATGATTATTATGGATACCGGGGGCTACCCAGCCTACTACGGGCCTCCGGTTGAAGCGGTAACCTACTTCAAAAAATCAACCCTGCAGGTTGACAGCAACCGCGGCCAGTGCGAAACCTGCGGTAACGTTAACCCCGAACAAATCTTCAACATCATCGAAGCGAAGGTGGTGGATGAATACGGCCAGCCCACCAACAAACGAAAAATTACCCCCGTACAATGGCACGAGTGGTATAATGAACGCTTTAAAATAAGCAAGGTTGAAGATGTAAAAGAAGAACCGCCTCACTCCCTGAACCTGCCCAACAAAATCAAACAGACCGTAATATTCATCACGCGCGATACCCTGTCAAAACTCAGCAACAAGCAATACCTGCTCATTAACATGCTGGAAGCTCCGCTGCTGGCGCTTATTCTAGCCTTCATCATAAAATACAAAAGCGCACCGGGTGGTAATGAGTATGTGTTCCGCTTCAACGATAATTTCCCGGCCTTTATACTGATGAGTATTGTGGTGGCCTTGTTTATGGGATTAACCGTTAGCGCTGAAGAAATCATACGCGATCGAAAAATACTTAAGCGCGAATCCTTTTTGAATTTAAGCTGGAACAGTTACCTGATGTCGAAACTCACCATCTTGTTTACGCTTTCGGCCATTCAAACACTCACCTTTGTACTCATCGGGCACCTGATACTGGAAGTAGAGTGGCGCATGATCATCCCGTTCTGGGTTGTACTGTTTTCCGTTTCGTGTATGGCCAACGTACTGGGCCTGAATATCTCCTCAGCCTTCAACTCGGCTGTTACTGTGTATGTGATGATTCCGTTGCTCCTTATTCCACAAATGATTCTAAGCGGACTATTATTTCGATTCGATAAACTCAACAACATTATCAGTACAAAAGGCAAAGTTCCGTTGGTAGCCGACTTTATGGCCTCGCGCTGGGCATATGAGGCATTGGCCGTTTATAATTTCATGAACAACTCATACGAAAAGCCATACTACCCTTACGAAAAAATCGAATCGCAGGCCGATTTCCGGGCTTCTTTCCTGGCCGATGAACTGGAGAAAAAACGCAAGTTCGTTGCCGATAACATCCGGTCAGCCGATGACTCAGTGCGTAAGCAAATGACCAAAGACCTTGAAATTATACGAAAGACAATAAAGGATGATTACTTTAAGCGGGGACTTGAACAGGTAAACCTGAATGAACCTTGGACCCTTCAACTTTTTACACCCACCTTCAGCACCATGTTGGAAGAGTTTTTAATAGCCTACCGGAGATTTTATCAGGATGCCTACAACAAAGCCGTTGCGTACCGCGAACAAATCATCTTCAAAAAAGAGAATGAAAAAGGATCAACGTATAACCTGAATGAATATAAAAATCGGTATTACAACGAAAGCCTGGCCGACTTGGTAAAAAATGTTTCAACCAAAAACCGAATCCTGGAATACAACGGACAACTCATCCAGGAAATCAACCCGATATTTCTTGATCCAAAACCGGCAGGTCTGTTGAACTACCGTACACATTTCTTCGCTCCTAAAAAATATTTTCTCAACATCGAGTTCAGCACCTTTGCCTTCAACCTGCTGGTGGTGTGGGCAATGGCTGTATTCTTTTATATTACCTTATACTTTGAATTACTCAGAAAATTTGTGAACCTGTTTGGTAAAGTAAATCTGCCGAAGAAAAAATAGCAGCCTTGTACTGTTTTGGTCAGGAATGCTGAATTTATAACTTTGTAACCGCTTAATTTTAGGCATTATGAAAATAATCAAATACACCCTAATCGCAGCCTTGTTATCGGGTTGCGGGTCGGGCAAAAAGTCAGATGAACAGGCCTTCATGGAAAGCCTCGATTCGGCCAAAATAACGGGACCTTCCATTTCGGAAGCAGTTATTGGTGACATTCTCCAGCAAATCCCCAGCCCGCTGGAAATTTCAGTACTGTTGAAAGAATCGGGAAAAAAATACAATGTAAACTACTTGAACTCAGCCGATAACCTGCCTAAATACAACAGCAACTATAAAAAGGCGCTTAATCTTGGAATTTATGGTACCGATTTGGGATATACCAACATTTACGAGCAAAACCAGGATGGCGTTAAATACATGTCGGCCATTAAAAGCCTGGCCGATGGGCTTAATATTGGCCAGTTTTTTGACATTGAAACTATTGGCCGACTGGCCACCAACAGTAAAAATCTGGACTCACTTTTGTTAATAACTACCCAGAACTTTAATAACATTAACCACTACCTGCAAACCCAGGGACGGGCAAACCTGAGTGTATTACTGCTTACGGGCGGATGGCTCGAAGCTATGCACATTACCTGTAACGTTGCAGCTCAGGATCCCAACAACAAGGAGTTGCAGGAAAAAATAGGTGAACAGAAAGTAATACTTGAAAACATTCTGCTCTTGCTGAGTTTCTACAAAGACGTTGACCAGAACATGGCCGCGCTACTTACCGATATGGAAGAACTGAAAAAAGCCTTTGATAAGGTAAACATCACCTATACGTATAAGGAATCAACCTTCGAAGTAGTAAACGGGGTTATGGTTATTAAAGACAACAGCACCACTACCATTGATATTACCCCTGATGATATTACCAACATCAGAACGATAACAGGATCAATCAGAAATAAGATTATTAGCTAAGATAACCGACAACCTATGAAACACATAATCATTCTTGCTTTGTCGCTTTTTATAGTCTCAGCCGATGCCGCTGCTCAGTGCAATTCTGAAAATCTTTCAAATCAGTGCATACCCAAGCTGGCATCAGGGTTTAACTTTTTAAAGAGCTACAAAATAGACGGCACAGGCGGATCAAAAGATAAAGTGGAATACTCCTATGTGTTCACTAAAGGAACACAGTACATGATAAACATCTGCGCCCCTTCACAGCCAACCGATGGTATTGTAGTGACCTTGTATGATTCCAACCGGAACAAAGTGGCCACCAGTAAAATCAACGGCCAATACATTGCGGCCATTGCCTACCCCTGCAATGCAACCGGTATTTACTACATTCAATACACGTTTGATGGCTCTACTTCGTATTGCGGAGGCAGCGCCCTCGGATTTAAGCGGTAAATGAAAAACAAGTTTGCAAAAACCCTGACCTGCAAAGGCCAGGGTTTTTTATTGCTTACCTTCACCGCATGAAAGAGCAGGCAGTTCAATTTCAGTTTAAAGCACGGTACTATATAGCAGGTACCCTGAACCAGCAAACCAAAAATGTGTGGATTGTACTTCACGGTTACGGCCAGTTGGCCCAATACTTTCTAAAAAAATTCAACGCGCTGGTTGATAGCGAAACCTGTGTTATAGCACCCGAAGGCTTGTCGCGGTTTTATGTTGAAGATTTGCCAACGCGTACACGCACCGGCAACAACCGGGTTGGTGCCACTTGGATGACCCGCGAAAACCGACTGATGGACATTGATAACTACTGCGAATACCTTACCACGATTTATAAAACAGCATTAGAGAAATACCCTGAGGTTTGCATAAACCTGCTTGGTTTTTCGCAGGGCGCAGCCACCGCCTCACGCTGGGCACTGGACAGCCGAATCAACCTTCACCGGCTCATCCTGTGGTCGGGCATTTTACCGCCCGATATGGATTTTGAAGCAGGAAAAAGAATCTTGTCAGGCAAAGAGTTTCTGGTGGTTTACGGAAATAACGATCCTTTTATTACGCCCGACCGGCTAAACGAAATGAAGCAACTAACGCTAAAACTGGGTATCGCACCAGAGCTAATTACATTTGCCGGTGGCCACGATATTGATGAAAGTACACTGCTCCAACTCAAAGATCTTTCTTAACTATTGTGGCCGAGGCCTGCGCAGTCGGCAAAACAACCACATCGGCAAGCACCACATGAGGCGGTCGGGTTACGGTAAACAGAATCAACTCGGCAATATCTTCGGCCTTTAGCGGTTCATAGCCTTTATAAACCTGCGAGGCCCTGGCCTCATCGCCCTTAAACCGCACCAACGAAAATTCCGTTTCAACCAGCCCAGGATGAATGCCCGTTACTTTAATGCCATACGGATTTAAATCCATGCGCATACCCCTGGTTAACGCATCTACGGCAAACTTGCTGGCGCAATACACGTTGCCATTCGGATATACTTCCTTACCGGCAATAGAACCGATGTTGATGATGTGCCCGCTTTTTCGTTCGGTCATGCCAGGTATAACATGTTGCGAAACATAGAGTAACCCCTTTACATTAATGTCAATCATCGCATCCCAATCGTATTGCTTACCGGTTTGAATTGGGTCAAGCCCGTGGGCATTGCCTGCATTGTTAATGAGCACCTCAATATCCTTCCAGTCGCCCTGTAAAGATTGTAAAGCTGCCTGAACCTCTTCCGATTCACGAACATCAAACGAAAGAACTTTGCATTCAGTTAAGCCGGTCAATTCCGTTTGCAATGCGTTAAGCCTGTCGAGCCTCCTGCCGCAGAGTATCAGCCTGAACGGATGCCGGGCCAGCAGTTTTGCCGTTGCCAGCCCGATGCCGGAAGTTGCTCCGGTTATTAAAACAGTTCGTTTCATCACTGAAATAGAAAATAAACGTGAACGGTATTGGTTGTAAGGTGCTTCAGGGGTTTTCCGTAAATGTTATCCGGATTATCCAACACATTATAAATACCACGGGAGAACCGGATTTCAGGCGAAAGTTTGAACAGCGGAAAATACAAATCAAAACCGATACCCGCCTCCAGGCTTAGATTGAAGGCTGCTACCTCAAGACTGTTGGTAACATTTTCAATTTCTTTTTTACCAGAAGCTTCAATGCCGGGCCTCACACCGCCCACCATGTACATCCGGATGTTCCCTCTGCGCATTGATTTATATTTGACCAAAAAAGGAAACTCTACCATTGTAGTTTCAACCAATTGATTGATTGACTGGCCATCGGTAAACCGGTAGGTTAGGGCGTGTTCATAAAATGCCACGGTAGGCATAATCCTTAAATCCAGAAATTCATGTGCCCGGTAGTTAACGATAAAGCCCAGTGAAAAGCCGGGCTTCCAGTCAGGCTCAACGGAATGCAGTGTATCAAAAGCCGGTGTAACAAACACATCGGAGTATTTAAGCTGGTACGAGGTAGTGTGTAAGCCGATGAGAAATCCGTAGCTGATTTTACGGCTCTCATCATAGTTCGGATTGTTTTTACGCGCCCACAAAAAACTTTGTGCAGCAAGCGAACCCGGTACAAGCAGCGCTGCCAGGAGAATTATTTTCGCGCGGTATAAATTGAACTGATACCCAGAGTTAAAGGCTTGCATGCGGATTCTTTATATCCAAGGTTTGTCAAGATAGTCAGAAAATCGTCACCATCCGGGAAGGCCTCCACCGATTCAGGTAAATAGGTGTAAGCAGCTTTATCGCGCGATATCAGACGGCCGAGTTTCGGAAGGATAAATTTGAAATAGAACTTATACACCTGCTTAAACGGAAACTGTTTCGGTCGTGAAAATTCAAGGATAACCAGCATTCCGCCCGGTCGCAACACCCGCCTGATTTCCGCCAGGCCCTTTTCAAGATTTTCAAAGTTTCTCACTCCAAATCCAACGGTAACGGCATCGAACTTATTTTCTTCGAAGGGAAGATTTTCAGAGTCCCCGCTTATCAATTCAATTTGTTTATGCACCCCCTTGCGCTGCATCTTCTTACGGCCAATTTCAAGCATGCCTTCCGAAATATCCACGCCAACAATCTTCTCCGGATTCATGCGCAAAGCTGCAATAGCAAAATCGCCTGTGCCGGTGGCAACATCCAGTATCAGCCGGGGCTTAAATGGTTTCAACAAATTAACTGCCTTCCTCCGCCAACCTTTATCAATACCCAGGCTGAGCAGGTGGTTCAGGAAATCATAGCGGTGGCTGATGTTATCAAACATCCGCGCTACCTGCTCCTTTTTTGTTGCTTTTTCTTCCTTATAGGGAACAACTTCCATTACAAACTCGTGTTAGCATAACAACAAAGCGGGGCAAATTGCTAATAAAATGCAGGAATAAAAAAGCGGTACGGCTGTTAATTGCCGAGTACTTTAAACTCCACCCTGCGGTTAAGTTCGCGGCCTTCTTCTTCATCATCGTTACTGGCCAGCGGGCGGGTTTTACCATAACCGACAGCTGTTATCCTTCGGGGGTCAATGCCTTTTTTGGTCAAAAAGTCTTTTACCGCTTCGGCCCTGCGCTGCGAGAGCAATTTGTTGTAAGCGGCAGTACCGATGGCATCGGTATGGCCTGCAATTTCCACCTTTAGGTTAGGGTTCTCGGCCATCATGCGTTCCAGCTTGTTTAACTCAGTGTATGATTCGGTTCTGAACGTAGCTTTATCAAAATCAAAATAAATGTTACGTAAAACCGAAACAACGCCTGTTGTTAACTTGCGCAATTCAACCGTGCGGGTAATGGAGCGTTCTGTTTCCGAAGCCCCCTCTAATTTCAGATTCTGATTCACAAAGGCATAGCCTTCCAGTTCAACCGATAACCGGTAATCTTTAGGCTCTTCTGCACGTATCAAAAATTCCATTATGCCGGTTTCTCCCGAAACACCGGGCACCACCAGGTTATCGCGCAAGCCCTGCAACCTCACCTTAGCTTCAAGCGGACGGCCCGAGCCTGCTTCCACCACTTTAACCTGATACCGCAAAGGGAATTTTTGCTTCTCAATTTCCGGTATGGGCTCCGGCAGCTTTTCAGGTTCTTTTGCGGCAACTACGGGCTGCGGAATGGTGATCATGAAGATATCATCATACCCCAGACCATCTTCGCGTACCGATGAATAGTAAGCCCGTTTGCCATCTTTGGTGCTCACAAAGTAGATGTCATTATCCGGTGTGTTGATGGGGTAGCCCAGGTTTTCAGGTTCACTCCATTCGTTGGTGGCCTCATCAAACACCGACTTGTAAATATCAAAGCCGCCCATGCCCTTCCTTCCTTTTGAGCTGAAGTAGAGCGTTTTTCCATCATAATCAATAAAAGGGCCGTCATCATCATACTCGGTATTTATTTTGGGGCCCATGTTCTTCACATTTGACCACTCGCCTTTCGCATCCTTTGTGGCGCGGTAAATATCAAGCCCACCGTAGCCGCCCGGCCGGTTGCTGGAGAAGTACAGGGTTTTTTCATCCGATGAAATCGTGATGGACTTTTCTTCGTACGATGAGTTGATGATTCCGGGAAGCGGAACCGGAGCGCCCCAGGTACCGTTGGGCTGGCGGTCGCTGTAGTAGATGTCGCCACCGCCCTCATCGGTATAGATGAACAGCGTCTGACCATCAGCCGAAAGGGCAAGGTTGGAGTCGTGGTAAGGTGTGTTGATAGGTGAACCAATATTCTCAGCGGCCGTCCATTGTCCGTTCACTTTGCGTGCGATAAAGATGTCTTCAAAAGGCTTATTATCCAGATCCACGTTCTGGTTCATGTTGCCATCGCGCCTGCGCGAGGTGAAGATGACCTGGTCTTCGCTTTCGTTGAATACGGGTGCGTAATCGTCCCATTCAGAATTAATTTCCCGGCCAATGTTTACAATCGAAAAATTTTTCGGATTAGCCACATATTCTTTTCCGTTCTCGCATTCATAAATGGCGCGATCAACTACCGCAGGGCTTACCCTATCGTTACCCAGGTAGTTGGGGCGTTTAGCCAGACGCTGCTTATAGCGATTATAAAAATCGATGGCTTTATCAAATTCAAGACCGTATTGATAGCTTTGGCCAATCCAGAATTCCAGGTCGAACCGGTAGTTAGGATCTAACTCATATACGCGCAGGAAATATTTTACGGCCAAATCTTTGCCAATAGTTTTAATATGGTAATGGCCGGCCTCAAAGTTTGCCTTGATGTTGGTGGGATCAAGGTTGGCAGCCGTTACCATCAGGTCGCGGGCATCGTCAATAGCACGGGTTTCGGCCATGATTAATTCGGCCTGTTCCATGTAAACCTTTGCCTGCTCTTTTTCGGTTTGGCTGTAACCGGTTAGGATAGTTCCCGCGACAGCTAAAAAAATCAGTATACTGCGCATACTGTACATGTCTTAAAGTGGGTTAACAATTAAAGTTAGAAATAAAACCATCAACAAAGCTTGCCAATATAGGAAAAACTGATGTTTAAATCGTGCAATTTTAGGCTCATAAAGTACCCGAATCTTACATTATTAGTATTTTGGGGTGAAAGCATTACTTCAAGTATCTAGCAATGAGGGTTACTGAGGCCGTATTCATTTGTAGTATATCTTCAATATCCGCCCTGCCCACGGATGGGAAACCTGAATTTGCCGTTGTTGGCCGTTCAAATGTAGGAAAGTCTTCGTTTATAAATCTGTTAACCGGCCGGAAACAACTGGCCAAAGTATCGGCTACACCAGGCAAAACCCAAACCATCAACTATTTCCTTATCAATAACAGCTGGTACCTGGTTGACTTGCCGGGGTATGGTTACGCCAAGGTAAGTAAGGTGCAACAGCAGGGCTTTGGCAAACTCATTGAAATGTACCTCACTAAGAGCCGCAACCTGTTTTGCACTTTTGTATTGCTGGACAGCCGCCTAAAACCACAACCAATTGACCTGGATTTTATTGCATGGGCAGGCAAGGCAGGCATTCCGTTGGCACTGGTTTTCACCAAGGCTGATAAGGTTACGAAAAGTGAGTTAAAAAAAACGCTGCAGGTATTTGAAGCCGAACTGCTTAAGCAATGGGAATCGCTGCCTCCGGTATTTGTAACATCCTCGTTAAAAAAAACAGGCGGCAACGAAATTCTCGACTTCATTGCTTCGGCATAGAAGACGCCCGCCTGAAATTAGTTAGCTTTGCGCCCGATAACAATGTACTTATGAAACTTGATGAAATCGCTACCCTATCGGGTAAAGGCGGCTTATTTAAAGTGCTGAAACCTGCTAAATCAGGTGTTATTCTAGAGTCATTAGACGATCAGAAAATAAAGTTGGTGGCTACGCCCAACCACCGCATGTCGGTACTGAGTGAAATTTCGATATACACAACCACAAAGGAGGGCACCGTACCGCTGGAGCAAGTGCTTAGAAAAATACATTCGGAGTTTGGTACTGATTTGGGCATTGATGCGGAAGCCGACCCTGCAGAATTAAAGGCTTTTCTTAAATCCGTTTTACCGGAATATGATGAAAACCGGGTTTACGTTTCCGATATTAAAAAACTGGTGAAGTGGTATGCCATCCTGAATAAACACCGCCCCGAACTTTTTACAGCAAACAAAGACGAAGCAACCAAAGAAGGTTAACCGAAACTTTCGGCTTTTTCGACCATTTTTTTTGAGCCTACATAAAACGGGGTGCGCTGATGAAGTGAAGTTGGTTGAATGTCTAAAATCCTGTTTTTTCCATCCGATGCTTTGCCCCCTGCCTGCTCAGCAACAAATGCCAGCGCGTTGCACTCATACATTAACCGAAGTTTACCGTTTGGATCTTTTGCCGTTGCCGGGTAGATGTAAATGCCGCCTTTAAGCAGGTTGCGGTGAAAATCAGCCACCAACGACCCGATGTAGCGACCTGTATAATTTTTCTCCTTGCAATAGGCGATATACTCTTTTACCGGCTGCGAGAATGAATTATAAGAACCCTCATTTACCGAGTAGATCTTCCCATCTTCCGGCATCTTCATGTCTGGATGGGAAAGAAAATATTCACCCAGAGTAGGCTCGTAGGTAAATCCGTTAACACCATGCCCGGTGGTATATACCAGCATGGTGGACGAACCATATAAAATATAACCGGCTGCCACCTGCTCCGAACCTCTTTGTAAAATATCCTGATCCTGTATAGGAGTGCCTTCTTTACTCTTTCTGCGATAGATAGAAAAAATAGTACCAATAGAAACATTCACATCAATATTTGATGAACCATCCAGCGGATCAATAGCAATAACATATTTTCCGGAGTTGTTCAGATCCACATACGACTCAGACTCTTCTGAAATCAAGGCACAAGCTTCTCCACCCTTCATCAGCGCCCGCGAAAAGCGGATGTTGGCCAGCACATCCAGTTTCTGTTGCGCATCACCGGCCGTGTTGGTTGAGCCCATCGCACCCATAATGTCAATCAGGCCGGCCTTATTTACTTCGCGGTTAACCACTTTGGAGGCAAGGGCAATATCGCGCAGCAACTGCGAAAGTTCACCGCTGGCATAGGCAAACTGGTCCTGCTTGCTTTTGATAAACCGATCGAGCGCACTGCCGATGGGGGCGGCTATCCGCGATTCTTCCATGGCTGTTGAAAATTCTTTTGCCAACTTCGATGAATTATTCTAAAGCAAATTTAAGTTGCAAACGATTTAGAACAACTAAAATGAACGTTTTTAAATTCGGGGGTGCCTCACTCAAAACCAGCGCAGCCGTGCGCAACATGACTGGCATTGTTAAAAACCATAAACAAAAACCTCTGGTGGTGGTGGTTTCGGCTATGGGTAAAACTACCAATGCGCTTGAACATGTTGTTAGCCTGTATCGTCAGGGGCTGTCATTCCAGAAAGAACTAACCGAACTGAAAACGTACCATATAAACCTCGCCAATGAACTGTTCACTGAAAAAACCATCCATCAAAAGATAGAAGACCTATTTGACCGGCTTGTTGAACAACTAACACCCGGACCGGATGACCAGGTGTATGACCAGGTGGTTAGCTTCGGAGAAATTATTTCATCGGTCATCGTGTGTGACTTTCTAATGCAAGAAGGTGTTGCCTGCGCCTGGAAAGATGCCCGCCAGTACATTCTTACCGATGATTGTTTTCGCGAAGGAAAAGTAAACTGGGAAGCCACCCGCAAAAACATTCAATCGCTGATTCCTGAACTTGAAAATAAAATTATCCTTACACAGGGTTTTATCGGTGGTACCGCGGGTGGGCACACCACAACCCTTGGCCGCGAAGGCTCGGACTATACGGCAGCTATTTTTGCTTCCTGCCTTGATGCAGATTCGGTAACTATCTGGAAGGATGTACCGGGTGTAATGAGTGCCGACCCAAAGCGAATTCCGGATGCTGTCGTATTTCATGAACTTCCCTACAAAGAGGCAGCCGAGATGACCTACTATGGGGCTTCGGTTATCCATCCGAAAACCATAAAACCATTAGCCCTTAAAGGTATTCCGCTACTGGTTAAAAGCTTCGATAACCCCGACCTGCCCGGTACCCGTATCCACGAATGCCATGTTGAAAAACTCCCACCACTTATCGTGTTTAAAGAAAATCAGTGCCTGGTGTCGTGCCGTGTAACCGACTATACCTTTATTAATGAGCAACAACTTAGTTTACTATTCCAGGCCATTTCCGAACTGGACATCAAAATTAACGTAATGCAAAACTCAGCCATATCCTTTTCATTTTGCATTGATTACCGCGAGAGCAAACTGGTGGCTCTGCTTGAAAAGTTGCGCCATCACTTCGAAGTGTACTACAACACCGGCCTGGTGCTGATTACCGTAAAAAACTACGATTCGCAAACTTTTGAAACCTACCGGAAACAAAAAAATCTGCTGCTGGAACAATCTTCGCGTTCTACCCTGCAGGTTTTGGTGAAACCGTAATCCCTTCTTTTTGCTTCAGATAATCAAGAAATCCGTCCAGTGATCGGTCGAGAATTTCAAATACTTCCTGGAAGCCGCGTTCGCCCCCATAGTATGGATCGGGCACCTCTCTAGCTTTTGCATCCGGTTCGAAACTTCGCATAAGCGATACCTTATGAATAATATTCAGGTTGCGACCCAGGTAAAGAATGTTTTCGTAATTGCTTTCATCCATAGCCAGGATGTAATCAAAGCGGTTCAGGTCATCCTTCGATAACTGACGACCCCGGTGTTGAATAGTGATGCCGTTTCTCCTGGCGTTGGCCAGCGTACGGCTATCCGGAGGGTCACCAATATGATAATCAGAGGTGCCGCAGGAGTCCGCTTCAATAAAATCTTCCAGGCCGAGTTGTTTTAGTTTGTGTTTAAACAAGGCTTCTGCAAGCGGTGAACGACAAATATTTCCGAGGCAAACAAACAGCACGTTTATTTTTTTCATGGCTTTTCTGCTACCGGCCAACAGCCTAAAGTACAGTTGAACAGCCGGATAATGGGGTCAAAAATAGCAAGCTGGCAGGTTACAAACGATTACCGCCCACGTATATAAGACTGCATAGCACACTTTTTACCGCCTTTTGGTTTGAAAAGTCCCCTCCTGCTCAGAGGGGCTTTTCTTTTTAGTCTTTTTACAATGCTTTCAGCA
Source organism: Cyclobacteriaceae bacterium (assembly GCA_023151255.1). Classification (GTDB taxonomy): domain Bacteria; phylum Bacteroidota; class Bacteroidia; order Cytophagales; family Cyclobacteriaceae; genus UBA2336. Next base: position 224,523 of record JAKLJG010000002.1, on the reverse strand, counting down.
TTATCTTTTCGCTGACCCGTTTTTTTAACCGAAATTAAGGCGCTCAAACATTAATTGATCTAACGCATGGAATTCATCATTGTAACCGAGCAATATTATCCGGGTATTGCCTTAATCCAGTTAAACCGTCCGAAGGAACTTAATGCACTGAATCGCAAACTCATGGAAGAAGTGCGCGATGCGTTGCAGGCTTTGGATAAAAATGAAGGCGTTCGGGTTATTATCATCACCGGCAACGAACAGGCCTTTGCGGCCGGTGCCGATATTAAGCAAATGGCCGACAAATCGGCTATTGATATGTTGCTAATCGATCAGTTCAGCACCTGGGACCAGATACGCAGAACAAAGAAACCCATTATCGCTGCTGTTTCGGGCTTTGCGCTTGGGGGAGGCTGCGAGTTTACCATGATGTGCGATATGATCATCGCTTCGGAAACTGCCAAATTCGGGCAGCCGGAAATAAAAATCGGTACCATACCGGGCGCTGGCGGAACACAACGGCTTACCAAAGCCATAGGAAAAGCAAAGGCGATGGAGTTAATTTTAACCGGCCGGTTCCTGTCGGCCGAAGAGGCCCACTTTTACGGGTTGGTAAATAAAGTGGTACCGGTGGAAATGCTGATGCACGAGGCCGTGGAACTGGCAAAAGAAATTGCGCAAATGTCACCCGTGGCGGTGCAACTTGCTAAAGAGGCGATTAACCGGTCATTCGAAACGCAATTGGATGAAGGACTGGCCTTTGAGCGTAAAAATTTTTACCTCACGTTCGCTTCAGCCGACCAGAAAGAAGGTATGCAGGCGTTTATCGAAAAAAGAAAACCTACCTATACCGGTAAATAAAATATGGAGCAAAACACAGCGGCTCACAGTTTTCGTGTTGAGCGGGCAGCAGCCTGGTTGATTATCCTGGCCATTATTGTTTTCTGCCTGGTGTACTTCAGCAGTTTTCTTCAGCCGATTGTTATTGCCGGCATGATTTGGTACGCTGTATTTGAACTTAAACGATTATTCGGTAAAGTATCCATCAAAAACCGAAAGCTCCCCAATTGGCTGCTTACAATACTGGCATTCGTAATAATCCTGTTGGTTACAATTGGTATATATGAAATTGTCGTTATTAATCTTAATCTTATCATTGAAAAGTCACCGCAATACATTGCGAATTTCAAAAGCATGATTGCCAACTTAAAAACAGTAGAGGGTTTTGAGGTTATTCAGGAAAGGACTTTAGAATTAGTTTCATCGTTCAATATTCAACCCCTGCTCTCCGGTTTGCTGAACAGCCTGACCAGTATTGCCGGCAACATTTTCATTATTATTATTTATGTTGCCTTTTTATTAGTCGAGGAAAAATTTTTCGATAAAAAGCTAAAGTTGTGGATAAAAAATTCGGCCCGACTTGAAAACATAACCTCTATAATCGATCAGGTTGCTACGGCCACGCGCAAATACATTTCAATAAAAACCCAAATGAGCCTGTTAACTGGCTTACTAAGTTATTTTATTCTACTATTTTTTGAGGTTGATTTTCCCGTATGGTGGGCCTTTCTGATTTTTCTGCTTAACTACATACCCTATATCGGATCGTTCTTTGCTACCCTGCTCCCCTCCGCATTTGCCATGTTCCAGTTTCAATCGTTCTGGATTTTTCTCTGGGTATTTCTGGCCATCCAGGTAGTTCAGCTGTTGGTGGGCAATGTGTTGGAGCCGAAGGTCATGGGGCGCACACTTAATCTTAGTCCGTTAGGCGTATTGTTAGCGCTTACTTTTTGGGGAATCATCTGGGGCGTATTAGGCATGATCCTGTCGGTACCCATTACATCAGTAATGGTAATTACCTGTGCGCGTTTTGAGCAAACCAAATTTATTGCCATCTGGTTATCGGAAACCGGAGAAGTTGATCTGACTTGACAGAATACAAGGGTGTAAGAACAACCTTGTTAAATGCGACCTTATCAGCCGGTGGCGCTTTTACCGGAACGTGAAGCCTAACCCGGCTGTAACCGAACTATACTCCTGTATGGTATAATCACCATAAATATAGAATGCCAATAAGTTAAGCCTAAAGCCCACATCAAATCGCATGCTGTTGTTTTTAAACGTTGCCGAATAGGGATTAGTGAGATCAAATTCAGCCACAGTGTTGTTAAAAAATGTATAACTGCCACGTACATCTGCCGTAGTTTTAATACCATTATAACCAACACCGCCAAACACCGTTAAGAAGGCTATCTTTTTGGAAACCAGTGCTTGAAACAAAAAGGCATTAAACTTATAGATTGCTTCCTGCGTAGTGCCTGAAGTTGCGGGTGGAAATTCTGTGGCAAGTCCTGATAAATCGGTAACTCCATTAAAAGATGTGTAAGCGGCCATCACCGATAAATCAAATGGCAACATTTTAATTGCGGGTATATGCTGTTTGATGTCGTGACGGACGCCAAAACCAAGCAACTTCACTTCGGTGCTGCCCAAAGTTGTTTTCGGAACAAACCGCACCATCACATCGGTTCCTTTTATAAGACCAATACCCACCTGCATCATGGGTGAGCCGACCGCAGCAACTTTTAAGGATTCACGTAAACCCAATCCCTCGGGGCCACTAAAAGTATCATCCGGATCAATCAAATTACCGGCTGTATTTACATTTCCATCTCCGTCAAAGTCGTAGTTAAAATAATATGTTGTTCGTTCTTTCGGGCCGATAAAAGTTGGCGGATTCTTACCGGGATTAGTGGTGTTGGCAAAGCCAGCTATATTCTCGAACTGAAGATTATCAGGATTAAAACGATCTTGTGATGAAGGTATGAACACGGGGGTTAGTGAAATATTAATATCAAAACCACCCAACTTATGCGGCTTAGCCGTATGAAACCAGCCACCATTTAGTGCGTAGGAAAATCCCTCCACAAACGGATTGATGTAGGCCGTGATCAATTTATTTCCATCATTCCTGTTGGCCTGTAAAAAGCGCACAAGATCATCTTCATTTTGGGCCTTTAACGTCATCGGCAAGGCACTTGCTAATGCCATTACCATAATTGTGGATTGTATTTTCCAACTCATAATTGTCGAATTTCTGTTTATCAATATCCTTCATGCCAAATTTATAATTTTGGTAAACCACAACACGATAAAAACTTAAAATTATCTTTTGGTACGGGTAATGGCCCTTACTATTCCTATTTTTGAGCGCTCATGGCCACCTTTCTGTACAACCTTAGCATATTGCTGCTCCGGGTGCTCTACTACCTTGCCGGCCTTTTTAATGCAAAAGCAGAGGCTTTCAACAACGGCCGCAGAAATTTTTTCAGTCGCTTCGCTGCGGCACTAAGGGCCAACTCCCAGCCGTTGGTATGGATACATTGTGCCTCATTGGGCGAATTTGAGCAAGGCCGGCCGGTAATCGAAAAACTCAAAGAGGAATTTCCGGATTATAAAATCCTGTTAACGTTTTTTTCTCCTTCAGGGTATGAAGTACGAAAAAATTACCCGAAGACCGATTACGTTTTTTACCTGCCCTGGGATACCAAAATCAATGCCGTACGCTTTCTCGATATCAGTAAGCCCAAGCTGGTATTGTTTGTGAAATATGAGTTCTGGTATCACTATACAAAGCAAATCAGGGAACGCAATATTCCTTTACTTTCCATTTCGTCCATATTCCGACCCGATCAGTTTTTTTTCAAAACGGCCGGCAACTTTTACCGCAGCATACTAAAAAATTTTGTCCATTTTTTTGTGCAAAACGATGAGTCTGTGCGCTTACTGAAATCCATTGGCCTGACCAACGTTACACGCGCTGGCGATACCCGTTTTGACAGGGTTAATCAACTGGTTAAACAGGGAGAAGAAGTTCCGGTTGCCAGAAAATTCAAGGGCACTGACAAGCTCATGGTTATCGGCAGTTGCTGGGCCGAGGATTTGGAGGTACTTATTCCCTTTATTAATGAAAATTACTTTCACCTGAAGTTTATCATCGCTCCACACGAAATAACCGAGTCATTCATGAGTAATTTTGAAAAAGCGGTGAACGCAAAAACCATACGCTATTCCAAAGCAACCGAAAACCTAAATGATTATCACGTGCTGATGATTGATAATATTGGTATGCTTGGCAAACTCTATCGCTATGGCGAATTTGCTTTTGTGGGAGGAGCCTTCGGCAAAGGATTACATAACATACTTGAAGCCGCCTGTTACGGTATCCCGATTTTCTTTGGTAACAAAAATTATCATAAATTTCAAGAAGCCGTTGACCTGATCAATCGGGGTGGAGCATTTGAAGTTGCCGATTACCACGACTTAAAAACCAAGTATGAAATGATAAACCTGCCACAGAATTTCTTACTGGCCTGTGAAGTAACCCGCCTTTACGTGGAAGAAAACCTGGGCGCTACTGAAAAAATAACGGCATACTGCCGCAACCTGCTCAAAGCATGAAAGGCCGTGTGATGCGTTCAACCGGTTCGTGGTATGATGTGCTGATGGATGACGGCTCAATATTACAATGCCGCATTCGCGGAAAAATCCGGCTGGAGGGCATCAAAGAAACCAATCCCGTAGCAGTAGGCGATTTGGTTGAAGTAATCGCAGAAAACAAGGAAGGAATAATCACAGAAATTCTTCCCCGTGTAAATTACATTGTTCGCCAATCGGTAAAAAAAACCGGCCATGCCCATGTAATTGCTGCCAATATCGACCAGGCGTTGGTGATGGCTACCATGATGATGCCCCGCACCTCCACCGGTTTTATCGATCGCTTTCTGGTAGCGGCCGAATCGTTTCGCATTCCGCAGGTAATTGTGTTCAACAAAAAAGATCTGCTTGATAACGAAGCAATCCATCATCAAAACAGCCTTATTAAAATCTATGAACAAATCGGTGTAACCTGCATCGTAACCAGCGCGCTTGAGAAAAACCAGCCCGACTTGGAAAAAATACTTTCCGGAAAAACAACCCTCATTGCCGGACACTCGGGCGTGGGAAAATCCACGCTCATCAACCAACTCGCTCCCGCCATCAACCAAAAGGTGAGCGAAGTTTCGGATTATACCGAGAAGGGAACACACACAACCACATTTGCTGAAATGTTCCAACTTAATGATACCACGTTTATTATCGATACACCGGGTATCAAAGAGTTTGGTTTAATCGACATGACCCCCGAGGAATTGTCAGATTACTTTCCGGAAATGCGCGACCTGCGACTGAACTGTAAGTTCGGTTCGCGATGCCTCCATGTTAATGAACCCAAATGTGCCATTAAGGATGCTGTTGAAAATGGGACCATCGCCATGAGCCGCTACCAAAATTACCTGAGCATGTTGTTGAATGAGGATAACCGGAAGTAACTACTCCGGATAAACCAGTTCGCGGTTTTTATTCCACAACTGAAAATATTTTTTTACCAGTCCAAAGTTCAGCAACCGGGTATTAAGCCTCATCTCATACAACACGCGTTTCGACAGGGCCTCCTGCTCAGCCCGCGAACGGTTCAGCTTCATAATTTTCTCACAAACCTTATAAGTCGTGGCCGATTCGCGGCTGAAAAACCTGAATTGCCTGCGGTTTTGTGCCGATGTTACCACGCGCTTTTTTACCAGTACCTTTGGAGAATACGCATAGCTGAACTGGCGTGAGGACCGTATCCAGAAATCAAAATCCTCAAAACTGAGCGATTCGTCATAGCCGCCAAGCGCCTCCAGCACGCTGCGCCTGAACAGCATGGTAGGCGGGCAGATAAAATACCGCCTGATTAACTCGATGTATATATCACCCAAAGGAATGGTTTCATGCGGATAGTTATCCGAATGGTTGAACAGATGTTTCCCTGATGCATCAATATATCCGGCATCGCTGAAATGAACCCCGTACCCGGAGCCAGCCTTTTCCAAATCGGAAACACCAATCGCTACACGCTCAGGCAACAGCACATCGTCAGCAGCCAGGTCCACAATAAAATCACCGGTAACCATGCCGTATGCCTTATTAAAAGCACGACAATGGCCATGATTGGTTTTTAAAAAAAGGGTTTTAACCGAAGGCCGATTGGCGGCTATTGCTCTTATGCGTTGCGCGCTGTCATCTGTACTGGCATCATCAACAACAAGCACTTCAATGTTCGGGTATGTTTGCTGTAATGCTGATTGCACGGCCTCCTCTACAAACCGACCTTGGTTATAACAAAGGCAAACAATGGAAACCAGCGGAGAGGACATGTCAGATACTTTTTACAAATGTGTATTTAGGCGAGGGCATTCCTCCTAACCGTAGTTTAAAATCAAGCAACGGAAAATTTAGTTTACCACCTGCGGAAGATGTGCCCAGGTCGAGCCGGCTTAGCCCATGGTGCCGGCTGTATGCATATTCACTTTCGATGAGCATAACAACCGGGCTAAGATGATCATAATCAGGATGATGATCGGAATAAAAATTATAGAGTACATCATCAGTAACCCGAATGGTAATGGCCGCTGCCGCCAGGTTATCCTGATCAAACACGCCAAACAAAACAAACCGATCAGGAAATTTCTGTACCACTACTTTTAACTCATCCAATGTCATCGAAAGCGAATAGTCTTTTTGCTGGCGGCATTGTAATATAAAAGAATAGACCATCCCGAGGCTTTCTTCATGAATGAGCCGGGTAACCAATTCGGCTTCGCGGGCCTGTTTCAGTTTACGTTGCTCCCATGTATCAATGCGTTCAGCAAACAACTTCTCAGAAATTGTAATAATTGAACTGATTTCGGCTTGCTGTATAGTGTAATCCAGATTTAACAGCACAGGTACAAGCAGATTATACTGCTTGGAGAAATAGGCGGCAGGGGCCTGCTTTAGCGTAATGTTCTTGATTTTATCTTTTCCGAGTTCTTCTTCTGCAAACAAAACAAAGTCAAACAAAACTTCGGGAGGCAGTTTTTCCGAAAACAGGTATGAGCCGAATGGCGCCCGCAGCGGGCTGGTGGCTGACGGGCCATCTCCATGAAAATGTACTTCGGCTAAAAGCTTTTTACTTTTTTCATGAAGAACAAAAAATGACCTACGCCCCGTACGTTTTTGTAAATCCAGGTGCAGTGGTAAGTGAAAAAGACTTACCGGGTATGTTCGCTCCACGTAATCTTTCGGCTCGCAACTATGGAATGAATAGGTACTCATTTTCAAAAGAACAGCACTCAACCCCCTTTTGTCCTTACTTTAGTCCAATCCTTTACCTGCCAGCAAATTTTTCCGGTAGTGAGGTGATTGCCCCTTTCATCATGAATTTTAACCACACAATTTACTTCAACGGCATCGCTTTGGGTAAGTGGCGTAAACACATTTTCTACAAGCCATTCTTCCGAAATCGAAAACTCGGCAAACGCATTCATTTTACCCTGGTAATGGTATTCCATTTCCAGCCGCTTCATGATGAGCCGGTACTTCTTTGGATCTAGCCTGGAAACCAATATAAATCCGGTTGCAAACTCGGAAGCCGTTGCCAGCGCGCAGGCATGCAGGCCGTTAATATGATTGAAGTTGCTGCGTTTATACGGAATCAAAACCTTAATCCGGTAATCGTCAATTTCACGAATAGCAAAACCGTGCGACCTGTTAAACGGTATCATTCGATCGAGTGACCAATTAAGCACCAACCGCCAGAAAGAGGAAGTATGGGCGCGTTTAAGAATGTCGTTTTGGTTAAGCATAGTTGAATGCGTTTTTTTTTCCCTTCCCCCTTACCCTCTTCTTAGAAGAATGGTGTCCGCAGGACGGGGTGATTGAAAAATCATTTCCCCGAATACTACTCAAATTCACTTTCAAATCCATACATTTACGCAACACATGAACACGAGCATTACCGATACCGCCAAATTTCCCTGGGTTTTCGAGCCCGGGTTGTGATTCGCTCATTTCACACTTCCGGATTTTTTGAATTAATCTTTACCCGGTAACCAGTGCCGGATTTTAATTACTCATATATGCCAGTTAAAACACCTTTTTTTCCGCGTACCTCCGATTTGTGCCACAGCATGAAATGGAAAGAGTGGGCCGGCTATTATGCCGTGTGCTCGTATGAAACATTGCATGATTCCGAGTACTACGCCTTCCGCAACTCGGCCGGCCTGCTGGATGTTTCACCTTTATTTAAGTACCGGGTAACCGGGCCCGATGCGGCTGCCTTTCTTTCGCGCATCATGGTTCGCAACATCGAAAAACTTGCAGTGGGCCGTGTGTCGTATTGTTGCTGGTGCGATGATTACGGAAAAGTTGTTGACGATGGTACCGTGATGAGGCGTGGCGAGCAGGAATTTTTTGTTACCTCGGCCGATCCGTGTTACTCCTGGTTCTCCCGGTTTCTGCGCGGCTACCGGGTTGAACTTACCGATATCTCCGACCAGGTAGCCGGGCTTGCCTTGCAGGGCCCCACTTCGCGCGACATCCTGAAACAAATTTGCGATGCCGACCTGGACGCCCTGAAATACTTTGCCACCTGTAAAGCCCGTGTTAACGAATTTGAAATTTACATTTCCCGCACCGGGTATACCGGTGACCTTGGCTATGAACTGTGGGTTAAAAATGAACACGCATTGAAACTGTGGGATGCCATCATGGCTGCCGGCAGAAATTACGACATCCGCCCGGCCGGCCTCGATGCACTCGATGTTACCCGGGTTGAAGCAGGCCTTATTTTAAAAGATGTTGATTACTTCAACGCCCTGCATGCATTAATTGATGAGCGCAAATCTTCACCCTACGAAATCTCGTTGGGTTGGACGGTGGACCTGGAGCGGGCGCCTTTTAACGGACAAGCCGCTTTACAGACAGAAAAGGAACATGGATCTAAATGGGCCATCGTGGGGTTGGATATTAACTGGCCCGAGTTGGAAGAACTCTATTATAAAAGAGGGCTTCCGCCTGTACTCAGCAACCACGCCTGGCGCAGTTCCATTCCCATCTACACTGCAAAAGACAAACGCATCCAGGCCGGCTATGCCACCAGCGGCACCTGGTCGCCCATCCTCAAAAAAAACATTGCACTGGCTACCGTTCAGAAACAATACGATAAAATCGGGATGGAATTGCAGTTTGAAGTAACGGTTGAACACGTGCGCCACACAGTTTCGGCCACTGTATGTAAAACTCAGTTCTATAACCCGGAGCGTAAAACATCCACACCAAAATTTCCGAAATCATGAGCAAAAAATACGATGCCATCATTATTGGTGGAGGCCACAACGGCCTTATCTGTGCCGCCTACCTGGCCAAAGCGGGGCGACAAGTATTGGTGCTGGAAAAACGCCACGTGCTCGGAGGCGCAGCCGTATCGGAAGAATTATATCCGGGCTTTACCTTCTCTGTCGCTTCGTATGTGGTCAGCTTATTCCGGCCGCACATCATCCGCGAACTGGAACTGGCCAAGCACGGCTATGAAGTAATCCCGATGGACTGCTCCTTCCTGCCGTTGCCCGATGGCGACTCGCTGGCCCGCTGGGCCGATTCACACCGGTCACGCAGGGAGATTGCGCGCTTCAGCAAAAAAGATTCGGAAGTGTATCCGGAGTTCAGCCGCGTAATGACGCACATGGGCAAACTGGCTAAAGCCGTAATTGATCATCCCGCACCGAACATCAATTCGATAAATCCGAAAGAAATTGCCAACCTACTTCGATTAGGTAAAGCCTTTAAAGATCTGGGTCCCGACCTGCTGCACCTCAATATCAAACTGGTGACGATGAGCGCACTCGACTTTCTCGACCTGTGGTTCGAATCCGAGGTACTCAAGGCACCCATGTCGGTAAGCGGTATCATCGGCACGTTTCAGGGCATTCGTTCTCCGGGCACAGCATACGTATTACTGCATCACTACATGGGCCAGCTTGACGGGGTGTTCCGCTCGTGGGGATTTTCAAAAGGCGGCACCGGTGGCGTAAGCATGGCGTGCGCACGTGCAGCCATGAGCTATGGCGCTGAAATCAGAACCGAAGCGCCCGTAAAACAAGTCATCATTAAAAACGGTATGGCCACTGGCGTAGTGCTGGAAAACGGAGATGAACTGTATGCCAAAACCGTCATCTCCAACCTTGACCCCAACCGCACCTACCTGAAAATGGTGGGCGAAAACCACCTTGATCCAGATGTACTGAAAGACATTAAGCGCTTCAAACTGCGCGGCAGTTCCGGTAAAGTAAACCTGGCACTCGACAGCGTACCCGAATTCAGTTGCCGCCCGGGCGATGGTGACCATATTCGTGGTGACATTGCTATTGCGCCCAGCATTGATTACCTGGAGAAAGCCTACGATCAGGCCAAGTATGGTGAGTTCAGCACACGGCCTTACATCAACGCGGTAATTCCAACCTTAACTGATCCGAGCCTGGCTCCTCCGGGCAAGCACATCCTGTCGTGCTTCGTTCAGTACGCACCATACCATATAAAAGAGGGTGCAGAAAACTGGCCCAAGTACCGCGAAGCCTTTGGCGACACGGTGGTGGATACACTGGCTGAATACATTCCAGGCCTGAAGGATAAGATTTTATTCCGGCAGGTGCTCACCCCGTGGGACCTTGAGCAAACCATGGGGCTTACCGAAGGAAATATTTTCCAGGGCGAACTTAGCCTGGAACAATTGCTCTTTCAACGGCCAGTGGCCAACTACTCCGGCTACAAAACTTCCATACCTAAATTATGGATGTGCGGGTCGGGCACACACCCGGGCGGAGGCATTATGGGCGCCAGCGGTGAACTGTGCGCCAAAACCATGTTAACATCACGGGCCATCTAACAACAGAAAAATGAGTAAAGCATACGATATCATTGTTATTGGCGGAGGACACAACGGACTAACCGCAGCCATAACGCTGGCGAGGGAAAACAAAAAAGTACTGGTGCTTGAAAAACGCTCCATGCTTGGTGGCATCGCAGCCGGTGAGGAATTTCATCCGGGCTATTCAACCACCGGCTTGCTACACGATACCAGTGGTGTTCGCAACCGGGTAATCAAAGAATTTACTCTTGAAAAGTTTGGCCTTAAAACCAAACAAGGCAAACCCACAGTAGGCTTACTGAGCAAACAGGGTGATTGCCTGCCGCTAAGCAACGATGTTGAGGCAACGGCAGCGGCTATTTCAAAATTTTCGGCAAAAGATGCTGCCGGTTACCGCGATTATATGGCCTTTATTTCGGCCATCAGGCCGTTTATGAAAAACCTGCTCGATGAACAACCGCCCGACCTTTCAGCACTCGGCACCAAACAACTGTGGGGGTTGCTCAAAAAGGGCCTTGCCCTGAAGCGGCTGGGCAAAAAAACCATGATGGAGTTTTTGAAAGTAGCCCCGATGAGCGTGGCCGACTTTCTGAACGAAAAATTCGAAACTGATTTTATCAAAGCAGGTATTGCTGCACCGGCCCTGTACGGTTCATTTACCGGGCCGTGGTCATCGTACACCACGCTTAACCTGCTGATGCTGGAGTGCCTGGCCGGTGAGCACATTATTGGCGGACCGCAGGCGCTTATTGCTGCGCTCGAAGAAGCTGCAAAAAATGCAGGCGTTGATATAAAAACCAATGCACCGGCTGACAAGATTGTGCTGGATGCCGGCCGGAAAGTAAGCGGTGTAAAATTAGCAGATGGCGAAACTTTTACGGCCCCGGTGGTTGCTTCCTCCTGCACCCCGCAGGTAACATTTTACGATCTGTTGCAGCCCAACCAGATTAGTTATGCGCTCGAGCATGCCGTGAAACACTATCGCTCGCGCGGCACTACTGCCAAAGTAAGCCTGGCAGTAAACAAAGCCGTAACGTTTAACGGTGTTGGCGGCCTGGAATTTTACCGCACAGGAAACTCATTCGATGACATGGAGCGCGCTTTTGATCCGGCCAAATACAGGCAGTCTTCGGCCGAGCCTCTGCTCGACATTCATGTGCCCACCGTATCGAAACCAAATCTTGCACCTGCCGGTCACTCCGTAATCTCCATACTGGTTCATTTTGCTCCTTTCAATCTTAAAGATGGCTGGCATGATGAAACAAAGAAGAAACTATTCGATAGTGTGATGAAAACACTGGAAAGCTACAGTCCGGGTATCGCCAGTTCGGTTGTCGGCAGCGAGGTGCTTTCACCGGCTGATCTGGAATCGCGTTACAGCCTTACCAACGGGCATATTTACCATGGTGAAGAAGCCGTTGATCAGATCATCACCCGGCCGTTCCCGTTGTGTGCACAATATGCAACTCCGGTTAGCGGGCTTTACTTGTGCGGCAGCGGTTCTCACCCCGGTGGAGGCATTACATGCATGCCGGGCTACCTGGGGGCACAAACCATATTGAAAAATTGTTGAGTATTCAGGGCGGTAAAACTATTAACTTCAATACCATGGAACAGCGGCAATTCAAAAAACGGGGTGTTGATTACCCGATTATTGACGGAGCGCGCACATTACCCGGTGTGTACTACCACAGTCCGGACATTTACCGGGAAGAAGTTGAAAAGATCTTTTACAAATTCTGGGTGCTTGCCTGTCGTGAAGAGGAGATTCCGAATCCCGGAGATTATAAATTGCTCCAGGTAGCCGATGAGAGCATCATCCTGGTTCGCGATAAAGCCAACGAAATAAACGCACTCTTCAATGTGTGCAGTCACCGCGGCACACAATTGTGTGCTGAGCCGAAAGGAAATTTCAAATCCAAAACCATCCTGTGCCCCTACCATGCCTGGACGTATGCGCTTGATGGAAAACTGATGGCCGCCCCGCTAATGCAGGAAGGGCACGGCTTCGAAAAAGAAAAATGCGCGCTGCCCCGCGCCCATGTACACGTGTGGGAAGGCTTTATCTTTATTAGCCTGGCCGAAAACCCCGAACCGTTTGCAGTGCAGATGGAAGCCCTCATCGGGAAATTTGCCGACTGGAAAATAGCCGAGTTGCGCATAGCCCGCCACATCCGCTACGAACTGAACTGCAACTGGAAACTGATTTTACAAAACTACCAGGAGTGCTACCACTGCCCGGGAGTGCATCCGCTGCTCAGCCAACTCACACCGGTTAATTCGGCTCAGCACGATGCCAGCAAAGGTGCCGTAATTGGCGGGTTTATGGACCTGCCCCGCAAACGCGGCAGCATGACCATGACCGGTGAGGCAGCCGCGCCACCCATCTGCAATGTGCATGGTGATGATTTGCAACGGGTGTACTACTACTCGGTATTTCCTAACATGCTCCTTACCCCCCACCCCGACTTTGTAATGTACCATCACATTACCCCGCTGGGCCCGGGCAAAATTATTAACGACTGTTACTGGCTGTTCCGGCCCGAAGTAATTAACGATCCATCCGCACAGGCGGGCATCAACTCGGCCGTTGAATTTTGGGACTTAACCAATCGCCAAGACTGGCAGGTGTGCGAACAAATGCAAATCGGTACCAAATCAAAACGGTTTACCCGAGGCTATTATTCAGGTCGTGAAGATATTTTATATCAACTTGACCGCGAGGTATTAAAAGCCCTGGGCCATCCCGACCCGGAAGCATGACCTGCAAAAGGTTTTTGCTTTGAGTAGAATTCCTATCTTGCCCGGATAATTATTACCGGATGACACACCACAAAGAGCCTACGCTGGCTCAGGCATTTATACCCATCGCCATCTTAACGGCTCTGTTGGCAACCAATGTTATTATTTACAGTGCCGATGCCACCGGTGGTCCAAACCAGATTGCCCTGCTGCTGGGGGCTGCTGTGGCCGGTGTGGTGGCCTGGCGCCTTGGGCGCACCTGGAAAGAAATTGAACACAGTATTGTGAAGAGCATCAGCATGGCCATGGGGGCTATTCTCATCCTGTTGGTCATTGGTTCGCTGTCGGGCACCTGGCTGCTGAGCGGCATTGTACCGGCTATGATCTACTATGGATTAAAAATTCTTAACCCTACCATCTTTTTGTTTGCAGCCTGTGTGGTGTGTTGCATTGTTTCGTTGGCTACCGGCAGTTCATGGGGCACCATCGCCACCATTGGTATTGCACTGCTGGGCATCGGGCAGGCGCTGGGCATCCACATCGGGGTTATTGGCGGAGCCATTATCTCGGGTGCTTATTTTGGCGATAAGATTTCGCCATTATCCGACACCACCAACCTGGCACCGGCCATGGCCGGCACGGATCTGTTCACGCACATCCGCTACCTGATGTACACAACCATACCCACACTCATCATCACGTTAATTATTTTCCTGGTGTGGGGCTTTACGCTCGACACAACACAATCCGAAGCCCAGGATGCCGTAGTATTGAAAGCTATTGACGATGCCTTTAACCTGAACCCGGTTTTGTTTGTCGTGCCCGCGCTGGTTATCATCATGATTGTGCGCAAAGTGCCCGCCACCCCGGCCCTGCTGATTGGCGCCCTGCTGGGTGGTGTATGTGCCGTCATCTTTCAGCCACATGTAGTAAACCAGGTATCGGGCATTCATGATAACTTTCTTAAATCATCATTCCTGGCCGTGATGAACGCCATGAGCACAGGCGTACAACTCACCACCGATAACGACATGGTTTCTGAATTACTGAAAGCGCGCGGCATGGCCGGCATGCTCAACACCGTGTGGCTGATTTTATGCGCCATGGTATTTGGCGGTGTGATGGAGGCCGGTGGAATGCTTAAACGAATTGCCGATGAGATCATCCGCTTTGCCAAATCGGTGGGCTCACTGGTAGCCTCAACAGCCGCCACCTGTGTGTTCTTTAACCTCACCGCCTCCGACCAGTACATGGCCATTGCAGTACCCGGCCGCATGTATGCCGATACGTTTAAGAAAAGAGGTTTAAAACCCGAAGTACTGAGCCGCACACTCGAAGACAGCGGCACGGTTACCTCCGTACTGATTCCGTGGAATACCTGCGGAGCAACCCAGGCAACCGTACTCGGCATCTCTACGCTTACCTTTGCACCATATTGTTTCTTTAATATTATCAGCCCTTTTATGACGGTGTTCATGGCGTATGCCAACATTAAAATCAGGCGACTTGTAAATGACGGACAAAAAGAACAGCCATAGGGCCACCATCGATCACAGCGAAATACAATCCCTGCCGCTGAAGGCCTTTGAAGGAAAAATTGTAGTGGTGCAGGAGCATACCAAACTGGTGCGCGCACTTGATGAAATTAAAGAGCACGATACTGCAGGTTTTGACACCGAAACCCGCCCCGCATTTGTAAAAGGCCAGCGCTACAACGTGGCGCTTATGCAACTGGCCCTGCCCCACAAGGCCTTTCTTATCCGCGTTCAGGCCACCGGACTTACCCCCGAACTGCTCGACTACCTGCAGGATAAAGACAAATTAAAAGTTGGCCTTGCACTGCGCGATGACCTGGCCGCCCTGCAACGCCTGAAACGGTTTAAGCCCGAAGGCTTTCTGGAACTTACCCACCTTACCCGCAAAGCAGGGTACGAAGCCGAGAGTATAAAAAAACTAACCGCCCTGCTGCTGGGCTTCCGCATCAGCAAGAGCGCCCAAACCAGCAACTGGGAAGCCCCCACCCTCACCCCCAAGCAACTGCAGTATGCCGCCACCGATGCCTGGGTGTGTTTGGAGATGTATAAGAGGTTGAAGGGCTGAAGCCCTAAAAAACCCATTTTTTACAAGAATTTGCCTGGTAAAGCGGGTTACTTTTCCCAAGTGCTGCCACAAACTGTCTTGGAATTGCTGTAAATTCGGTTGGGAAAAAGAAGCCCCACCGAAGCAGGGCTGAGAAATTCTTCGGCTTATAGCCTTATTGTGATTTGCAAGAGTAAAAATAGTAATAGAAACTAAATCAGCAACTATATGAGCAAGATTCTAGGACTTGACTTAGGAACAAATTCGATCGGCTGGGCACTGAGAAACCCTAATGCCTTAGAAAACCAAATTGAGAAATTCGGAGTAATCACTTTTAAAAAAGGTGTGGGTGTTGGAAAAACAGGAGAATACTCCTATGCTGCCGAACGTACGAAAAAAAGGTCAATCAGAAGACTATATCAAGCGCGAAAATACCGGCTTTGGGCCACGCTTGAAGTTCTAATAACAGAGGGCTATTGTCCATTAACAATTGCAGACTTAAACAAATGGAGACATTACAGCAAGGAAGAAGCGCGCAAGAATAACAACGCAGGACGTGTTTATCCGATTTGGAATACAGCATTTGATGCCTGGATAAAATTAGATTTTGATAATGACGGCAAACCAGACTATACAAGTCCCTATCAACTACGAAAAGAATTAGCGGAAACAAAACTGGATTTTTCTAAAGAAACAAACCGTTTTAAATTAGGCAGGGCCTTGTACCACATTGCTCAACGCAGGGGTTTTAAAAGCAGTCGCAAAGCTGCGGAAGATGTGAAAGAGGAGGAAGTTGATGTTGTTGACGAAAATGAGACTACACTTCAGAAATCGGAGCTAAAGAAAACAAACAAACTGAAAGAATTATTTCCTGATTATGATTCGTCAGTACCTGTTGGCGTTTTCCTGGCAAATAAAGAAAATGAAGGAAAAAGAATTCGGCTTGATATTACCCAATACCTGATTCGTGAAAACTATAAAGATGAGATTAAATTCATTTTTCAATTTCAAGGATTAAAATTTGAAAGCGCGCTTTATACCAAACTTGTTGAAACTGCCAGAAATAAGAATAATGGAAGTATTTTCTACAAACGTCCCTTACGTTCACAGAAAGGATTAATTGGAAAATGTACATTAGAACCTAGCAAATACCGCGCTCCCATCAGCCACCCAGCATTTGAAACTTTTAGAGCATGGGCATTTTTGAACAACATTAAATTCAAACCATTTGCAGGGGAGAAAATTTCCTATTCGAACAACCCTAATGAGGCACATAAAATTGAACTCCCTCTTTTACAAGAACTATATGAAAAATTTTTCTTACGAACCAAAGGCTACTTTCCATTCTCTGAAATAGTAGAATTCTTTAAGAAAAAAGGAAAAAATTGGCAACTCAATTATTCACCTAAAACAACTGTAACCGGCTGCCCTGTCTCGGCTCGGTTAAAAGATATTTTTGGTGATAACTTTTTGAATGTAAAAATCAAAAAAGACCGAAAATCCAAATCCGGAAAAGACTATTACGATATCGAAGACATTTGGCACGTTTTATTTAGCTATGAAGACCAGGAGTATGTTGCTGAATTCGCAGAAAACAAATTGAAACTTGAACCTGAAAAAGTTAAAAAATTTGTAATTGCATGGAACACATTGCCCGTTGGTTATGGCATGTTGAGCTTGAATGCCATCAACAAAATAAATGTGTTTTTACAGAAAGGCTTAATTTACACGGAGGCTGTTTTATTGGCCAATATTCCTGAAATTCTTGGTAAAGATTTATGGTCACAAAACGAAAAAATGCTGTTGGAAAGCATTAGTGAGGTCATTAATGAAAATCGTCAGCAAAAAACGATTCTCAATATTGTTAACAACCTTATTTCAAAGCACAAAAATCTGGAAGCAAATGAAAAGTCTGGTGGAAAAAACTATGTGCTAGATGAGAGTGATTTAAAGCAGATTCAAATCGCCATTGAAGAAACTCTCGGAAAAGGTAAGTGGAATAGCTTTTCTGAACAGAACAAGAAACCCATATTCGATACCGTTAAAGACTGTTATCAAGCCTATTTTACCAAGCACGGAATTGTCAGGGATTCCGGAAGCAAAGAACGAATTGTTACCATTCAATCGAACGGTAAAAAGTATTTCAAAACCGAATCGGGCTACTACCAGTTACCCAAACTGATTGATACGTTAAAAGAGTTTCTATTGGACAAATTTGAAAATCTTGACGAGAAGAAGCTTTCAAAAATTTATCATCCTTCCGAAATCAACATTTATCCGCCTGCTAAACCCGATAAGGACGGAGTGCTAAAGCTCGGCAGCCCCAAAACAGGTTCATTCAAAAACCCAATGGCTATGCGCACTTTACACGAACTGCGCAAGTTGATAAATTATATGATCGAAACCAATCAAATTGACAGTGAAACAAGGGTTGTGGTAGAAGTTGCACGAGAGCTAAATGATGCGAATAAACGTTGGGCCATTGAAGCCTGGCAACGCCAACGCGAAGCGGAAAATCAGGAGTTTGCAGAGGCTATTAACAAGCTTCTAAACGAAGATCCAGGCATTAAAGCAAACTCAGACAGTAATGACGACATCGATAAGGTTCGCTTGTTTTACGAGCAAAATGCTGATCAAACACTGCCGGAAGTTGAAGAAGTAGAAGAAGATGAAAAAGGGAAGAAGAAAAGAAAAAAATCAACTCAAAAGAATGAAGCAATTCGTTGGAATGGACATGGTAAAAACTTAATCGATAAGTTTCGCCTTTGGAAAGAACAGGGTTACCAGTGCCTATATACAGGCAGGTTTATCAAATTAACAGATTTGTTCAATGAAAATGTCATTGATTTTGAGCACACACTTCCAAGAAGCAAATCTTTTGATAATTCTTTGGCAAACCTTACAGTTTGTTATGCGGACTATAATCGTAGTGTAAAGAAAAATCAAATCCCTACCCAACTTCCTAACTATGATAGAGAACATGACTTTGGCGCGAACATTGGAAAATGTTCAGCCATAAAGCCAAGATTAGAAGCGTGGGAAGAAAAAGTTAAACGCATCAAACAGCAAATTGATTTTTGGAAGACAAAATCTAAAAAAGCTGTAATTAAAAAATGGAAAGATGATGCCATTCAACAACGGCACCTGTGGCAAATGGAGTTGGATTACTGGCAAAACAAATTGGAAAGGTTTACGATTACCGAAATTACAAGTGGTTTCAAAAACAGTCAAAAGGTGGATACCCAGCTTATTTCAAAATATGCATTCCATTATTTGAAAACCTATTTTGATAAAGTAGATTTACAAAAAGGAACAATAATATCAGAATTCAGAAAAATATACCAACTGCAGGCTCCCGATGAGAAGAAAGACCGGAGCAGACATTCGCATCATGCCAAAGATGCCGCAGTACTGACCCTCATTCCTATGGCCGCACAACGCGATGCTATTTTAGAAAGGTATTATGAAGCCAAGGAAAAAAATCCAAAAGCTACATTTTCAGAAGAGCCCTATAAAGGCTTTAAGCGAGAGTTTGTTTGGAGTATTGATGATACTATTTTGATAAATAACATTGCCAACAACCAGGAGTTAACACCCGCCAAGCGAAAAGTGCGTAAACGCGGTAAAGAAGTACTTATTGAAAAACCGGATGGAACGAAAGTCAACAAGTGGGCAACAGGAGATAGTATTCGCGGGCAACTTCATCAGGAAACATTCTATGGCGCAATAAAGCCTGCAAAAAAAGGCGAGAAAGGGAATTTATTGAAAGATGAAAATGAAAAATTCGTTCAGGAAGAAGAGGTAAAATATGTGGTAAGGATCCCGCTTCAGTATAAAAAAGATGCAAACACACTTGGATTTAAGACGCTGGATGACATCAAAAAACAAGTTGTGGATGATGGATTGAAATCACAAATTGAAAAACAAGTAATCGAAGCCGGAGGCCTGAAAGAAGCTTTTGAAAAAGGGGTGTATCTGTTAGATAAAAATGGTAAGCCACACGGCAATAAAATCCGGCACATACGGGTATGGGCGAGTGTTTCGGAGCCCCTGGCAATTAAAAGGCAAACTAATCTTTCTGATAAGGAGTATAAGCAAAGCTACTATGCAGCTAATGGAGAAAATTTCGCATACGGGCTTTACGAAAATGATCAAAAACAAAGAGGGTATAGGATACTTAGTCTATTTAACGCTGCTCAAATAAAAAAGACATCAAAAATTTTAGAAGAAATGTTTGAACAGGAAATAGAAATACAAAAACCCAAAACAAAAGTTCAATTAAAGTATGTGCTTACCTCAGGAAGAAAGGTGATTTTTTTTAAAGAAAATTTAGCTGAACTTAAAGAGCTAGGTATCATTGAAAAAGAAATCTCTAATCGTCTGTATGTGATTGAAGGTTTTGAGAAAGACGGACGTATCAGATTCAGGCATCATATAGATAGCCGAGCTGATAATGATTTAAAAAAACTGGAGAAAACCTTCGGTAAGGCAATCTGGCAAGGGTTTTCAAATGTGAATTTCGAATACCCATATCCAAAATTAAGGCTCTCAAAAGACACTCTGAATTTTGCAGTTGAGGGCTACGATTTTGAAATAAAAAGGGATGGAACAATAAAATGGAAATAGCGTGATAAAATTTTAAGTATACCCCTAAGAAGCTCAAGATTTTTATCAGTTTCTTGATCACCAACCTTGAAAATTAAAAGTGTCATTTTTGATTTTCATAGCATTGAGTTAAATTCAGTATGTCTTTTGCCGGCTATGATCAAACGCACCCTCTATTTCGGCAACCCGGCATACCTGAGCACCCACCTCGAACAACTGGTGGTGCGTCTGCCCGAGGTGGAAAACAACCCTACCCTGCCCGAAGCCTTTAAAAAAGAAGCACAGGCCACCATACCCATTGAGGATGTTGGCGTAGTCATACTCGACCACCAGCAAATTATTATATCGCAAGCTCTCATGGCCAAACTGCTGGCCAACAACGTGGCCTTCATTACCTGCGATAACACCCACTTGCCCACCGGGCTTATGCTTAACCTGTCGGGCCATACCCTGCAAGCCACCCGGTTCCGCGATCAACTCAACGCCTCCCAACCTCTTCTAAAACAATTGTGGCAGCAAACTGTAAAGGCCAAAATCAAAAACCAGGCGCTGTTGCTTCAACGCTGCGGCATCGAAGCGGGCAACCTGCTGAAGTGGAGCAAAGATGTGCTTTCGGGCGATACCGAAAACCTCGAAGCCCGTGCAGCTACCTATTACTGGAAAAACCTCTTTCCGGAAATTCCCGGTTTCAAACGCGAACGCGAAGGCCTCCCGCCAAACAATTTACTAAACTATGCCTACGCCATCCTGCGCGCCATTATTGCCCGCAGTCTGGTTGGCTCGGGCCTGCTGCCAACGCTGGGCATTCACCACCACAACCAGTACAACCACTATTGCCTGGCCGATGATGTGATGGAACCTTACCGCCCATTTGCCGATTCGCTGGTAAAAGGGTTGGCTGTTCAGGGAAGTGACTACAACCAGCTTTCGCCCGATGTAAAAAAGAAACTGCTGGGCCTTGCTTCGGTTGATGTACTGCTGAACGGTGAACGCAGCCCGCTGATGGTGGCCGCCCAGCATACCACAGCCTCGCTGGCCCGCTGCTTTGGCGGAAATGCCAAAAAGATAATATACCCCGAACTGCCCTAAGCCATGCGCCTGAACGAATACCGCGTTATGTGGATTATGGTGCTTTTTGATTTACCCACCGAAACCAAGCAGGACCGGAAGAACTATGCCGACTTCCGCAAGAAGATGATGAAAGACGGCTTCAGCATGTTTCAGTTCAGCGCCTACCTGCGCCACTGCCCCAGCATGGAAAATGCCGAGGTACACATTAAACGCATCAAAAAAAACTTGCCGCCTAAGGGGCATGTGGGTATATTAAAGATTACCGACAAGCAGTTCGGCATGATGCAGATTTTTTATGGAAAGGAAGAAAAAGAAAAGCCCCCGGTACCCCAGCAGCTTGAGCTTTTCTGAGGCAGCAGGGGCTTCTTCGACATGTGACAGGCCATTTTTTCTGTCCTCAACCGGCTGCAACCTGCTGGTTTACAACAGGCTTGCTATAAATGGCATGTCAAAGATCGTTCACTGAAAGCAAATCACAACTTTCATCCGTTGTTGATTCTGATAAGTGGGCATGTCAAAGATCGTTCACTGAAAGCAAATCACAACCTACCAGAGTTACCAATGACTTTTTAACCCATGTCAAAGATCGTTCACTGAAAGCAAATCACAACGTACGGATTTCAATACTTGAATACCTGCGACATGTCAAAGATCGTTCACTGAAAGCAAATCACAACGTCTCTTATTACTGGGTAAAAGAGCTGACACATGTCAAAGATCGTTCACTGAAAGCAAATCACAACAGATACCGGAAGAATAGAAAAAAAATGCTTCATGTCAAAGATCGTTCACTGAAAGCAAATCACAACAAAAACACGAGCGGTTAATAATAGCAATAGCATGTCAAAGATCGTTCACTGAAAGCAAATCACAACAGGTTCAAAAGTTTTCCTTCCCCTTCAATGCATGTCAAAGATCGTTCACTGAAAGCAAATCACAACCAATATTAAATATGCCGCCAGCCTCGAATACATGTCAAAGATCGTTCACTGAAAGCAAATCACAACAAGAGCTTACAAAGGCAGGAACAGAGCACCCATGTCAAAGATCGTTCACTGAAAGCAAATCACAACCCTACAGAACAGCACAAACCCATCCAGTTCCATGTCAAAGATCGTTCACTGAAAGCAAATCACAACAAACACGCGGACGTTTTCAATATTCCCGCCATGTCAAAGATCGTTCACTGAAAGCAAATCACAACTTTTAAACCAAGACGACCGCCAGATACTGTCATGTCAAAGATCGTTCACTGAAAGCAAATCACAACCAGTTAGGCCGGCTGAAACCGCAAGATTACATGTCAAAGATCGTTCACTGAAAGCAAATCACAACAACCGTTGCAATGGGCGTACCACTTACCTCCATGTCAAAGATCGTTCACTGAAAGCAAATCACAACGACGGGAAGGAAAGGCACCGGAACTTAGCCCATGTCAAAGATCGTTCACTGAAAGCAAATCACAACCAGCAAACCTTATTTAACAATGTTAAGTTTCATGTCAAAGATCGTTCACTGAAAGCAAATCACAACTGCACCTTCAACACGTTTAAGTTGGCACCGCATGTCAAAGATCGTTCACTGAAAGCAAATCACAACATAACACCGAGGCCGTCCGCGTATAACTTACATGTCAAAGATCGTTCACTGAAAGCAAATCACAACTACCGGACACAGAAAGCGAACAGAGAATGGCATGTCAAAGATCGTTCACTGAAAGCAAATCACAACGCGTTCCTCCATTTTCAATGGAGCGTTGTGCTTTGCTTTCAGGGCATCTGTGGGGAACTTGCGCTGCGCTTCAAACTCCTCCGCGCCAGCACCGTGCTGATAACGGCCAGCGCGGCACCAAACACCATCGCCACCTCCGGAAGATAAACCGGTGCGGTGGGCCCGGTAAACCAGGCAAACAACACACTGTTCATTACAAACGGCCCGATGATGGAGCACAAACTCATCAGGCTGGTAAAGCCGCCCTGCAATTCGCCCTGCTCATTGGGCGGTATAATGGTTGACATAATGCCCTGCAAAGCCGGGCCGGCAATACCACCCAAACAGTACACCACCGTAAATGCATACATCATCCACCCTTGCGAAGCTGCGGCATATAAAATAAAACCGGCTGCTTGTAAACCCAAGCCAACATACACGCTGCGTTGCTGGCCGAGCGCAGGTATGATCAGGCGGATAAGCCACCCCGATACGATTGCATATACAAAACCGACAACCCCAAGCGATATGCCGATATCCGACTCCTTCCACCCGAATTTTTCGATTGTGTAGTACGACCAGTTACTTTGTACTGCATGTGCAGCAATGTAGAGGAAGGCCAGCGACACAAACAGCCCGCGGATTACCGGAAAGCGAAACAAACTCTTCAGCGTACCCAATGGGTTTGCGCGTTGCCAGTTAAACGCCCTGCGGTTTTCAGGCGGCAACGACTCGGGTAAAATAAAAAAACCGTACAGCCAATTCACCAAGGTTAGTCCGGCCGTTACTAAAAAAGGCACCCGCGTACCAAGCCCGCCTAACAATCCGCCAATAACCGGCCCGATGATAAAACCAAGCCCGAAGGCAGCACCAATAATCCCGAAATTCTGTGATCGCTTCTCGGGTGTGCTGATGTCGGCAATGTATGCGCCTGCCGTGGTAAAACTTGCACCCATTATGCCGGCAATAGCCCGGCCCAGAAACAACCAACCCATTGTGGGAGCAAATGCCAGAAACAGGTAATCAATACCAAAACCAAATAATGATGCCAGCAACACCGGCCTGCGACCAAACCGGTCGCTTAACGCACCCACGATGGGCGCACAGGCAAACTGCATAATCGCATAGGTGGAAATCAGCCAGCCACCATATTTAGATGCATCGCTCAACGAGCCCCCCGAAAGTTCCTGGATAAGCCGGGGCATCACCGGGATGATGATACCCCAACCGGTTACATCAATTAACAGCGTAATAAAGATGAAGCCGAGGGCGGGCTTCCGCGATAGTGGCATAAAAAAAATTTATTCAAGTTAAAGCAATTTCTTCCACTTCAATGTGCTTGTGCGTTAAGCGGTTGATCTGCTCCATAAACCGGCCTGTTTCACGAAGGGCTATTTCAATTTCCAACAGGCAACCTGCTTCATTTTGTTGCGCAATAATCCGGGCATGTACCTGCTTTACCAACCTCATAATGTCGGAAGTCTGTTCGTAGGGATACCTGAGCCTGAATGTACGCATGACCTCTACTTCAACACGCATAGCATTATCCAGAGCCTGTGCGGCAGCCGCACGATAAGCCGCTATCAAACCGCCCACGCCCAGTTTTACCCCGCCAAAATACCGCACCACCACTACAAGTACATTGGTCAGGTTCCGTGAGCGGATCTGCCCCAGTATCGGGTCGCCTGCCGAATGGTTGGGTTCTCCGTCATCAAACGCGCGAAAGCGATCTTTTTTGGCTCCCAGCACCCAGGCATAGCAAATATGGCGGGCATCGAAATACTCCTTTTTCAGGTCTTCCAGTCTCTCCTTAATCCGGACTTCATCCTTAACCGGATAAGCAAACGCCAGGAATTTACTTCCCTTTTCGCGATACATGCCCTGCGAAGGGCCATCAATCGTATAAAATGAAAATTCCGGCACGTAACGAAGGAATAGATTTCTGCGTCTTAAGGAAAGTAAAATCAAGCTGCCGTGCAACCTCCAGCGAAGCCGGGTAGTCTGTTAGTGCATAAACGTTTATTCCCATGAAAAACCTTACCGTTTTATTCCTGTTATTCATTTCCCTAACCGCGTTCTCACAGCAACGCGAAACTGTAACTGTACCCACATTTACCAAAATCGGGTTTGGTGTTCCAGGTAAAGCCTATGTACGCCAGGGTAACACGCAAAAAGTAGAGCTGGAAGGTTCGCGCGAGGCAATTGATAAGGTAGAGGTACGGGTAGAAGGCAACAAACTGATTATCCGCTCGAAGGAAAAATGGTTTAACTGGAACTGGACGGATAAAGACAGGATAAACGCGTACATAACCGTAAAGGATATTGAGGGGCTGAGTGTAAGCGGCTCAGGTGATATGCTTGTTGAAAACCGTATCCGATGCAGCACCCTAAAGCTGAACGTCAGCGGATCAGGGTCGCTGAAGGTAGAAACTGATGCAGGCGATACAGAAGCTAATGTAAGCGGCTCAGGCGATATGATTGTGCGTGGAATTCTGGCCTCGTTCAGCAGCGACATCAGTGGCTCGGGTGCAATCGAAATGAATGCCACGGTTACGGGCAATGCGTCTTTTGAAATTTCCGGCTCGGGTAAGGCAGTTGCCAGCGGAAAATCTGCTGATGTGGATGTGGATATTTCCGGTTCGGGCAAAGTACTGGCGGCCGACCTGGAAACCAGTAAATGCCGGGTGCGCATCAGCGGTTCAGGCTCGGTAGAGATTTATGTAAAAGATGAACTGGATGCCAAAATTTCGGGCAGTGGTGATGTTCGTTACCGCGGCAACCCCGCTCATGTTAATGCGCACAGCAGCGGCAGCGGGTCGGTGAAGAAGCTAAATATGTAACTACACCCCTCTTTGTCCTTCTTCAAGGAGAGGCTTTTCAGTATGAATAATGATGCCCTGCACAATAAGCAGTTGTGCTCCCATGTAGGTGAGCATTATCCAGAAATCGGCCAGGGCCAGGGGTTCAATAAATTTGTTAATGGCCAGCAGGGAATCGGAAATCATAAACAAAATTGAACCGCCAAACACCATTACAAAACTACCCTGAGTTGTACGGCCATAGCGAAACAGTGCATTGATGCTCATCAGCGTAATCACTAACGCATAAACCAAAACCGGCCCTTGCATATCGCCCAGGTGAGGATAAAGAATCACTACCAAACCGCTGCCTGCAAATAGTAACGGAAAAGCAAAGCGCACCCGTTGCAAACCCTGTAATGCGTTGGTCTCATCCTCCCACCGATGCTGCCGGTAGGAAAAAATATATAACACATGAGCCAGCAGAAAGGCGGCCAGCCCGTAGATAAAAAACGAAGCATCATCCTGCTGAAACATCAGCAACACATCGCCCGCCCAACTGCAGAAAAGTGCAAGTAGAAAAGTAATGGCCATTGGCTGGCCGGCACGCGAAAATACATAGTAGCCAATCAATGTGAGCAGTAAAAACGGTTTGGCAAACTGGTGGACCAGCGGGGCATCCACCAGCGTGGAGTAAAGTTCTGCAACGCTCGCTAACAGGAAAAGGACAAAAAAATATTTCTTCATGGTATTATAGTTGATCTAATTCACTTCCCACGCTTTCGGAGGGATTGGTAACCGGAGCGGGTTGGGGTGCCGGTGTCGGTTTACGCAAAGTAACCAGGTATAAAAACGCCAGGCCAGCCAGCACCGCACAGATTATAAACGTAATAAAAAAGTTCTCAGGCCGGTTACCGTAAATCCATCCTGAGGCGAATGCGCCCATGCCTATGCCCATCTCCATAAAAATATACAGGCTCGAAATGCCGCGGCCTTTGTGTTTTTCGTCACTTAAGTCGGTAGCCCAGGCAAACAGGGTTGGCGAAGTGATGCCTTGTGCTAAACCATACAGCGTAACGGCAATCATCAGGTCGCGGGGTGTACTGCCAAAACCGAGCAACACCATGGCCACCACCGCCAGGCCGGTTGAAAAAATAAGCACGTTACGCCTGCCATAATAGTCGGAAGCCTTGCCGGCAATTAACCGTACGGAAAGCGAAGCCACCGTTAAAAACGTAAACAGCACACCTTTATTCCGGATGCCAACAAATTCGCCAAAGTCGGGGATTACGGTATAAACCGCTCCGTATGCATACGCAGTGAGCACCATCACGATACACGTAACCAGCACCCGTGGTTCAAACAAATCACGCTTATGAATTTTTAAAACATCGTGTGTGAAGGGGTTGCGTTGTTGCAATGTTTCCTTGATGCCCGTCAGTATCAGAATGGAAACGATGGCAAAACCAGAAGAGGTATAAAACATAAAGTTCAGCCCCAGGTTGTTGGCAACCGCACCGCCAATGGCCGGACCGGCTGCCATGCCCACCGTACCTGCCGTGCCGAGTAAGCCCATGGCTTCTCCCCGCTTCTGAGCCGGAATGATGTCAGAAAGGTAGGCCGTTAAGCCGGTGGGCGTAAAGCCGGTGGAAAAGCCATGCACGAGCCGAAGCAACAAGAAGCCGGCAACACTTGAAACAACCGGGTATAGCAAACTGCTGATAAAGCAAACCGATGTGCCGATAACCATAACCGGAATGCGGCCAACTTTATCGGCCATCTTCCCGCTAAACGGACGGGATACCATGGCCGTAATGGTAAACAGCGAGATAATGAGGCCTTTGTATTCGGCTCCGCCCAAACTGCTCAGGTACGCGGGCAGTTCGGGGATGAGCATATTAAAACTGGCAAAAAACAGCAGCGAACTGAGGCACAGCAGCCAGAACTGGCTGGTGTAAACTTTTTGTTTAGACGAAGTCAAGTTTTATTACAATAATTCGTGAAAGTTGCCGGTTTCAGGTCACCGGTAACCGGTTTGCATTACATTATTTCTTTACTCCCTCCTCCTGCAACTCCAGCAAATATGCTTTTATAAAATCATCCAGGTCGCCATCCAGTACATTTTGCGCATCGGTGCGCTCCACTCCGGTGCGGGCATCTTTAACTAACTTGTAAGGATGCAATACATAATTACGTATTTGCGAACCAAAGTCAATTTTCATTTTGCCCGCCTCAATCTTGTCGCGCTCGGCATTACGTTTTTCCATTTCCAGCTGGTACAATTTTGATTTAAGCATTTGCATGGCGCGCTCGCGGTTGGCGTGCTGCGAACGCTCAACCTGGCACACAATTACAATGCCGGTAGGCTTGTGCGTAAGCTGCACTTTTGTTTCTACTTTATTCACATTCTGGCCACCGGCTCCGCCCGAACGGGAGGTTTGGATTTCCACATCCGCGGGGTTTACCTCAATATTTATCGAATCATCTACTTTGGGGTATACAAACACCGAAGCAAACGAGGTATGCCTGCGCTGGTTTGAATCAAAGGGCGAGATGCGTACCAGCCGGTGCACCCCGATCTCAGATTTGAGCTTGCCATAAGCAAACGGTCCTTCAATTTCCAGTGTAGCCGATTTAATACCCGCCACTTCGCCCGGTTGGTAGTCTACCTGCGAAACTTTGTAACCGTTTTTCTCGCCCCACATAATGTACATGCGGTTCAGCATTTCGGCCCAGTCGTTGCTCTCGGTGCCACCCGCGCCCGGGTTAATTTCCAGTACAGCACTTAACTGATCTTCTTCCCGGCTGAGCATTTTTTTAAACTCTAATTCCTCCACCGCTTTGGCTGTTTTTTGATACTCCCGGTCAAGCTCTTCCTCCCCAACATCGCCTGCTTCATGGAACTCATTGAGTACATCAAGGTCTTCAAGCAACTTGTTTACTTTTTCAAAAGCATCTGTCCACACCTTTTTGGTGCGCAAGCTCTTTAGAATACTTTCGGCTTGTTTTGGGTTGTTCCAGAAATCGGCCTGGTGGGTAATAGCCTCCTCGTCTTTTACTTCAACAATCTTGCGATCGTAGTCAAAGATACCTCCTTAAAGCCTGTACTCGGCTTTTTAAATCTTTCAGTTGTTCGGTGGTCATGGTTAGTAATTAAGTGGCAAATATAAATGGTTTAGCAATTCCTTCTTAACTTCATAACTCCATTCACCATTTCAGACTTAATAAAATTCACAATCATCAAATTTAATGCAAAAAACTCTACTCATACTCCTTGCTCTAACCGTTTCTTGTGGCTTTAAGCAGTCTCCTGCTCAACATGAGTTTAAGTTTCTATGGACAGCCGGATGGAGTACTGATGGAACCTACATTGCCGTAGGGAGCGACAATGGAAAACTGGTCATTCTTAACGGAAGTCATTTATCGATAGTAAAATCATTTTCATTCGACAGCATGACTATTCCATCCGTTGCCTGGCACCCTACTCAAAATCTGTTAGCATTTAGCGCATATCCCCATAACAGGAAGCCGGAAACACAAACGCTTCAAATTCTGAACATGGAAACCGGAAAATTAATGGAATTGGGAAAGTATGGCGGGCGCGGACTTGACTGGAGCCCGGATGGAAGCAAACTTGCTTTAGGAAGAGATAGTTTCATTTCCATTTTTTCGATTGACGGAAAAAAAATCAGGGACATCAGGCATCCATCAGGCAGGAGTCTTTTCTCCGTTTCCTGGCATCCTACCAAAAACTTGATTGCCGCAGCTGATGATGACGTTCGATTGTTTGATACCGAAACAGGTGAAGAAATACGTTCTGTCAAGATTAGCAATATCAACAAAGCTATCCTGTGCGTACGCTGGCATCCTTCCGGAAATTTTTTTGCAACTGGTGACTACGGGCACGAAGGAGAAACCGAACCCTCTTATTTGAAATTCTTCAGTGAAGAAGGTGAACACTTGCTCACCCTAACGGGAAGTAAGGGGCCCTACCGTGGAATGGAATGGAATAAAGACGGAACCAAACTTGCCACTGCGAGTGATTCACTTCGAATCTGGTCAATGAACGGAGAACTGTTGGTTACTGCTAATAACGGCATGAGCGATATCTGGGGAATCGATTGGAACAACGATATGCTGGTAACCGGGGGGTGGGAAAATTCTGTTTCAATTTGGAGTGACAAGGGCCGGTTGTTGAACAGCCGCTAAGTAACTACCCGGTTTCTCAAACTGCCCTCATACAATTCATATTCCAGCAGCCGGCAATCCAGTTTGGCCGAGTAAAACTCAACCCTGCGGCTTGCCCGCAAACCAATTTTCTTTGCCAGATCTGGATTACCCGTAAAAATGTAGCCGGTATAACCCCTACATTGTTGTTTCAGAAAATCACCAATCCGCTTGTAGGTACTTTCCAGTTTTGCCTGCTCACCCAGCCGTTCGCCATATTCGGGGTTAAAAAAAACAACCCCGCCCCCACCTTCAGGTATTGGTGTTTTCTCAAAATCGCATTGTTCAAAATCTATCAGGCTTTGAACACCCGCTTGTGCAGCATTCACTTTAGAAATTGCAATGGCATCGCCACTGATGTCGGTGGCTATTATTTTGAGATTAGGAATTACTTTTATTGCATTCTGAAGTTTTCGAAATTCATCTTGATAAACAGCCTCATCATACCCGACAATGTGCATAAAGGAATAATTTTTCCGGAACAAACCCGGCTTGCGGTTGGTAGCAAGCAAGGCTGCTTCAATAGCCAGTGTGCCCGAGCCACACATGGGGTTTATAAAAGGAGATGATCGGTCCCACTTACTGGCGAGAATAGTTGCTGCCGCCAGTGCTTCGAGCATGGGCGCTTTGCCCGGAATTTTTCGGTAACCGTGCTTGGCAAGCGTGTGGCCGGACGTATCGAGGAATAACTCGGCATACTTTTCTTTCCAGAACAGGTGGATGACTGCCTGATCGAGGTTTGGCCCCGAATCCGGACGCTTGCCTGTTTTTTCCCTGAACCGGTCGGCAATTGCATCTTTTACTTTTACATTCACAAACAATTCATTATTAACGGAAGGATGGTTTACGTTGCAGGTTACTGAAAAATAACTGCCTTCCGGTATCACCACTTCCCAGGGAAATTTTTTTACCTGCTCATAAATATGATCAGGGTGGCTGGCCTGAAACTCACGCAATGAATACAACACCTGGCTTGCACAACGCAGGTTAAGGTTAAGCCGGATGCAATCGTTTATGGTGCCGCGAAGTTCAATACCGGTTTTAAAAACCCGATCCGGTTTAAAGCCTAGTTCTTCAATTTCCTGCTTCAGCCAGGGCGAAAGGCGGCTGTTGCAGGTAACAATGATGCGCGAACGGTTAGAGGCTACATCCATAGATTACCAATCCACAATCACGGCCTTTTTCTTCCTGCCCAATACAAAGTAGTCGTTATTAATAAACTGCATGGTTACGCCTGCTCCAACCAGCAAAGCCGAAGAAATCATCACCCCGCTGTGCACGGTGTACGGATCATCCCGTACCAATGTGGTGTTTACCAGGTCGCCCAGAAAAATCATCAGGCCGGCCGCGATCAATCCTTTGCCAATGGATGCCGTACGAAAGCCGGAGTTGGGCAATTCGGTTAAATCAATTTTCTGCAACTGATGGGTATAGGTAGTATCCTCGCCTATCCTGAAGTAATCCTGATGAATACCCGCAATAAATCCCCGGGTGAAGTGATTCCGATCTTTACGCTTAAACCGGATGTAATCGCCTTCTTTAAATGAAAGAATGGTGTTGTCTCGCTTCAGCAGAATCAACCGGTATTGGGCACTACCCCACAAAGGCAACAGCAGGAATAGAAACAGGCTAACTTGTTTCATTAAAACCGGAACTGCCCCAAAATAGGCAATCGGTTACATCTTCACAATCCAGTTGAACGGATCAGGTGCCAATCCGCGCTTAATGTTATCCAGTTCTTTTAAAATATGATTGGAGTATTTTCGATCGTTAACAGGAGGTAAATAGTAGTCCTTATCGTTATAACCGATCAGTTCAATCGGGGCGATTGTAGCAGCCGTGCCAGCACCGAACGCTTCGGTTACCGTTCCCTTCTCCAATCCTTCGATAAGTTCTTTTACGGAAATTCTTCGCTCCTCTACTTTCCAACCCCAATGATGCGCCAACTTAAGCACACTGTCGCGGGTAATGCCGGCCAATATGGTATCGGTTAATGCAGGTGTTACCAGCGTATCGTTTATCACGAACATAACATTCATGGTACCGGATTCTTCAATGTATTCGTGGTTTTTACCATCAGTCCAGATGAGTTGGTGATAGCCTTTGTCCTGTGCCAGCTTGGCCGGGTAAATAGCACCACCATAGTTTCCTCCTGCTTTAGCGTATCCTGTACCACCGTCAATTGCACGGGTGTAATGCGTTTCGATTCTCACCTTAACTGGGGTTGAATAATAGGCACCAACCGGGCAAAGGATGATCATAAACGTGAAGTCGGATGAGGCTTTGATGCCGATGTACTCATCGGCCGAAAACATGAATGGCCGGATGTACAGCGATGAGCCGTCAATGGCCGGTATCCAGTTGCGGTCAAGATCAATCAGGGCGAACAAACTATCCATAAACAACTCTTCCGGAATGTGGGGCATGCACATGCGCTCGCCCGAAATGTTCATGCGCATCCAGTTATCGTGCGGACGAAATACCAGCGCTTCGCCATCGGGTCCGCGAAAGGCTTTCATACCTTCGAAAATGGCCTGGCCGTAATGCAGGGCCGGGGTTGCCGGACTGATGGGCATATAGCCATATGGAACGATGCGGAAATTCTTCCATTCACTGTTGCGGTAATCGGCCATAAACATGTGGTCGGTATAAATCTTACCAAACGGGATGTTGGCAAAATCAACTTCGGCCAGCCTCGACTCCTTCACTCGGTGGATGCTGATGTTCTGCGTAGCGACCATTTTTAAGGGGTTTTGCGGTTGTTGCGCCCGCAAGTTAAAAGATATTTCGTAACCGACTAACGGCTGTTAGGGTAAACTGTTAGGGCTGTTAAAAATTTTACCTACATCCTTGGTTTCCAGGGCGTTTCCTCGGCACCCAGTTCATGGGCCATTTTGCGGGCGAGTACAAACATATAATCAGAAAGGCGGTTCATGTATTTTATTACCAGGTGATCTACCGGTTCAACGGCATGCAAGGCAATAACAAGGCGCTCGGCTCTCCGACACACAGTACGCGTAATGTGGCAAAATGAAACGGACTGGTGGCCGCCCGGAAGGACAAATGATTTCATTGGAGGCAAGGCGGCTTCCATTTCATCAATCTGCCGTTCAAGAAACTGAACATCGGTTTCGGCTAAGGCCGGAATTTTAACTTTTGTGTTGCCCGGTTCAGTTGCAAGAATGGAGCCAATAGTAAACAGTCTGTCCTGAATTTCTACCAGCACTTCTTTTCTGTTGGCGTTCACCGGCTGATCGCGTACCAGGCCGATATAGGAATTCAGTTCATCAATTGTACCGTAGGTTTCAATTCGTAAATCTGATTTTGAAACCCGTTTGCCGCCAAATAATGCCGTAGTGCCGCTATCGCCTGTTTTGGTATAGATCTTCATGTTACGAAGGTGACGATTTACCGGGTAATCATCAAGATTACGGACCGGGCTAGTGTGTGGCGGCTACCGGCTTACCGCGTGTAACGTGTTCATTTTTACGATCCCATTCAACCAATCCGTCACGTAAACGAACAATACGGTGGGCATAGTGAGCAATATCATCTTCGTGCGTAACCATGATGATGGTGTTGCCCTTATCATGAAGTTCCTGAAAGAGGTTCATGATATCGTAAGAGGTTTTGGTATCGAGGTTACCAGTGGGTTCATCTGCCAGGATGATGGAAGGGTTATTAACGAGCGCACGGGCAATAGCTACCCGCTGGCGCTGCCCCCCCGAAAGTTCGTTGGGTTTGTGATGCCACCGATCGCCCAGGCCCACACTTTCAAGGGTTTCCATGGCTTTGTCTTCGCGTTCGCTTCGGCTGTAACCGGCATAGATGAGTGGAAGCGCAACATTTTCGAGCGCGGTGGCGCGGGGTAGCAGGTTAAAGGTTTGAAACACAAAACCAATTTCCTTATTCCTCACTTCTGCTAATTCGTTTTCGGTCATTTCGCTAACCACGTGGTTGTTGAGGATGTACGTGCCTGATGTTGGCGAATCGAGGCACCCCACAATATTCATCAGGGTTGATTTACCGGAGCCGGAGGGCCCCATAAAGGCAACGTATTCTCCCTTATTTATACTAATAGAAATAGACTGAAGGGCACGCACTTCGTTGTTGCCCATTTTGTAAACCTTTGAAATATTGTGCGTTTCGATGATTTTCATAAACTATGCCCCAACCGTTTGATTAAACTAATGATTAGCGGTTTTGTTACACCCTTAGGCACCTAATTAGTACAATCCCAATCCCCCGAATTACAGGTATAGTAAGCTTTTTGCAAACTTTCATCCTGACGCTGGCCTTGTAATAAATGTTACAATTTGCCGGATAACCTCATTGTCTTTTAAAATTCGGGTGTGCCCCAGGCCGGAGGTGCGCAGCAGTTCAGCCTTTGGGTAGGCCTTTTGTATGGCCAGCGGATGGTTCATGCTCACATCCTGGTCGCCTTCATCATGTACCAGCAACAGCTCCACCGGTTGCTTTACTTCTTTAATTTTCTGGCTGGCTGTAAACGCATCAAATGGTTGCCCGGTTTTTTCTACTACATAGTTCTTAAAAAACTTTTTCGTCTTTTCTGATCCGTTTATTGCCCGCAGGTAGGTATCAATTATCTCATCGCCTATTGAAGGGCTGGCTATATTAACCAGTTTCTTCACCGGCAACCCGTGGGCTGCAGCAAAAATCACGGCTGCACCGCCAAATGAGTGGGTGATAATGGCATCGGGTATGCCGTGCTGCTCAAACAAAGTTTTTAATACAACTTCATATTCACGTATGTCGGTGCTGCGTCCTTCTGATTTACCGTGTGCCGGCCCGTCAAAGCCAACCACGGCATAGCCTGCCTGCAGGAGCGGCTTGATAAACCGCCTGAATTGTGTGGCCCGACCGGCCCAGCCGTGAACCACTAAAATAAATTTTGAAGAGCTGCCCCACCGGTAACATTGTATTCTTTTTCCGGCTGCGGTTATCGAAAATTTTTCGCTAAACGATTC
The DNA here is from genome assembly GCA_023151255.1 of Cyclobacteriaceae bacterium. Lineage (GTDB taxonomy): Bacteria > Bacteroidota > Bacteroidia > Cytophagales > Cyclobacteriaceae > UBA2336. The sequence continues at coordinate 189,556 of JAKLJG010000002.1, read as the reverse complement.
AGCTTTTAGTTCTTTTTCCGTTGGCGTATACCGAAGCGGTGCAAAAAAAATGTAAACAAACAGGCGGTAGGCTAAAAACGGAATTGCCTTTTCTAATCTCGGGTAAATCCAACGAATAACTTTTAATGCCGGGGGTGTTTTATCTTTCTTCTTACCCATGCTAAAACTTCAACCTTTACCCGGAATGGTGAATTCAAAAACGGCATCCTGGTAATCAAAGGTATTGGTATTATAAACCCGTTCGGTAAACAACACCCGGTTATTATGTTCGACCAGAATAACTGTTGAACAGCGCGAACCATAATCCGGACTTTTAATAAACATGCTGGAAAGTATCCGCTCGCGCTCCAGGCCAATGCCGGTGTCGGGCAACTCGCTATCGGGTGCACGCTCTTCATCATACAGCAGCCTGAAAAGGTCTTCCGGATCAACTTCCTGATCGGCAATAGCCTGGCTGAATTTTTCTTTACCACGTTTTACTTTAGGCCATGGTGTATCAAGCAAGTGGTTGCTTAAGCCATGTACACCTTTGGTAAGCTTTTGTATGGTTCTCTTGTAATTAGAATAATAGTATAAGGCATCAGGGTAGCCCACCAGCAGGTTAAAGCCGTTATAAGCGCCTGCTTTTTGCGCTACGGCATTTAGATAATTATCCGGTTTGTCGCCATTCACAAGATACTCCGAAACCAACTCACCGCGTGAAGGCGCCACCGGTTTCAGGTTCTTCAAATCGCGGTAGTTGGTAACCATGCTGAGTTTACCTTTCGTTGACATAGCCAGCCAGGTGCCGTTGGCTTCCAGGTCGCGCCCGCCAACAATGTGTGGATGATCTTCCCAGAAGTGAGCCGCAGCTGTTTTGCGTTTGTAAAATTCATCGCGGTTGCCCGCCAGGATTAATTTATAGCGGGGATGATTATTCAGTGAAATAAAAATCAGGCACATGTCTTACAAACAGGGTTTAATCCTCAAAAAGTTCAAGCTGCGATGGTAGCAATTGGAACGACTTCCGATGAAGTGGGGTAATACCTAGTTTTTTTATTCCCTCGCGGTGTTCTTCGGTTGGGTACCCAACATTCGTTTCCCATCCATACCCTGGAAACTCGGCAGCCCGTTTTGCCATTAACTCATCGCGGTAGGTTTTTGCCAGCACGCTGGCTGCTGCGATAGAAAGGTAGGTGGCATCGCCTTTTACAATACAGTGAAAGGGCAAATCGCCAAACGGTTTAAAGCGGTTGCCGTCAATCAGCAGCAGGTCCGGCCTGATTGTAAGCCTTTCAATGGCCATGTGCATGGCTTTAAAGGAGGCGTTTAAAATATTAATACGGTCAATCTCTTCATTATCTACTTCGGCAACGGCCCAGGCCAACGCATCGCGAAGAATATCTTCTTTCATGCCTATACGTTCATCGTGTGATAATTGCTTGGAGTCATTTAACAATTCATGCCTGTAATTTTTGGGTAAAATAACCGCAGCAGCAACTACCGGCCCTGCCAGGCAGCCCCTCCCTACCTCATCACATCCGGCTTCAATCAGGTTGTTGGTAAAAGATGACAACAGCATGTGTTCAAAGTTCACGATTCAAAATTCAAATTTCAAGGTTTAAAATGACAGGATTTGATTAATCTTGAACTTCAAACCTTGAATGTCTAATTCCATGAATCCCTGGACCACCCTCTCTACACGTGAAGTTTATACGAACAAGTGGATACAACTAACCGAGCACGAGGTGTTGAACCCATCGGGTGGAAAAGGAATCTACGGCAAAGTGCATTTTAAAAACAAAGCCATCGGCATTATACCGGTTGACCGCGAAGGGAACACCTGGCTGGTTGGGCAATACCGCTATACGCTAAATGAATATTCATGGGAAATACCCGAAGGGGGCGGCCCGATGGAAGCCGACCTATTGGAATCGGCCAAACGCGAACTGAAAGAAGAAACCGGCCTAACGGCTAACCGGTGGCAGTTGCTCATGCGCATTCACACATCCAACTCGGTTACCGATGAAGAGGGTTTTATTTTTCTTGCCGAAGAACTTACCGAAGGCATTTCTGAACCTGAAGAAACCGAAGGCGATTTAACTGTTAAAAAACTTCCGTTACACGAAGCCGTTACCATGGTGATGAACGGTGAAATTACCGACAGCATGAGTATGGCCGGTTTACTAAAACTGGCCCGCTTAAAAGAAATCTGAATGACCTGTTTTTTCTCGCCAGCCCCATGACCATCCGCGAGCATATCAGAACAAACTTCTTCCTGGCTTACCCGGTTATGCTCAGCATGCTGGGGCAGGTGATGACGGGTGTGGCCGACAGTGTGATGATCGGTCAAACCGGAGCAACCCCGCTGGCAGCTGCTTCACTGGCCAACGTTGTTTTTATTTTACTGCTAACATTCGGCATTGGCGTGTCGTATGCCATTACCCCGCTGGTAGCGGAGGCTGATGGCCGTAAAGACAAACACCAGGTCATTGAATCGCTGCGTCACGGATTTATCATCAACCTGGTATCCGGCTTTTTTCTGGTAGGTATCGGATTCCTGTCAACTCCGGTGTTGCATTATCTCAATCAACCTACGGATGTAGTTGAGCTGACCATCCCGTACCTGCGGATCATCCTGGTTTCTATTTTCCCTACTATGGTGTTTCAAACCTTTCGCCAGTTTGGCGAAGGACTCCATCGCACGCGCATGGCCATGATCATTGTAATTACCAGTAACCTGGTGAATATTTTTCTCAACTATGTGTTGATTTACGGTAAACTCGGGTTCCCCGAACTCGGGTTAAACGGTGCCGGCTGGGCCACCCTGATTGCCCGTACCCTAATGGGGGTATGGATGGCCCTGTATATTTACAGCGGTAAAAGTTTTCTCAGCTACCGGCCAGGTTTTGCGTTTGGTAACTACGCGCGCAAACTCATCAACCGCATGTTGCACATCGGCATTCCGGCCGGCATTCAGTTTATTTTTGAAGTAAGCGCTTTTGGTTTTTCGGCTATCATGATGGGCTGGCTGGGAACTACCGCGCTGGCCGCTCACCAGATAGCCATCAACCTGGCCACCATCAGTTACATGACCACCTCGGGTTTGGGTGCAGCCGCTACCATTCGGGTGGGCAGTTACCTGGGCCAGAAAAATTTTACCCTGCTCCGGCAAGCTGGTTTTACATTAATGGGCATGGGTGCCATATTGATGACCGTGTGGGGAATTGTTTTTGTGGTTGCACGCTTTAAACTACCTGCGCTCTATATCGATAATCCGGAGGTAATCGCCATGGCCGGCCCCTTACTGATCATTGCCGGTTTGTTTCAACTCTCTGACGGTATGCAGGTGGTGTGCATTGGGGCGTTGCGCGGCATACAGGATGTTAAAGTACCTTCGTTGCTCATCTTCATTGCCTATTGGATCATCGGCTTGCCGTTGGGTTATCTGCTTGGTTTTACATTAAACCTGGGTGCAAACGGAATCTGGATTGGCCTGCTCATCGGCCTTACCCTTACCGCCTTGGCCATGTTTTTCCGGTTCAACCGGCTTACCCAAAAACTGGCTGGCCGCAAGTCGGCAGATTAGTGTATTTTGGTGGTATAAACCTAACTTACACTTATGGCTGCCGAAGCATTACCGGTGCGCTACTCGCAAACTACCATTACCGAATTAATGATACCCGCTTACGCCAACTTTGGCGGCAAAATTCATGGGGGCATCTTGCTTTCATTAATGGACAAGGTAGCCTATGCCTGCGCCAGCAAACATGCCGGCACGTATTGCGTAACGGTAACAGTAAACCGGGTGGAGTTTCTGCAGCCCGTTGAAGTAGGCGAACTGGTTTCGATGCACGCTTCGGTTAATTATGTGGGCAATACTTCGCTGATTGTGGGCATTCGGGTTGAAGCCATGAATGTAAAAACCAATACAGTTAAGCACACCAATTCGTCATTCTTTACCATGGTGGCCAAAGGCGAAGATGATAAACCCACACCGGTGCCCAAGTTGATTCTTGAAACCAAGGAGGATGTAAAGCGCTTTATTGAATCAATGCAGATGAAGCAGATTATCGGCTCGGTACGAAAACAGATGGACGATGCCCGGTCGCACATTGAAGTAGAGCGGGCCAGCGAATTGCTTAAAAATGAACGATGCATTCTGCAATTTTAGCTTTCAGAATTTGGATTGTAGATTTAAACCGTTCACTACTAATCATTACAACATGAAATTATTCCGCTACCTCTTCTTCCTGATTGCTTTAACAACTTACGCCCAATACCCGGTGATTCTTTCACAGCGCGAACAGGCACGAGTGATTGATGAGTTACTCGAAGAGCGCATCCGCACCGTACTCCCGAAGCTCATGCGCAGAGAAGGCATTGACCTGTGGGTGGTGATGAGCAGCGAGTACAATGAGGACCCGGTTATCCGCACCTTCCTGCCGGCTACCTGGTTTGCCGCCCGAAGAACCACTATGCTCGTAATGTTCGATCGCGGGGCCGATAAAGAACTGGAATGCCTGGCCGTATCGCGCTACGATGTCGGTAAAATTTTCAAACGATCGTGGGATCCGGACGCGCAACCCGACCAGTGGGCACAACTAGGAAAAATTATTGCCGAACGAAACCCGAAAAAGATAGGAGTTAATATGTCAGACTACTACGGCCATGCTGATGGATTAACCCATTCGCATTACACCAAACTGATGAATGCCTTGCCTAAAAAACTTCAGGGCAATGTAACATCAGCCGAAAAACTGGCCGTGGGCTGGCTGGAAACCCGCACCGAACGCGAGATGACCATCTACAGCCTGATTTGCCGCATCGCACACGATATTATTAAAGAAGGTTTTTCCGACAAGGTTATTCATCCGGGCATTACCACCACCGATGATGTGGTGTGGTGGTACCGCGAAAAAATAAAAGAACTGAAACTTGACACCTGGTTTCAGCCTTCGGTTTCCATCCAGCGAAACGAACCGGAGGCCATCTTTAGCAGGCGGCCGCAACCGTATGTTATCCTGCCGGGCGATTTGCTGCATGTTGATTTCGGCATTACCTACCTAAGGTTGAATACCGATACCCAGCAACATGCTTACGTGCTGAAGCCGGGCGAAACCGATGCCCCCGACTACCTGAAGAAAGCGCTCGCCACCGGCAATAAGTTACAGGATATCCTGACCGACAATTTTAAAGAAGGAAAAACAGGCAATCAGATTCTGGCCGACACGCGCAGGCAAGCTATTGAACAAAACATCACGCCATCAATCTACACGCACCCCATTGGCTTCCATGGTCATGCAGCCGGCACCACCATTGGCATGTGGGATATGCAGGGCGGGGTGCCTTACACCGGTGACTACCCGATGCACTATAACACAGCCTATTCCATTGAACTGAACTGCACCGTTAATGTGCCGGAATGGAAAAAAGACATCCGCATACAACTTGAGGAAGACGGCTATTTTGATGAAGCCGGCTTCCGGTATATTGACGGCCGGCAGCGGGAACTTATTATTATTTCAGCACAGCAAGGTATAAACGACAATTAAAAACATGAAAATTTTAAGGGTACTCTACACCGGATATGCCCTGTTGGTGTTTGGTATCCTTTTTTTAATTTTCTTTTTTCCGCTGCTGATACCCATTTTCTTTCAGCGTAAGCATCACCTGGTAGGCATCCTTAACCGGTGGTGGGCCCATTTGTTATTCTTCTTCACTTTTCTGCCGGTTAAAATTGAGTGGCGGTTTAAACCCAACCCGCGCAAGCAATACATTTTTTGTCCTAACCATTTCTCTTATCTGGATATTCCCGCGATGGGCCTGAATAAGCACAACACCATTTTTGTAGGCAAGAACGATATGGAAAACATTCCGCTGTTCGGTTTTATGTACCGCAAACTGCACATCACGGTTGACCGCACAAAACTTAAAAGCAAATTCAACACATTCATTCGTTCATGCCGGGCTGTTGACGAAGGTAAAAGCCTGGTGATCTACCCGGAAGGTGGTATCATATCGGAAAAAGAACCCATACTGGCCCGCTTAAAAGATGGCGCCTTTCGCGTGGCCATCGAAAAACAAATTCCGCTGGTTCCGGTAACCATGCCCTACAACCGGTTAATTTTACCTCCGGATAGGTTTCTGCTTCGCTGGGGCCATGTAAAACTGGTCTTTCATGAACCGATAGAAACTTCGGGTAAAACCCTGGAAGACATGACGGCATTGAAGCAACAACTCTATTCCGTTATTCAAACCGAACTGAACAAGCACTATGCAACTTGAACAGGCTTTGCTGGATAAACTGGCTCACCTGGCCCGGCTTGAACTTAATCCGGCTGAGGCCGAACAGATGCTTGCCGATATGAATGCCATTCTGACGTGGGTAGAAAAATTACAGGAAGTTGACACCACAGGGGTAGAGCCGCTCACTTCCATGAGTCATGAACTTAATGCCTTTCGCGAAGATGAAGTTGGTGACCATCTCGACCGCAGCCAAGCGCTTAGTCAGGCCCCTGCTGCCGATGGGGCTTTCTTCAAAGTGCCTAAAGTTATTGAGTAAACTTTAGTTGGTTTTATAGGAAGCAGAGAACCGGCCGTTAGTACACCGGATAGCGGTGTTGCACGACTGGGAAAAAGCCAGAAATTCGAACATGCCCGAAATCATATCCAGATTCTCATCATGACCAGTGATTGTCAGGACGCCCTGATAAAATTCATCTGACGTGTACAGGCAGGTATTGCGTTGCAATTGAAAATGCACGTATGCTGTTCCCGGCTCATCCAGCAGGTAAGTGCCCGGCTTAAGGGCTTTTGTGTTAATAACAAACGAAAGCCTTTCGGCAGAGTCAGCACCCGACCTAAACGACAAGCAGACTGATTGATCGAAATTATGTACCTGTGTTTGTACCTGTGAAGAAATAAACGGCTCATTATTGAGTAAATACACCAGCGAATTCACACCGTTTGTCGTGACTTCCGGTAACTTACTCCGTATCATGGCCGACTTGTTATCCTCAGAAATAAACATACCCGCCACAAGCGAACCAACCATCAAGAACACCGGTAATGACATTTTAAATAGCATGTTCGAAATTACACCATGGTTATTAAGCTTAGTAAACCGGCACATTACGCAATGCTTACCATTATGTTAATGCATTAAAATTAAATTAACAGAACGCGGCCGTGTGCCTCATAATTTTCTATACTTACACATGCAATCTTTATACTTCTGGAAAAACTGGTCGGGTGATTACCGTGCCTTTTGGTATCTGTGCAGTACCTTATTAGCAGCCGGGATGCTTTTTTTGTGGCTCAGCTATTTTAAAGGCCCGGCCAATGTTACCCGATTGGAAAAACTACACGAGCAAAGAACGGTGGAAACTATTGCCCACACCTTTGAAGTGGGTAGCTTTGAGTTTTCAATTCCAATTGAATCGTATTTAACCTTTGAGTTTTTCCGGGGCAGCACAATTACACCAAACACAACAGCTTCCTACCTGTTTCTTGCAGGTTTAGTACTCAGCGCCATCATTATCCTAACGGTAATCACAACCTTAACGTCACGGTTCTGGTACTACGTGGGCATGGGCCTCTTCATCTTATTTGTAATAAGCCTGCGCCTGGAAGTACTCCAGCTATTTGGAATTACCGGCCAGCTTGTGCCACTTGCTATTATAGGCATATATGTATTAATAAGTTTCTATTTCAGTTTTATCAAAACAACCACAGCTTTTCTGCTTCGCTTTCTGATATTCATGGCCGTAACCCTTGGGCTTGGTTTTCTGATTGCCTTTTTCTCCGGGGCTTACTTTCCATTTCTGCACCTTTCATCCACCGGTTACATCGCTGGCCTTGTCCTTACGGTATTGTTTGTTCTTATGATTGCACATGAGATACCCGCCTCCTTCGTTTTTTTGGCCAGCCAGGGTACAGCCACCGGCAAAAGCCTCCGGCATTTTATCATCATCAGCATGGTGTACCTGGTTAACCTGTGGCTCGCGTATTTTCACGAGGCCCGAATTATCGAATGGAATTTCCTGTACATCAACCTCTACCTGCTCCTCACCACTTCGGCTCTGCTGGGCATCTGGGGATTTAAAAACCGCGAAGTACAATACGAAAACATTGTGCCCTTTTATCCTTTTGGTGCCTACTTCTACATGGCCATGGCTTTCATAGCTTTCGCAACAACAGCCAACCTGTTAGGCAACCACAACGATGCTGCACTTAAAATCATCCGCGACATCATTATTTTCAGCCACATCGGGTATGCAATCATCTTTCTGTTGTATGTGATATCAAATTTTATAGTCATGCTGGCCGAAAATTATCCTGTTCACAAAGTACTTTACCAGCCCACCCGTATGCCGTACTTTACCTTTCGCCTGGCTGGTTTTATCGCCACGCTGGCCTTTGTTTTTTATATGAATTGGAAAGAATATGTGTACCACGGGCTTTCAGGATTTTACAACAACATGGGCGATCTGTACAGCAAACTTGACCAGCCTGCCTTTGCCGAAGCCTATTACATAAAAAGTAAATCGTATGGATTTCAGAGCAACCGCGCGAATTACATACTGGGCGACCTGGAATGGCGCAGAAATAATTTCGACAGAGCCAGCAATCATTATGAACTGGCCAACGGAAAACGGCCCACCGAATACTCTCTGATTAACCAGGGCAACCTGTACCTTGGCGCAGGCAGCACGTTCGCGGCTATACCGTTATACCGTAAAGCACTTCAAAAAATAAATTCTCCATATATACAGAATAACCTGGCAGTTGCTTATGCCAAAGTACATAAACTCGATTCGGCTGTTGCCTTACTTGAACTTGCCCGTAAAAACAAGGCTACCAGGCCAACAGCTGAAACAAATTTTCTTGCGCTCATCGGCCAGGAGTTTATCCCGGTTAACGTTGATTCAGTTTCCAAACTCTTTCAGCAAACCCCCGGCATTGAAAGCAATGCCCTGGCACTAGCCACGCTGCAAAAACAAGAGATCAATTTTCAACAACCTCCTCATGAAACACAACTGGACCTGCTCACCGCCACACGGCTCAATAATTACCTTGTATATGCGCTTAAAGAACTGGATACCGCCTTCATCGAAAACACATTTCGAATTGCTTCAGACCCGGCTAACGAATATTACAGCGAAGCGCTTAAGTCAACCCTGGCGCATGTTTACTATCATCAGGGCAACGTAACAAAAGCTATGGCCATATTGGCCGAGTTGGGATACCTAAGCCAGTCGAAGCAGGGCGAGTATAACTACACCCTTGGATTGTGGGCACTGGAGCAGGGTGCGCCCGAACTGACTGTATCGCATTTTGCCAACGCGGTTGAAACCGATTATAAAGATGCCCGTTACTACCAGGCCATTGCATTAGCCGAAGCGGGCTTACGCGAAGACGCGCTGCGTGCTTGTAACGCATTACTTGCAGACTCGGATTCGGTTGTAAAGGAAATCGGCAGGCAACTACAAAAAATTCTTTCCATTCCGGTGTCTGCAAGGGCTTCACTTTCCGACCTGGAGCGATACCAGTTCTGCCGGTATCGGTTAACCACACGCGATACGGTAATTTTTAATCAATTGATAAACGAGTTTACGAACAAGGAATACCGTGCCCTGGCTTTTTATGAAATGGGCATGCGCCAGTTAAAACTTGCTCGCCCGAAACAAGCGAAGAAATACATTACCTCGGCCGCCCGGCAACAACCCGCCCGGCAATCGCTGCAACAGAAAATCAAAGATGCGCAGTGGCTTATTGATGTGGCCACTGCAGGTTACTCGCCAAAAATTACCGATGATGCCGCTCCATTAGAAAAACCTACACGGTTGTTATATGAAGCATTGACCGCTGAACAACAAGGCGCTGCCATGAAGGCAAAGCAATATTACCATCTATTAGCTACTCATAATCCCTTTTTTGAAGAAGGTATGTTGGCAGCAGTTCGTTATTTTAAAAATCACGCCTCCGACCCCCTGTTCGTTTACAACCTGCTTACCGATGCCATATACCTTAACAAATATTCTTACCGGTTGCTGATAGCCTATGCTGAGGAGGCAGCCCGCCTGGGATTTGATGAATACGCTGCCGGGGCGCACGAACGCGCACGCGAAATACTGATGCGTAAATAATTACTTAAGAATGTGCGTATCAATACGCTTAGCGGTTTTACGCTTATAGTGCCTGGCCTTTTTGCCTTTTTTCTTCTTTTCGTTCGATTCCTTTCTGGCCAGTTTCAGGTTCTCGCGTATTACTTTCCAGTAATCGGGACCGTAATCCACAAAAATTTCGGCTCCTGCCGGAATGTCTTTTTTTGATTCAATGTATGCTTTCAGCCCTTCAGTTATATAATCGCAATTATTGGTAATACCCTTTACCCGGCTTAATCCGCGGGCATCGTTGGCATACCGGGCCAGGTGGCGCAAGGTTTTCCAGGCATCAATAACATGATCGCGTTTAACGTAAAAGATGTAAGCATTCTTACCATCCACATCCTCAACTTCCTTCCAGGTGGTAATCTTCCCTTTATACTCAACAACCTTAACTCCCTTGGGAATAAAAACCCTGGTAAAAAGACCCTTGCCAGCATTCGGCAAGGTTGATTTCTTTACATAAAGATATTTTTCGTAAAGCGCCATAGAACGGGCGCGAAGATAACAGAAATTGTGAACTGTACCGGATTTAGCCGCTTTACCAAAACCAAGGTAAAGGTCTATATGATTTGAAGGAAGGCATTCAGAATATTGTTCGAACTCATTACTTTTGCACCTCTTCGGGGTGTAGCACAGCCCGGCTAGTGCGCTACGTTCGGGACGTAGAGGTCGGAGGTTCGAATCCTCTCACCCCGACTTTTCAAAACCTTTTTTGAGGGGCTATTCGTGTTTTTCGTTTATATCCTGCAAAGTTTAAAATCCGGCAGGTTCTATGTTGGCCAAACTCACGACCTGAACAAACGACTGGAAGAACATAATAGTGATCAGGCCGGGCACACCAAAAAAGAACAACCTTGGAAAATCCTCTGGCAACAACAAGTTAATGCCAGGGCCGATGCCCTTGCATTGGAAAGAAAAATCAAAAAACGCGGAGCCAAACGATTCCTGCAGGATAGTTCAATTATTAAGCCCGGCTAGTGTCACGCCTGTGGCGTGATTCGGGACGTAGAGGTCGGAGGTTCGAATCCTCTCACCCCGACTTTTCAAAACCTTTTTTGAGGGGCTATTCGTGTTTTTCGTTTATATCCTGCAAAGTTTAAAATCCGGCAGGTTCTATGTTGGCCAAACTCACGACCTGAACAAACGACTGGAAGAACATAATAGTGATCAGGCCGGGCACACCAAAAAAGAACAACCTTGGAAAATCCTCTGGCAACAACAAGTTAATGCCAGGGCCGATGCCCTTGCATTGGAAAGAAAAATCAAAAAACGCGGAGCCAAACGATTCCTGCAGGATAGTTCAATTATTAAGCCCGGCTAGTGTCACGCCTGTGGCGTGATTCGGGACGTAGAGGTCGGAGGTTCGAATCCTCTCACCCCGATAAATCCTTGCAATCGCCAAAAGAAAAACATTCTTGCTACTTTTGCAGCTTTCAATATCACTATGAACATCAAGCAAATCCCCCTCAACGATCTGCACATCAGTTTGGGAGGCAAAATGGTATCCTTTGCCGGTTTTAACATGCCGGTGCGTTATTCGTCTGACATTGAAGAGCACATGGCTGTACGCAACAGTGTGGGTGTGTTCGATGTATCGCACATGGGCGAGTTTACGGTAAAAGGTCCAAATGCATTAGACCTTATCCAGCGAGTTACCAGTAATGATGCCTCCAAACTCATCAACGGCCAGGCCCAGTACTCCTGCCTGCCCAACGATACAGGCGGAATTGTGGATGATTTGATTGTTTACAAAATTAAAGACGAAGATTACCTGCTGGTGGTGAATGCAGGCAATATTGATAAAGACTGGAACTGGATAAGCAACCACAACTCCAAAGGAGCTGACCTGAAAAATATTTCAGACGACATCTGCCTGTTTGCAGTACAGGGGCCGAAGGCCATAGCCACTTTACAAAAATTAACAAAAACAGATTTAACTGTAATTAAATACTACCATTTTACTATCGGTGAATTTGCGGGCGTTCCCGATGTAATCATGTCGAACACCGGTTATACCGGTGCCGGTGGTTTTGAAATCTATGTTAATAAAAAATACGGGGAGAAGGTATGGCACGCCATTTTTGATGCCGGTAAAGAATTCGATATCAAACCCATTGGCCTGGGTGCCCGTGACACGCTTCGTTTAGAAATGGGTTTTTGTCTTTATGGAAACGATATTGACGATACCACCTCTCCGATTGAAGCCGGTCTGGGGTGGATAACCAAATTCACCAAAGACTTTACCAATTCTTCTAACCTAAAAAAACAGAAGGAAGAAGGAGTTAAGAAAAAACTGGTAGGCTTTAGGATGATCGACAAAGGCATTCCCCGCCATGATTACCTGATTAAAGATGTATCAGGAAATGCCATCGGAAAAGTAACCTCCGGAACCATGTCGCCTGTACTGGGTGTGGGTATTGGGCTGGGCTATGTTACTACCAGTCATGCTTCACCCGGATCAGAAATCTTTATTGATGTGAGGGGAAAATTACTTAAAGCTCTCGTACAGAAATTGCCCTTTATCGGGGGTTAAGGTAAATGAAAACCATTGACGTTTGCCTGAGCCCCGACCTGATGCACCTGTATCAGGTAAACAATCGAACTGTGGTGGTAGTTGACATTTTACGCGCTACCTCTACTATGGTTACTGCATTGGCCCATGGTGCGGAGAGTATTTTACCGTTGGCCGACCTGGAGAACTGCCGCAAAAAAGGCATGATGGGCTACATTACGTCAGGCGAACGTGATGGTGTAAAAGTGGAAGGCTTCGATAAGGGCAATTCACCTTTTGAGTACATGGACAAGGACATCCGCGGAAAGAAAATTGCCTTTACCACCACCAACGGTACGCAAGCCATCGAAAAATCAAAGGAGGCAAAAGAAATTATCATCGGATCGTTTCTTAATCTCTCCTCGGTAGTCAATTACCTGCTGCTGGGCGAAAATAGTGTGCTGATTGTTTGTGCCGGCTGGAAAGGCCGCGTAAACCTGGAAGACACGCTGTTTGCCGGTGCAGTAGTTGATAAATTAAAAGATTACCTCGGTCCGGATTGCGATGCTCCGCTTGCCGCACGGCATTTGTACAGTATGGCCAAACCCGATATGCAGAAATTTCTAAGCGAATCATCGCACGTAAAGCGGCTGAACAAGCTTAACATCCATAAGGATTTTGAATTTTGCCTTACCATAGACAAGTACAAAATCCTGCCCCGAATTAAGAACGGCCTTATTGTAGCGTAATTGTCAGTTCTTTTCGAATACAGGCTTTCCGCCCACCACGGTTTTCAAAACTTTTACATTCCTGATCTCAACCGGGTCAATCCGGGTAATATCTTTTTCCAGGATAACGTAGTCGGCCAGTTTACCGGGCTCCAGCGAGCCTTTTATATCCTCATCAAAACTGGCAAAGGCGGCCGTAATGGTGTACGCTTTTAAGGCCTCTTCTACTGAAATTTTTTGTTCTGGCACCCAGCCGTTCGGATTTTTATCATCCAGCGTTCTGCGGGTTACCGCTGCATAAATACCTTCCAGCGGAGTTGGCGGAGCGACAAACCAATCACTGCCAAAGGTAAGCCTGGTGTTGGCATCCAGCAGGGAGCGAAACGCATAGGTTGTTTTGCACCGCTCGTATCCAATAATTTTCTCAGCCCACCGGCCGTCATCAATGGCATGGTAAGGTTGCATACTGGGTATCACATTCAATGAGGCGAACCGCGCAATGTCGTTGGGGTGAATGTGCTGGGCGTGTTCAATACGAAATCGCCTGTCGCGCTCACCGTTTTCTTTTGTTACCCGCTCGTAAATATTCAGCAGGGTATGGATGGCCTTGTCTCCGATAGCATGGGTCATTACCTGCAGGCCGGCACTGTCGGCTGATTTTATTCTTCGATATAATTCTTCTTCGCTGATAACAAAGAATCCGGCATCATTCGGGCTGTCAGTAAAGGGCTCGAAGAATGCAGCTGTATGCGAACCCAGCGAACCATCAACAAATTCTTTTAACCCGCCAATGCGCAGCCACTTGTCGCCATGGCCCTGGGCTTTGATTTTTTCATTTAATGTCTTCCAATTGGCAAGGTTCATGCCGGCATAGATTCTGGTTTTTAATGTTCCGGCAATGCGGGCCCGTTCAAATACCGGCAGGTAGCCACTCATATTGTGAGCCGAAGTAACACCGCGTTCTGCCACATAATTCATGGCCGCTTCAAGCGCGCGGTCTTCCTGTTGAATGGTGGGGGGCGGCACTTTTTCAAAGATCATCCCCATGGCGTTGTCCTTAAAAATTCCGGTAAGCCTCCCATTCTTGTCACGCACAATAGTTCCTCCTGGTACATCCTTTACCCTATCAGTTATACCGGCTGCCTTCAGGGCTGCGGTATTGGCCAGGCACATGTGGCCATCAAGCCTGTTTATCCACACCGGGTTATCGGGTGTTACCGCATCAATCCAGTCGCGCGAGGGCAGCTCACCACCCCAGTTTTCATGATCCCAGTCGCCATTTAAAATCCAGGTGCCTTTTGGTTGCGACTTGGCAAAATCAGCTATGCGCTGAACAAACTCTTCTTTTGATTTGGCATCGCGCAGGTGTACCGATGCCAGTGCAAAACCGCCATCAACAAAATGCGTGTGGCAATCGATAAAACCGGGAACAATCAGGTTATCGGGTGTAGCCTCGATAACTTTGGTATCCTTTCCAATCCATTTTTTAATTTCCCTGCGTGTTCCCACGGCCACAACGGAGTCGCCAATAATGGCAAAACCTTCTGCCCGGGGCTGAGCATCATTACCCGTCCAGGTGTTGCCAAATACCACTTGCTCGGCTACGGGGTGCTGCCTGCATGCAGCAAATAACCCGGTAATGAACAGAATCAGAATGATCTTTTTCATTTCAGTTTAGGATTAGATTGATGACGTTGCTGATCGCGATTTGTTTTCTTTTCAAGATTATTATGGAATGCTTTTGTCAAATCCACGCCCGTCTGATTGGCCAGGCAGATGAGCACCCACAGCACATCGGCCATCTCATCGGCCAGGTTCTTATTTTTGTCTGACTCTTTTTCGGATTGCTCTCCATACCTCCGTGCGATGATACGGGCCAGTTCGCCTACCTCTTCGGTAAGGATGGCCATGTTGGTCAACTCGTTGAAGTAACGCACACCGTGTGTTTTAATCCAATCGTCAACCTGTTGCTGCGCTTGTTGTATTGTAATTTGATTAGACATAAAACGCAAAACATAAGTAGTAAGACATAAGACGTATGATATAAGCAGCCGAAAGCACCTATCTTATGTTGTGCTGCTTATGTCTTACATCTATTCCAATTCTTCAAAATTAATATCCATCACCTCAAATTTTTCCCATCCCACAAAATCGAAATGCCACCATTCTGATGCATTGACCTTAAAGCCGTGCTTTTCCATCACCGAAATTAACAATTGCCTGTTTCTGCGTACAAGTGGATTTTTTACAGGCGTGGTGGGCCAGGCTTCTTTTTTAAATGAATCGTATTCCGTAGGCATGGCCAATTCCTTTCCTGTTTTCAAATCAACTAAGGTCATATCAACGGCACAGCCTCGGTTGTGGCGCGAACCCTTATACGGTGAGGCTACATAGGTGGTATCGCGATAGATTTCGTAAAATTTAACCGTTGCCGAATACGGCCGGTAGGCATCGTAAATCTTAATACCCACTCCTTCTTTCTTAAAATCTTCCTGTGCCCTTTTTAAAGCATCAGCTACCGGCTTTCGGGCATAAGCCCGGGCCAATGTATAAATCTGTCCGCCTGTAAAGTTATTGGTAGTGGCGTATCGGATATCCAGCACAATACCGGGGATTGCCTGCTCAAGGTTCACCAACTCTTTCTGCGGATTTACTTTAACCTGATCACGGTATTGTTCCATCCGCATGGGGTTAAGGCCGTATCGGTACTGGGCATGAACCGATGAGGATAGAACCATCAAAAGAAAAAGCAAACGATTCATTCGTTTAACAGCTTTCTATAAAGTTCATAATTATCCGAATCAAAACAACAGAAGATTACCTGCTGTATGCTGTTGTTTTTGTCAATAAATGATTTCACTTCGTTTATGGCAATGCCTGCGGCCAATTCTTTCGGAAAACCATAAATGCCTGTGCTGATATTAGGAAAGGCTATTGTTTTAATGCCTTTTGAAACCGCCAGCCGCAGGCTTTCGCGGTATGTACTTGCAAGCAGTTCCTTCTCGCTTTGATTTCCGCCTTGCCACACAGGCCCCACGGCATGAATTACATAGGCTGCCTTCAATTTTGCACCTGAGGTAATCACTGCCTTGCCTGCGGGGCAATAACCAATGCGACTGCATTCTTGTGCCAGCTGCGGCCCGGCTGCCCGATGAATAGCCCCACAAACTCCTCCCCCGGGCAATAGTTCTTTATTGGCGGCATTAACAATAGCTTCTGCATTAAGTTTAGTGATGTCTCCCTGAATCACATAAATGCGATCCATTATACTCTGTTCTTTGTATCAATGATAATCGTAACGGGGCCGTCATTAACCAGGGCCACTTGCATATCCGCTCCGAATGCCCCGGTGTACACAGGTTTTTCCAGTGCTGCTTCGAGGGCTTTTACAAACTTTTCATACAGCGGTATGGCTACATCGGGCTTGGCCGCTTTGATATAGGAAGGTCGGTTGCCCTTTTTTGTACTGGCATGTAAGGTAAACTGGCTTATTACAAGAATATCGCCTCCATCATCTTTCACATTTACATTCATTACGCCAGTGGCATCATCAAATATACGCAGGTTAACTACCTTGCCACTCAGCCAGTCTATGTCTTCCTGGTTATCGGCATCTTCAATGCCTACCAATACCAATACCCCTTTACCTATTGCCGATTTGATCTGCCGGTTAATTTCAACCGATGCAGATGATACACGTTGAATTACCGCTATCATGGAAGTTAAAATAACTGAAGTTCTTTCGATTCGTGAATGAAAACGCCAGGCTTCTCGCTGCCGGCAAAGGCAATCATGGCTCGGGCAACTTTTGCCGCCTCAATGGCCTTATACTTTATTGGAATTATCCATCCCAAAAGTTTATAGAAAATTTTTGCCGCGTCCTCACCCGCCCGGTTCTCCTGGCGTGGCCCTATAAGCAGCGATGGCCTGAAAATGTGAAGCGATGTAAATCCGATAGCCTTAACTGCTTCTTCTACTTCACCTTTTACTTTGTTATAAAAAATACGCGAGTGCTTGTCGGCACCCAATGCTGTAATCAACAGATAGGTCTGCGCACCCTGATTACGGGTAAGTTTAGCCAGTTCAACAGGGTATTCGAAATCTACTTTACGGAATGCTCTCTCGGAACCTGCTTTGCGGATGGTGGTACCCAGGCAACAAAATACATCATCGGCTTTCAGTACTTGATAATTCTCGCTTAAGCGATCGAAATCCAGCACCAGGTTTTGCAGTTTCGGATGATTAACAGGTAATGGCGTACGGCTGATGGCCTTCACTTGCCCATAGCGATCGTCTTTCAACAATAATTCAAGTACTTGTTTTCCTACCAATCCGGTTGACCCGGCTACCAGTGCAGTTCTCATGCTGCGTCAGGTTGCATTTTCTCCCAGGCTAAAAACCGGTCAACTTCACCGGCCACCGAGTTATACACCCACATTAACACGGCAAAATCATCGCCAAGTCCTAATACGGGTACAACATCCGGAACAATATCAAAAGGATTTAAAAAATAGAGCAGTGACCCCAGCACTATAGCCATCGTTTTCCACGGTATGAACCGATAATGGCCGGCACTATACGCTTTTGCCATGCGAAGAAATACATTAATTGTTTCTTGCATGCTACTCATACTGACATCTTTCCAGTTTAGCCGACTAATCTTTATTGAAACTTTTGCAAGCAATACCGCAAATCGCGCATAGTTGCCGCGAAGTGCTTCGGCTTGTGTTATGGCAGACGCGAAAAAAGCATTCATATTAAAAACTTTGTTGTATTTCGGCTTTCAGTTGAACCAGTGCATGCGCAATCGGATCGGGCTTGGCCATAAAGCGCTCAAATATTTTCTTGGACAGATCAAGACTGGTGGATTCCGGCTTCATTTCGGTAGCTGCATCATTAATGGTAACAACCAGATCTTCCTTTGCGTTCCGTATCAAATCCCAAACAGCCTCGCTCATAAATACCTGTTGTGAAACGTTGTGATTATACTCGTTGCGGATTTCACTCAGCAACATCTGGTGAAAATCGCGTGCAGGGATCATCCCCTGGTTAAGTCGCACTAAAAGGTTCTGCGGACTTATCCGCTCAAGAAAAAGACACATCCGCTCATAGGCCTGTAATCGCAACGGCAATACCGTTTCGATGCTTCGTCCGCGTATTTCCAGTTTTTTCAACTCAATTTCTTTGGCAAGAAAGGAGCGCACCAGCAGGTAAGCCGCATACAAAACTACCGAGGCGGGTATCAGTATTTTTCCGAATTCAATTACTGCTTCCATCGTGAATCAATATAACCTTAAAAGTGTTTGAATTTAAATAATTTTGCCCTTCACCCTGGCGCACAAAGATGCACGATTTTAAACCGATTACCATATCACCCAAAGCCGTTAATGAGATTAAAAAAATCATGGACAAAAAGGGTATTCCCAGTGATTATGGGCTTCGGATAGGTGTGCGTGGAAGCGGGTGCGGTGTCTCCCTGATGATTGGTTTTGATAAGAAAAAAGAAACCGACCTGACTTATACCATAAACGATATCCCAGTTTATGTGGACAAAAAGCATACAATGTTTCTAATCGGGAAGGAAGTTGATTTTTACGAAGGGGCTGACGGCCGCGGCTTTACCTTTATTGAAACACCGCCCCGAAAGCATTAAAATACTACCCAATCCGGTTCTGACACATATTGTCAAAAGGCTGTTGTAGGTTCGTCCCAACAAAACAAACACGAATCATGAGACCAGCCATTGTAAAGAACCCCCTAAAGGCAAAGAAAAACGGTGCCGCCCCTATCGTCAAGCACCCTGACTTACTTTTTATTATCGCCCCACCCCCGCACATCTGCAGCGATGTGGCTGTGCTTAAAGATGATGTGCATTACCTGATTGGCCATTCGTTTGCCGAGCGGTTTTCAAAAGCTCATATTTCTTTATTTCGCTATACAGATGAACACACCGATGACCTCATCAACTTTGTTGAAGAAAAAGCTACGACCTTTCAGCCGTTCAATGTATTCCTGAAAGACTTTGGTGTTTTCCAACAGGGATCGAACCGAACAATTTACATGGACATCGTAAACAAATACGCCATTCGCGAACTATTTGAAAGCCTGGTGAAAGAAGATTCTGACTTCACACCCCATATTTCCATTGCCAAAAACCTTTCGGATACTGACTTTTTAAAATGCTGGCCTTACCTGAAGGGATTAAATTACAGCAACCAACATTTTATTTGCGACCGGATTACCGTGCTCATCCGGCAGGAAAACAAGTGGGTCTATTACAAGGACATCCCCTTCGGGCGCTGATCCGCAAGAATCAGGTTGAGCCGGTTATGTCATCAGGTGATATTTGGTCTTCAAAAAAACAATACCTTTATGAGGGTGACCGGATCAAACATTAACTACCAGCGCATTGAACAGGCTATTACCTACCTGCAGCAAAATTTCCACCGTCAGCCCGAACTGGAGGAAGTTGCTGAGAAAGTTCACATCAGTCCGTTTCATTTCCAGCGTCTGTTCAGCGAGTGGGCAGGGATAAGCCCAAAGCGGTTTCTTCAGTTTTTAACCGTTGATTTCCTGAAACAAAAAATACAGGAAACCCGAAACCTCCTGGATGCAGCCGATGCAGCAGGGCTCTCCAGTCAATCGCGTGTTTACGATTTGTTTACCACACTTGAAGCAGTAACACCGCAACAATATAAAACAAGCGGAGCAGGTATTACCATTCAGTATGGCTTTCACGAAACACCATTCGGCATATGCCTGCTAGGTGTTACCGAACGCGGCATCTGCTGGCTGGCATTTTTAAAAGAAGATGAGGAGAAAGAAGCACTGGGAGCCATGGAGCAACACTGGCACAATTCTATAGTTCAACGAAATCAGGAACTGACGTACACTTATGTTACCAAGATATTCCACCACCCAACTCCCTTTGGGAGAGGGGCCGGGGGTGAGGGCAAGCTGCACCTCCTGGTAAAAGGCACCAACTTCCAGGTGAAAGTATGGGAAGCATTACTTCGGTTACCTGAAGGAAGTGTAACTACCTATCAGGATATTGCAAAATCAATTCACAACCCAAATGCCTTGCAGGCGGTTGGATCAGCCGTAGGCGCTAACCACATTGCTTACCTTATCCCCTGTCACCGGGTAATCCGTAAAGACGGCATACTCGGGGAATATCGCTGGAGTTCATCCCGCAAGAAAAGTATTATCGGCTGGGAAATGGCCAAGGCATCGGGGTATTAACCAGTTATTATTCAGCAAGAATTTTCACCATCTGCCAAGCGGCACTTCACTATCGAATTGGCCAATATTTTTTGGTCATGCTGAAAGCATCTCCTCCTTATACTTTTTGACTCTTGCCAAATAGTTTTATTTTAGAGGCAACCCTTACTGCTGTTGAAATCAACTTCACTTAACAACCTCAAACGCATCGTTCTGCCCGGCATTATTCTTCAATCGGTATTGATTGGCGGAGGGTACGCTACTGGTCGCGAAATTGTTGAGTATGGAGCTAAATTTGGTGCCAACGGCTGGATAAGCGGACTCGCCATTTTTACAGGCTTCTCCCTCATATCCATTCTCTCTATGGAAGCCTGCCGGCAATGGAACGTTTACGATTACAAATCACTGCTAAAAAAACTAATCGGAAAGGGCTGGATGGCTTATGAAGCCGTTTACTTAGCTGGTTCCATCCTTATTATTGCCGTGATGGCAGCCGCAGCCGGAGAATTACTGCACACCACCCTTGGATTTAACAAGTGGTTTGGAGTCAGCATCATTATAATTGCCGTGGGTTTTCTCAATTACAAAGGCGATGAAACGATTGCAAAACTTGAAACTATAGGAACGATAGCCCTGTTCATTACCTACTTTCTTTTTGCGTCAAGCATTTTTTCCACACGAGGCGAAGCGATTGCTGAAACTTTCGGGCAGTGGAAAACTTCTTTTACAGGAACGACTGCCCCTGTCGGTGTCGCCTTGGCTACGGGTATTCTATATGTAGGGTATAACCTGGGAGTCTACCCAGCATCGTTCTTTACGTATCGGACAATTGAAACCCGTAAGCAAAGTGTAGTAGCCGGACTAATTTCCGGTTTGCTGATGACGACCCCCTGGTTTCTGACTTACTTCGCCATGATGGCGTTTTATTCCGAACCGGATGTCCTTCAAGCGGCCGTACCTTGGTTGGCCATGCTCAAAAATTTTCATCCGCTTTACATAATCCTGTTCAGCATTGTTGTGGGATGGACGCTTATTGAAACAGCCACCGGTGTTATTCACGGCTTCATTGGCCGAATTGATGCGGAGGCCCGGACTAAAGGCAGGCAGTTAAAGAAAGTTCACAAGGCGCTGATTTCACTTACCGCACTTATTGCCGCCTTGTTACTTTCACAGGTTGGCATTATTGATTTAGTGGCAAGAGGGTACACCCTGCTGGCCTACGGCCTGATTGCCGTTTATGCGCTGCCGTTGTTGGTCTGCTCGCCATGGTTGTTTAAAACTAATCAGTCTGTACGCAACTGAGGCGAACCGTTCTTTTTAGGTTTGCGCGGCAACCCCAACACCATTTCGTATGCTTCTTTATAGTGTTTGATTAAATTTTGCCAGTCGAAAACAGCCGAATTATTCTCCACATTGTTGCGCTGCATAATACGCTCGCGCCTGGTTTGTTTCAGAAAATTATAGATCACCGTAGCCAACTGGTTAGCCGACCAGTCGAACGATCGCTTGCCGCGCTCAATCACATATAATCCCGATTGCTCATGGTTGGGCAGATTATGGAGCAGGTAATCACCAAACCCACTCAGGTCGCTGGTAATAGCAGGCACCCCGCTGGCCATACACTCCAACGGTGTGTAGCCCCACGGTTCGTAATAACTTGGGAAAATGCCAAGGTGGCACCCACGAACGAACTGACTGTATTCAATGCCAAACAACGGGTTAGTTGTAGTTATAAAATCCGGGTGATACACTACTTTAACCTTATCGGTGGGATGATTGAGCAAATTTTTACTGTATAGAAATTTCAGAATATCATCATTCTGTTCATCCACAAGTTTATGAGTAAAGACCAATGGAGGGTTTTTATTCTTCCACGACTGGATCGTTCTCCGGTAACGCAGTTTCCAATACTCATCAACAAACTTATTCAGGTCGGGCAATCGATGATCCTGGCTGGTGGTACCGGCATAAAACAACCGCTTGCCTACCTGCTTATGAATGGCCTCGCAGGTCTGGCGGATTTCTTCCATCACTGCACGCGACTGCAGCACCTCCGGCTTGATGCTGTAATAATCACGCTTGGTAACAAAAAACATCACCACGGTAAGGTCGGCATTCTCTTTTTTCAATTGCCGGTTTAACCGGTATAGCGCTTCAAGGGTTAAGTCAAAACCCTTGTTCCGGTATTCATAGCGGCCGGAAGTAAACAGGTAGATGGTTTTATCTAAATCAAACGCGTACGACTGAAAGAAATGCCCCATCACAAACTGATGGATTTCTTCCTTATAAATGGCATGCAGGTTTTGAAACTCATGCAACGCAACAAACCGTTCAATGTTAAGTCCGTTTGGTAAAATCAATTCAGGTTTCCGCTTCAGCAGGTGTTTGCATTCACGCGCAGTCACTTCGCTGACGGTACTCAAAATATCAGCCGAGTTGGCACAGGCAAACTCAATCCGGGCCTCCGGTTCAATCCAAAATTTTCTGGCCTCTTCTTCCCAGTTAAAAAACGGCAGGTGAGCATAAAACTGCGGTGAGTTAATGGCCAGGTGCCTGCCCAATTGGGTGGCATGCGTGGTAAAAATAGTGTTGATCGGCAGTTTTTTCTTTTTGATGTCCAGTATCGGCAAGCCGGCCATCCATTCGTGAAAATGAGCAATCAACGGGTGCTCATCACCTGCAAATTTTGAATAGGTCTCCAGAAATAAACTGGTGAGGTAAGCAAAGGCAACAACCTGGTTTACCAGGGCATGATCTTCCGGTGTGCCAATGCCCGATTCCTTCCACAGCAGGTATTTAATGGTGCGCAGTTGCTCGGCACCAATACTTTTCGGATTAAGTAACACTACGCGCGGCCGGCCGGTAATGAGCCACTCGGCATAGTAGGCTTCAATACCCTGGTCGCGCAGGTGTTGTACCGCCAAGCCAAAAGCATCACTGGCATCGTCAAGCGGCTCAATCTCGGCCATTACATGTTGCGATAAGAATGGGCCCACCATACAGTAAGCCCCCGATTTATTAGCCATTACAGCCGGAACTTTCGAACGAATTACCGTGTATATGCCGCCTACCTGATTACAAACTTCCCAGGCTACTTCAATGAGTGTGGCCGCAGGAAACTGATTCGGATTTGTGTTCTTGATCTTCCTTGGCATAAACAAAGTCAAATTGGCGCAAATCGGTTTCTAAATCTATCAATTAAATGACAAAAATTCTGATTTAACCAATGGATTATGTTTTGAGGTAGGCATTCCCGGAAATTAAAGACCACATGAACTTCGAGAAATTCACCATCAAATCGCAGGAGGCCTTGCAGAAATCGGCTGAGATTGCCATGAGCATGCAGCAACAGGCCATTGAGCCGGGGCACGTGCTCAAGGCCATCTTCGAAACTGATGAAAATGTAACCTCCTACCTGATAAAGAAGCTGGCCATAAACCAGAATTTGCTGAATACAAAACTGGAAGACCTGCTCAACTCCTACCCGCGGGTATCAGGGCAACAACCCTATTTATCCTCTGCAACCAATTCGGTGCTTCAACAGGCCGAAAAGGAGTTGCGCGAATTCAAAGATGAGTACATCGCAGTTGAACACCTGTTGCTGGCGATCCTTGCGGCTAAAGATAAAGCTTCAGCGCTATTGCGCGATGCCGGTTTTGAGCGGTCGGCATTGATAAAAGCCATCAAAGAACTGCGGGGCGGAACCAAAGTTACCGACCAAAATGCCGAAGCAAAATATAAGTCGCTTGAGCGTTACTCGAAAAATCTGAACGAACTGGCAAAACAGGGTAAGATCGACCCGGTCATCGGTCGCGATGAAGAAATTCGCAGGGTACTGCAAATTCTGTCGCGCAGAACCAAAAACAACCCCATTCTGCTGGGTGAGCCCGGTGTTGGTAAAACCGCCATTGTGGAAGGCATGGCCCAGCGCATTGTAAATGGCGATGTACCCGAAAACCTCAAACAGAAAATCATCGTATCGCTCGATATGGGCTTGCTGGTAGCAGGAGCCAAATACAAAGGCGAATTTGAAGAACGCCTGAAAGCCGTAATTAAAGAAGTTACCGATTCCAACGGGCAGATTATTTTATTCATCGATGAAATACATACTTTGATTGGTGCCGGTGGCGGAGGTGAAGGCGCCATGGATGCCGCCAACCTGTTGAAGCCCGCACTGGCACGAGGTGAGTTGCATGCCATCGGTGCAACTACGCTCAAAGAGTACCAGAAATACATCGAAAAAGACAAAGCGCTGGAACGCAGGTTTCAGGCTGTAATGGTAGATGAACCCTCGGTAGAAGATTCGATTTCAATTCTTCGCGGGATTAAGGATAAATACGAACTCCACCATGGTGTTCGAATCAAAGATGACGCGGTGATCTCAGCCGTTGAACTTTCCAGCCGCTACATCAGCGATCGGTTTTTACCCGATAAGGCCATCGACCTGATGGATGAAGCTGCCTCCAAACTGCGCCTGGAAATGGATTCGCTGCCTGAAGAACTCGATGAACTGAACCGCAAAATCATGCAGTTGGAAATTGAGCGCGAAGCCATTCGCAGGGAAAAAGATAAAGAAAAAGAAGCCCAGCTCTCCAAAGAGATTGCCGAGCTCTCGGCCGAACGCAACTCCCTCAAAGCCAAGTGGGAAAGCGAAAAGGAAGTAGTGCACGGTATTCAACAGATAAAAGAAAGCATCGACCGGCTGAAATTCGAAGCCGAGCAGGCTGAAAAAGCAGGTGACTACGGAAAAGTAGCTGAGATCCGCTATGGTAAAATTACTGAGGCCGAGAAAAAACTGAATAGCCTGCAACTGAAAATGAAAGAAATGCAAGGCGAAAAATCACTACTCAAAGAAGAAGTAGACAGTGAAGATATTGCTGAGGTAGTAGCCCGCTGGACAGGCATCCCTGTATCGAAGATGCTGCAAAGCGAACGTGAAAAACTGCTGCACCTGGAAGAGGAACTGAGCAAACGCGTTGCCGGCCAGGAAGAGGCCATTCGCGCGCTTAGCGATGCCGTGCGCAGAAGCCGTGCCGGCTTGCAGGACCCTAAACGGCCCATCGGCTCATTCATCTTCATGGGCACAACCGGTGTGGGTAAAACCGAACTCTCAAAAGCACTGGCCGAATACCTGTTTAATGACGAACACGCCATGGTGCGTATTGACATGAGCGAGTACCAGGAGCGCCACAGTGTAAGCCGCCTGATTGGCGCCCCGCCAGGCTATGTAGGCTATGATGAAGGCGGGCAACTTACAGAGGCCATCCGCAGAAAACCCTACTCGGTAATTCTGCTGGATGAAATTGAAAAAGCGCACCCTGATGTATTCAACATTTTATTACAGGTGCTGGATGACGGCCGGTTAACCGACAACAAAGGCCGTGTGGCCAACTTTAAAAACACCATCATCATCATGACCACCAACATCGGGTCACACATTATCCAGGAAAATTTTGAAAAAATTACCGATGAGAATTATTTTGACATCCTGGAAACAACAAAGGAGGATGTTGTAACGTTATTGAAAAAGTCGGTTCGTCCCGAATTTGTAAACCGTATTGACGAGATTATTATGTTCAGGCCGCTCAGCCGGAAGGACATCCGAAAAATTGTAGACATCCAGATAAACCTGGTGTGCAGGCGGCTGGAAGAAAGCGGAGTGCGGCTGGATGTAACCGATGCCGCCCGCAACCGGCTGGCCAAACTCGGCTACGACCCGCAATTCGGGGCACGGCCGCTGAAGCGGGTGCTTCAACGGGAGATTTTAAATGAACTCTCCAAACAAATACTGGCCGGTAAAGTTCATAAGGATTCGGTAATTCTTGTGGATATAAAAAATGAAGTTGAGTTTGTTTTCGAGAACCTTGCAGACGCAGAAGTTGTTAATTAAATAGGTTTAAGGATTGGTTAATCTCCGTTTCCGGTTTTGCTTACTCAGCCAACAGAAGGCAAAATCGGAGGGCCCCTCGCGGAGAAGCCTCCGGGTTCTTTCCGGGGGATGAGGGTTTGGTTGGAGGGGCTTTAATGCAAATGCCTCGCTCCCGCTCGGGACGAGGCATTTTGCTTAATTATTAGGGTGGGTATGCGAGCTATCCGAGCTGTTACGGATAAACTCATAATAAAAACCCACAATCAAGAAATCGCGGCCTGTTTCATCGGTCAATTTATAATCAAACTGATACAGGTAGCCGGTAATTATTGACGTGGTGCGCGAAAACCGGTAATTCACTCCGGCAATTACCCGTATCCGCTCAAAATAAGGCTCATTATCGGTAAAAAAGATTTCACTGCTGGCAATGAGTTGTAACGGCATGTAGTCCTTTTGACTATGGCCTACCGGCACCGACATGCCGAAACGGTACCGGTACCGGTTACGGTATCCTTTATCGGTAAAGCGCAGTTCCCACCGGTAACGATGCTCCAGGTTTACTTTGCGCAGCGGCTGCAATAAGGTTACCTGCGGCCACAGGCGCCATTCTTCCTGATTTTTAGGGCGTACAAAATTGCCCCTTTCGCCATAGGTTTGGTAGCTGCCGCCACCCAATGTCCATCGGAAGAAAGAGGTTGGTTGATAGCTGACCGTTCCGGTTACCTCGTAATAATGAAAATTGTTATAAAACTTCAACGAGCGTAGTTGTCCTTCGGCCGTCAGGCTCCACTGTTTGTTCAGGTTATGCTTCAGGTTCAGGATGTTCCAACTTCCCAGATCCTGGCCATTTGCTGATGCAGCTCCCAGCCATAAAGAAAGAATAATGGAAAAGCTAGTTGCTTTCAATCTATTAAAGCTCTTGAAGATATTTAAGTAACCTGAGTGGCAATCAGGCTGTCCGTTCTAATCCGAGGCCCCGCTTGTCTGAACAATACATTATTCCATCCTTCAGAATAAAGCCCCCGCTAACTTCATCCTTTGCCAGATCAAGACTGCCGTCCAGGTCAATGTACTTCGTGTTAGCACAGGCAAATGCTGCGTGCAATGCTGCTGTAATGCTTACCGAACTCTCATCGTTGCAACCCCAAAACAGGTCTATGCCTTCATGCTGGGCAATATCGGCAATCTTCAACGCCTGGCTCACCCCGCCACACTTCATTAATTTAATATTGAATATGCCGGCAGCTCGTGGAGGTTTTACCAACTCAAGGGCGTCAACCGGTGAAATGAGAGACTCATCAGCCGCAATTTTATCCCTGATCGGATCCGGCAGTTGCTTCATATCAGCAACGGCTTTTGCCGGCAACGGTTGTTCAATCAATTCTATTTCCAGGTGCTTTGTTTTGTTGTAGAACTCAATGGTTTGTTGGGGTGTATAGCCCTGGTTGGCATCAATGCGGATAATGAATTGGCTGCCGAACCGTTCCCGGAGTTTGACCAACCGTTCAATATCCTCATTCAAATCTTTGCCTAGTTTCACTTTCAGGATTTTAAAACCCTTTTGTTTATAGTCTTCTGCTTCTTTAAGTGTTTCTTCAACGTTTTTAATGCCAATGGTGTTGGAAGTAGGCATCGATTGAATCTTCTGTCCGAGGAATTTTACCAAGGGCACGCCTAAAAATTTTGTAAACGCATCGTGCAGGGCAATATCCAAGGCAGCACGGGCGGCAGGATGTTTCGGAAATTTTTTCCATACCTCGTATGTTAGCTGGCCAAACTCCCGAATGTCACGGCCAACCAAAAACTCTACATTCTTTTCCTGTAAAGCCTCCAGCGTTTGATTAAGATTTTCGCCCACCACATACTCGCTGGGGTTGCCCGAGCCGATACCTGTAGTACCGTTGGCAAGGGTAATCTCAACAAACGCATTCCGCACCTCATCAACCGTTTTAAATGCGATAGTGTAAGGTTTGGTATTGCCCAGGTCGGCACTCCAGATTTTAATGTCTTTAATCTTCATGCGTTTGCTTTTTGCTTAATCATCTTCTCAAAAACAGGTACCAGCCGCTCCACCCCTTCTTCCAGCGGCAGCACAACAGGTATATTCAGTTCGCCTTCAGTTTGTTTGGCCCATTGCCGGGCATCGTGCTCGTTCATCTTCATTGTATTGACTGTAACAGCTACGGTAGGCGCTCCGTAAATTTTTATCAGGTCAATTTCATCTTTCACAGCCGGAATATAGGCCGGGTAATACTCCATGTCCTTGTATTGCTTGCGCGATGGGTTGTGTTGGAGCACCACGGCATCGGCATCAGCCGAAACAATCCACTCGGCACCAGCCGGCCCGCTTGGGTTACGCAATGAGGATTGACCTTCAATAAAAATGATATCAGGCTTTTCGTTTTTATAGCATTCCCAAATGGCATGTTCCATTTCTCCGGAAATGAAATCGTTTAATGTTGAATCAAAAATAAAACCATACCTGGCGCCCTGCATCCAGCCGGTTTGGCCGGTGTAAATCATCTCAGCCTTGTAACCGGCTTTGCGCATCGCCTGCATTAAAAAGCGCGTGGTAGTTCGTTTTCCTAAAGCACAATCAGTACCCAGCACAGCCACCTTTACACACTTTACCTCTTTTATTTTTCCATTCCAGAAGTGCAGGTCCTTAAACTTTTTAGGTTTTCGTACATCTATCAACTCAAGGCCTTTGCTTTTTGCCAGGGCTGCCAGGTCTTCATGGTCCGATACATAATCGTGCAGGCCGTTAATAATGCTCAGGTTGTTTTCGAGTGCTTCTTTGAGCATCGCCCGCAATGATTCGGGTATCACTCCGCCTTTTGTAGCCACACCTATAATGCAATACCTGGCCTTGTCTTTAGCAATTTTCACAAAGTCGGTAATTGTTGCATAAACGGGTATGTTCCGCCTTTTACCATCCAACACCTCACCGGCATCTTTGCCGGCAAGTTTATGATCAATCACTCCGATGATAGTAAACCGCTCGGTTCCGCGAAGCAAGCCATGAGCAGTTTTTGCATTAATCGTGTCGAGGTAACCCCCGGTAATAATAATTGCCTTGTCCATATAAACCCTGAAAATAAGCGCGAAAAATACGGGTTTTTGTATATGATATGGAAGCCTGTCGTTGAATTTACCTCTCGGCCTGCCCTTTATTTAGCTAACTTTGGCTGAAAAAGGAGGTTGTATGCGCCTGGCCGGTTTACTTATGATGGTTGTAGTTGCAGCAGGCAGTTACGGGCAGTTAGTAGTTGGTACCTGGCAAGCTATAAAAGAAAGCTCCTGCCTGGAAAATGAACTGGAACCCCCTACAGAAACCGAGGAAGAATTATCACAGCAGATGGCCGCACGCTCTGGTGCAACGCCTAAAGTCATCCAATTTAATTCCGACAATACAGGGGAGCATAACTGGAAGTCGGTTGGCAAAAAGAAGGCTGCTGTCCGTGAAAAATTCCTTTACAAAGTTGCGGATGACGCACTGTACCTCCTGGATAAAAAATCCAGACTGATTATTGACACCTACATAATACAGGTACTTACAGCCGAAAGCCTGGTGCTGGTGAATAAAAGCCGTCCCTGCGAACGAATGGAACTTGTGCGCGTAAATCAGCGATGATTACCGGTATCGAAAAGAAAGACATTCGCAAACTCACGCTGGCTGAGTTAAAAGCATTTTTTGTTGAACAAAACGAAAAACCTTTTCGGGCTAACCAGGTGTATGAGTGGCTTTGGAAAAAAGCGGTCAAAGATTTTGACCAAATGACCAATATATCGCTAGGCTTGCGCGAGAAACTCAAACAACACTTCACCATCAACCACATCCGCGTAGATACCATGCAGCGCAGCGAAGACGGCACCATAAAAAATGCTGTCACACTGCACGATGGCCTGGTGGTCGAATCCGTGCTTATCCCTACCAACAACCGCATTACAGCATGCGTATCCTCTCAGGTGGGCTGCAGCCTGGATTGTAAGTTCTGTGCCACCGCCCGGCTGAAACGAATGCGCAACCTGTCGGCTGATGAAATTTACGACCAGGTGGTTGCCATCCGCCAGCAGGCAGAATTGTTTTTTAACCGCCCGCTTACCAACATTGTATTTATGGGCATGGGCGAACCCTTGCTGAATTATGCCAATGTAATTGCAGCGATTGACAAAATAACTTCGCCCGAAGGATTAAACATGGCATCCAAGCGTATTACTCTATCAACTGTTGGTATTGCCAAGATGATCAAAAAAATGGCAGATGATAACGTTAAATTTAACCTGGCCGTTTCCCTACACGATGCATTAAACGAAACCCGCTCTTCGATCATGCCCATTAACGACACCAATCCGTTGGAAGATTTGGCCGAAGCGCTGACCTACTGGTACAAAAAAACAAAACGAAAAGTGACCTATGAATATGTGGTGTGGAAGGATGTAAACGATACCCCTGAGCATGCGAATGCTTTGGTAAAATTCTGCAAGATCGTTCCTTCAAAAGTAAACCTGATTGAATATAACCCCATTGATGATGGGCGGTTTCAGCAGGCATCGCCCGAAGCCGTGGCCATGTATCAAACCCTGCTAACCAAACACGGCATCGTGGCCCGCATCCGAAAAAGCCGTGGAAAAGATATTGATGCCGCCTGCGGGCAATTGGCCAATAAAACTTAATTCTTCAATAATTCATCTTATCCAATACGTTTTTAAAACTGTTGACACGCATCCATATCATATTACTGGTGAACTTGCTCATATTCGTAAAATGCCAGGCACAGTTGCTTTACCGGGGCATTGTGGTTGATTCGTTAACTCTTGCCGCTTTGCCGGGGGCACACATCCGCATAAAAAGCACGGAAACCGGCACACGCACCAACGACAAGGGTGTGTTTTCCATTGCTGCAAAACCAGCTGATACGTTGGTCATCTCCATGATTGGATACAACCCACTGGAGCTTCCGCTGCTGTTCGAAGAGTCAGGCATCCTCATCCGCCTAACCGAAAAAGTAAACATGCTAAAAGAAGTAACAGTTACGGCTTCGCGCATCACCGAAATCACCCGCACGTACCGCGCTCCGCCAAAACCCCTCGAGGCTTCCGCACTGGGTAACCCTTTTGATTACTTTTCGAAGTGGCAGCGCGAAAAACGAAAACTGCAAAAGGTGGTGGATGAAAACAACCGCACATTCGTGTATGTGCAAGTAGTGAACGATCCGGAAGTGCGCGAACAGATGATGGAGGAATTTAACCTGACCGAACCGGAGTTTTATGAACTGCTGGCCAAGTTCAACAAACAAAGCGGCAACCTGGTCTATTCCACTGACAGCCGGCAAATCATTGGGGCTATTAAAAATTTCATTTATCAATCAACACGGTAGGCGGTTTCGTTTTACCTTTAGTTTATGAACCAGGAAGAACACTTTCAGTCGTCTGAAAAAGTACGCGATTTTGTTATCGGCATGAGCGATGGGCTCACAGTTCCGTTTGCGCTGGCCGCGGGGCTGAGTGGCGCAGTGGATAGCAACGCCATAGTTATTACAGCGGGGCTGGCCGAAATCGCTGCCGGCTCTATTGCCATGGGCCTGGGCGGCTACCTGGCCGGCCGCACCGAAATTGAGCACTACGAATCGGAAGAACGCAGGGAATACGATGAAATTGAAAACCTGCACCACGTTGAAATCCAGGAGACGAAAGACATTTTTGCCGAATACGGGCTTGACGATGAGTTGCAGAACAAAGTAGCACACGCCATTGCCAAGGACAAAAAAAAGTGGGTTGACTTTATGATGCGCTTTGAATTAGGATTAGATAAACCCGATAAGAACCGGGCCCACCAAAGCGCTTTCATCATCGGCATCTCCTACGTGATTGGCGGATTGATTCCGCTAACTGCATATTTTTTTACCGATACCACCAAACAAGGATTGGTATACTCCAGCGTCATTACGCTGATATGCCTGGTGGTCTTCGGATTGGTAAAAAGTAAATTAACCGGTCAACCCCTCTTTAAAGGTGCCTTGCGAGTAGCCCTGGTTGGAGCCGTTGCTGCTGCGGCAGCATTTGGGATTGCTTCGCTGATTACCGTCTGAGGGATTACTTTTTACTGGCATTAAACAGCTTTTCTTTCTCTTCCTTGGTCAGGCTTTCGTAGCCCCGGTCGCTTATCTTATCAAGGATGGCATCAATTTCTTCCTGAGGTACTTTACCGGCATTTTGTTTTCTGGGGGGCCGGGCGTCTTCACTACGGTAAGTTACCTTTACTTTAGGTTTGTTTTTAAACAGATCCGTAAACCAGTAAATCGTTGTTGTTATCCAACCGCCCCAGTTTACACCGGCCTGAAGTTGCTTCATGTAAATAAAACCAATCAGCGCCCCGCCCAGGTGGGCAATATTGCCGCCCAGGTTTACACCTTGCCGAACATACAGTACAGAAAGAACTACATAGAAGATGGCTATGTATTTGATGCGAACCGGACCGAAAAACAACAGATAGAAAGTATAATTGGGTAGTAAGGTTGCCGTACCCACCACAATGGCATAAATAGCACCCGAAGCGCCCACCATTTCGGCCTTGCCGAAAAACTCCGGATTCAGGTTATATAGCAACAGGTAACTGATGCCTCCGGTTAATCCGCCCAAAACATACAGTGCAATAAGTTTATCGCTACCCAGGTACTCCACAAATACCCGTCCAAACCAATACAATACCAGCATGTTGAACAGAATATGGAAAATATCCCACACACTGTGCGAAAACATGTAGGTTAACAGAGTCCATGGCCGCGAGAAAAACTCACCGTATCCTGAAGGGATACTGAATTGCCGGTAAACCAGTTGAAAAAAACTTTCAGTACCCGTAATCCAGGTTACCAGGTCAATACTCACCAGGAATAAAAACACGGTAACGTTGATGATGATCAACTGAACGTGGGCATTGTTATACCGGTTAAACGCGTTTTTAAATTCCTCCAACATGGCTTTTAATAATACATACCGCCCTGGCTACGCCAGAATTTAATCAAAATATAAGCCACTACAATACCACCAAGGTGTGCAAAATGGGCAACACTTCCGCTGCGGTCCATTAAAAAAGTCAATCCGCCCATTATAAAAACCAAATATTTTGCCTTAACCGGAATGGGCGGTATCAGCAGCATCACCTCCATATTGGGAAAAAGCATACCAAAACCCATCAGCACTCCGTAAATGGCGCCCGAAGCTCCCAGCATGGCACCTGCGCCACCGCCAAAAATCAAATCAATCCCTACACTAAACAGCGCAGCACCTACTCCGGTTATCAGGTAAAAAAGTAAAAACCGTTTTGATCCCCAGAAGGTTTCCAGTATCGGGCCGGTAAAGGCAAGCATGAGCATATTAAAGAAGATGTGCATGAACCCCCCATGTGCGAACATATAGGTAAACAACTGGTATGGTTGGAAGTACGCGCTGCGCACATTGTATAACGAAAGGTAAGCAGTAACCTGCGGCATAATCGCCTGAAGGATGAATACCATTACATTAATGATGAGCAGGTTTTTAACGGTGGGTGTAAGGTTAAACATGAATAATGATTATCGGTTAAAGTACGTTTGAATTTTCGGCAAATCAAGAATAAAAAATGTGGGCCGGCCTTCCGGATTATAATTTGGTGCCGTACAGGAAAACAGTTCTCCGGCAATTGATTGCATCATTTCCGGTTCAAGTTTATCACCTGCTTTAACGGATGCCCGCGAGGCAAGCGACCGAGCCAGGTTTTCGGTAAGCGGTAATGCCAGTTCGGCCTGATTGCCTTTGAATTGCTCGATTAAGCCCTCGAGTAATTCTTTCTCGCGTCCCGGACGTAATCCTGCCGGGATGCCCAGTATCTGTATTGTATTTTTTCCAAACGGCTCGAACCGAAATCCGAGCGCGAGAATTTCAGGTGTCATTTCGGTGAGCAAGGCATAGTCAGCCGGCAAAAATGTAACCGCCTGCGGAAACAAACTTTGCTGGCTTTCGCCCGATTTGGATTGAAGCTTGTTTAAAAATCGTTCATACAAAATACGTTCATGCGCAGCTTGCTGATCAATAATCATAAGGCCGCGAATAACCGGCTGAATAATGTATTGATTAAACAGTTGAAATAACCCGCCAGTTAATTCCGGTTCAACGCGAGGCACCTTATCAAACAACTCACTTTTTTCATCTGCACCAATCAACCGGCTGTTTGGTAATCCGGTTTCAAATAACTTTTGCCAGTCTGCTGAAGCACGGATGGTTGCCGGCTGAAAACGTTCTTCAAAATAAACCTCCATCGGCTTACCGCTTTGGCTGAGTTTAGATATGATGTTCACATCTTCCGAAAAATCGATAGACGGAGCCAGGCTGTGCGTGCCCAGCGCCTGCCGGACGGCCGCACGGATTACCGCGTAAATTGCACGTTCATCATCAAATTTAATCTCGGTTTTTGTCGGATGTACATTAACGTCAATGTGTTTTGGATCGATTTCAATAAATAACACATAAAACGGAAACGAGTTTTCCGGAAGCAGCCCCTCAAATGCAGTCATCACGGCATGATTCAGGTAATTGCTTCGGATGAACCGATTGTTCACAAACAAAAATTGTTCGCCTCGTGTTTTACGGGCAAACTCCGGTTTGCCTACATACCCGGTTACCCGAACCCGTTCAGTTTCTTCGCGGCAAGCCGCCAGTTGCTCCTGATACGCGCGCCCAAACAGGTTAATAATACGTTGGCTTATCTTGCCGGCAGGTAAGTCATAAACCAACTCATCGCCCTGGATCATGGAAAAGCTAATTGACGGATACGCCAAGGCCAGCCGTTGAAACTCCTCCACAACATGTCGCAATTCTACCGGATTAGATTTCAGAAAATTCCGCCTGGCCGGAATATTGAAAAACAAATTTTTTACGCTGATACTCGTTCCTTTATCGCAGGCAACAGGCTCTTGCTTCTTTACTTCCGAAGCCTCCACCACCAGCAACGTGCCCAGCTCTCTATCGGCAAGGCGGGTGCGCATTTCCAGTTGTGACACTGCCGCTATGGAGGCAAGCGCCTCACCCCGAAAGCCCATCGTACGGATGGTAAACAGATCTTCAGCTTTGCGAATCTTGGAGGTGGCATGCCGCTCCAGACTCATACGGGCATCCGTTTCGCTCATGCCGCTGCCATCATCAATAACCTGGATTAACGTTTTGCCGGCATCTTTAACAATAAGTTTTACTGATGTACAGCCTGCATCAATAGAATTTTCCAGCAATTCTTTTACAGCCGAAGCAGGCCGCTGCACTACCTCACCGGCAGCAATCTGGTTGGCAATGGAATCGGGTAATAACTGAATGACATCCGGCATGAATGTGCAGTTACCGTTTCCGGAATTTTAAGTAGAGATAAAACGGAACAATCAGCAACAAGCCATATAGCGCCTGGGATCCATAATGCAAATAAGCTATCAGCCACACGGCCAAAAACGTGAGGACAATAAGCCGGAGTAAGCTGG
The DNA here is from genome assembly GCA_023151255.1 of Cyclobacteriaceae bacterium. Lineage (GTDB taxonomy): Bacteria > Bacteroidota > Bacteroidia > Cytophagales > Cyclobacteriaceae > UBA2336. The sequence continues at coordinate 153,593 of JAKLJG010000002.1, read as the reverse complement.
CTGACGGATCGGCTTGCGCAGAAGATGTTTTTTTTGCCCCGCGAAACGACCCAGCCATACGCTGCCGATAGCCCAGGGCTTCCGATTCAATTTCATGCTCAGCCTTCTTATTCATGCCCAATTCTGCGCGAATACGTTCCTCACGTAACTTGCGTTCTTCCTCCACCGGATCATAATGCCGCGGAATAAAATTAAACCTGCGGTGCTTCGGTGTTTTAATAAAGAGCGATGGAATTTTCATGGAAACCAAAAAACTGCGCTGATTTGTATAATTTGGGTGTTACAAAAATGAACTTATTAGGGTTGAATTACAAAAATTGTAACGGTACGCAAGGCAAAAAAGTTTGGGCTATACTGGTGCTATGTATAGTGTTTACAAACTCGGTATCCGCGCAAACCGCAAAAAAGCTATGGGTTGACAGCGTATTTAAAACCCTTTCGGCAACCGAAAAAATTGGTCAGTTATTAATGGTACCGGTAAATGCCAGAGATAATGAACAGGCCGACCGCACCCTTAAACTTATTGAAAACTATGGCATCGGGGGAGTGGTTTTTACTCAAGGTGGCCCGGGCAGCGTTATATACCAAACCGAAAAATTCAGGCAACAAGCAAAAGTACCCCTGTTTGTTGGTATGAATGCCGAGGAGGGTCCGGGCAATGTGCTGGACAGCACCGTGCTATTTCCGTATACACTTATGCTGGGTGGCATCCGCAACGATTCACTCATCTATGCTTTCGGAAAAGAAATTGCCAGGCAACTCCGGTTACTCGGTGTTAACCTCAACTTTGCCCCCACGGCTGATTTGAGTACAGCTTTTCAAACCGATGATTTGATTTACCATACCTTTGGCGAAGATAAAACCAACGTCAGCGCCAAGGCCGCTGCCTATATGCGCGGGTTGATAGACCATGGCGTTATTCCGGTTGTAAAACATTATCCGGTTTATAACCTGATGGTAGAGCGGTTTGAAAAGGGCGTGCCTGTGGTTACCTCCGGTTCCTCAACCAATGACGACCTGTTTGTACTCGAACGATTGATTGAGAACCAGTGCCCGGCCATACTTACCGCTTACCAACACAATCCGATTTTTCCCGAACGAAGAAAACCACTTACGCCTAAAAGCAAAGTGGTTTCAAAAGCATTACCCATGTTGTACACGGCCGACTACCTGCGGAAGAAAACCAACTTTCAGGGATTGGTCTTTAGCTACATACCCGATGTAAAGCAGGTGCTCAATAAACATCGTGCGGGCGATTCTGAACTGTATGCTTTGCAGGCCGGCAACGATGTTTTGCTGTTTCCGGAAAATATACCCGCTACCATCAGAAGAATTCGAAAAGCTATAAAACGAACACCGGCACTTTCAGCACAACTGGATGCCAAAGTAAAAAAAGTACTGTCTTTAAAATATGACTTTAAGCATCAAATTGATTTACCAGCAGAAAAAGAAATCCTCATCAGCCAACTGAACACCCCTGAAACCAATCTCTTGCAATATGAACTGGCCATTAACTCGGTTGCCCTGGTTAAGAATGATAACAGTTTATTGCCACTTACCAACTTCGACCAACTTACCGTGGCCACTTTAGCAATTGGTGAGCGGGCTAACCAGGCCTTTACGGAATACCTCGGTAAATATGCTCCCATCAAGAACTTTTCATTGCAGCAACCGGAAGATACCACAGGACTGCTGGGCGAACTGAAAAAATTTAACGTGGTTATTGCCGGAATATTTCCCTATGCCACACAACTCGAAAACGAGTATACTCAATTGCTCAATAAGTTAAATCAAAGCACCAACCTGGTTGTTTGTAATTTCACCCCGCCCTCCAAAATAAAATCATTCGATACAGCGCCTGCAATTCTTCAGGTTTATTCCGATGAGGAATTTCTTCGCAAGCTGATTCCGCAGGCTATTTTTGGCGCCCGCCAGGTGGCAGGTTTTATACCGGTAACCATCAGTCCGGCTATACCGGCTGGCTCGGGTATTGAACTTCCCCCGCTGCGTGTACTGCAATTCGGCCAGCCCGAAGAAGCCGCAATGAGCAGCAAGGTTTTGGAGAAAATAAATATAGTAGCCCGCGAGGCGATTGACGCAAAAGCAACACCCGGCTGCCAGGTGGTTGTAGTGCGAAAAGGCAAAGTCGTATTTCAGCAATCGTACGGGTGGTTCACGTACGACAACCAAACTGCTGTTACCGATCAAACCATCTATGATCTTGCTTCCTTAACAAAAGTATCAGCAACGTTGCAGGCCATTATGTTTCTGCACGAAAGAGGCATTATCGACATTTATAAAAAAGCATCGGTGTACCTGCCGGAGATGCAAAACTCAAATAAAAAAGATATCATCATAAAAGATATACTCACACACCAGGCCGGGCTGGTGCCGTTTGAACCGTGGTACCCCCTTACCATGAAAGACACCACGCTGCTTCCTCAATATTACAGTCGTGCGAAAAGCGATAACTATCCGTTGCAGGTCGCGCCCAACCTGTACGCTGCAGAACATATTAAAGACTCAATCTGGAGCTGGACGTTGAAATCAAGACTGCTAACCAAACCCGATCGTACCCCTTATCCCTTCCGGTACAGCGATTTGAGTTTCATCATCCTGCACCGGCTTGCCGAAAAAATGCTCAACCAGCCATTGGATGATTTTCTCCGACAGAATTTTTATGAACCGCTTGGAGCCTATACACTCGGTTATTCACCGCTTCAACGGTTTTCTCCATCGCAGATAACCCCAACAGAATATGATAAGATTTTCCGAAAATCCATGATAATCGGAACTGTGCACGATGAGCGGGCCGCCATGCTGGGAGGTAACTCCGGTCATGCGGGCCTGTTTGGCAACGCCCTCGACCTAGCCAAACTCGGGCAAATGCTCCTGCAAATGGGCACATATGGCCACTATCAGTACTATAAACCCGAAACCATTACACTGTTCACCAACAAACAATTTGATACCAGCCGCAGGGGCCTCGGTTGGGACAAACCTGTGCTCAATGATTTTACAAGCCCCACCTCATGGTGGGCATCGCCAAAAACATACGGCCACACCGGCTTTACGGGAACCTGCATGTGGATTGACCCGGAGTTTGATTTGGTATATGTTTTTCTATCGAACCGGGTTTATCCTGACCGGAACAATAAACTAATTAGCGCTAATATCCGTTCACGCATACAGGATGTTATTTACCAGTCAATTTTTGAATATTGCAAGTAACCCCGGCTGAATGGAACAAATTAAAATAGGCATTGTTTGCTACCCCACGTTTGGCGGCAGCGGTGTGGTAGCCACCGAACTGGGTAAGGCCCTGGCACAGGAGGGGCATAAAGTACACTTTATCACCTACTCCCAACCGAGCCGCCTTGATTTTCTGAATGAAAATCTGTTTTACCACGAGGTGGACTTTCGTACCTACCCCTTGTTTGAGTACCCGCCTTACGAACTGGCGTTGGCCAGTAAAATGGTAAACGTGGCCCAAAACGAAAAACTTGATTTGTTGCACGTACACTATGCCATTCCGCACGCCTCGGCTGCTTACATGGCTAAACAGATTTTAAAAACCCAGGGCATTGTAATGCCGGTGGTAACTACACTGCATGGTACCGATATAACCCTGGTGGGTAAGGACCCTTCGTACGAACCGGTTGTTACCTTCAGTATCAACCAGTCTGATGGCGTAACAGCTGTATCCAACGATCTGAAGCGCGAAACACTTGAGCACTTCCGTATTACCCGCGAGATTGAAGTGATTCCGAACTTTGTTGATCTGGCCAAGTTTAAAAAGCAAAAGAAGGATCACTTTAAAAAAGCTATCTGCCCCAACGGTGAAGCACTGATTGTCCACACCTCGAATTTCCGAAAAGTAAAACGCATAGGCGATGTCATCACCGTATTCCACAACATCCGCAACGAAATACCGGCTAAACTGCTGATGATTGGCGATGGCCCGGAACGCATTCAGGCCGAAACCCTGTGCCGCGAAATGAATATTTGTGAAGATACCCGCTTCCTCGGCAAGCTGGAGGCTGTCGAAGAAGTGCTTTCCGTAGCAGATTTGTTCCTTATGCCCTCAGAGAAAGAGAGTTTCGGATTGGCCGCCTTAGAGGCCATGGCCTGCGAAGTACCGGTGGTGTCATCCAACGCAGGCGGTATTCCCGAACTGAACGTTCAGGGAGAAACCGGCTACCTCTGCAACGTTGGCGATGTGGAAGACATGAGCAGGAAGGCGTTGTTTATTTTAGATAAAGATAACCTGCCCCGCTTTAAGGCTGCCGCCTTAAAGCGGGCACACGAATTTGATATTACCCGTATTTTACCGGTATATGAAAGGCACTATGAAAAAGCCATTGAGCGGGCACACCGGAAAGTGGTCGCTTAATTTTTTTCAAATAATCGTAATCATTTATTTTTGCGTCATGAAGTAGTGTTATGGCAGAAATTAAACCACAGAATAAGGGAACCCGGCAGCTTTTCAAGAACCCCGTTCTTGAAAAATTATCGCGTACACATATAGCTGTGCCTCTAATTATCTTCTTCTCCTATGCCGGAGGCCTGCTTTACTGGAGTGTGACCCACACTGCGCTTACAGCCGGTTTAACCACCTTGTTGTTTTTTCTCGGCTGGCTGGCCTTTAGCTGGGTGGAATATATGGTGCATCGCCACGTATTTCATATGGCCACCTACACTAAGTGGCGCGAAAAATTTCAATACACCATGCATGGTGTGCACCACGAGTTTCCGAAAGACAAAGACCGGCTGGCCATGCCACCCCTGTTAAGCGTAACCCTGGGCACTATTTTGCTTTTACTGTTCAGGTTAATAATGGGCGATTTTGTGTTTGCCTTTTTGCCTGGATTTCTGGTGGGCTACGCTTCCTACCTGGGCGTACATTATATGGTACATGCCTACCAGCCACCTAAGAACTTTCTCAAAGCGTTGTGGATTAACCACGGAGTACACCACTACAAAAACGGGGAGATTGTTTTTGGCGTTTCCTCTCCCCTGTGGGACTATATTTATGGCACCATGAAGGAAAAACAGCCCAAAACGCAAACCACTTAAAATCCATTCCCTGACAGAGGACCGTCAGGGTTTTTTGTTTCTTTATTTCCGCATACCTTTTCAAAGAAGAATACCGGCACCTATGAAACAGCCCGGCTATACAGGTATGGTGAAAACAGTTTTTGAAAAAATAACCACCAATAATCAACAGGTCGCCAAACTCAAAAAATTAGTTAGCCAAGGTGAGAGCCAGACACTGGAATTTAAGCGCAAGGCAACTTACCCTGAAAAAATTGCACGCGAAATGATTGCCTTTGCTAATAGCGATGGTGGCACCTTGTTATTGGGCGTTTCGGATGATGGATCCATACCGGGTATTAAATTCCCACAGGAAGATTCATTTGTTATTAGAAAAACAATTACCGATTGTTGCCGCCCTGGTATCGTTTTTAGTGAAGAGCTCATTCAAGTTGCTCCGAATCGATACGTTATCCGATACGATGTCAGTCCGACTTCGAAAAAACCATGCCTTTTAAAATTGAATGGTAAAAAAGAGGGTTTTATTCGTGTTGGGGACCGAACGCTGAAAGCAAGCTATGAAATGCGCGAAATATTGAAAAGAAGAAACAGAAAATGCGATAACTGGTTTACCTATGGTACACCTGAACAACGGTTGTTTGCTTACCTTGATATGAACTCTTTCATTACTGTTAAGGAGTTTTCAAAACTCACCCGACTTAACCGGTTTACCGCATCGCGCAAACTGGTAAGATTAGTTTTGGCTAACGTGCTAAAAATTACACCCACCCAACGTGGCGATCAATTCTCCTCAATTAATGGCTGATAAATTTATAAAAGGCGGGGAGGTAAATTTATTAAAAAAATAATCATTTCCCGGGCTATCAATTTTGCAAAGGATTTTGTTCCTTTCACCAACCAAGTTCTTTGCTCAGTATGCCGAAACCCAAAAAGGAGAAAAAAATCTTCGTACTCGACACATCCGTCATCATCTATGAACACAATTCCATCCTCAATTTTGATGAACACGACATCGGTATTCCGATAACCGTGCTGGAGGAACTCGATAACTTTAAAAAAGGAAATGACACCAAAAACTTCGAGGCCCGCGAATTTATCCGCCTGATCGACAAACTGGCCAAAGACCAGATGTTGCACCACTGGAACCCGATTAACGGAAAGGGTAAGGGCGATTTTAAAGTACTGATGGATACCAGTGGCAACGGCTCGGTAGATGCCAATAAGGTGTTTAACGAAGACAAGCCCGACCACCGGATACTGAATTCAGCCCTGTTACTGCAAAAGGAAGAGAAATCCCGTAAGGTCATCCTGGTATCAAAAGATGTAAATCTCCGGCTGAAAGCAAAGGCGCTTGGGCTGCAGGCCGAGGATTACACCACCGGCAAAATCAAAAACATCTCATCGCTTTATATCGGCCGTACCATTCTTGAAGATGTAAATGCCGATGCCATTAACCTGATTTACGAAAAAGGGTACTGCCCCCCGGAAGATGTACTGGGAAACATTACTCCCGAAAAAAACCATTACTACATCCTACGCAGTGGAAAGAAGTCTGTACTTGCCTATTACAATCCATTTAACGGTATGGTTGAACACGTGGAGAAACGGGCAGTGTACGGAATAAAACCACGCAATGCCGAGCAGGCTTTTGCCATCCATGCAGTACTTAAACCCGACATCCGGTTAGTTTCATTGCAGGGCATTGCCGGAACCGGCAAAACACTGATTGCCTTAGCCGCTGCATTAGAGCAAAAGCGCGAGTTTAAACAAATTTACCTGGCCCGCCCCATTGTGCCGCTCAGCAACAAAGATATAGGCTACCTGCCGGGCGACATCAAATCCAAGCTTAACCCCTACATGGAGCCCTTGTGGGACAACCTGAAATTCATTCAAAACCAATACAGCGAAACCGATAAGGAATATGCCAAAATCACCGAAATGGTAAACCAGGAAAAGTTGGTGATAACACCCTTGGCCTACATCCGGGGGCGTAGCCTGTCTAACATCTGCTTTATTGTGGACGAAGCCCAAAATCTGACTCCCCACGAGGTAAAAACCATCATCACCCGGGCCGGTGAGAACACTAAAATCATTTTTACCGGTGATATCCACCAGATTGACACACCTTACCTCGACTCGCAATCCAATGGCCTTTCGTACCTGATTGACCGACTAAAAAATCAGGAACTGTACGCGCACATTACCCTGGAAAAGGGCGAGCGGTCAGAACTGGCCAACCTGGCAAACGACTTATTATAACATAATTGTAGTGATGCAAGTTTTCTTGAATCTACTATAAAAAAATAGCCGGTACATCCCTCAAATCAGATGTTTAGCCGGTTGCCTTTCGGTTAGGACATGTAAGGTTTATGTACATCAAGCAACTAAATATGTTACTTAATAAATTGGGCAGCGTAAACCTTATCCTTTTAAAATTTCATCAAAAAACAAAACTCAAAACAATACCGTTTCTTTGCCATCATAATACGTTTAATAAGAAAGATGATGGACAGATTGATTTTCAGATTAATGTCGGTTCGTAAAAAAATTGATTACCTGCGCGATAAGGGAACTGTACTGGGTACCCGTCTTAAAAATGGCCGCAAAGCCTACCTGTACATCATCAAAGATTTTTGTGCTGAGGTTATTTTTCAGAAGGATAACACTGAACTTTCGGCTGAACAGATAAGAACCTTTGCTAACGTAAAAGAATTTAACAGCTACCTGGAGCGCGAGTTTCGCTCATCCTTCTGAATTACTTTTTCAACAGCTGGGCAACCGTTTCGCCAATATCAGCAGGAGATTCTACCACATGGATGCCGCATTCGCGCATGATTTTCATTTTGGCGGCAGCGGTATCTTCAGCCCCGCCAATAATGGCTCCGGCATGGCCCATTCTTCTTCCCGGAGGTGCGGTTTGTCCGGCAATAAAACCAACAACCGGTTTTTTATTTCCACTCTCTTTTATCCAACGTGCTGCAACAGGTTCGTAATTGCCGCCAATTTCGCCAATCATCACCACAGCATCCGTTTCCGGGTCGTTCATCAGCAGCTCAACAGCATCCTTGGTTGGCGTACCGATAATCGGATCGCCTCCTATACCAATTGCCGTTGAAACACCCAACCCGGCCTTTACAATCTGATCGGCTGCCTCATAAGTAAGTGTTCCTGATTTTGAAACCACTCCTACCCTGCCTTTCTTGAAAACAAATCCCGGCATGATACCTACTTTTGCTTCACCAGGAGTAATCACGCCAGGACAGTTGGGTCCAATAAGTCCAACATTTCGGCTCTGAATGTACTTTTTGGCAATCATCATATCTTTTACCGGGATTCCCTCGGTAATGGTAATGATAACCTTAATTCCGGCATCGGCAGCCTCCATAATGGCATCGGCTGCAAAAGCCGGAGGAACAAAAATGATACTTACATCGGCACCGGTTTTATCCACAGCTTCCTTAACAGTATCGAAAACCGGCCGGCCCAAATGTTCGGTTCCGCCTTTACCGGGTGTAACCCCGCCAACCACATTGGTGCCATATTCAATCATTTGGCCGGCATGAAAGGTCCCTTCCGAACCGGTAAAACCCTGTACAATTACCCGCGAATTTTTGTTAACAAGTACACTCATGTGTTTGGATTTGGTGTTCACAAAAATAGGATAATCTGCTGTCCAGCCAAACCTTCAACAACAAAACAGCCTTCCGCTTTACCAGAAGGCTGCCAGTTAGTTAGCCGTACTTCAAATTAATTTTTGAATCCAAGGCGTTGCAGGAACGCTTCGTACGACTCGCGGTACATTTCCACTTCGGGCGCCATATCAGCTGCTCGTTTGTAAGCCGTCAAAGCATCGGTAAGGAGCAGGTTTTGCTCAAAAAATCCGGCCTGAACATACAATTCAAGGGCGGTTTGCTCACCAAATGAAGTATTCACTTCATTCCAGGCTGTCTCAATTTCAGTTTTACGATTTCCCCGTAGCCGTTTAATGCCACAATTGGCCGATTCATTGCCGTCTTTTGAAACAACCCGAATGAGGTAGTGCTGTGTACCCTTCAGTTTCGGGTCGTTCAGGTCAATCAGCAGGCTGTTACCCTCTACTTTATAGCGGGCTAATTCATCTTCAGCCAAATCCATCACAATAACCTCAGCCTGTGTTGATGTTCCTGGGTTTTGCCAGCTTACTGCCAGTTTATCACCAAAATGTTCGGAGGTTTGCGGAAGAAAAACAGCAAGCGCCATTTTCAAATTGCGGTGTACAGCCCCGGTAGCAGCCAGTTTGTTCTTTTTATCTTCCTCACTGCTAAGAATAAAATCGGTATACTTGTTTAGCACGGTTGAACCCTTACTTAACCGTGCAGCTAAATCGGCCAGATTGTAGTTGCCGGCTTCTTTGACTTCGAGCGGCTTACCGCTGGCGTGCATAAGGCCCAGGTACGAGTTCTCGGCTACTTTAACTTCATCAGAAGCATTCAGGTTTGCCCCCACTTTAATGGCGGACCAGGCCTCACCTGATTTAACCTCGGTTTTACCTTTGCTGACCAGCACCTTAAAAGCATAGGTTTGTGCAAAGGCCACTGAGTTTAAAATCAAAAAAGCCAAAATGATTGTCCAACGGTAGTTTTTCATAGCAATAGGTTTTGAGTTGTTTCTCACTTTTGAAGAACACAATGTTATCAACCAATTTCAGAATTACTCATTTCTGAGTTGACTACTTCTTTTTCAATCCCTGGCGGATAAGAAAATCATTATACGCTTCGGAATAAAAAGATACATCTGGTGCAAGTCGGATAGTTTCTTCGTATGCAGCTATGGCATCAATAAGCAATCCTTTTTCTTCGTAAAACCCGGCCAGAATAAATTTATTCAAAGCGGTAGGTTCAGCTACATCGGATGAAATCTCGCTAAGCGATTTTTTCATCTTCTCTTGGTCAGCCGGTGAAAGTTTCTTAATCAGATACTGTTCCGAAGCAATTTTTGCATCATTCTTGGCACTTACCTCTATCAACAAAGCGCTTAAATCGGCAAACCGGCTATCGTTGAGATTCAGCTCAAGGCGGGTATCGGCTGTTTCAATACGGGCAACGTTGTCTCCAAACATATTTACAATGTTCACCACATAAGGACCTTTGGTCTTATTACTCTCCCATCTTACAACAGCCACATTGTTAAACACCGATGAATACTGGTTGGAAGGCAACATAACGCTGATGTCATCGGCTGTACCGCGGTGAACGGCCCCGGTGGCGCTGAGTTTATTTTTCTTTTCTTCAGAATTGCTGCTCAGGATGAAGTCGGTATATTTATTGAGAACGCTGGATCCACCGGCACCTACCTGCGATTCAAGTGCTGAAACCTTGTAACTGCCTGCGGTTTTTATTTCCATCGGTTTGCCGCTGGCATGAAAAAGGCCGATATAGGCGTTGTCAGCCACTTTAATCTCGTCATTTGGCTTTAAAGTAGCCCCGGTCTTAACTGGTTGCCACGAATCGCCCGACTTAACCTCGTTATTTCCTTTATTGGCAACCACCTTAAACGCATAGCTTTGTGCCTGCCCAAAGGTTACTGCAGCTATAAGCACGAACGAAATTACCATTGTTAATCTACTGATTTTCATGTCTTTCCTTTTCAATTAGGGACTAATTTAATTAAAAAACTGTATTCAGGGCTTTATACTTATTGACCTTTATTGGTAAACCATCGATTTTTTAGGTGTAAAAACCGGTTTTTCAGGTACTCGGTTAACTTCCTAAAAACGCCATTGTATAACTCAAAACTTGTGCCAACCACAGCCACTACCGCCAGCGTCCAGGTCACATTAAACTTGAAATTGTACCAATTGAAAAATTCGATCATCAGGAAGGAGAATAGTACGATTTGCAGCAACTGCACAGCAACACTTATCCCGTCAAACCAATCGGGTATTTTCTCGGTAATCACCAGGAACAAAGCCACGTTAAGGAAACAGACAATTATTGCGATGGCTATCTCCTGCCAAGTTGCCAACACTTCAATGTAGTCTTCCTCCAGTATCATCGAAACGATATTGGCATGAACAACCACTCCATACATATCGGGCCGGGCTTTACCGGCATACTTTTTATTGAGCGGAGTAAAAAATTTGTCGTCCCATGAGGTATCGGTAAGGTCCCCGCCAAGAAAACCCAAAATTACAATTTTGTCTTTAATCATTTCGCCAACAAACTGGGTAGTATCAAGGGCCTGATCCCAATCAAGAACGATATACCGGCCCGCATAATTTGAAGCACCATGCCAATCCACAATGTTGCCCTTGTAGTTGATTACCTCTAAATAATTATTTCGCGCCAAAAACCTTTCGACTTTTGCCGAATCATATAGCTTCGCTATTTGAACCGAAAATGCCAACTCTCTTTTGCCATTCACCATCATCTGAGGGTTAAACCTCCTGCAAACCTTCAGATCTTCCTGATGTGCAGCTTCAGTTTCAAGGTTTGCATAGCCTTCATAAGCTCCTGGCATTAACGTTGGATAGGTATGCTCAATTGAATCGTACAAATCAATATCACCAAATTGGGCTCTTAATTTTTTGGTTTGATCAAGCCGGCTTACCATAACCACGTTCTCTGCTTGACGAATTGCTTCAGCGAAGTACTTGTTCCCAACCGTGTCATAGGCTTGGGGACAGATGGTGGAGTCCTGGAGCCAATCGCAGCTATAAATAATATCCAATCCAATTACTTTGGGTTTATATTGACTCAGATTCAAGATCTGCTGCCCGATTTCAGGCCTAGACAAATACCCGATGTTGACAATCACGATATTGGTATCCATGGGCGGGTCTTCCCGGATTTGCGAAAAGGCGATATCTGTCAATTCCATGTCGCCCAATGCCTGCCCAAGCGGATCGAACGCATCGAACACACGAAGTTGCGTGATGCCGTATAATCCACCCAGCACCATAAAAACAAATGCCGAACCGGCAAAACAGTCGAGCCAGAATTTTCTCATAATAATTCGGGATGTATCTAGTAAATTTAGAAATTTAGTTTTCTATTCCTAACAATCACCAAGTTGAAACAACGCCTTCGAGTGAATGAATACCTGGATGGAATAAGCCGGGGCAACCGGGTGGTGCTGGCAAAGGCTCTCACACTTATTGAAAGCACTCTTGAAGTTGATCGCACGGAAGCCACAAAATTGCTTGGCAAACTTAAACCGGTGATTAAAGATACAATCCGAATTGGTATCACCGGGGTACCTGGTGTCGGTAAAAGCAGTTTTATCGAATCTTTCGGTAACATGTTGACAAAGCAAAACAAAAAAGTAGCTGTGCTGACCGTTGATCCGACAAGCCAGTTGAGCAAGGGGAGTATTCTTGGCGATAAAACACGCATGGAAAATCTGTCAAAAAACCCAGCCGCATTTATTCGCCCCTCTCCCTCCGGTGGAGCACTAGGCGGAACAACCCTACGGACTCGCGAATCTATACTGCTTTGCGAGGCAGCCGGGTTTGATGTCATCTTGGTTGAAACCGTAGGCGTAGGCCAGTCGGAAATTGCCGTTAAGGGAATGGTTGATTTTTTTCTGTTGCTGATATTGGCCGGTGCAGGCGATGCGTTGCAGGGAATTAAGCGGGGTATAATGGAAATGGCTGATGGGCTGGTGATTACCAAAGCCGATGGCGATAATAAAAAAAAATCTGCCGAAGCGAGGGCCGAATACCAGCAGGCACTTCAACTTTTTCGTACTGATGAATCGGGATGGAGTCCCCCCGTTCTGACCTGTTCAGCCCTCGAACATATTGGCATGGAAGAAATCTGGAAAATGATTCTGTCCTATAAAGAGAAAACATCAAAAAACAATTTCTGGAAACTGAACAGGCAACGCCAGTCGGTAAACTGGTTTCATGAGTATGTTGAGCAGGGAATGATGACAGAGATTCAACAGTCTCCCCGTATCGGTAAACTCATACAGAAGCTGGAACTCGAGGTTATCCAAAATAACCAGTTGCCTGTGCTGGCAGCCGAAAAACTTCTTGCAGCATTCAGGCGTAAACTTTCATCCACCTAGTGCTCCAACCATGCGCTTTTACTTTTTGCTTTGCTATTTGCTTATTTTCTGCGGCTGTGAAAGTCCTTCAAGTAACCAATCGTCATCCGGTCGGTTATCAGACTCGATTAAATATGCTTCCGGTTTTACTGTTAAATATGTTGATGGAGCTAAACTTGTTGAGGTACTGAATCCCTATCCCGGAGCAACATCAGGTTACCGGTATCTGCTTGTTCAACGCGACAAGCCCGTTCCTGCACACTCGGCGGGTGTGCGAGTTATCCGGATTCCGGTTAAACAAATTGTATGTACATCAACAACACATATTCCGCTATTGGATTACCTCGAAGAAACCGATGCGCTCATTGGTTTTCCAACGCTTGATTACATCAGTTCGAAAAAGGCCAGAAAACGAATTGAAGACGGCAAGGTTATAGACCTTGGTATTGATAAGGGTATGGATATTGAACGATTGGCGATACTAAAACCCGATATGGTAATGGGGTATACCATGACAGCCGATATCGGGCAGTTTAAAAAAATTGAAGAAATGGGTATACCCGTAGTTATTAATGCCGAATACCTGGAGAAACATCCGTTGGGCCGGGCTGAATGGATTAAGTTTTTAGCTCTCTTTTTTAACAAAGAGCAGTTTGCCGATTCAATTTTTAAAGAAATTGAAGCGAGGTACCTCAGCACCCAAAAGGTAGCCAAAACAGTTACTACAAAACCCACCGTACTAAGCGGCATACTCTACCGCGACACATGGTTTCTTCCCGGGGGCAAAAATTACGCGGCCCGCCTGCTTCAGGATGCCGGATGCCGGTATTTGTGGGAACACGATTCGTCAACCGGATTCCTCGAACTCAGCTTTGAGTCGGTGTACGAGCGCGCACATCAGGCAGATTTATGGATAGGCGTTGCTTCGTTTACTTCGCTAAATGAAATGGCTGCAGCGGATAGCCGATACACAAAATTCGGTGCGTTTATAAATAAAAAGGTGTTTACGTACAACGCACGCAAGGGACCTACTGGCGGAAGCGAATTTTTGGAGTTGGGGTATCTTCGGCCGGATATTATTTTAAGGGACTTGGTAAAGATTGCGCATCCGGAGCTACTTCCCGATCATGAATTGTATTTTCATGCTCAGCTTAACTAAAAAAGCCATTCCAACATATTATCGGAATGGCTTTTATCATTCATTTTATGGAACCTACACTTTAATCTCAACGTCTACTCCGCTGGGTAGCTCCAGTTTCATCAGGGCATCTACTGTTTTGGCACTGTTGGAATAAATGTCAACCAACCGCTTAAACGTGCACAACTGAAATTGTTCACGTGATTTTTTGTTTACGTGAGGCGAGCGCAATACCGTAAATACTTCCCGCTCGGTAGGCAATGGGATAGGCCCGCTTACAACAGCCCCGGTGGCTTTTACCGCACGTACGATCTTCTCGGATGACTTGTCTACGAGGTTGTGATCGTAGGATTTTAATTTAATTCGGATTTTCTGGTTCATAATCTAAACGTCTTTTAGATATTATTTTGCGGCAACAGCGCCTTTAACTTCATCAATTACTTTCTCAGCCAGGTTTTTCGGAACCGGTGCATAATGGGAGAACGTGAGTGTAGCTGAAGCACGGCCCGAAGTAATTGTTCTCAAATCAGTTACATAACCAAACAATTCAGCCAACGGAACATCGGCTTTAATAACCTGGGCACCAGCCCGGCTATCCATGCCCTTCATCAAACCTCTGCGCCTGTTCAAGTCTCCGGTAACCGAGCCTGTAAACTCATCCGGGGTAAGTACCTCAACACTCATAATCGGCTCCAGCAACTGCGGGTTACACTTAGCGGCAGCTTCTTTAAAACCGATGCGTGCGGCTAATTCAAACGAAAGTGAATCAGAGTCAACATCGTGGTAGGAGCCATGGAAGAGTTTCACCTTCATGGCATCAATAGGGTAACCTGCCAGCGGGCCATTTACCATGGCCTGGGCAAAGCCCTTTTCAACAGCCGGTATAAATTCGCGGGGAATAACACCGCCTACAATCGCATTCTCGAATAACAAACCTTCTTTACCGTCATCGCGGGGGCCAATTTCAAAGACGATATCGGCAAACTTACCACGACCACCGGTTTGCTTTTTGTAAACTTCCTTATGTTCAACGGTTGTTGTAAGTGCTTCCTTATAAGCTACCTGCGGTGCTCCCTGGTTGATTTCAACCTTAAACTCCCGCTTTAAACGGTCGATAATAATTTCCAGGTGCAGTTCACCCATGCCGCGCAAAATTGTTTGGCCGGTTTCCTGATCGGTATTTACACGCAGGGTCGGGTCTTCCTCAACCAGTTTAGAGATAGCCATACCCAGCCGGTCCACATCGGCTTGTTTTTTAGGCTCAATGGCATAACCGATAACCGGCTCGGGGAACACCATGGATTCGAGAACAACTTTGCGCTTTTCATCGCAAAGCGTATCGCCCGTTTTAATGTCTTTAAAACCCACAACTGCTCCGATGTCCCCCGCGGCCAACCGCTCAATCTGATTCTGCTTATTGGCGTGCATCTGGAACACGCGCGAAATCCGTTCTTTCTGTTCGGAGCGTGTATTATAAATATATGAGCCCGATTCCAGAACACCGGAGTAGGCCCGGATAAAGCACAAACGCCCTACAAACGGGTCAGTAGCAATTTTAAATGCAAGCGCAACAAATGGTTCTTTTTCATCCGGCTTAACCAATACTTCTTCGTTGGTATCAGGATTAGTGCCGATAATATTATCCTTATCCAGTGGCGATGGCAGTAACTCCATCACATAATCCAGCATGGTTTGAACACCTTTGTTCTTGAACGATGAACCACAAACCATCGGTACAATTTTCATACTGATGGTAGCCTCGCGCAAAGCTTTTAAAATCTCTTCTTCGGTAATAGAATTCGGATCGTTGAAGTACTTTTCAATCAGTGTTTCATCAACCTCGGCAACGGCTTCAAGCAGTTTTTCGCGGTATTCTTTCGCTTCTTCTACCATGTCATCCGGAATCGGAACTACTTCGTAAGTCATCCCTTTATCTTCTACATTCCAGATGATGCCGCGGTTGTTGATGAGATCAACTACGCCCCGGAAGTTCTCTTCCGTGCCGATGGGTAATTGCAGCGGTACGGCTTTGCTGCCCAGTTTTTCCTTTACCTGTTTGCATACATTAAGGAAATCGGCTCCGGCACGGTCCATTTTGTTCACAAACCCGATTCGCGCTACCTTATAATTGTCGGCCAGACGCCAGTTCGTTTCTGACTGGGGCTCAACACCGTCTACTGCACTGAACAAAAAAACAAGGCCATCTAACACGCGCAGCGAACGGTTCACCTCAACGGTAAAGTCAACGTGTCCGGGCGTATCAATAATGTTTACATGGTATTTATTGCCGCGGTAATTCCAATAAACAGTAGTTGCTGCCGAAGTAATGGTAATACCGCGCTCTTGTTCCTGGGCCATCCAGTCCATGGTGGCTGTTCCTTCATGTACTTCGCCCAGCTTGTAATTTACGCCTGCGTAGTAAAGAATGCGTTCGGTTGTAGTTGTTTTACCTGCATCAATGTGCGCAGCAATACCAATGTTCCGTGTGTATTTTAAATCCCTTGCCATTTTTGCGAAATCGTGCTGTTAAAATCTGAAATGTGAGAATGCCTTGTTGGCTTCGGCCATGCGGTGGGTATCATCTTTCTTTTTAATTGCTGCACCCTCGCCTTTTGACGCTGCGATAATTTCGCCAGCCAGTTTATCCATCATGGTTTTTTCGCCACGCAGGCGGGCAAAGTCAATCAACCATTTTATGCTAAGGTTAATTCTCCGCTCCGGCCTGATCTCAACCGGCACCTGAAACGTGGCCCCACCAACCCTGCGGCTTTTTACCTCAACCGAAGGCATTACATTATTCATGGCCCGTTTCCATACTTCCAAACCACTTTCATTGGTCTTCTTTTCCACGATATCGATGGCATCGTAGAAAATTGAATACGCAACACTTTTCTTGCCCCGTTCCATCAGGTAGTTTACAAACTTGGTTACCAGTGTATCCTGAAACTTCGGATCGGGAAGGAGGTATCTCTTTTTTGGTTTTGACTTTCTCATGCGTACTTATTTTTTAGCAGCGGCAGCTCCCGCTTTAGGACGTTTAGCTCCATACTTCGACCGGCTTTGCAGGCGGCCATTAACACCGGCCGTATCCAACGCACCGCGTATGATGTGGTAGCGCACTCCGGGAAGATCTTTCACCCTGCCACCACGGATGAGCACAATGGAGTGCTCCTGCAGATTATGGCCTTCGCCAGGAATGTAGGCGTTCACTTCTTTCTGATTAGTCAGACGAACACGCGCCACTTTGCGCATAGCAGAATTGGGCTTCTTGGGCGTGGTGGTGTATACACGCGTGCATACGCCCCTGCGCTGCGGGCATGAGTCAAGGGCGGGTGACTTTGATTTTGAAGTCAATTGCTTCCTTCCCTTGCGTACAAGTTGTTGAATGGTAGGCATTTGGTTTTTGTTCCGTTTTACCTTAAAAATTTGGACTGCAAAGGTATTATAAAGAAAGAAAGGATACAAAAACCTCTGTAAAAGATTTTATTAACCTTTTTATGCGTTTTTAAAGTGATTTAGGCCTTTTTACACTCAGGCCTCGCCTACTGCGCCCCCAAAATTCATGGGGAATTTGGGTACCTCCGTGGTTTGCTTAATGGGCCCAAATGTATGTTCGTACTTATCTATATTATCGCTTAGTGCTGCCAATAACCGCTTGGCGTGTTCAGGTGTAATGATAACCCGTGATTTTACACGGGCCTTCGGAACACCGGGCATAAGCCGGATAAAGTCGATGACAAACTCACTATTGGAATGTGCGATCATGGCCAGGTTAGAATAAACTCCTTCAGCCACATCTTCGGATAACTCAATGTTTATCTGGTTCTGCGGTTGCTTGTCTTTCTTTTCCTCAGCCATGATCTTTCAAATTAATCCTGCAATTCCTTTTCCCGATCGCGTTCCTTCGTTTCCAGCGACTTGGTGAATGCCGCATACTCATCTTTGTGAGTAACGATCATGTCACTAAACCTGCGCTGCCCTGTTCCCGCAGGAATGAGATGCCCTACAATCACATTCTCTTTCATACCCATCAGCTGATCGGCTTTGCCGCGTATAGCTGCTTCGCTAAGCACTTTGGTAGTTTCCTGGAAGGAAGCAGCCGACAACCAGCTTTCGGTTTTTAGCGAGGCCTGCGTAATACCCTGCAACGTGGGTCTTGAAACAGCGGCTAAGGCATCGCGTACCTCAACCACTTTCTGATCCTTCCGTCTGAGTTGTGAGTTCTCATCGCGCAGTTCCCTTGCCGTGATAATCTGACCGGGCTTGAAACGCTGAGAATCTCCGGCATCCACTACCACCTTCTTATCGAGAATTTTATCGTTCTCTTCGCGGAAGATGAATTTGTCAACATACTCACCTGGCAGGAAGTTCGTGTCGCCCGGATCAAGTATCTCAACTTTCTGCATCATCTGGCTAACAATCGCTTCGATGTGCTTGTCGTTGATTTTCACACCCTGCAAACGATATACTTCCTGAATCTCATTCACCAGATACTCTTGTACGGCCGTAGGGCCTTTAATCGCAAGGATATCCGTGGGTGAAATCGATCCATCCGATAAGGATTGTCCTGCTTTCACAAAGTCGTTATCCTGAACAAGGATGTGCTTCGACAGCGGCACGAGATAACGCTTCTGTACACCATCACGCGATTCGATGAAGATCTCACGATTACCACGCTTAATGCCTCCATAAGTTACTACACCATCAATTTCGCTTACAACAGCCGGATTGGATGGATTACGTGCTTCAAACAATTCGGTTACACGCGGAAGACCTCCCGTAATATCCCGTGATTTACCGATGGTACGTGGTATCTTAGCCAATACCTGACCTGCTTTAATTTTTTCACCTTGCTCTACAGCGAGGTGGGCACCCACTGGTATGTTATAGGATTTTGTTTCCGATTTTCCTTTAACGATTACCGCTGGATTCTTAGTCTTATCGCGTGTTTCAATAATTACCTTTTCGCGGTGGCCGGTTTGCTCATCCGACTCTTCTTTGTACGTTACTCCTTCGATGATTGATTCATACTCAATCTCACCATCAAACTCTGAAAGAATAACCGCGTTGTACGGATCCCAATAGCACAACTCCTCACCTTTTTCCACGGATTGTCCTTCTTTAACTTTAAGGAAGGCACCGTAGGGAACATGGTTTGCAATGAGCACGCGTTTCCGTTCTTTATCCATAATCCGGATTTCTCCAGAGCGGGCCATTACTACCTGCACTTTATTACCTTCCCGATCGGTTGTTTCAATGGTGCGAATACCTTCAAACTCAACCACACCGGGGAATTTTGCTTTCAGGTTGGCGTCAACGGCAATGTTGGAGGCTGTACCACCCACGTGGAAGGTACGCAGGGTAAGCTGTGTACCTGGCTCACCAATTGATTGTGCAGCAATAACGCCAACAGCTTCTCCTACTTCTACCATCTTGCCGGTGGCGAGGTTACGACCATAGCATTTAGCACATCCGCCCAGGCGCGACTCGCAGGTCAGCAGCGAGCGTATTTCAACTTCTTC
Organism: Cyclobacteriaceae bacterium; assembly: GCA_023151255.1. Lineage (GTDB taxonomy): Bacteria > Bacteroidota > Bacteroidia > Cytophagales > Cyclobacteriaceae > UBA2336. Next base: position 133,850 of record JAKLJG010000002.1, on the reverse strand, counting down.
AAGGCTGGTTGCTTCTATGCGCTTGGCAATTTCATCGGTAATCTCGGCATTAGCCGGGCATATCAGCTCATCGGTAAGCGGGTCATAAATATCGTGCACCGTAACCCGGCCCACAATGCGCTCTGACAAAGGCTCGACAATATCTTCATTATCCTTCAGGGCGGTTACTTTCAGGCCGCGCAGGGTTCCACAATCTTCTTCGGTGATAACCAGGTCATGGGCCACATCTACTAACCTACGGGTTAGGTATCCGGCATCTGCTGTTTTCAATGCAGTATCGGCCAACCCTTTACGCGCACCGTGAGTGGAAATAAAGTATTCCAATACATCAAGTCCTTCTTTAAAGTTGGAAAGAATAGGGTTCTCGATAATGGAACCCACCGAGCCGGCCAGGTTTTTCTGCGGCTTGGCCATTAGTCCACGCATACCGCCTAGCTGGCGTACCTGCTCACGTGAACCCCGTGCACCGGAGTGCATCATCATATAAATCGGGTTAAACCCTTGCTGATCGTCTTCCAACTGGCGCATCAGCGTGTTGGTGAGCATGGTGTTGGTACGTGTCCAGATGTCGATAACCTGGTTATAGCGCTCATTGTCGGTAATAAGCCCCATCATGTAATTGTTCCAAACGGCATCAACTTCTTTCTGTGCCTCTGTAACAAACTTTTCTTTCTCAGCCGGTACTTTCACATCGTTAAGCCCCATACTGAGCCCGCCTTTGTAGGCCATTTGGAAACCCAGATCTTTAATGTCATCAAGGAATTTGGCTGTTTTAGACATACCCGAAACCTTGTACACATCGGCTATGATGGTCTGAAGTTTTTTCTTTGTCAGGAGTTCATCAACAAATCCTACTTCTTCAGGAACATATTGATTGAACAATACTCGGCCGGCTACTGTTTCAATTGTTTTAAATGATAGCTCGCCAGTATCTTTATCGCGTAGTTTAACACGCACTTTAATAAAGGCATGCTTAGACAATTTGCCTTCGTTGTGCGCAATAATTACCTCTTCGGCTGAAAAGAATTTTCGGCCTTCACCCAAAACAGGCTTCTCCGATGTGCCTTTTCTTCCTTTAGTAAGGTAATACAGTCCCAATACCATGTCTTGCGAGGGCACTGTAATGGGGGCACCGTTGGCCGGGTTGAGGATGTTGTGTGAGGATAACATCAATATAGATGCCTCCAAAATAGCCTCATGTCCAAGCGGAACGTGCACAGCCATCTGGTCACCATCAAAGTCGGCATTGAAGGCTGTACATACCAGCGGATGCAACTGAATTGCTTTGCCTTCGATTAGCTTGGGCTGGAAAGCCTGGATACCCAACCGGTGCAACGTAGGGGCACGGTTTAGAAGAACCGGATGTCCTTTGAGTACGTTTTCGAGAATATCCCAGATCACCGGATCTTTGCGATCAACAATCTTCTTTGCCGATTTAACGGTTTTGACGATTCCTCTTTCGATGAGCTTACGGATAATAAACGGCTTGAAAAGTTCAGCCGCCATATCCTTGGGCAAACCGCACTCATGAAGTTTCAATTCCGGGCCCACGACAATAACCGAACGACCGGAGTAATCCACGCGCTTACCAAGCAGGTTTTGGCGGAAGCGGCCCTGCTTTCCTTTGAGCATATCGCTCAATGACTTTAGTGCGCGGTTTCCATCGGAACGTACCGCATTTACTTTGCGTGAATTATCGAATAAGGAATCAACGGCTTCCTGGAGCATCCGCTTTTCATTTCGCAGAATCACTTCAGGGGCTTTGATGTCGATCAATCGCTTAAGGCGGTTGTTTCGGATGATTACGCGCCTGTACAGATCGTTCAGGTCGGAGGTGGCAAAGCGGCCGCCATCCAGCGGTACGAGCGGACGAAGTTCCGGTGGAATGACCGGTACCATTTTAATGACCATCCACTCAGGCTTGTTTTCAACACGGGTGTTGGCTTCGCGGAAAGCTTCAACTACTTTAAGACGTTTCAATGCTTCAGCCTTGCGTTGTTGCGAAGTATCGGTGGCTGCCTGGTGGCGGAGGTCATACGAGAGCGTGTCCAAATCGAGGCGGGAGAGCAGCATTTCCAACGCTTCGGCACCCATTTTTGCGATGAATTTCTTCGGATCGCTGTCGTCCTGCAACTGGTTTTCGCGTGGAAGTTTATCAACAATATCCAAATACTCTTCCTCGGTGAGAAAATCCATTTTGTTTACGCCATCTTCTTCTTTAATACCGGGCTGAATTACCACGTAGCGTTCGTAGTAAATAATCTGATCGAGCTTCTTGGTGGCCAGGCCGAGCAGGTAACCAATTTTGTTTGGTAAAGAGCGGAAATACCAGATGTGTGCTACGGGTACCACCAGTTCAATGTGGCCCATGCGTTCGCGCCTCACCTTCTTTTCGGTAACTTCAACACCGCACCGATCGCAAATAATGCCTTTATACCGGATGCGTTTGTATTTTCCGCAATGACATTCCCAATCTTTTACCGGGCCGAAAATCCGCTCGCAGAACAACCCCCCCATTTCAGGTTTGTACGTCCGGTAGTTAATGGTTTCCGGCTGGGTAACTTCACCATGCGAACTTTCCAGAATCGATTCCGGAGAAGCCAGGCTGATGGTGATCTTTGAGAAGTCGTTGTTAATTTTTTTATTCTTTCTGAAAGACATGCTTGAATAGTTTTCAGTTAAAATTCATTTTAAAAACAGCTCTTAATCCATCGTGATTTCCAATGCCAACCCGCGCAATTCATGTACGAGTACGTTAAACGACTCGGGTATGTTCGGCTTGCGCATCGGCTCCCCTTTCACTATCGATTCATACGCCTTGGCACGACCTACCACGTCATCCGATTTGATGGTGAGTATTTCCTGCAGGATGTGTGAAGCACCAAATGCTTCAATAGCCCACACCTCCATTTCGCCAAAGCGCTGACCACCAAACTGTGCTTTACCACCCAGTGGCTGCTGAGTAATGAGCGAATATGGTCCGATGGAACGTGCGTGCATCTTGTCATCAACCAGGTGGCCTAGCTTAAGCATATAAGCCACACCAACGGTAACAGGCTGATCGAACTTATCTCCGGTTAATCCATCGTACAGGTAGGTTCTGCCAAATTCGGGCAACCCTGCTTCCTTCAGTTCATGCTGCACTTCTTCAAGTGTTGCACCATCGAAAATCGGGGTAGCATATTTCCGGCCTAATTTAAGACCGGCCCATCCCAGCACAGCTTCGTAAAGTTGTCCGAGGTTCATCCGTGAAGGCACACCCAGCGGATTCAGACAAATATCAACCGGTGTTCCGTCTTCCAAAAACGGCATATCTTCTTCGCGAACAATTTTTGCTACCACACCCTTATTACCGTGACGACCGGCCATTTTATCGCCTACTTTAAGTTTGCGTTTTTTGGCAACGTAAACTTTTGCAAGCTGAACGATGCCGGTAGGCAATTCATCGCCTACTTCAAGGGTAAAGCGCTCGCGCTTAAACTCACCGGCAAACGTGTTTCGTTTAACCAGGTAGTTTTTAACCAGTTGGGCCACCAATTCATTGGTGTAGTCATCATTGGTCCAGTTGTCGAGCGACACATCACTAATCAGGTTAACTTCTTCCGGAACTGCGTAATTGCTTTCATCGCGATAAATATTCTTATCGGGGAAGAGGTTGCTCTCGATTACCTTGGCGGTGAATTTTACGCCTTTTGAAATCAACTCATCGCCAAATTTATGACGCACCCCGTTGCTGGTTTTGCCACTTAACAAGGTAGTCAGTTTCTTAATAACTTCAGCACGCAAATCCGATAGCTGTTTGCTATACCTTGTTTTCAGGGCATCCAGCTCTTTCTTTGATTTATTTCGAACATCCTTGTCTCGCTTGGGGCGCGAGAATAATTTGGTGTCAATAACTACGCCCTTCAGCGATGGTGGTGCTTTGAGCGATGCGTCTTTCACATCGCCTGCCTTGTCGCCAAATATGGCGCGCAGCAGTTTTTCTTCGGGTGTAGGATCAGTTTCACCTTTCGGTGTAATCTTTCCGATGAGAATGTCACCCTCTTTTACTTCTGCTCCAACCCGAATGATACCGTTTTCATCGAGGTGCTTAACAGCTTCTTCGCTTACATTCGGAATTTCAGAAGTAAGCTCTTCTTCACCACGCTTGGTGTCGCGAACCTCCAGTTCAAATTCTTCTATATGAATGGAGGTGTAGATGTCATCGCGCACCACTTTTTCAGATATAACGATAGCGTCTTCGAAGTTGTAACCTTGCCATGGCATGTAGGCCACCAGCAGGTTTCTGCCAAGCGCAAGTTCACCGGCACTGGTAGCATAACCTTCAACCAGCGGCTGGCCTTTCGTAACCCGTTCGCCTTTCTTCACAAGCGGGGTATGGTTAATGCAGGTATCCTGATTGGTTCTGCGGAATTTTACCAGGTTATAGGTTTTGACTTCGGTATCGAAGTTAACGAGGCGTTGTTCTTCCGTGAGGTCGTAGCGGATAACAATCTTACGGGCATCGACAAACTCAACAACACCGTCACCTTCGGCTGTGATTAATGCACGCGAATCCAAGGCAATGCGGCCTTCCAGGCCTGTACCCACAATGGGCGTTTCAGGTCGTACAAGCGGAACCGCCTGGCGTTGCATGTTCGAGCCCATCAGTGCACGGTTGGCATCATCGTGTTCCAAGAACGGGATCATGGAAGCCGCCACAGACACAATCTGGTTCGGGGCGATATCCATAAACTTCACCTCCTTCGGCTCTACCACCGGGAAATCGCCTTCAAAGCGGGCCTTTACCTTTTCGTCTACAAACTCGCCATTCGGTTTCAACTTCGCATTGGCTTGGGCGATGTTATGGGTGTCTTCTTCTTCGGCTGTTAAAAACACAAGATCTTTTGTTTTTACCTTGCCGTTTTCAACTTTCCGGTATGGGGTTTCAATAAAGCCCATTTTGTTCACTTTGGCATGAACACAAAGCGATGAGATAAGACCGATGTTCGGGCCTTCCGGAGTTTCGATAGTACACAGTCGTCCGTAGTGCGTATAATGAACGTCACGCACTTCAAAGCCGGCACGTTCGCGCGAGAGACCGCCCGGGCCCAGTGCCGACATCCTGCGCTTGTGTGTAATCTCAGCCAGCGGGTTGGTCTGATCCATGAATTGCGAAAGCTGGTTCGTTCCGAAGAACGAATTGATAACAGACGACAGCGTGCGCGCGTTGATCAGGTCAACCGGCTTGAAGTCTTCATTATCACGCACGTTCATGCGTTCTTTAATGGTTCGGGCCATACGGGCAAGGCCGACCCCAAACTGTGAATAGAGTTGTTCGCCTACTGTTCTTACCCTGCGGTTACTCAGGTGGTCAATATCGTCAACCACAGCTTTTGAGTTTATTAGTCCGATCAGGTATTTCACTATCAGGATAATATCATCCTTGGTGAGTACACGCTGATCATAACCCAGGTCAAGACCTAATTTTTTGTTGATTCGGTAGCGACCTACTTCACCAAGGTCATAACGCTTTTCGCTGAAGAACAAACTGTTAATGATGTCACGGGCTGTTTGTTCATCAGGGGCCTCGGTGTTTCTGAGCTGGCGATAGATTTGTTCAACCGCTTCTTTCTCCGAGTTCGAGTTATCCTTAGCCAGCGTGTTGAAAATAATGGTGTAGTCGGCCACATTTACATCATCGCGGTGCAGGATGATTGACTTTACACCGGATTCAAGGATAGTTTCAATGTCCTCCGGTGTCAGCACATGGTCGCGTTCAAGCAATACTTCGTTCCGGTCAATAGAAACCACCTCACCGGTATCTTCATCCACAAAGTCTTCCGTCCAGGTGCGCAACACACGGGCAGCCAGTTTACGGCCGGCTACTTTCTTTAGGGTGTTCTTGTTGGCTTCAACTTCTTCGGACAGGCCAAACAAATCGAGAATATCCTTATCGGTTCCATAACCAATTGCGCGCAACAGAGTGGTTACGGGAAATTTCTTTTTTCGGTCGATGTAAGCGTACATCACCGCGTTAACATCGGTAGCAAACTCTATCCATGACCCCTTGAATGGGATAATGCGTGCAGAGTACAGTTTAGTACCATTCGTGTGTTTGCTCATGGCAAAAAATACACCCGGGGAACGGTGCAACTGCGAAACGATAACGCGTTCTGCTCCATTAATAACAAACGACCCCTTTTCCGTCATGTAGGGGATGTTGCCGAGGAACACTTCCTGTTCGATGGTTTCGAAATCTTCGTTGTCCTCATCGTTACAGGTGAGCCGGAGTTTTGCCTTAAGCGGCACAGAAAATGTTAAACCCCGATCGATGCATTCATCGACATTGTATTTTGGCGGATCGATGGTGTAGTCAACAAATTCGAGCACAAAGTTTTCGCGTGAATCGGAGATGGGAAAGTTTTCGGCAAAAACCTTATACAAGCCCTCATTCTGCCGCTTTTCGGCAGGGGTGTCGATCTGTAAAAAATCTTTAAACGACTGGAGTTGTACATCCAGAAAATCAGGGTAGTCGATTACTTTTTCAATCTTCGAGAAATCGATTCTACCATTACTATTTTTCTTTGCCAAGGTGTTAACGTTTAATGTTCAAGTCCCGGACGGTTTTGTGGTGGGTAACAGGCCACGGTATAAACAGGAATAGACCTCACTCCGGCTTGTAACCGGGGCGAGGTCTGAACCTTACTTTTCAGACGGTACCCAGCGTCTTCAAGAAGTTACTTCAACTCAACTTCGGCACCAGCCTCAACGAGTTGTTTCTTCAGGTTTTCGGCTTCGTCTTTCGGTAATCCTTCTTTAATGGTTTTCGGTGCACCATCTACCACGTCTTTGGCTTCCTTCAAGCCAAGACCGGTAAGTTCTTTCACCAGCTTAACGATTTGAAGCTTGTTGGCACCGGGTGCTTTTAACACAACATCGAAGTTGGTCTTTTCAGCAGCAGGAGCGCCAGCGCCACCACCGGCAGCAGGGCCTGCAACCGCAACGGCTGCAGCAGCCGGTTCGATGCCGTAGGTTTCTTTCAGGTAGGATGCCAGTTCGTTTACTTCTTTTACGGTGAGTTCAACAAGTTGATCTCCAAGTGATTTAATGTCCGCCATGTTAACTTTAGATTTAAAATTTTTGATTCAACAATTATTTACCACGTGTTTCCAATGCTTTTACCAGGCCGGCTACCTTATGCTCGCCACTTAACAGGGCCGAGATAACGTTCTTAGCCGGAGATTGCAGCAATGAAATGATTTCGCCAATGAGTTCATTTTTACTCTTGAGCTCAGCCAGCGTATTCAGGTTTTCGTCCCCGATAAAAAAATCGGAGTCAATGGAGGCAGCCTTTAAAACCGGTTTGCCTTCCAGCTTTTTTCTAAACTCCTTAATGACTTTTGCCGGAACGTTGCCAGCTTCTTTGGAGAAGATGACTCCGGAAAAACCATGGAGCACTTTAAAAAGCGGAGAATAATCCACTCCTGCGCGTCTCTCAAGGGCCTTGCGAATAAGCGTGTTTTTGTACACCCCATATTCAATGCCGCTCTTGAAACACATTCTGCGGAATAAGTTTACCTGCTCAACGGTTAACCCGCCTGCATCGGTAAGGTAAAAGTGTGAGTGGGCCGCAAACTTCTTTTCAAGCTCCTCAATAATCTGTGCTTTTTCTTCTCTGGTCATGTTTCTGTTTCTTAAATACCAGCTATTGAACTTGTGTCAATCCGAATACCCGGGCTCATCGTTGAGGAGATGCTGATACTTTTAAAGTAAGCACCCTTCGCTGATGCGGGTTTCAGTTTGGCAATCGTCTGGATCATCTCCAGGGCATTATCCCTGATTTTTTCAGCCGGGAAGGAAGCTTTCCCGATGCTGACATGGATGATTCCAGCCTTATCTATTTTGAAATCGATTTTACCGGCTTTTACTTCTTTCACCGCTTTACCGACTTCGAGCGTAACAGTTCCTGATTTGGGGTTGGGCATTAAGCCGCGGGGGCCTAACACCTTGCCAAGTTTACCTACCTTGGCCATAACGGTTGGGGTACAAATGATCACATCAATATCCGTCCAGCCGCCTTCAATTTTCTGGATGTAGTCATCCAAGCCAACATGGTCAGCCCCGGCATCTTTTGCTTCCTGCACCTTGTCAGGCGTGCAAAGTACCAGTACGCGGACGGTCTTGCCGATGCCATGCGGCAGCGACACTACTCCGCGAACCATCTGGTCGGATTTTTTCGGATCCACACCCAGGCGAACGTCCAGATCAACGGAGGCATCAAACTTGGTGAAGGTAATCTCCTTCAGCATTTTTGAAGCATCCTCCAGCGAATATTCCTTTTCGAGGTTATACTTGCCGATTACGGCTTTTCTGTTTTTTGATATGCGTGCCATGATTTTTTAAGTAACCGTCAACCAAGTTTTAGTTTTTCCACGGAGGTGTTCCTGATACGGTAACACCCATGCTGCGGGCCGTACCGGCAATCATTTTCATTGCCGACTCAATTTTAAAGGCATTCAGATCGGGCATTTTTGTTTCGGCTATTTTCTTTACCTGATCCCAGGTAATGGAGCCGATTTTATTCCGGTTGGGCTCAGCAGAACCTTTCTGTTTTTTCATAGCCTCCAGAATGAGGTTAGCAGCCGGAGGTGTTTTGATGACAAAGTCAAACGACTTGTCATTGTAGATGGTAATCAACACCGGCAACAACTGCCCGGGTTTATCCTGAGTACGCGCATTAAACTGCTTGCAAAAGTCCATAATGTTCAGACCCTTGCTACCCAAAGCCGGACCAATTGGCGGTGACGGATTAGCCGCACCTCCTTTTACCTGCAATTTCAAATACCCTGTTACTTCCTTTGCCATATCTGTGAACTTAATCTAATTTCTCAACCTGCATGTAATTCAATTCAACCGGTGTATTGCGGCCGAATATTTTTACCATTACATTCAGTTTCTTCTTTTCTTCAAATATTTCTTCAACCGTTCCGGTAAAGCCGCTGAAAGGACCGTCCATTACTTTAACGGACTCGCCTTTAATAAACGGAGTCTCCAGTTTCTCATCGAAAGTATCTATCTCATCTACCTTTCCTAAAATGCGGTTCACTTCGGATTGCCGGAGCGGAACCGGATCTTTTGAAGAACCTGTGCCATTGCTTCCCAGAAAACCAATAACACCCGGGATATTATTTACCGAGTGAAATGCCTCTCCGTGCGACAAGTCGGCCGAAATCAACACATAACCCGGAAAGAAGTTTCGTTCCCTTACGCGCTTCTTTCCTCCACGCATTTCGTACACCTTTTCCGAAGGGATTAACACCTGCGGGATATACTCCCGGAGTTTTTCCCGCTCAATTTCATTTTCCAGGTAGGTTTTAACCTTCTTTTCCTGGCCGCTGATGACGCGAAGCACGTACCACTTTAATTCTCCCATTACCGCACCCATTTAAAATTCACGGTAAAACCACTCCAATCCTGTTTTAAAAACCCAGTCAATACCACCGATCACCAGTGCAAAAATGGTTGAAGCAACCAACACCAGAATGGCACTACCCTGCAATTCCTTAAAACTGGACCATGAAACCTTATTTTTGACTTCATCCCAGGATTCTGCGATATAGGTGGTAAGTTTTTGCATGATTCAGGCCATTCGCGGTTTATAGCTGGCCGGGGCCCAACCCCGGATTATTTTAAAACTTTATTCGCACGGGTGGAGAGACTCGAACTCCCAGCCTGCGGTTTTGGAGACCGCTGCTCTGCCAATTGAGCTACACCCGTAAAAAAACCGGTCTTAACCCCAGAGCTTGCAGACTCACAACCTCTTGAGAAACACCAGATTACACCATCAAACCTCGCGAAACCCAAAAGGACTGCAAAGGTAGAAAGAGTAATGTATAAAACAAAGGCGCTTCCTAAAAATTCAGAAACGCCTTTCATGGCCCTTGGTATATGGGCTAATCTTTTGATTTACTGGTTAATCGAGGATTTCAGTTACCTGACCAGAACCTACCGTACGACCCCCCTCGCGGATAGCAAAACGGAGTCCCTTTTCCATCGCAATTTTATTGATCAGTTCAACCTCGATGGAAATGTTATCGCCAGGCATAACCATTTCAACACCAGCCGGAAGTTTAATCTCTCCGGTAACATCGGTCGTACGGAAATAGAACTGAGGACGGTACTTATTGAAGAACGGGGTATGACGGCCACCTTCTTCCTTTGATAGGACGTAAACCTCTGCTTTAAACTTAGCGTGAGGCGTTACCGAACCAGGCTTGCAAATAACCATACCCCTGCGGATTTGGTCTTTTTCAATACCACGGAGCAACAACCCTACGTTATCACCGGCCTCGCCCCTGTCAAGAATCTTGCGGAACATTTCCACACCTGTAATAACTGACGAAAGGTTTTCGGCACCCATACCCAGAATCTGCACGGCATCACCGGTTTTGATTACACCGCGCTCAATACGACCGGTGGCTACTGTACCCCGACCGGTAATTGAGAACACGTCTTCAACCGGCATCAGGAAGTCTTTGTCAATCAAACGCACCGGCAGCGGAATGTACTCATCAACCGCATTCATCAGTTCTTCAATTTTTTCAACCCACTTCGGCTCGCCATTCAGTCCGCCAAGAGCCGAACCACGAATTACAGGAATTTTGTCACCGGGGAAATCATAGGAAGAAAGCAGTTCGCGCACTTCCATTTCAACCAGGTCAAGCAATTCAGGGTCATCCACCAGGTCTACTTTGTTCATAAATACTACCAGAGCAGGTACACCTACCTGGCGAGCCAGCAGGATGTGCTCGCGGGTTTGAGGCATGGGGCCATCAGTGGCGGCCACTACAAGAATAGCACCGTCCATCTGCGCAGCACCGGTAACCATGTTCTTCACATAGTCAGCGTGACCGGGACAGTCAACGTGTGCATAGTGACGCTTCTCAGTCTGATACTCAACGTGTGAGGTGTTGATGGTAATACCACGCTCTTTTTCTTCGGGAGCGTTGTCAATAGAAGAGAAGTCACGCTCAGCAGCAAGACCTTTCTTCGCGAGCACTTTTGTGATAGCCGCAGTAAGGGTTGTTTTACCGTGGTCAACGTGACCAATGGTACCAACGTTTACGTGGGGTTTCGAACGATCAAATGTTTCTTTAGCCATTGTTGAAATCCAGTTTAAAGTGTATAATCAATTTTAAGTTGTTACAAAATCAATCCATACTTCGCTAATGAAGTATACACCCTAAACATGGTAAGCCTGTCGAATAAGGGTTTATTCGGAAAACCATGGTTTCCGTTACTGGTGTTCGCTACGCACCCGGAAATAACATGGTTTTACTATCAATACTTTATACCACGAATCACAACCTGATTCGCTCAGGCGATACTGAAACTTTTTGTTGTTTCAACAAGGCCTGATGAGCTGTTGAAGGGAATTGAACCCTCGACCTCTTCCTTACCAAGGAAGTGCTCTACCCCTGAGCTACAACAGCTTTCATGTTGCCAGTTGTCCATTCCTCAGGGCTGACCTCTTCTCCCGCCAAGGCGGGATGCTCTACCCCTGAGCTACAACAGCTTTCATGTTGCCAGCTGTCCATTCCTCAGGGCTGACCTCTTCTCCCGCCAAGGAGGGATGCGCTACCCCTGAGCTACAACAGCTTAACAACCCGTGTGAGCGGGAGACGAGGCTCGAACCCGCGACCTGCAGCTTGGAAGGCTGCCGCTCTACCAACTGAGCTACTCCCGCGTTCAATTGACGATTTTAGATTACAGAATTTAAGGATTTCCAAAATCTACAACCGTCACTTCACAATTGGGTGGGGGAACTAGGATTCGAACCTAGGAAGTCATAAGACAACAGATTTACAGTCTGTCCCAGTTGGCCGCTTTGGTATTCCCCCAGTTTCAGTTTGGAAATCGGGGCCAATCACTTGCCGTTGCCAATCCCCAAAGTATGCCGATGAACGTCTTTAAAAACCTCACTTTTTTCGTCTGAAATCAGGTTTTTTAAAATGAGGAGTGCAAAATTATACGGTTTTTTGGTTTCGTCAAACATTTTCAAAAACGTGCCGAAATCAGGTATTCGGTTAAAGAATAACTATGTCGCTGACAACCTGCTTTCCAAAACGCTCCTGAAACAGCGCAAGTATTTTACCCTTATGGAGCATGAAATCGTTTTTCATGGCAGGCGAATTGAATTCAACATAAAGCACTTTGTTGCGGATAAACACTTTCTTAGTGCGGTTGGCAATCGGCACCCCGACAAGGCCTTGCCAGGAAGCGATGATGGTGGCTTCGTCAAATTTTGCTTCCAGATGATAGGAATTAAGTAAGCCCCTGATGGCCTCAGCGATAGACTGCGTATTACCCTTATTTCGTTTATCCCCCATGTTTACTTCCTGATAACTCCCTGATTTACGTTAAAGATATCACATTCCGATTGCAACTGTTTAAAGAGGGTTGCTGCCCTACCGACAGCAGCATCTGTAATAAAAAGCTGCCCGGTTTGGTGTGACGACACGCGCTCCAATACATGCTTCATACGAACATCATCCAGCTTATCCATAATATCATCCAGCAGCAAAATGGGATAAAAACCTTTATACCTGTTGAGCAACTCAAGCTGGGCCAGTTTAAGGGCAACCAAAAATGACTTTTGCTGACCCTGTGAACCCAGTCTCTTCAACTCGCCATGTTCGAACTTAAATTCAAAATCATCGCGGTGAATGCCCGCATGGGTTCGTTGCAGAGCCAGGTCGCGCTGCAGGCTTCTTTCCAATACTTGCGCATAATCTGCATCAGCAACGGCTGACTGGTATTCCACTGCTGCTCCCTCCTCACCTCCGGCAACAAAGGAGTAAGCAGTATGAAAAAACGATTTAAACTCCCGTATAAATTGTTCTCGTCTCGCTGCAATCGGTACTCCTGTCATGACCAACTGCTCATCATACGATTGCAGCAACTGCAAATCCTGAAATTTTCGCTCCGCGAACAACGCCAAAAGGCTGTTACGCTGCTTCAATACTTTACTGTAAGTTACCAGCCTGTTCAGGTAAGCTGTGTCAATTTGAGAAATAATGCTGTCAAAAAACTTTCTTCGTAATTCACTTCCATCACGGATAAGGTCTATATCGGTCGGGGCAATGACCACCACCGGATACTTGCCAACGTGTTCACTCAGTTTTTCATACTCTTTACCGTCATGACTGAACACTTTTTTTATTCCCGGTTGCACAAGGCAGGCTACTTCCTTGTGCCCATGGGCCATGCTAAAGTTACCCTGAATTGAAAAATAAGTGGCTCCGTAGCGCACAAGCTGATTATCCGGCACACCCAGAAAACTTCGGGTGGAGGATAGGTAATGAATGGCATCCAGCAGGTTGGTTTTTCCGCTTCCGTTTAACCCAACCAGGCAGGTTATTTTTGAAGGAAAATCCAAACTGGCCTCTTCATAATTCCTGAAATCCCTAAGCCGCAGGTTGGTAAGTTGCACGATTAACTGAATTACTTTGGCGTTTGCCTTTTAGCGGATTATTTTCGCAGTTCCTATCAAAAATAGAGATATGGCAACGACAACCAAAGCAACCAAAAGCGAACCTTCCAAAACCGGTAAAACAGAGTTCTCAAAAGAAACTTATTTGTTCTGGTTTGAGAGCATGCTGCTGATGCGCAGGTTCGAAGAAAAGGCAGGCCAGCTTTATGGGATGCAAAAAATCAAAGGTTTTTGTCATTTATATATTGGCCAGGAAGCCTGCGCAGCCGGAGCCGCCACGGCACTTACGAAAGGTGACAAATGGATTACCGCCTACCGCGACCACGCTCATCCACTGGCCCTAGGAACAAGCCCTAATGCGGTGATGGCCGAATTGTATGGCAAAGCCACAGGGTGCTCAAAAGGCAAGGGTGGTTCTATGCACATCTTCGATAAAGCAGTAAACTTTATGGGAGGCCACGGGATAGTTGGCGGGCAGGTGCCACTTGGTGCCGGAATAGCCCTGGCCGAGAAGTATAATAAAACTGGTAATGTTTGTATTTGTTACATGGGCGATGGTGCCGTAAGGCAGGGGGCTTTTCATGAAGCACTTAACCTGGCCATGTTGTGGAAACTGCCTGTAATTTTTGTGATTGAAAACAACGGCTATGCCATGGGCACTTCCGTAAAGCGAACCTCGAACGTACATGAACTTTACACACTGGGGGAAGCGTACGACATGCCTTCTGAACCGGTTGATGCCATGCGGGTTGAAGATGTGCACCACGCTGTTGCCAAGGCGGCCATCCGTGCACGTACGGGCGATGGACCAACCTTACTTGAATTCAGAACTTATCGATACAAAGGCCATTCCATGTCTGACCCACAGAAGTACCGTACCAAAGAAGAAGTGGAACAATACAAACAGCGCGACCCAATTGAAGTGGTACGTAAAACTATTTTGGCTAACAAAATGGCCAATGAAAAAGAACTTGAAGAAATCGAGGCCCGGGTAAATGCCCAGGTTGAAGAAAGCGTACGCTTCGCAGAAGAGTCCGAATTCCCTGATCCAGCTGAAGCACTTACCGACATCTATGCCGAACCCGGTTATCCCTTTATTACCGACTAACCTGTTTTTGTTAAATATTGGGTTATTAGTAGTTTTGCGCCCCGTCCCCAAGCGGGGCTAATTTTTTACCATGAGCAAGAAATTACCTAATCAAAACGAATTACTGGAAAACCCGGAAGCGTTGGCCGAGAAATTGGAAGGCGCAGAAACCTGGATGGAACGCCACCCTAAACTGGTTGGCGGTTTTGCCTTAGCCATTGCCCTGATGGTAGTGGGGTATTTCGGGTTTACATATTATAAAGATAGTCTAGAGGCCGAAGCACAGAAAGAAATGTTCCAGGCTATTTACTATTTCGAGGCTGACAGCCTGAACCTGGCCCTGAATGGCGATGGTAACAACCTGGGGTTTATTGATATTATTGATGAGTTCGGAATTACCGATGCTGCAAACCTGGCTCATTTTTATGCCGGAGTAAGTTTTTTAAAGCAAGGAAAGTTTGAAGCAGCCCGTTTGTACCTGAGCGATTTCAGTTCAAACGATCTGCTTATACAGGCACGGGCCTATAGCCTGATTGGCGATGCGTACATGGAAGAGCAGAACTACAAAGACGCTGCACGCTACTATGAAAAAGCTGCCAATCACCGGCCAAACAAGTATTTTACACCGGCTTATCTGATGAAAGCCGCCTTGGCCTACGAAAAATCAGAACAACGCGAAAAGGCTATTCAGGCTTACGATGAAGTAATAACCAAATACTGGGAATCAGCCGAGTACCAAAACGCGCGCAAACTGAAAGCCCGCCTGGAAACAAACTCATAAAAAAATTGACTTACCTTGCAGGGATAGCGCAGGCTATCCCTTTTTAATTTTACCCCTATGGCCGGCAGTTTACGAAGCGGTAAAACATCAATCACCCGTGGTATTAAAAGTAAAAAATTTGCTATTGTTGTCAGTAAATGGAATGAGGAGATTACCGAGGCGTTGTATGCAGCTGCATCAGCCAGTCTGCAGGCTCATGGTGTGAAGCAAAAAAATATATTAAGGCAAAATGTACCGGGTAGTTTTGAGTTAACCCTGGGTGCCTTACGGATGGCTGAGCAAAAAGATGTAGATGCAGTTATATGCCTGGGCTGCGTTATCAAAGGCGAAACCCCTCATTTTGATTATATATGTCAGGCCGTGGCCTATGGTTTGACTGAGGTGAGCCTTAAAACCCGAAAGCCGGTTGTTTTTGGAGTATTAACGACCCTGAACAAGCAACAGGCCTACGACCGTGCCGGAGGGAAATACGGCAACAAAGGTGAAGAAGCAGCCCTTACGGCAATGCAAATGGTTCATTAACCACGTTCAACCACTTCAAAACTCGATTGCGCTAGTTTTTGCAGGGCTTCAAGAGGATTACGCGACTCCAGGCGTTTGTACACGCTTTTTAATCTCGCTTCAATTTCCTTCCGGGTTACGCCCTCCTGGGCGGCCAGAACTTCCAGTTTGGCGCCATCGGCTACATACCGCAGCAGGCGCAACTCGGCAGTGGTAAAAGTCAGGCTCATAGGTTTTGTGGCTAATTGGCTAGTTTTTGCAGGACTTAGTGTAGAATTAGCCATGAGGTAACCCTTACGGTGGTGATTTTTAAACAGCCGGGGGCGGTTGCCTTCGCAACCGCCCCCGGCTAATTAAAAACTACCATCAAAAATCACATATTCTTAACCACCTCCTGCGCAAACTCCGAGCACTTCAACAGGGTGGCACCTTCCATCAACCGGTGGAAGTCGTAGGTTACCCGCTTGGACGAGATGGCTTTTTCAAGGCCTTTGTTAATCAGGTCGGCAGCTTCCTGCCAGCCCATGTATTCCAGCATCATCACACCTGAAAGAATTACAGAGCCCGGATTCACTTTATCCTGACCGGCATACTTCGGTGCGGTGCCATGTGTCGCTTCAAATATGGCGTGACCGGTGATGTAGTTGATGTTCGCACCGGGCGCAATACCTATACCTCCTACCTGAGCCGCTAATGCATCGCTCAGGTAATCGCCATTTAAATTAAGTGTAGCAATTACTTCAAAATCTTCAGGACGGGTAAGCACCTGCTGCAATGTGATATCAGCAATGGAATCTTTGATGATAATTTTACCGGCTGCGATGGCTGCCTTCTGCTCGGCATTGGCCGCCTCTTCGCCTTTTTCCCTTTTGGTTTTTTCCCACCGCTTCCAGGTGTACACTTTATCGCCAAAGTATTCTTCGGCAATGGCATAACCCCATTCCATAAAGGCACCTTCGGTAAACTTCATGATGTTGCCCTTGTGCACCAGTGTTACCGACTTGCGGTTAAACTTAACGGCATAAGCAATAGCGCTGTGAATTAACCGCACGCTGCCGCTCCAGCTTACCGGTTTAATGCCGATGCCTACGTTCACTTCTGTCTTCACGCTGGGTGCACCCACCATCTTCCAGAATGTTTCCGATTTTTCTTTCGTATTGAACCGTATCTTGTTGTATTCCTTTGGGAATTCTTTTGCCAAAAAATCCAATACCTTTTGTGCTTCGGGTGTGCCGGCACCAAATTCAATACCGGCATAAATGTCTTCGGTGTTTTCGCGGAAGATGACCATGTTTACCGCACCCGGATTTTTTACGGGCGATGGAACACCCTGGTACCAACGCACCGGCCTGAGGCATACATACAGGTCCAGTATCTGCCGTAAGGCAACATTCAGCGAACGGATACCTCCACCCACAGGCGTGGTTAGCGGGCCCTTTATGCCCACCAGGTAATCCCGAAAGGCATCCAGGGTTTCATCGGGCAGCCAGTTGCCCACTTTGTTAAACGACTTTTCGCCTGCCAGCACTTCCTTCCAGTTAATTTTGCGTTTGCCGCCATAGGCTTTTTCTACCGCTTTATCAAAAACCAATTGGGAAGCCGGCCATATATCCACTCCGGTTCCATCGCCTTCGATGTAGGGTATGGTGGGGTTATCGGGTACATTCAGCTTTCCGTTATGAATAGTGATTTTCTGATCGCTCATGTTAGTTGGCTTGGTTTAAGTGGCACGTTTTAATGAGTCCCGAAATTAAAAAAATACAGTCACAATGAATAATTTCGGGACAAGACAACGTTTTCTTCATCAAACAAAGAGCTATGAATTCAATTTCAACTTCCTTGCTGATTTGTCTGCTGTTTAGCCTGCAGTCTTTTGCTCCGGCAGAGCTGTCATCCCAAACCTGTCTTAACGAAGAAGAACAACGGCTCTATGAACTGATTATGGAATACCGTGCTGCTAATGGATTGAACTCCATACCGCTGTCGCCTAAACTTACCCGCGTGGCACAACTTCATGCAAAAGATTTGGCTGAGCATTATGATCCGAAGAGCGGTCAGTGCAACCTTCACAGCTGGTCGAAAAATGGAAAATGGACAGCCTGTTGTTATACTGATGACCATAAACAGGCAAAATGCATGTGGGATAAGCCCCGTGAAATTGCCGGCTACCCTGGTAACGGTTATGAGATTTCTTACTTCAGTTCGGGGGGTGCCACAGCCGAGGAGGGCCTTGAAGGCTGGAAGCAAAGCCACGGCCACAATGAGGTCATTACCAACGAGGGCATCTGGAAATCTATTAAATGGAATGCCATCGGCATCGGCCTGTATAAAGAGTACGGTGTGGTGTGGTTTGGCAGCGTGGTTGATGAAACGACCTGCAACTGATTATTTAAGATACACGGCTGTTTCCTTTCCAAGAACTACTTCAACATGATCGGTAATGGTGGTGGCCAGTTCATAACCCGAGTACCGAGGGGCAATGGGGAAGGCGGAATGACTTCGGTTGATTAGCACAGCCACTTCGAGTTTTTTAATCTCAACATCCAGAAATGGCTTCATGGCATAGGCCAGTGTACGGCCGGTGTTCAGCACATCATCCACCAGCACAATGCTTTTCTTCTTAACGTCTTTTGTATCACAATCGAATGAAACGGCATTCAACTGCGGAGCTTCCTTGTCGAGTGTAACCTTAACGAGTTTAACGTTAGTTACTGAAACTGCTGCAACTTCTTTAGCCAGCAATTTTGCCAGCGTATAACCCTGCCCGTCAATGCCGGCAATAACAATAATCTTCTCCTTGAAATTGTTTTCAAGAATTTCAAATGCCATCCTGCGGATTTTCTGTTTTACCTGCAGGGCATCCAAGATTAAAGTTTTTTCGGTTGTCATACTCAGTTTGGTATGGGCAACACCTTGCTATCTTTAAATGTGGAAAGAATAACCATGGTTTGCAAACTGTCAACCACTTCGATGTTCGATACTTTTTCCAGCATCAGTTGCTGGTAAGCGGCAATATCGGCACAAACAATTCGTAAAATAAAATCACCTGCACCGGTAATGTGGTGGCATTCTATTACTTCATCGATGGTGGCGATAGCCTTCACAAACTTATCAATGTTCTCTTTGTTATGGCCTTTGAGCGAGGCCATTACAAACGTGCTTACACCCAGGCCAACGGCATTCGGATCAATTACTGCATGGTAGCTTTTTATCACCTTGTTATTCTCAAGTTTATTTACGCGCTCCAGCGTAGGTGCCGGTGACAAGCCAATTTCTTTGGCCAGCAAAGCATTGGTAATGTTAGAGTTTCGCTGCAATAACTCCAGTATCTTCCGGTCGGTGGCATCGAGTTTAATGTTCTTCATAGAGGGTTGATAAATTAAAGAGTGTAAAAATAAAGCAAAATGGCGGTTTACCTATAAGACGGCTGCATTATTCGACTACCACCAACCTGAAATTTCTTGTCCGTGTACCTGAAGCGATGCTTAGAATATATAAACCAGCTTGCAGGTGCCGGGTAGAAACTTCTGCTGAATTAAATCCTGAAGTGGCCGAAACAGCCGCAGAAAAAACCTGCTTACCAGAACTGCTCAGCAAAGAAATTACTGCCGTGTTTTCGGTAGTTGATACCCAAATGATTGTTACAGGTTGCTTACCGAATACGGGATTAGGGTAAGGCTCTAAAACAAAAAAATCAGATTTGACTGTTGCGCAAAGGCGGTTGTTATGGGGTGTGGTGTCATCGAGCAATACTTCGGCACAGACATAATCCAACCCATCGCGTTCCGGAAGGGAAAAGCCGGCTACGTGCCGGTATGAACTGTTTGATGGAATGGTAACAGGTATTACTTCATTAATGGCGGCAGCACCCGATAAATCAAAACGAACAACTGGGTTTTGCACCGGAACATTGCTCCGGTTTATCAGGGTTACCGCAGGAGTAAGCGAGGTCTGGTTCGTAAGAAGCTCAAGTAAACTCACCTCCACATCAAGTACCGGAACAACCACGTGAATGGTGCGTGTTGTTTTGTGAGAACAATTGAGCGTATTGAAAGCGGTAAGCTCTACTGTGTATTGACCCAAATCTGTGAATGTGAATTGCGGAGACGGTACGGTGCTTTCAGAGTTTCCGGAATCGCCAAATTGCCATAGATAAGTGATTGCCCCCGTTGAGGTATTGGTAAAGGTTACCGGCAGGGGCGGTTCGCCCACGGTTGGCGAAGCTGTAAATGATGCAGTTGGTGCAGAATCAATACTTACACTTTTTAATCGCGAATAAGAGCACCCGGTTTGCGTGGTTACCGTCAGGTTTACATTTACGTTGCCCACGGAAGGAAAGGTGAATTCGGCCGGGCTTCCCGTTCCTGAGCCAAGGGTTCCGAATGTCCATTGCCACGCTGTAATCGGATCGGCAAAGTCGTTGGTATTATCAATGAACAGTGTTTGTTGATTGATGCAGTTTTTTTCAACTGTAAAATCAGGAACCAGTTGAACGGGTACTACAACCTGCTTTGTCATAGTTCCAACACATCCGTTTACACCGGTAACCGTAAGTACAACATTTTTGGAGCCTGTAGTGGTAAACGTATGCGCGGGGTGCTGAACTGAATAAAATGAACTCTCTACCTGCCATAACCACGATAGGTTGCTGCCTGGTGTTTGATCAGAAAAACTTACCGGTATATTCCGGCAGGGTGGTGAGTAACTAAAATCAACGACTGGCGATGGCAGGATGACCGCGGGCTTTTGCACGGTTGCCGAACAGCCAAAATTGGTGGTGGTGGTTAATGTAACCTGGTACGTAGCCGGTATTGAGTAACTATGCTGCGGATTTTTCAGGTTTGACGTGCTGCCGTTAACACGAAAAAGGAGGCAGGGCCACAGCAAAATCGGTTTGGGGTTTGGAGTAAATAGTGATGGGCTGGGTTACAGAGTTTACACAGCCGGCAGCGTTAGTGGCTGTTAGCTGAACGTTATAAATACCTTGCAGTGAATAACTATGAGCAGGATTTATCTCTGCTGACGTATTTCCATCGCCAAAATTCCAGTTGAACGTTGTCACACTTCCGGACGTGGTATTGATAAAATTTACAGGCGATAACTGACAGTGGCCGGAAAAATTAAAATTTACCAGCGGACCTTCAATAATGGTTGAAATTGTTTTTGCCGTTTCGTTTGTACACCCAGGTATTGATGCAATAAGCTTTACTTCATGCGGAGCAGAATTACTGAAAGCAAATTGCAAATCCTCATCAGCCGAAACGCCAATTGAATTGACCTGCCAGTTCCAGGCAATTGCGCTGGTCGCATCATAGGTTGAAGTATTTTGAAACAAATAAGACTGATTAGTGCAAAATGGAGAAGCGGACGGAAGTTGAAAGTCTGCAACCGGAGGATTAAATACTGTTACTTCATTTCGGGTTACATTTTGGCAGCCATTGGATGCTGTAACCCGCAACTGCGTATTATAAACTCCTGCAGATGCAAAAACGTGAGCCGGATTCGACTCCGTTGATTCATTGCCATCACCAAAATTCCAATTATACGCCACTACGTTACCCGATGAATTAAGCGATGAAAAAATAACATCATGACCTGCACATTGATTTTGGCTCGTAAAACTTATATCCGGAGCAATAGTACCTGAAACTGTCAGGGTTTTGCTTACAAAGTTCACTGCGCCTTGTACATCGGTAGCTGTTAACGTAATTTTTTTTGTACCACTGTTACTAAAGTTCACAAAAGAAGGTTGTTCATCATAAGCAATTGCAATATTCGCATCGCATAGCAACGGGAAAGTTTGGCGGATAAGTCTTCGGTTTGTTAAATCAATAGTAAAACCAGTCCAGTCGGAATTAACTTTTACCAGTTCAATAGCAAAATTTTCGTTCGATATACCGAAGTTTCCAAAATTTTGGCCTACACCAAGTTTGTCGATTATGCTACTGCCAAATGAAAGCCGGTATTGAAAACCAATGGCTGACTGGATAAAGGCGTAATAATTACCGCCATCCGAAGCAATGGCAATGCCGGCCGGAAAATTATAGGAAGTGAAAAAGGTTATTTCTCCGGTTTGCGGGGGCTGATTAAGGCCATTTATAAAATCAAGCCAGAAGACTTTGTTGTTGTTATATGAGGTGACCAACCCAAACCATCGGTCGCATTCTCGTGTAATAGCCAGGCCGCGCAAGCCAGCAGCTCCGGCCACGGCAAATGCCGAAACTGCCGGATTGTTTAAAATTGAACTGCCAAAATCCAAACGGATAATTTCTGCGGCACCACCATTACTGATAAATACCCGTAAAAAATTCTCTTCATTTATAATAAAAATACCATTAGGGACATTAAGAACACCAAATGAACCCAGGTTTTGAACGGTTGGAGTTGATTCAATATCGGTACCGAAAGCTAAGCGCAACAAACTATTACTGCCTGTATTAACCACCAATGCATACCATTGACCCGATTCCTTAATCATACGCAAGTCAAAAACTCCATTGAAAGCGTTGCCCGGGTTTCCCAAATCAGTTATGACGGGCGTATTGTTAAGACTGGCACCAAAATCTAGCCGTATAAGCTTATTGGTTGATTGGTCGATTGTAAACGCATACCATTCGTTGTTATGGTTAATCACCCGTATTGAACGGGTTCGAAACAGCAGGGTATTCGTAACAACCGGAGTCACTTCCGGTGTCAGGTCTAAATCGCCACTGCAAAAGTCCCACTCAAAATAGGTTGCACCGGATGAATTATTTTCAACTTGAATATTTGATTGAATACATGTGCCTGCCGGAATAGTAAAATCCACCGAAGGACACTGGGCATGAACTTTTAGCACAGTTGCCAATAGACCCATCAGGCTAAACAATCGAATCATACGGTGGTAGTAGTGCACTATACTGGTTTGCGTAAATCTGTAACCGGGCAGTTTAAAAAAGAAATTTTCGGTAAACGCCCTCAATCTGATTTGCAATAAAATCAGCCTTAAAGTTATCAATAATAAATGTTCTTGCTTCAGTTGAGATGTTCCGATACAGGATAGCGTCTTCCGCAAGGGATATAATGGCCTCAGTCATTGCAGGTACATCTCCCTGATTTACCAACATGCCAGTTTTTCTGTGTTGAATCAACTCTGAAGGCCCCCCGCTGTTAACGGCTATCACGGGTACTCCATACTGCATCGCTTCAGCTGAAACTCGTGAGAATGATTCGGAGTCAGAAAATTGCAAAACAATGTCTGAATCCTTAATCAGCCTTTCAATATCCAGCTGAAAGTCTCTGAATTCAACGTGCTGGTCAACACCAAGAGCAACCGACCTCGCCTGCAATTGCTTTTTATACTGCTCATTTGCATGCAAACCAAATGTTCCGCCTGCCATTATTAGCCTAAGATGAGGTAACTGCAGTTTCGCCCGTGCAAACGCTTCAAGGGCGTAGTCATGTCCCTTACCGGGTACATAATTTGCCAAAACCAAAAGGGTACTTACCGCTCTAAAAACTTTGGGCGGATGAAGTTCAGTTGTGTTTACCGGATTTCCGATAACCGATACTTTTTCCGTAATAAACGGCAAACCTCTTTTAACAGCTGCCGAGTTACAAATTACTGCATCGGCAAACCATAACACAATGCGTGTCAGCATCGGATAAACAGGCTTGAGATAGGATGTTGACAAAAGCCTTATGTGGTAAACCAACCTTAGTTTTGGTCTAAAAAGCTTCATTACTACCCCGCACAAATTATATACATCGTTAACATGTACAAGGCGAATATTTTGTTGGCTTACAACCCGCAACAGGCGGATGGAATTAATTAATAGAGCCGGTAAGTAAAAAACCGATCGAAAGCCCTTATGTAATTCTAAAAACGGAATTTCAATTACCGGTAAACCCTGAGAAACCAAATTCTTTTTTAATACCGAACCCTTGGGCAGAACAACGTAAACCTGATAGTTTTTAAGATATGGAAACAAAATGGATATGGATGTAAAAGCTCCGGTGGTAGCCCGTGAGTTATCGATAATTAAGATGGTATGCCTTTTCAAGCTACTTCGTCAATCAAATCATTCCAACCCTGAACAGTTTTTTCTATCGAAAAAAACGAGATGCGCTCTTTTGCCTTTGCTCCATAAAGTTGACGTTTCTCTTCTGAGTTTAGCAAATCGGTAATAATATTTACCCACTGCTCAACAACTTCTGGCGAATGCCATTGTGGCAACAGCACTCCAAAATCTGCCCATTCGCCTTGTTGCAAAGGCAGTTTAGCAGTTGAACCCGGTGCAAGCAGCTCACGTGGACTGTAGGGGCAATCGGTAGCCAATACCGGAATCCCGCACAGCATGGCTTCTGCAAGCGAATTCCCAAAACCTTCGTGCAACGAGGGCAATACAAAGAGTTTCGAATGCGCTAAAAACTTAAAGGGATTTTGCTGATAACCCCAAAAGTACACATCGGCATCGGAGGTAAAATTTTCCTCGCGTTCTCTCAACCAACATTTAAGTTGGTGGTCAGCAATTCTTTGTTGTAATTTATCTTTCACCGGACCTTCACCAAGTATCAAAAACTTACAACCCACCTTTCGCTTTTTTAACACAGCGATTACGGCTAAAAATTCTTCCAATCCTTTTTCGGGTGCCAATCGACCATGACTAATCAGCACCGGCCATTGAAATAAATTTTCAGCGGCTTCATCAAGCGGTTCGTTTATTTGCTGAACCACCCGTGAAACGCTAAAGCCGTTATAAATTACACGAATGGGCACCTTCAACTTATAATCTGCAGTTAATTCCTGACGGATTCCCTCATTCAGCGCGACTATATAATCAGCCCTGGAGTAAAGTAAAGGCAGTAAAATGCGCAGTCGAAATAAACCTAGCCATCCGGTAATATCCTGATCGTATTTTTTAGATCCGCGCACACTGAGGATTACTTTATCTTTTCTTCGGGTAAGCAAATTAACGTAATCTGCGCCCTCCAAAAAGCTGATGGAAACCTGAACATCATGCTGCTTTTTCAGGGTTCGCACTTTTAATAATCTCTTTAAAAAGTTTACGGCCTTGCCCAGCAGGTTGCGCGATGCCGGCACATTCAAATCAATTAATGTAGAGGTAAAATCGTATGGTGCGATATTATGTTTGTTGAAAACCACGTTAATAACACGGTGCTTCTTAGCCAATTCATTACTTAACAATACAAATGATTGCTGTGCACCTCCGAAGTCAAGATTGGGGATAAGAAGCAGGATATTTTTTTTCTGGCTGCTCATTGCCCGGTTACAGTTTCGCGCCACAACATAAGGCCCAGGAATTTCCACATGATAACCATGTTTAATTCCTGATTGACGGATTTGCTTCTGAAGTAAATCTCCATTTGCCGCTGTACCCAGGCATAGTCAATCATCGGCCAGGCGTGCGTAAATTTTTCCTCTGATAAGTATGTCTGAAAAAGGTAATCCATATCCTTCTTAAACCAATTAAAAAGCGGAATGCTAAAACCCATTTTTGGCCGGTTAAAGTATTCCGGAGCAAGGTGTCGTTCAATTACTTTCCGAAGCAGGTATTTTGTCTGGCCGTTTCGAATCTTGTAATGGAGGGGCAATCGCAGGCAAAACTCCACCAGCCGGTGGTCTAAAAAAGGCTCGCGCGATTCAAGGCTGTGATGCATAGTTGCCCGATCAATTTTCAAAAGGAAATCATCGGGCAGCAGGTATTTTAAATCCCATAGCATAAACAACTCAATTGGATGAAGTGTTGATTTAGTTGTTTTATCTGCCAGGGTAGCCAGGTCGCGATAAACGGATGCGTTTTTAATGTAGCGCTCTTGCCGCGATACGTCAAGCGTTGAAACACAGGTTTTATAGAAATTTTGCCAATTGGTGTTTTGCAGAAGCTGGCCGGCTTTATTTAGTTTATTGCCTAATGCCGAAACATTGAGCAGGTTATCTAAGCCTACCAAGAGATGGCTGGATAATCTCCTGGCAAACAAAGGCACGCTGAGTACGCGCTTTCCGTAGTTGTAATACCGTTGATACGAGGTGTATCCGCCAAACAATTCATCTCCACCTTCCGATGACAACACCACCTTCATCCCCTTTTCGCGGGCAAGTTCACTAACCAGCGAAGTTGGAATACCAGAGCTATCGTAAAAAGGTTCGTCATAAATTTTATAAAAACTGCCAAGCCTTTCTTTAGCCTCCTTCACACTCAAAATACGCTCGGTATGATTTGTTTTAAATCGGGAGGCAATTTTCCGGGCAAAGGGGGTCTCATCAAAGGCCGGATCATCAAAGCCAATGGTAAACGTGTTGACCGTTCCAACATGTTTACTTAACAACGCAACCAGGGCGGTGCTGTCAATACCACCGCTAAAAAAAATGCCTACCGGCACATCCGAAACCATCCGGTATTTAAACGATGAAACCAATAAGGCTTCCAGTTCATCTGCTAACTTTTCTTCCGACTGGCCGGTAAGTGGGTCGTATACATAATCTTCGGCATCCCAGAACGAAACAACCCTGGCTTTGCCCCGCGCAAAGTGCAGGTAATGGCCGGGCAAAAGTTTTTCGATGCCTTTAAAAAAGGTATTGCTGCTTACTGTAAACCCATAGCGCAGATAATCAACCAGGCCGGAATAATCAATGGCATCGGTTTTTGCCTGCGGAAAAGCCTTTAACTCGCTGGCAAAACAAATTGCATCACCGTCTATCGAATAATAGAGGGGTTTCACACCCAACCGATCTCTAACGAGGTACAATTGCTGGTTAGCCTTATCGTAAATTGCAAAAGCAAACATGCCGATAAGTTTGTGCAACACATCAATGCCCCAGGCATGAAATCCCTTAAGCAATACTTCGGTGTCGGAGTGAGTTGTAAAAGTATAGCCTGCACTAACCAGTTCTCTCTTAATTTCGGCATAATTATAAATCTCGCCATTATATACCAGCACAAGGTTTTCATAAATAAAGGGTTGGTTAGCCGATTCACTGAGGTCAATTATTGAAAGCCGGTTATGTGCTAACCCTGCATTGCCTTCAAAAAAAATACCTTGTGCATCAGGTCCCCGGTGATGCAAACATTGCTGCATGGCGTGCAAATCATCAAGCGATTTGCGGTGATCAATAAAACCGGATATACCACACATAATTACTTTACCGCTTCTCGTTTGGAACCCCTATAAAATTAGTTTCAGCCAACTGGTTGTAATTGGATTGGTGCGACTGATGAAAATTTTCTTCAAAACGCTGCCGGGTATAAACTTCCAGCCTATCCAACCGAAAAATCGTATACTCGTTATCCTCAAAGAAAGTAAACATGTCATTCGGGGTAACTGAATAGGCTTCGGAATGCAGTTGCGCGAATTCGAAGATTATTAACGGACGACAACGATTAATTAAATGTTTGGCGCCTTTTAAAACCGCGAGTTCGGCCCCTTCTACATCAATTTTAATCATATCAATCTGCACATGACTGGGAATTATATCATCTAACCGGGCAGTGACTATTTCAAACTGCTCCAACTGCACCGGTACCGGATAATGTTGGGGTTTTAATCCGCTCATCGCTTCGGCCCCCACGGCCTTATAAAATGTAGCCTTACCCGGAGAGTCGCTCAATGCCAGGTTATAAACTGAAATACCCTTAA
This sequence comes from Cyclobacteriaceae bacterium, assembly GCA_023151255.1. Classification (GTDB taxonomy): domain Bacteria; phylum Bacteroidota; class Bacteroidia; order Cytophagales; family Cyclobacteriaceae; genus UBA2336. The sequence continues at coordinate 106,370 of JAKLJG010000002.1, read as the reverse complement.
AAGTTTCGCGTAGTTTTTCAAAGTACTCAGGCAGAGGTTCAAATGCCCAGTGCCGCCCATCAGGCGCATTTTTCAACAGCATTGTTAAAAAGGCCCCTTCGTGCGCACCCACATCAATACCACAGGAGTTTGCCTGTAGCTCAGTGGCCAGCAATCGCTCCATCCGCTTATTATCACGGTTAATGCGCTGTGCCCACGGTGAAGCCTGGCGCCCAAACAGGAACCTTGCTATTTCGTAAAGTTTCATTTCTGACTACAAATAAAATCGTTAACACCGGCTAATCCTTGTTTGATCAGTTCATAATTGCGTTCACAATCATTACGAACCTTTTGTTGCCAACTTGGTAAATCGCTGAGCACTGCGAAAATTTTTGACTCAAGAAATTTTGCTATTTCCTCCATATTAAGAAGTTGAATGGATTGCGGAAGAATCTCTTTTAACGTTAAAATTTTAGGCTCCAGCACCAATGCTATAGCCGGAATTCCAAAAGTAGCAGCCAAAATTGCACCATGAAAACGCGTTGATACTACAAGATCCTGCTGATAAAAATGATTTAGGTAAGCATCAAGACTTCCTGTTGAATCCGGCCAGATGATACGCTTCACATTCACAGGTAATTGATTCAAATAGGGCTTATCGTATTCAGCCTCAAAAGAAAAAAAGGTAACCTCATAGCCCCGGCTTTCCAATCGGCAGGCAATGCGTATAACTTCCTCAGTATGCGCACTACCGGTTTTCCAGTGCCGCAATACAACACCAATTTTTTTGGAGGGTAGCTGAGCCTTCTTTTGCATCCGGGGTGGATGCCAGTACTCTGTATAAAATGCCAGATCCGTTGACAGGCGCAGACTGGAACGCGGACTTATTTTTTTTGCTCGTGCCAGGCTGACCGAATCCCGTACAAGCAAAAAATCATAACTATTAAGAACAACTAAATTTGAATAAAACTTTTTTGATGAAGCAGTAAAGGTGCCAATACCAATGCCCACACCAATTCTTAACGAGCCGGTAATGTGCTCTCTTCGCTTAAATTTTTTGTAAATATCAAATAGTTTCGTGAACCAGGAAGGCTGAAGTTTTATTAAACGGTTAAGCACAGAAAAAAAATAACGGCCTTCTTCATAGTCATAATGTACTCCGCCACCCCCATGAATAATTATATCAAAATGTTCGCGGGCGGTATAATTTACAGTTCGAATACGTTCGCCAAGCAAGTTATGCAGATAGGAGGCTGTATTCGGATCAGCATTTGAAAAAACAACTAACTCCGCATCCGGAAAATGCTGCCTAAAATTACTGTAACACACCAGCAGCAAAATATCATCGCCCAGATTTCCGAAGCCGTAGTATCCCTGAAGCAATATTTTTTTCATATCTCTGTTTGCTGCGATGTTGGCTGAAGCAGCTTTTCAAAGAGCGCATATAGCCGTTCAGCGTTATAGCGGGCTGAATAGGTCGGATCAGGCGGAGCAACTTTAAAGAAGTTGCTGTTTTTAATCCTGAAATTTTCAATCACTTCGCGCAAATATGAAGCTATATCATCAATGCTATCGTGACCAAAGCATCGCCCGTACTTTCCTTCAATCACCGTCCGGCAGGTACTGTTTTGGCCGGTAACTGCCAGAATTGGCCGTTGGGATGTCATGTAACCCAGAATTTTCGACAGGAAAAAAACAGAGTTCGTATTGCTGAACTTCCAGTCAAAAAGTAAAAACATATGCGCACTTCGCTGGCTGCGCACTATTTCATCAAAGGTGTATTCTTCGATAACTTTAACAAACGGATAATTGTAGCGCCTGAATACATTGCGCACATCAGCATTCAGGCGGCCGATAAATACAAACTCACAATCCTTTAAAAGTGTGGCATCACGTTCAATGATTTTCCTTAATGCTTCCAGTAAAAAAAACGGGGTGCGTCCTTCACCGTAAAAATTTCCGGTGTGCAAAAAAATCAGTTTACCGTCAAACTTTATCGGATTATCCGTTAGCTCGTCATCATTATAAACATTCGGATAAAACTGAAACTTATGAGCCAGTTGCGGATAATGTTCCTGGTAAAGAGCCAGCTGTTCATACGAGGTAAGGGTGATTACATCTGCATTTTCAAAACAATTCTGCTCGGCTTGCGCATGATAGTCGCGCAACTTGCCCTTAAAATAGTTCATAGGGGATAATAACCATGGATCGCTAAGGTGCAACACCCAAGGCACGTTATAGTATTGCTTTAGCTTTAGCCCCATCAGGGCCGAACTATACGGGGTTGAGCGGCTATACAGGATATCGGGTTTTTGGTTGATTTTTTTTACAGCCTGCCTCCATTGCAGCGGGAACATAAAATCCTCATCCGGTTTCATCAACCATTGCCTGTTCAGCAATCCGGACAAAAACCGGCCCGCTTTCGAACTGTAGTGTGGCAACCTGATAAAACGCGCGTTTCCAATGGCATTCATTAAACTCACATCAGCTTTCCGCCATCCGTGCGCTTCCTTAATGGTAAGTACCGTTAATTCGCAGCGGCTGGCCAAGTGGTTAGCATATTTAACAACCTGTAAACTCTCGGGTGTATTTTGAGGCGGTGCCGATACGCTTATTAAAAGTACTCTCATCAGGTTAATTTCCTGTAAATACAATGTGTGTGTTCCGCAAGTAACCGGTTATTAAAGCGGTCAAACTTATGAACAAATCCACTGCTTGGCAGGGATGACTGCACAATTTCAAAATCCTTAAAAGCTTCAGTATCTTCAAATCTGAAATTACTGTTGTATATAACCAGTAGCCCGCCCTTTACCACCATAGCGGCAAGTTCCTTAACGGTCTTTTCAAACTTTGAAAATGGATAAATGGCCGAACAATTTGGCAAATCTTTGGTGTCTTCCCAGCGGCAGAGTACAGAAAGACAAAAAACAGCATCGTAAGGTGCGGTCTTTAGCAGGTTTTGGGGTTTACTATAAAGAAAGGTAATGTCCGGGCTGATATTTTTACGTCTTGCTATCGCCAGGTTAAGTGTATTAATGTCAGCGCCAAAAATACGGGCGTTGGGGAAATATTTTTTAAGTGAAAAACATTCTTCACCGGTTGAGCACCCAAACGATAACAGTTTAAGCGTCCTGTTGGCATCGCCCGCCACCCGTGAAACCTCGGTGAATAATAGCGGATACCGATCTGTAGCAGTTTTGGATGTTAGCTGGTGTTGCTCTTTGAACAGACGCCTGTAAAAACTTGCTATCCGTATCCAAAAAATACTGAGGTTATTAACCAGGTATTGACTAAGCTTTTCAAAAAAAATAACTAAAGGCTGCATCTCATAAAAAGGTATAGAACACCACCATCCCTGTAAACAACACCAGGGTAAGTACGGTGTCCCGAACCACAATACCCCTCTGCAGGTTTATCATGCCGAAAATTACATAAAGTTGAACTGCATAACACAGCACCGTGGCCAGCACATAACCCATTATTGCCATTCGCGGATCGTTAAAGGAAGCACCTGCCAACAGGCCGGCAGCTTTTAAACAGATTTGAAATAAATTCAAACCAAAATTTTTGTGCTCAGCATGAAGCACCCTGAATAACACCGAAAGCGGATTAGCCGCCACTCCAAGAATAAAACTATAGGCAAGAAATGCGGCAAAGATACCCGACTCGCGCCAGGGTTGGCCAAACAAAATTAAAAATAAGGGTAAACTGATAAGCGATAGGGCCGTAAGGCTTACGGAGCTGACTAAAAATAATTTTTTATAAAGTCTGAGCGACACAGAACGTAGCTGATCCGGATTATCGTGATGTAACTCGGCTGCCTTTTGCAAAAAAACAGTAGTGGATGAACTGACCAGCACATTCATAGGCATGCTAATCAGGCTAAAAGCCAACGCAAAAAAACCCAGGGTGGTCTGACCGAAATAATAAGAAATGATATAAACAGGCAGCTGGTTTCCGAAATTACTTATCAATAAGCCGGTGGTAACAAAAAGCGGGTATGCCCGATAGGTTATTAATAACCTGTGAATTTCGACACGCGAAATAAGGCTGTTAATTTTTTTTAATTGCTGTCGCATAGCCGTGCTAACCCGCGCCAGGCTATCCAACGGATATTGAAGCGCATTGCCAATAACTAAACCGCTGGCATCAACATAAACCCGTAAACCAAACAACAGGGTTACCAGTTTGCTCGATGTGGTTGAGAATATTTTTCCAACTGCAGCCCGCTTAAATTCCTTTAGGCGAATGTTCCAGCCCAGCGTAATAGCATCCACTCCCAGTAAAAACAAGTAAGCCGGAATAAACCACAGCAAGCCGGCAATGGCCTGTGCTTCAAAAAAATTAACCAAATACTCACCGACAAAAAAAATAATCAACCCGGCAAGGGCTGTAAAAAAAATAGTGGCGGCCAGGGTAAGTTGTATCATTTTTAAAAAAACATCATCGTCTTTAATGGTAACATACCCGGTAGGAAACTGAAGGGTTACCAAAGGCGACAGGTTATTGATAACGGCCATAAACAAAGCAAAAGCCCCGTAAGCAGCAGGCCCATACAAGCGGGCAATAAACGGTGTAAATACAAAACCAAGCACCAGCGCAGTGGCATTTCCGGTAAAGGTTACAGCCAGGTTATGAACAAATCTGCCTTCCGCAAAAAGTTGCGAAAACACATCCTTTACCATTCGAAAAGGGTTAGGCAGCATTAGGGCCCAAACATCGGAAAAAAAAATATTTGTGCCTATCGCTAACCATTGCTTTCGGGTTAGTGGCCGCGTAGCTACTACCTTACCAACTATTTTTGAGCGATTGTGATAACTTGCGCTAAAAATTAAAACCTTGAAAACGTCATTACTTACCGGAGGGGCCGGCTTTATCGGTGCCCATGTTGGCCGCGAACTATTAAAACTCGGACACACGCTTATTGTTCTGGATGATCTCAGCGGAGGATTTAAAGAAAACGTACCCGATGGAGCAACCTTCGTTAACGGAAGTATTAACGATCAGCGGCTGGTGTCAAAACTATTTAACGACTATTCATTTAATTATGTGTATCACCTGGCTGCCTATGCTGCAGAAGGGCTCAGTCATTTTATCCGCAGATACAATTACAAAAATAACCTGATTGGCAGCATTAACCTGATCAACGAAAGCATTAAGCATAAAGTTGAGCGGTTTGTCTTTACTTCATCCATAGCCGTTTATGGAAAAGGGCAGTTGCCGTTGCGCGAAGACATGGTGCCTTTACCGGAAGATCCTTACGGTGTTGCCAAACTTGCCGTTGAACAGGATTTAAAATGTGCTCACGAAATGTTTGGGCTTGATTACACTATCTTCCGGCCACATAATGTGTATGGTGAATACCAGAATATTGGTGATAAATACCGCAATGTGGTGGGTATCTTTATGAACCAACTTATGCAAAACAAGCCCCTCACCATTTTTGGCGATGGCACACAAACACGCGCATTCAGTTACATTGGCGATATAGCACCGCTTATCGCCAACTGCGTAACCAATCCGAAAGCAAAAAATGAAATCATCAATGTGGGTGCCGACCAGAATTATACCGTAAAAACCCTGGCGGAAGAAGTGATGAAAGCCATGGGTATGGCCGGAGAACTTTTGTTTACCGAAGCCCGAAATGAAGTAATGCACGCCTGGTCCGATCACACCAAGTGCCGGCAAATTTTCGGTGAACTAACCTATACACCACTGCCTGAAGGCCTGAAAAAAATGGCCGATTGGGCCAAACGCACCGGAAGCAAGAAGAGCACGCGTTTTGAAAATATCGAAATCATGGAGAAACTTCCGCCTGTTTGGTTAAGTGAATGAAATCAATTCTCTTTCTTGATATGCACCGCGAAGGGCGATCGCCCTCGCAGCGTTTTCGGTACGAGCAATATTTACCCCTGTTACGCGAAAAAGGCTTTACCATACATCATTCGTTCTTACTGAACAAAACGGACGATAAGCTTTTCTACTCGCAAGGTAAATACACGGCCAAAGCCTGGATTCTGTTAAAAAGCATAGCCAGGCGTATTTACGATGTCCTGCGAGCCCATCAGTATGATTTTATCTTTATTCAGCGCGAGGTTTTTATGCTGGGAACCAGTTTCTTTGAAAAACTTTTATCGTACTCTAAAGCAAAAATTATTTTCGATTTTGATGACTCCATCTGGCTGCACCAGGTGTCATCAACAAGCCCGAATAAAAACTTGAATTTCTTAAAGAATCCCGGCAAAACAGCCCGCCTTATTTCGTTGGCGGATGTTGTCGTAGCCGGTAACCAATACCTGGCCGATTATGCTTTGCGGTATAATCCGGTTGTGAAAATCATTCCCACCACCATTGACACTTCACTTTACACACCCCGTGAAAAAAAAACAACCACGGTAGTAACAATCGGGTGGAGCGGCAGCAAAACCACTATCGATCACTTTACAGAAGCCCTGCCCGCCCTGGAAATCATTAAAGGACAATATGGTAACCTGGTGAACATCCAGGTAATAGGCGACAGCCTGTACCGAGATGAAAAGTTGGGCATTATTGGTAAAGACTGGAGTTTAGCCCGCGAAGTTGAGGATTTACTCAACTTCGATATTGGCATCATGCCCTTGCCGGACGATGATTGGTCGAAGGGAAAATGCGGCCTGAAGGGCCTTCAGTACATGGCCCTGGAAATACCTACCCTGATGTCACCGGTTGGCGTTAACCGTGAGATTATTCAGCACGGTAAAAATGGATTTTTATGTTCAACCACGGAAGATTGGGTAAAATATCTTAAACTGTTAATAAATGATTTTGAGCTGCGGCAGCAAATTGGTAAAGCAGGCCGCGTAACCGTACACGAACGCTACTCGGTATTTGCCAACTCCACGCGCTTTCTTTCCTTATTCGAATAATGCAGCATGTACCCGATAGCTAGCACATAAAACGGCAGCAATGGTATTTTATAACGCGCCAGTGTACCGAAATTAAAAGTAGAAACGCCAACAGCAAAAGCGAACGATAAACTGAACACGAGGCAGAATATTACGGTAGGGTGTTTGACTGATTGAAGTACCCGTCCTCCGTAGCGAATAATCAGTACTATTGATATGAGCATTAGAACAAAACTTTCCAATGCCGAAAGCAACATCAGCGGATTTTTAACTTCCCACAGATAGGGCCTGAACAGTGTTACGTTTATTGCCTGTGGGGTTTTTGAAAGCATATTTGTAAAGGTGCCATCCAGTTCGCCTAACGAATAGCCGCTACCGGCATCTTTACCCGTATAAAAGCCAATATCATAAGCGGTTATCTGGGCGGTGGTGGCTATCCGCTCGAGCGAGTATTTCGGGTCGTCTTTTCCAATTAATACAATAGAATAATACCCGCTTACCACCAGCAAACCGCCTATTAAGGGAACGATTAACAGTTTAAGAACTAACGATTTGATGCGGGCCAGGTAACCGGCATAAATCCATAAAATGGCTGCCGGTAAAAAACTAAGCAGAATATACTTTTTCACTGCATAGAGAAGCCCAACACTTATTACCAATATCCATATCGACCAGGTTTTATTTTTATTAAACCGAAACAAATTGCTTACAGCCAACGTGAGAAAGCCAATTGCCGCCAGCGTAATGGTGTCTTTCAATAATCCCGAACCCCAGAAAATAACTGAAGGTATAAACAGCGTAGCAACCGCAACCCATTGATGTCTGGCGGGTGTTTCGCGATAAAATGCAGTAAATAAAGACCAGGCGCCTGAAAAACTAACTACAGCAAACAACACAGCCGTGCCCGTGTACGATGAAAAGGTGAGCAAATCAAAAAGGGCAGCAATCCTGACAATAAAAAACGATGAAGGATCAGTATAAAAAATAATGGATGAAACATAATCATAAGCGCCTCTTATCGGCTCACCGTTTGATGTAAGTAGTTTCCATCCTAAAACCGATGACTCCATAAACGCCTCCCAAATCACCCGGCTGCCGTGTGTGTGAAAATTAAAGGTATCGCCACCATCGTAGTAGAACTGGTAAAGAAAGCCCAGCGCAATGGCACAAAAAATTCTGAGTGTGAGCGCGGGGAAGAAATACCTGCGGGTAACATCATTGGTAACCCGTGGCCGAATAAAATAGGCTGCAACGTACACCAGTATGATGATGATGGGTGTCACAACCAGATCACGAAGTTCCATTGGGCTTTCGGTTCAAAGTTCAACGTTCCGGGTTCACGTTCAACGTTTAAAGTTCAAAGTTCCCTGTTTAATATCCGCAAAAATAAAACCTTGAACGCTGAACTATAAACCAATTTAATCTACCTGCTCCAGCTTCTTCAGCCTGCGCTTAGCCGCTTTAAAGGCTTCATCTTTTCGTTTGGCATGCTTTTTTACCTCTTTAAAATACTTTTCTGCTTCCTTTTTGTTTCCCTGCTTCTCGGCAATTTCGCCTAAGGCAATTAACGAGTACAGGTAATAACCTGACTCAGGCACATCCAGTTCTTCGGCATAGCGCATGCAAAGCTGGTAGTATTTTTTAGCTTCGTCATAATTTCTGCGAGCCTCGTAAATCTGGCCCAGAAAAAAAGCGGCATACCGGCCGGTGTTGGCTTCGTAACCGGTATAGGCGCTATCGATGCGGTTTAATATGTTTTTGCACACAGGTTCAGCCTGTGCATAGCGGCCCATGCCGTACAACATGCGCGCATAATAGCGGTGAAAGAACGGATTATCCGGATAGGTTTGATAAAGGTATTCGCTGATTTGAAAAGCCCGTACATTATCATTTTCGTAATTGTTCAAAATCCGCATCAACCAAACCATGGCTTCGGTGCGGGTATAAAACGCGTTGTATGAAACTTCTTTTAATTGTTCCAAGCCAAGTTTCTTATCGCCTTTCGGAAAGAACCACAGGATGGGCTTCAGGGCGGGGTAATTTTCAGGTACCCACACTGAAAAATAATTGAACAGTGCATCGCCAAATAATAACTCGGGGCTCAAATCCTGTTTCGATTTACTTACCTCCAGGTAATCCAGGGCATTTTTACCGGCCGTAGCGGCCTTACGCCAGTTTTTACGAAACTCATCGGAGTACAACCTTCCTTTAAATCCGTAGGCGGCCGATAAAAAAAAGGCTGCTTCAATTTTATAAGCCGGATGTTTCTTGAACAAATTCTCAGCCACCAGAATGGTTGAATCCATGTAAGCAAAAAAAGTCTTGTCGTACGTTTCGTTTTTTGTATTCGGCATAATCTTCCACCACTCAATCATGCCCATAAAAAAATACGGCAACGGATGCCACTTGTATTTGTACCGCAGATAGCGGAACTGCGCCTCGGCTTTATCGAACTTAAAGTTGTATAAATCGTTCAGGGCCTGGGTACATTCCAGTTGTACGCCCAAATCGTTAATCAAGATAATGGTGGTATCTTTTTTTTCGAGCGGCTGTGCCCCGATACCCGGGCCTGCGACTAACCCGAAAAAGGAAATAACTATACCTACTGCCCAAAACCTTATTTTAACCATCTTTACTGCTCTGCCTACGGGTATGCAAACCAATCACGAAACTAAATCAATATTTGCGGCCGACAAAAGGCTGCTGTTTGTACTGCTATGCCTGCTCACGGTTTTCCTGCTGTATGTAAAAAAATCCTTTATTGAAAACGAAACCGCGGCCTTTGAGTTTCTTCAAGACAGGCCCGAAGGGATGGTACTCAACGTCCTCAGCACGCTGCAGTTTATTTCTATCCCGGTGGTTTACCTGTGGAAGTTTACGGTAATTGCCTTTGTTATCTGGGTAGGGTGCTTCATGTTTGGCTACCGGGTTACGTATGCCCAGTGCTGGGGCGTGGTTATCGGGGCAGAGTTTATTTTTCTGATTCCGGAAGTACTAAAAATCCTCTGGTTCATTTTTGTTGTTCCTGATCCGCGGTATTCCGACATCGGAGCGTTTTACCCGCTTTCGCTGATGCACTTTTTTGACTACTACAGCATCGACAGAAAGTGGGCTTACCCGCTTCGCGCCTTGAATGTATTTGAAATTATCTATTGGTTGTTGCTGGTATCCGGAATTCATCACTATGCACGCAAAGAAAAAAGAACAGTCTGGTTTATTGTACTGGCATCGTATGTGCTGATTTTCTTTTTGTGGCTTGGTTTTTATGTGATTGTGTATAAATAGGCCTGCACGGCATTAAATCCAAAATCAGTATTTTCGCCCCTTTGTTTAATCGGCTTACTTGCTAATTAGATAGCTTAGCGACTATGAATTTTCAAAAGATAAATAACCTCACCGGGTGGACGGTCTTTTTAATCGCCCTTACTGCCTACTGGCTTACCATGGAAGAAACCGCCAGTTACTGGGATTGTGGCGAATTCATTGCCGTATCGTACAAACTGGAAGTACCCCACCCGCCCGGAGCCCCGCTGTTCCTGCTCATTGGTCGGATGTTTTCCTTTCTGGCCCTGGGCGATGTTACCCGTGTAGCCTACTGGATTAACTTTTCAAGCGTACTGGCCGGTGCCTTTGCGTCTCTCTTTACCTTCTGGTCTATTACCATTTTCGGCCGCAAACTGCTTAACATTTCAAAGCCTGAAGAACTTACTGCCGATAAGACCATCTTGCTGATGGGTGCCGGCCTGGTGGGCGCTTTGGCCATGACGTTTGCCGACTCCATCTGGTTTTCGGCTGTTGAAGCAGAGGTATATTCCATGTCCATGTTCTTCACCGCGTTTGTGGTGTGGGCTATGCTGAAATGGGATGCCATTGAAGATGAAGCCAAAGCCAACCGGTGGATTATCCTGATATCCTATGCCATGGGTTTGTCCATTGGTGTTCACCTGTTAAACCTGGTTACCCTGCCTGCTTTGGCTTTGATCTTCTATTTTAAAAAATACACACCCTCGCGTTGGGGCATTATGACCACGCTTTTGGTAAGCGGGTTACTCATCATCTTCATCAATGACATTATTATTCCCGGCCTTCCTTCGCTGGCCGGGGGCTTCGAAGTGTTTTTTGTTAATACACTCGGCCTACCGTTTGGTTCGGGGGTCATCGTATTCAGTTTAATCATTATCGGCAGCCTGGTGTATGGTATCGTTTACAGCCAGCAAAAAGTTAAACCGGTGCTCAATACTTTTTTGCTAAGCACAACCTTTATTCTCATCGGTTATGTTTCTTATGCTGTAATTGTTATCCGCTCAAATTACAACACGCCTATTGACGAAAACGATCCGAGCGATGTGATGAGTTTTGTAAGCTACCTGAAACGCGAACAATACGGAAGCCGGCCGCTGCTGTACGGACAGTATTACACCGCCCAAATTATTGACATTAAAGAAGGAGCACCGGTTTACAAAAAGGGAAAAGACAAATACGAAATCATCGATCGGAAACGCGAATACGTGTACGACCCGGCCCACATGACCATCCTGCCACGCATGTACAGCACCACCGACAACCATGCGTCTATTTACCGATCTAAGCTGGGACTTAAAGAAGGCCAAAAGCCTACCTTTTCCGATAACCTGCGCTTCATGTTCAGCCACCAGATTAGCTGGATGTACATCCGCTACTTCATGTGGAATTTTGCCGGCCGCGATGGCGATGAAATCGGGGCAGACTGGCTGGGACCGAACAGTTGGTTCGAAGAGGTGCCTTACATGGTTTCGTACAACAAGGCCCGTAATAATTTCTTCATGATACCTTTCATACTCGGATTTTTCGGCTTGTATTACCAGGTTGTTAAAGATCCGAAGAATGCCGGGGTTATTGGGTTGCTGTTTATTCTTACAGGTGTAGCCTTGGTGGTGTATCTTAACTCGCCACCATCCGAGCCACGTGAACGCGATTACATCTACTCCGGATCGTATTATGCATTTGCCTTCTGGATTGGCCTTGCCGTTATAGGATTGGCTTCGGGGCTTGGTAAATTTATTAAAAATGCAAAGGCATCGGCCATTCTTGCCACCCTCATCGCCTTTTCAGCACCGGCATTGATGGCCACCCAGGGATGGGACGACCACAATCGCTCCAACCGGTATTTTTCGGTTGATTCGGCCAACAACTACCTGGAGTCGTGCGCGCCTAACGGAATCCTGTTTACCGGTGGTGATAACGATACCTTCCCACTATGGTATGCACAGGAAGTGGAGGGCATCCGCACCGATATGCGCGTGGTGGTATTGAGCTACTACAACACCGACTGGTACATTGAACAAAGCATGCGTAAACATTACGAATCCGATGCATTTCCTTACACCCTCACCGCTGACCATTACCGGCAGGGCGGCCCCAACGAAGGATTAATGTACCAGGAAACCGGTATCAAGAGCATTGACCTGGCCCAATACATCGACCTTATTAAGAAAAACAGCAAAACCCTGCTGCATCCGTACTACCCCAATACCAATATGATCCCTTCGAAAGAACTGGTGTTGAAGGTGGATACTGCCCATGTAAAAAAACTCGGCATCATCCCGAAAGGCATGGAACACATGCTGGTAACCGAACTGCGCCTGCGTGTACGCAGGAACAGCCTGCTGAAGCAAGACCTGGCCCTGCTTGACCTGATGCTGACCAACAACTGGGAACGACCGCTTTATGTAAATAATACTTCGCTCGAACAATTTAATGTTGACTTAAGGCCGTTTGTCGTGAGTGAGGGCAACGCCTTCCGCATTTTACCCATTCAAAATCCCGACCCACGAACACGCCTGGTAAACACCGAAGTGGCTTATGATAACATTATGAACAAATTCCGGTTCCGTGGCCTTGATGATCCGAACGTATTCTACAGCGTGGATTACCGTAATTTCGTGCAAAACCACCGCAGCACCTTTAACGATGTAGCTGAAGCCCTGCTGAATGAGAAAGATACGGTGCGCGCACGCGAGGTATTGTTGCGAAACCTGGAAGTGATGCCCGACAAAGGCGTGCCCTACGATTTCACCAACGCGCTGATGCTGGAGATGCTCTTTGAAGTAGGCGAGAAAGAAAAAGCCATTGAAATATCGGAAGTGATCGGTAGCCGGGTGGATGAAATGGCTGCCTATATGATTCGCAAAGGTCTGTTCGATCGCGACCTGTACAACAACATTGCTGTACTGGGAGAAATACAGCGTGTACTCTACAAATATGGCGAAACTGAACTGGCCGAAAAGTACGAGCAGGCTTACGAAAAGTATGCATCCCAGGTGCAGCAGTTTGAACGCTGATTATTTTCTTACTGCCAGAAACAAGTCCAGCGCGTTCTCTGCCTGATCGGTAACAACGTAATCGGCATGGGTAATGCCTGTAACTAATTTTTCGTTTGTATGCTGCAAATTGTTGCGGTTAAGCCTGTTCAGTAGCTCATAAGGAATACGCAGCATCCATGCAGGCAGGTTATGCTGCAGGTTTAAAATATCCCAGCGGGTAATCCGCCTGACAGCTTGACGGTTTTGCTCATAATATGCCATTACTTTTTCGTTGCCGGTAATTCCTTTCATTTCAACCTGTGAAAATACCGATGCCGCCAATGCCGTTAGTTCATCAGCCAGGTACTCACGCACGTGCCACGGATTACGGGTTAACGACATCTTCCGGTTAGGTGTGGTTATCAACGCAACACCTCCCGGTTTTAACAGCCGGTGAATTTCCTGCAGAAACAAGCGGTCATTTTTAATATGCTCAATCACCTGAAAACTAACAACGCAATCAAAGGCATTGTCGGGCAAGCCTGTAAGCGGGGGCAGGTTCATGGCTATGAACTTTGCCTGCGGAAATTTTATGCGGAGTTTGGCAAGCGCTTCATCAAGTTTATCAACAGCCGTGAATGATTCGGCTTTTTTACTGAGCAACGCTACCCCGCGGCCTTCGCCACAGCCGATTTCCAAAACATTACCGTGAATGTATTCCCCGGCTGCAACATACGCCTTAAATAACCGTTGATGAATGGGGTTATCAGAAGGAAGGGTATCGGAAGTTATTTCGGTGGTATAAATTTTGGTCATAAGCAGGTGGCAAAATTAACCGAACGGTAAGGATTATTTTCATGGGAATCGTTTAATTTGAGAACATGCAGCGTTATTGTTATTGGCTTCTGACCTTTTTTATCTGCCTTGCAGAAAACAGTTACGCGCAGCCCTTGCGCGATGTGAATTTCAGCTACCTGTATGATCAGGGCCTTGAATTTAATCTGGTATTCACGGTACACGGAACGTCCGGTCAGCAGCAATTGTATTTTGAGTTTTCCTCATCAAATCCGGCAAGAAGCACCAACGAGTATTCAGTGCAGTGGGAGCTGCGCAACAGCATTAACGAAAAAGATGGCACGGAATTACCTGAACCCAAATGGCTCAGTAATACGGCAGAAAAAAAAACGGGACGCATACCACTGGAAAATGCTGCCCCGGAACAATTGGTCGTTGCCAAAGTAATTCTCAGCGCCTCGCGCAAAGCCTGGTATTTTTATAAAACCATTTCGCAGGAGAATACCCTCAGCCTGTTTCAAAATAATTTACCCGTTACCAATACCTTTATCCGCGTGAACGAGCCGGTAGCTGCTAACGGGTTTGATCAGAACAAGCCGATTGCGGTATCGCTTTATAAAACCGACTTCCCTGCAGCAGCACCTCCGTTCGCAACTTCACAGGCCCGCGTTTCACCGGTTATTAAGCCCGATTCTACGTTCGCAATAATACCAGGCCAACCGGTACAATTCAGCGAACTGGGGCTATATCTGCTGCAGCAAGATACCGCCAGCGCAGCAGGGCTTGCCTTTCGTGTAGAAGACGATTACCCCAAACTCGGTAAAATTGAAACACTGGCGGGGCCTATGATTTATGTATGCGAAAAGAAGGAGATGGATAAACTCCGCGCTGCCAAAGGCGATAAACTGCTGTTTGACAAAACCATTTTGAGTATTACCGGCAGCACCGAACGCGCCAAAATTTTTATGCGCAATTACTTTCGCAGGGTTGAACAGGCCAACCAGTTGTTCAGTTCGTACAAGGAAGGATGGAAAACAGACCGCGGGATGATGTATATTATCTTCGGGCCGCCCGAAGAAGTGTACCGGCTGGGTGACCGAGAAGTGTGGGAGTATAAGAATAACAATTTCAAGGGCCGGTTTATTTTCACCAAATCCTCAACCCTTTTCGACCCCGATAACTATGTGCTCATCCGCGACCGCAAATTTACCGATGCCTGGTACGCAATGGTTGACCTGTGGCGAAAAGCGCGTTTTTAGTTTGTACTTTTGAGCATGACCAAACCCGACCTGATTTACGGCACCCGGGCCGTGATGGAAGCCATTGTTGCCGGAAGAGAAATTGAACGGCTTTTCATTCAAAAAGGCCTGCATAACGAATTGCTGCGGGAATTGCTTAGACTGGTGCGCGAGCGCAACATCTCATTTACCTATGTGCCGGTTGAGAAACTGAACCGGCTCACATCAAAAAACCACCAGGGTGTGGTTTGCCTGCTCTCCTCGGTAACGTATGCCTCGCTGGACAACCTGATCAACTTTGCATACAGCCACGGCCGCGAGCCGTTCTTTATCATCCTCGACCGGATTACCGATGTGCGCAACGTTGGCGCCATTGCCCGTACAGCCGAGTGTGCCGGCATGGATGGTATGATCATCGCTGAAAAAGGAAGTGCACCCGTTTCGGGTGATGCCATGAAAACATCGGCCGGGGCACTGAACCACCTGCCGGTATGCCGGGAAAAGGACTTACGAAAAACCATAAAGTTTCTGCAAGACAATGGCATCATGGTGATAGCCTGCACCGAAAAGGCATCCAAAACAATTTATGAGGTTGCTTTTAACAGGCCCGTAGCGCTCATTATGGGATCGGAAGAAGATGGCATCTCGGATGATTTGCTACGCACCAGCGATGAACTGGTAAAAATTCCGATGAGGGGAAAAATCGGATCACTTAATGTAAGTGTAGCCGCAGGAATTGCGATTTATGAAGTGGTGCGCCAGCGAATATTGCAATAAGACAAAGCAGCGAAAGTAGTTTGAATTACTCCTTTACTATAAAAACTCTCCTCCCCCTTTCAGCGCCTTCACATCATTAACAAACTGCCGGAACAAATCCTCCCGGTCTTTCTCACACACAATAATCACGTTACCAAATTCGCCCACCAGGTATCCGTTGAGGCCCTGCACAACCAACAGTTTATCAGCCGAAGAAGCCCGGATGATGGAGTTTCGCGAATCATACACCAACACACGCCCGCTAACCATATTATTCTCCTTGTCTTTAGCCGAGATATCATGGATGGACCCCCACGAGCCCAGGTCGGACCAGGTAAACGATGCCTGGCAAACGTACACATTGGTAGCTTTTTCCATCACCCCATAGTCAATGGAAATACTTTTGCATTGGGCATAGGCTTCGGCAATGGCTTTACTCTCGTCTTCGGTACCAACCGATTTACTGCATTCTTCAAACGCTTCGGCCATTTCAGGCAGGTGTTCTTCCAGCGCCTGAATAATAGCCTGAACACCCCAAACAAAAATGCCGGAGTTCCACACAAAATCACCGCTCTCCAGAAATTTCTTGGCCAATGCCAACTGGGGTTTCTCGGTAAACGTTTTTACTTTTTTTAAAAACTTTTTATCAGGAAGAAACTGGATATACCCGTAACCGGTTTCCGGCCGCGAAGGGGTGATGCCCAGCGTAATCAGTTTATCCTGGTCTTGTGCATGATCAACCGCCCGGGTAAGCACATGCTGAAACTCATTCTCCTTCATAATCAGGTGGTCGGCCGGGCTTACGATAATCACCGCATCATGTTGGTGCTGCCGGATACGGTAGCTGGCATAGGCGATACAGGCCGCGGTGTTTTTACGCATGGGTTCGGCCAGTATCTGTTCAGTTTTCAAACCGGGTAACTGTTCCTGAACCAGGTGGGCATGCTCTTCATGGGTTACCACGTAAATCCGTTCGGGCGGGCAGAGCGGCAAAAAACGTTCGTAAGTCAGTTGCAATAAAGTTTTGCCAATACCCAATACATCCAGAAATTGTTTGGGCTTTTCGTTGCGGCTGTAGGGCCAGAAGCGTACTCCCACACCCCCGGCCATTAATACCACATACAGATTCTTTTTCATTTCGGCTTCTTCGTGTCAGAAAGCGTTAGGGTCCATGGTTCAATCAGGCTATGCCCTCTTTCAATAAATCGTGCAAGTGAATAAATCCGCTAATCCTTTCACCATCCATTACCACGAGTTGGGTGATATTATTTTCCTGCATCTGATGAAGTGCTTTCACAGCAAATTCGTCTTTTTGAATATGCTTGGGGTTGTTGGTCATGATATCGGCTGCGCGGATGCCCGTCAGGTCGGGGTTTTTTTGAAGCATTCTTCGCAAATCGCCATCGGTAATAATGCCCAGTAGCCTCTTATCATCATCGATTACCGCAGTACACCCCAATCGCTTTGAGGTTATCTCTACTATTACTTCCCTCAGGGTGGCATCGCGGCTTACCAACGGCAGTTCATTATTTACTGAAATATCCGAAACCTTTAGGTATAGTTGTTTGCCCAGCGAACCGCCTGGATGAAACATGGCAAAATCGGCATCGGTAAAATTGCGCAGATTAACCAAACAAACTGCAAGCGCATCACCCATAGCCAAGTGGGCTGTAGTACTCGTTGTGGGAGCCAGGTTGTTGGGGCAGGCCTCCTGCTCTATTGTTGCGTTCAATACATAGTCTGCCTGCTGGGCCAGGTAGGATTTGGTGTTGCTTACCAGGGCAACAAGTTTTGAGCCCCTGCGTTTTAACAACGGCACCAGCACCTTTATCTCCGGGGTATTGCCACTTTTGGAGATACAAATGACAATATCGTCCTGTTGAATCATGCCTAAATCGCCATGAATGGCATCGGCTGCATGCATAAACAGGGCGGGGGTGCCGGTTGAATTTAGTGTAGCCACAATTTTATTGGCTATTATGGCACTTTTGCCAATGCCAGTTATGACGACCCGGCCTTTTAACGAATAAATTTCGTTTACACAGGCCTCAAAGTCGTCATCAATTAAATTCGTGAGATTTTCTATTGCACGGGCTTCATTTATTAATACTTCTCGTGCAATGTTTTTGATATTTTTTACTAAATTCAATTCCCTTTCAAAATTAGCTTTGTCAGCAGGCAAAGATAACAAGATTTGACACTAACTGTTGTTAGGATATATGATGTTGGTTGAAGAGAAAGACACATTAAAACTGAAGCTGAAAGAGATTTTTGGCTACGGCCACTTCCGGGGTAATCAGGAAACTATCATCCGCAATCTGCTGGACGGCCGGAATACGTTCGTAATAATGCCCACCGGTGCCGGTAAATCGCTTTGTTACCAGTTGCCCGCGTTGTTATTGGATGGTCTGGCTGTAGTTATCTCGCCCCTCATTGCCCTGATGAAAAACCAGGTAGACCAGCTAAATGCCTATGGTGTTAACGCGCGCTTCCTTAACTCCACCTTATCAAAAGGTGAAATAACACGGCTGAAAAAAGACGCTATGGCCGGCACGGTTAAGTTGTTGTATGTAGCCCCCGAATCACTAACAAAAGAAGAAAACATTGAATTTCTTAAAAAAGTAAAAGTATCCTTTGTAGCGATTGATGAAGCGCACTGTATTTCTGAATGGGGGCATGACTTCCGGCCGGAGTACCGCAGAATAAAATCGATGATCCAACAACTGGGTGATTTGCCCATCATGGCCCTTACCGCTACGGCTACACCCAAAGTACAGATTGATATTCAGAAGAACCTGCAGATGGAAGATGCCGATGTGTTCATCAGTTCTTTCAACCGCAAGAATCTGTACTACGAAGTGCGCCCAAAGAAGGAAACTAAGAAACAACTCATTAAGTTTCTGCGCGACAACCGTGGAAAATCGGGTATTGTGTATTGCCTCAGCCGCAAAAAGGTTGAAGAGATTGCCAACCTG
This sequence comes from Cyclobacteriaceae bacterium, assembly GCA_023151255.1. Classification (GTDB taxonomy): domain Bacteria; phylum Bacteroidota; class Bacteroidia; order Cytophagales; family Cyclobacteriaceae; genus UBA2336. The sequence continues at coordinate 87,462 of JAKLJG010000002.1, read as the reverse complement.
ATCTCGGTAAACGGCTTCAAAGCAGCACCTTACCATGCCGGTCTGGATCCCGATGTTCGGGAGAAGAATCAGGATGCTTTTCTGAACGAAGAAATTGATATCATCGTAGCCACCATTGCCTTTGGTATGGGCATTGATAAACCCGATGTTCGGTTTGTGGTTCATTACGATGTTCCCAAATCGCTGGAAGGCTACTACCAGGAAACGGGACGCTCAGGCCGTGATGGCCTGGAAGGTCATTGCCTGATGTTCTATAGTCATAATGACCTGAACAAGCTCGAGAAATTCAACAAAGACAAATCAGTACAGGAACGTGAAAACGCCCGCATCCTGCTACAGGAAATGGAATACTATGCCGAGTCGCCCGTGTGCCGCAGGCGCCAATTGCTGCACTACTTTGGCGAAGAATTTACCGAAGACAACTGCGGTATGTGCGATAATTGCGTGCACCCGCGCGAACGTTTTGATGGTACCGAGTATGTAAAAATGGTATTGCAAGCTGTTAAGCAAACCAACGAACGTTTCGGGCTTAATCACCTTGTCAATGTTATCCGCGGTATTGAAGATGAGTATGTAAAAAGCTATGCCCACTTCGACCTGGAAATTTTTGGCAAAGGTGGCGATGAAGATGCCGACTTCTGGAAGTCAGTCATCCGGCAGACGCTGATTTATCAATATCTGGAAAAAGACATCGAAAATATCGGTGCCCTGAAACTCTCAAAAAGAGGCGAAGCCTTTTTGAAAAAGCCGCATGCCATTGAACTGGCCCGCGATCATGACTTTACCACCGACCTGGAAGATGAAGAAGTATCCAGCGAGCGCGCACCGGTTAACGCCAAAGCGTATGACGACAAGCTGTTTGAGATGCTTAAAGCGCTTCGGAAAAAAATTGCCAAAGAGCGCAACCTCCCTCCGTATGTAATCTTCCAGGACCCTTCACTGGAAGAAATGGCCACGACCTACCCCACCACCAAAGAAGACCTCGCACAGGTAAATGGCGTAGGCATGGGCAAAGTCAATAAGTTTGGCAAAGAGTTTCTGGAAACCATTCAGAAATACGTTGAGGATAACGATATCGAAACAGCCACCGAAGTAGTTGTTAAATCATCGGTCAATAAATCAAAAACAAAAATCTTCATCATTCAGCAGATTGATAAAAAAGTTGACCTTGAAGAAATTGCCGAAATGGCCAACCTGAGTTTTGAGGAGTTGCTTACTGAAATTGAGAACATCAGCTACTCCGGCACCAAATTGAACCTGAACTATTATATTGATCAAGTGCTTGACTCTCACAAGCTGGATGACATTCACGATTATTTTATGAATGCCGAAACCGACAGCCTGGAAGCTGCGCTCAATGACGATTCGCTGGCCGATTACACCGAAGAAGAAATCAGGCTGGCCCGCCTGGCCTTCATGAGCGAGTACGCCCATTAACCAGCCGCACGAAGCCTGCTTGAATTTTGAGGGGGTTTGTCCATCTTTGGGACCTTTATGAAGCCACTCAACATTTTACTTATTGGTAACGGGGGCCGCGAGCATGCCCTTGCCTGGAAAATTAAGCAAAGTTCGATATGCGGAACACTTTACACAGCCCCGGGTAATGCGGGTACAGCTGCGCTGGCGCAAAACCTTCAATTGGCTGTCGATGACTTTGAGAAACTCGGCCTTTTCTGCAAACAAAATGATATAGAATTGGTGGTCGTGGGGCCTGAACTTCCGTTGGTAAAAGGCCTTCGCGATTATTTTGAAGGCGATCCGGATTTAAAGAAAATACCGCTTGTAGGGCCAGGCAAAGCCGGAGCCCGGCTGGAGGGCAGTAAAGATTTTTCCAAACAGTTCATGCTCCGGCATCACATCCCCACAGCCAAGTCAAAAACATTTCATACCGGTGAAACGGAACAGGCACTGGCATACATAAATCAGTGCAAAGCGCCAATCGTTCTCAAGGCCGATGGCCTGGCGGCCGGAAAAGGGGTAATCATTACCGAAGACAAGGAAGAAGCCGGACGGGAAATAACCGCTATGCTAAGCGGAGATAAATTCGGAGAAGCTGGCAAAAAAGTGCTCATTGAAGAATTCTTAAAAGGAATTGAACTTTCAGTTTTTGTGCTGACCGATGGAACGCATTACGTAATCCTTCCTGAAGCCAAAGACTACAAACGCATTGGCGATGGCGATACAGGACCCAACACGGGTGGCATGGGCGCAGTCTCGCCCGTTGCTTTTGCTGATATGGCCTTTATGCAAAAAGTAGAGGAGCGCGTTATAAAACCAACCATTCGCGGACTCCGCCAGGAAGGCATTGATTACCGCGGATTCATCTTTATTGGTTTAATGAATGTGGGTGGTAATCCCTACGTTATCGAATACAACGTCCGCATGGGCGACCCGGAAACGCAAGTCGTAATGCCCCGGATTAAAAACGACCTGGTTGAATTACTTTTTGCTGCCGCAACCGGCAACATGAAGAACCACACCATTGAAATCGATCAGCAATGTGCCGTTACCGTAGTGATGGCTTCTGGCGGTTACCCTGGTGATTTTGAAAAAGGAAAAGTAATTTCAGGATTAAACACTATAAACGATGCGTTGGTGTTTCATGCAGGTACAAAAACAGAATTCAACAATGTACTGACTAATGGTGGGCGTGTATTGACCATTACCGGAATGAATAAGGATATTGCAACGGCCAGGCAAAAAGCATATGCGGGAGTTGCCCGGCTAAACTGGGAAGGTGTATATTTCAGAAAAGATATAGGGTTAGATTTACTTACCTATCAAAAAATAAATTGATAAACCGTGAGCTGCGCATGTACATCAGGTAAAGGAACGAAGGTTGCCGGGTGCAACAACAACGGCATGTGCCTGACGGGAGGCTGTAACAAAATGAATGTGTTCGACTGGCTGTCGAACATGGAGATGCCCCGCGAAGATCGGTTTGATGTTATTGAGGTGCGGTTTAAAAACGGCCGGAAGGACTACTTCCGCAATCCCGATAAGCTAACCCTTGTTACAGGCGATGCCGTTGTAGTAGAGGCACAAACCGGCCATCACATCGGTTACGTATCACTGCAGGGCGAACTGGTTCGCCTGCAAATGCAGAAAAAGAAGATTGCTAACGACAGCGACATAAAAAAAATCTATCGCCTGGCACATACCAAAGACCTGGAGAAATTTGAGGAAGTAAAAAAACGCGAGTTACCCACCCTGTACCGCACCCGCGAAATCATCCGCGACCTGAAACTGCAGATGAAACTCTCCGACATCGAATACCAGGCCGATAATACCAAAGCCACATTTTACTACTCAGCCGAAGATCGGGTTGACTTCCGTGAACTAATCCGCATCCTTGCGGGCGAATTCAAAATACGGGTGGAGATGCGCCAGATCAGCTTACGGCAGGAAGCCGGCCGCCTGGGTGGTATCGGGGTTTGCGGGCGCGAATTGTGCTGCTCTACCTGGCTCAGCGATTTTAAAAACGTGGCCACCAGCGCTGCGCGCTACCAAAATCTATCGCTCAACCCCAGCAAACTTTCCGGGCAGTGCGGAAGGCTGAAGTGCTGCCTCAACTACGAACTGGAAACCTACATGGATGCCTTGCGGGATATCCCCAAAATCGAGGCTCCATTACTCACCGAACAAGGCGAAGCACGCCTGCAGAAAACCGACATCTTCCGGAAGATCATGTGGTTTGGCTACCGCGAGGATAACACCTGGTACCCGCTGAACGTAGACCGGGTAAATCAGATACTGGAAATGAACAAAGCCGGTAAAAAACCGGCTACCCTCCAGGCCGATGAACTGGAAGCAAAAATTCCGGTAGCCACACTGAACAGCGACCTGGCCCAGCTCGACAAAAAATTCAGCAGCAAAAACAAAAAGAAAAAGAAGAAAAAGCGCAACCGCGGCAACCGCGATTACCGCAACAACCAACCCCGCAGGCAAGGATGAGAAATCGTGTTACGTTAATTTTACTGATGGCTATTGCCGGCTGCGACTCTTCACGCCTCTATGAAAAAAACCACGACTTCAAGCAACGGTGGTGGACAGCAACTGAGCAACCCCAGTTTGATTTTGAAATAACGGATAACACACAACCCTATAATCTTTATTTCAACGTACGGAATGAATCGGTGTACCCCTACGCCAACCTGTACGTTACCTGGCATTTGCTTGACTCGGCAGGCAACGAACTGCACCAAAAACTTATCACAGAATATTTATTTGATAAAAAAACCGGCAAGCCACTGGGCCAAAGCGGCATTGGCGATATCTACGACCACCGGTTTTTACTGCTGGACAAACACATCTTTCCTTACAACGGCCGTTATGCCATCCGCTTCGAACAATTTATGCGCACCGATACACTAAGAGGTGTGCTGGCGGTGGGTTTGCGGGTGGAAAAGCACATAGCCGATTAAAAAAAAGGCATTGGAGGTTTCCAATGCCTTATACCTTTATACCTATACCTAACCCTTCTCAGGCCGTTACCGGCACCTTCTTCACCTCAGTTGGTTTTTCTTCTTCTTTTTTATCCAGGTCAATGATAATTGGTGCAGCAATGAACACCGAAGAATACGTTCCTACCACTACACCCACCAGCAGGGCAAAGGAAAATCCGCGCAACACTTCACCGCCAAAAATCAGCAGGGTAATTACCACGAGTAAGGTGGTGCCTGCCGTAATGATAGTGCGCGACAGCGTATCGTTAATGGCATCGTTTACGATTTTCTTTTTGTCGTGCGAGGTGCCCAGTCCAATGTACTCGCGTATCCGGTCGAAGATGATCACTGTATCGTTTATGGAATACCCGATAATGGTCAGCACGGCCGCCACAAATACCTGGTCAATTTCGAAGCTGATGCCGAAGAAATTAGCAATGGCAAACGCTGCAAACACAAACAACGTATCGTGCAGGGTAGCCACAATGGCACCGGTACTGAACTGCCACTTTCTGAACCGGATAAGAATGTAAATGAAGATGGCCACCACCGAGAATAAGCTTGCTTCCCAGGCTGAGTTCTTGATATCATCCGCTACCGTTGCTCCTACCTTTGAGGAACTGGAAATGGTAAACCGGCTGTCGTTAAGTTGCGAATCCTGGTCCACATATTGTTTGCCGGTAATTTTTTCAAGTCCGGCAATCAAGGTTTGCTTTACCTTCTCATCGGCCTCATCGGTGTCATCATCAATCAGGTACGATGTGGTTACTTTAACTGTGCTGTTACTGCCATAATTCTTTACTTCAGTACCGGCATTTTGAAAGGCCTCGCTTAACCCAACCTTCAGGTTGGTGGCAACCACAGGCTGGTTAAACGACACGATGTACGCCCGGCCTCCTTTAAAATCCACGCCCATATTCAGGCCTTTTACCAGCATCAACGCAAGCCCGATAACAATCAGGACCGATGAAATAATATAAGCCAGTTTGCTGTTGCGCACAAACGCAAACTGCCTTCTTTTCTTAACTGCACGGGCAATAACCGTATCAAACGAAACCTTGCTTTCGTCACCCTTGCGGGTCATCCACTCAACAATTACACGCGAAACATACACGGCTGTGAAAAACGAAGTGGCAATACCCACCATCAGCGTTACGGCAAAACCACGAATCGGCCCCTGCCCGAGCCAGGCCAGGAAAAAGGCGGTGATTAACGTGGTTAAGTTTGAGTCAAAAATTGTCCAGAAGGCGCGTTGATAACCGGTCTTAATGGCATCTTTCAGTTTGCGGCCATGGAGCATTTCTTCTTTGATCCGTTCAAAGATCAGCACGTTTGCATCTACGGCCATGCCCATCGTTAACACGATACCGGCCACACCGGGCAGCGTAAGCGAAGCATCAAGCTGCGCGAGAATACCCAGAATAAAGAAGATGTTGAACAGCAAGGCAATGTTGGCCACCCAGCCGCCCTTGGCATAATACATCACCATAAAAATCACAACCAGCGCCAAACCCAACGCGGTTGAGATTAATCCTTGGTCGCGGGCCAGTTCGCCAAGCGTAGGACCTACAATAGCCTCTTCCACAATTTTGGTAGGAGCCGGCAACGAACCGGCTTTTAAAATATTAGCCAGATCTTTGGCTTCCTCAACGGTAAAGTTGCCGCTGATTTGTGAGTTGCCGTTGGGTATTTCTCCGTTCACATAAGGGGCGCTATAAACAGTGTTATCCAACACGATAGCAATCCTTCCGCGGGGTGATTTGCTGGCCGCTTCGGCTGTCATCTTCGCCCATATGCGCGTGCCGGTAGCATTCATAGTCATGCTTACAGCCGGCCGGGCGTACTCATCCAAATCCTGGCGTGCGTCATTGATAACTTCTCCCGTCAGTTTGGGCTTGCCGCCCCGGCCCTGATCCAAAAAGTAAAGTGAAAGCGCCTCGGTATTGCCCATATCTTTATCAGGCTTGTTGGCCCAGTACACGCCCACGTTGCGGGGCAATAAACTGCGCACATCGGCACGCCTGAAGATGCGGTTAATCTCGGCCGTATCCTTCAGGCTGTAACGAAACGTTCCGGCCGGAGTGCTCTTGGCAAACAAGGGCGAAACGTTCAGGTTCTGAAGCGAGTCCAACCCCGACTTGGTCGTATCGGTTACCGAGGCGGTTTGCAGTTGCTTTTCCAGATCGGTAAGGGTGGTGTCAGAAGTTGGTTTGGTTTCTGATTTAACTTCTGTTGAAGCGGCTGTTTGCGCCAACGCCAGGCTTTGTTGCTCTTTGGCGAGCAAATCGTTAATGCTCATCAGCGAAGTGGAAATATCGTTGGGCTCCACCACATCCCAGAATTCAAGGCGGGCTACGCCCTGTAACAGTTTGCGCACACGGGCGGGGTTATCGGCACCCGGAATTTCAATTTGAATTCGGCCCGTGCCTGGAAGCCGCTGAATATTAGGGGCTGAGGTTCCGAACTGATCAAGGCGGTTTTTCAGGATGGTGTATGATCGATCAATGGCGCTTTCGATTTCCTGTTCCACCACTTCAATTACTTTTTCGTCCGGGTCGTTCAGGCTAATACGGCCCCGGGTGGTGGTTGAAGCAAACACGTGGGCCAGTTTTGCACCCGGATTATCTTCGCGATATGATTCAAAAAACAACGTACTAAAATTCTTCTCGCTGCTTTTTTGCTTTTGCTGAGCTTTTACTAATGCCTTCACAAAAGCTGAATCCTTATTATTTCCGCTAAGTCCTTTAATGATATCAACCGGAGAAACCTCCAGGGTAACGTGCATACCGCCCTGCAGGTCAAGGCCCAGGCTCAGCTCGTTATCTTTTACTTCTTTGTACGTAAACTCAACACCAAACAGGTTGTACACCGGTTTATTCCAAACCGAATCCATGTAGGCTACTTTCTTACCCAGGTCAACAATGCCGTTGGCATCGGTGGCATAGGCGATGGCATTGCGCTGCACCCGCGTTGAAACCACGGTGAACGACAAATAATAAAGACACAGCGCAGCAATTATTACTGTTAATACAACTACAAATCCTTTGTTCTGCATACTGATTAATTCAATGTTTATGGTTCAAAATTTTAACAATGAGGTAAGCCTGAATACCGAATGGTGTTCAGTCATTAAACGAACATCACTATTCAGGGTGCGTTCGGGGAAATGACTACCCGAAAAAGCGTTCGAAACAGTTTGTCGAAAACACTGGTAAATGGAACCGCTTCCGTGTGCTGATGTGAATCTTCCAGAAGGATTTCAAGAATAAAAGAAAATTCCTGGTTGGTTTGTACCACCGATGAAGAAGACGGCAGGGTAACCGATGGCATGGAAATAAAGGCTGCCTCTTCCGACTGTTCCGTTTCAACGGGGTTCACCGGTCTATCAACCAACCGGAAATAAAAGAGCTGGCTAACCACAATGGCTAAAGCAATCCCTACCCCGGTAATAAGGGTTATGGCGCGATATGGTGTAAGCCCTTTTTTCATGGGCTACAAAAGTAGAAAATTGCCTTGAATCTGAAAGTGGTTAGAAAAAATAGCCTAAACAGAAGTAATTCCGGCCAATTTGGCCCTCAGCGCCAGGGTAAATACATCCAATGCACGTTCAAAGTGGTGGTTATTGGGAATGACCAAATCGGCCTGATGCTTTAATGGCTCGATAAGTTTTTCGTAAACCGGCATCACGTGGTGCTGATACCGGTACAACACATCATCCAGGCCATATCCGCGTTCTTCGTTATCGCGTTGAATTCTGCGGCTGAGTTTTACATAATCTTTGGCCTCAATAAATATTTTCAAATCCAACTCGTTAGCGATGTCTTCAAAATACTGTACAAACAAACCTTCTACCACCAAAATAGGTGCCGGCTTAAACACCAGTGTTTTTGGTTCAACAGCTGGGTTATTAAAGGTGTACTCTTTTTTAGTGAGAATCTCTCCACGCTTTAGTTTGGTGATATCAAGGGCGAATTGTTTGTAATCAATCGCTTCGGGCAAGTCGAAATTTTTTACCCCGCGTTCATCTGTCTTTTGCTGCTCACGCGGATGGTAATAATTATCCTGCGAAATGAGGCACAGTTCTGATTCGCTAAAGCGTTTGGACAGGTTGGTTAAAAAAAAGGTTTTACCTGAGCCGCTGCCCCCGGTAATGCCAATGGTAAAGGGTTTATTCATAGTAGCCGGTGGTACAAATTACCAAACGGAAGGTTACCGGGCATAATTTTTTTTCAGATACTGCACGAGTTTCCTGACTGCAATACCCCTGTGGCTGATGGCGTTTTTTTCTTCCATGGTCATTTGTGCAAGTGTCTTATCCGAACCGGTCGGCAGGAATACCGGGTCGTAACCAAAGCCCCCGGCTCCTAATCGTTCCTGAATAATTTCACCTTGCAGGATTCCGTCAAAAAATTTCACGCCCTTCTCTTCAACGAGCACAATGATGCACCTGAATTGTGCCTGTCGGTTTGATTGTCCTTTAAGTTTTTCGAGCAACAGATTGATATTGTCATCGCTGCTCTTGTGCTCACCAGCAAAGCGGGCTGAGTAAACTCCGGGTTCACCCTTCAAGGCATCAACCTCCAGGCCGGTGTCATCGGCAAAACAAGGGGTTTTGAATTTTTCAAAAACGTATTGTGCTTTTTGAAGAGCATTTCCTTCAAGGGTATTTTGTGTTTCAGGCAACTCTTCCACGCAACCGATTTCCGCCAATGAATGGACTTGCAGGGGAGAATCAAGTAACTGCCGTACTTCCTCCAGCTTATGCCGGTTATTGGTGGCAAAAACAATTGTTTTCACAGGCTAAACCGACACAAGTTCGATCTCAAAAATAAGGTTTGAGTTTGCCGGAATGCCCGGCAGCGAACTGGAACCATACCCATAGCCTGACGGAATGTATAACGTTGCTTTTGTGCCTGCTTTTAACTGAGGCAACACAATTTGCCACCCAAGAATGAGGTTCTTTAGCGGATAAGTAAGCCCGGTGGAGTTTTCATCGAATACCGAGCCGCCACTAAGCAACATGCCTTTGTATTTAAACGTAATGCTGGACTCTAGGCATGGCTTCGTTCCGGTCCCCTCCTGGGTTATTACGTAGCGCATACCGGTTGGATCCTGCACTGCGGTAATACCCTCTCCATCAAGGTAGGCATCAATAATGGCAACATCCTGTTCTAGTTTTGCCTGGTTTACGGCATCCAGCCGCGACTGCGCCACGCGGGTAGTACAATCCTCCTCACGGCAACTAACCAGTAATGCAACAAATCCGGTCAGAATGAATACAACCCGCATGGTTAGTTGGCAATGTCAACCATCTCCAGTTCGAACACCAGGATGGAATTGGGCTTAATTACTGCACTTCGTTGCTGCGGGCCATAGGCAAGTGTTGATGGGATGTAGAAGGTGCCCTTTGCTCCTTTGTTCATCGTTTTAAGTGCATCGTGCCAGCCCTGTATTACGCTGGATTGATCGATAGTTACTTCATAGGGGCCGTACGTACGGCCCGGAACATAAAGATTTTTTTCTTCGGCAACCGATTGAATGCTCGAATCAAAATACGGACCGTTTAACAGGTAGCCGGTATAGTTTACCTTAACCGTTTGTCCGGACTTGGCGGTCTCGCCTGTTCCGGGCGAGGTAATAACATACCGCAAACCCGATGGAAGCGTATCGGCTTTAATACCCTTTTCATTCAGGTACGCATCAATTTTCCGCGTATCCTTTTTCAGTTGATTGATCAGGAAGTTGTTCATCAGCTCCTGTTCGTAGGTCATGAATTTTTCTTTGTTCATAATTTCATTCACTCGGAACTGGTAACGCATCATCAGGGTGCTGTCCAGGTTTTCGGGAATGGGCCTGCGGCTGAGTTTCTTAAAGAACTCGGAAATGGAGATATCCACCACAACACTATCTCCTTTTGAGAGTTGGCGCAGCATCTGGATGATGCCGTTCTCCTGCGGGATGGCGCTGCTGTCGTTAACCATGTAAGCAGAAGGAAAACCGTTTTCGATGGTGCTGGTCCATACCGAATCTTTCGAGTCGGTTAGGGCATAATCAAAAACCAGGAATTCGCCTACCCGGGCCCGCACGCCATCACCGCTTTTAATCACTTTATATTTAAGTCCGCTGGGGGTTTCTTTAACGGTTTCAGAACAACCTGCCAGTAAAGCGGCCAGGCAGCAAGCAAAAATGGTGTTTCTCATGTGGTTGGATTTAATAAGGATAATCAGGTTAATATTCAGAATCATCAGCAGCAGCGAGCTGCGGTTTGTATTCGGGCAGCAAATCTAAGAATTTTTGTGTAGTGGCCTGCAGAGAGAGTTTGCTGGAGCCGCCAGCAGCATTTTTGTGGCCTCCGCCATCAAAGTATTTGCGGGCCAGTTCATTCACTGAAAAATTACCAAGTGAACGAAACGAGAGTTTGATTTCATCACTTCGCTCATATATCATTACCGACAGCCTGATGCCTTTAATAGACAGGCCGTAGTTTACAAACCCTTCGGTGTCACCGGTTTGTGAGCCGAATCGCTTCAGTTCCTGTTGCGACAAGGTCATGTAAGCCGTATTGAATTCGGGCAATACAATAAGCTTTTCGCTTAGTACAAATCCCATTAACCGAAGCCGATCAAGTGTATTGGTATCGTAAATCAATTTAGAAACTTTTGTTGGGTTGGCGCCAAGCGAAACCAAATCAGAGGCAATCATAAATTCTTCGCGCCTGGTGTTGTTATGCCTGAATCCGCCCGTATCGGTCATCAGGCCGGCATACAGGCAATCGGCAATGGCCGGTGTAATTTTTTCGCGATGGCCCAGCTCAATTATTAACTCATACACCAGGCCCGCAGTTGAAGCGGCCTTGGAATCCCACTGTTCAAAATCAGCAAAATGTTCCGGTTCCAGGTGATGGTCAATCAACACTTTCTTTGCCGGAGATTTTCGTACGACATCGCCCAGGTTATTGATTCGGCTCAACGATGAAAAATCGAGGCAAAAAATGATGTCGGCATTTTCGAAATAACCGGCAATGGCCTGTTTGCTCATTATACCATCAATCAACACCTTATCGTGGCCCGGCATCCAGTGCAGAAAAGCCGGGTAATCGCTTGGAGTAATAACCTGTGCAGTGTGCCCGCAGTTGACAAGATAACCCCACAACCCAAGCGAAGAGCCTAGTGCATCGGCATCGGGTTTATAGTGAGTAACAATAACCACCCTGCGCGGCTGGCTCATAAACTGCTTGAACACGCTTAAATTCTTCATCAAGGGTTTGGCGACAAGGGGCAAAAATAAGGAGGAATTGCCGGATTTGAGTTTTTATCCACACCAGGCGGTTTTCATGGAATAACCCTTATTTTTGCGCCCGAAAAGTTGAAAATAATAATACAATGGCAGGAAACAGAACATTTACCATGATTAAGCCCGATGCGGTATCGGCCGGTAATACCGGAGCAATTACAAAAATGATTGAAGAGGCGGGCTTTCGGATTGTAGCGATGAAAAAAACCTTGTTAACCAAAGAACGCGCAGGCCAGTTTTATGCTATCCATAAAGAGCGGCCGTTTTATAACGACCTGTGCAACTATATGTCCTCCGGCCCCATCGTGCCGATGATCCTGGAGAAAGAAAATGCCGTAGAAGATTTTAGAACACTTATCGGCTCAACCGATCCGCAAAAGGCGGCACCGGGTACTATTCGCAACCTGTTTGCCAAATCCATCGAAGCCAATGCCATTCACGGTTCCGACAGCGATGCAAATGCCGAGATTGAAGGAAACTTTTTCTTTTCGAGATTAGAGCAATTTTAAACGGGTTTGCCGGTTGCCTGTGACCGGTTACAGGCAACCGGAGACCTTCGCTACCATAGCTTCTCAGGATAATCCCCCTTCGCGATTAACTCCCTGATTTTACCCACCACTTCTTCTTTATCTTCCTGGTAGGTTACGCCAAACCAGATATCCCCACCGGAAATAACTTTTATTTTTCCTTCCCCGCTTTTCACCAGCGAGTTGGCGATGATAGGAATGAAAAACTCGGCCTTTACATCCTGATAATTGTTCTTTAAAAATTCATTGAACAATTTTTCAGAAACAGGAAAAATGGAGGGATGAAATCCCCAGAAGTTCATGGAGGTTTTCGCCTCAGGGTTCATCACAATATCACTCTCGGGTTCCTTGGCAATGATTTTTCCGTTTTCCTTCACAATGGTTTTGCGTTCCACCACCGAGGTAAGAAATCCGTTCGCATCCTCTTCGCCCACCCCACGCGAAACGCTACCGTAATCAGAAAGCACATTCTTTAATGTATAGCCGACTAATGCATGAATGTCGCCCTGCATTTCTCCCCTGGAGGGAGGATTAAGGGGGGTGTTGAAAAAATCGGCCACATTCTTAAAGGCCGCCCGTCCATAAAAATCATCGGCATTGATAACGGCAAAGGGTTCGTGAATCACATCTTTTGCACAAAGCATGGCATGGCCGGTACCCCAGGGTTTTTTTCGTTCCGGATTCTGAAACTCTTTCGGAACCAGTTTATCCATTGATTGAATGACAAACTCCACGTCAACTTTGCCTTTTAGTTTGGGCAGGAATTTCTCTTTCACGATTTCCAGGATTTCATCGCGCACAATGAAAACCACTTTGGTAAACCCAGCACGGATAGCATCGTACAGCGAGTAGTCCATAATGGTTTCGCCATTCGGACCAAAGCCGTCAATCTGTTTAATGCCGCCATAGCGGCTGCCTATACCGGCCGCCAGTACCAGCAAGGTTAATTTACGGGGTGCGCTCATTTGTGCTTTGTTGATTTTACTGTATACTCGGAAATTATTTGCAATCAAAAATAACGGTATGCAGCAAAAGGGCAATCATTATACCTACTCAATCGTCATAATCGGTATCTTGTTTTTCATTTTCGGGTTTGTTACCTGGCTTAACGGCACGCTCATACCCTTCTTAAAGCTGGCCTGCGGACTGAAAACCGATGGCCAGGCGTTGCTGGTTACGTTTGCTTTTTATATGGCCTATTTTTTCCTGGCCATTCCGTCATCCTTCATACTCAATAAAACCGGTTTTAAAAAAGGCATGGCCCTGGGCCTGGTGGTGATGGCAGTTGGAGCACTGCTTTTTATCCCTGCAGCTAATTCGCGCAGCTTTGGATTGTTCTTAACGGGTTTGTTTGTACAAGGTATGGGGTTGTCCATTCTTCAAACAGCCTCCAACCCATACATCTCCATCATCGGCCCCATTGAATCGGCAGCAAAACGCATCTCGATTATGGGTATTTGCAATAAAGTAGCCGGTGCGCTGAGTCCGCTGATACTGAGTGCCATTGTGCTGAGCGGAGCCTCGGAAATTGAATCGCAGATTCTTTCGGCTACCGATGAACAGGTAAAGATTGAACTCATGCACTCGCTGGCGCAGCGCATTGTTATGCCCTACATCATCATGGCCTTGGTACTTTGCTTGTTGGCGCTGATGATCTGGTTTTCATCGCTTCCGGAAATTGAGACTGAAAAAGAAGATAAAGAAAATCAGTCAGCTACCGGCAAGACCAGCATCTTTCAGTTTCCGCACCTGTTGCTCGGGGCGCTATGCATTTTTGTATATGTGGGTGCCGAAGTAATGGCAGGCGATGTTATCGGCCCGTACGGAAAGGCCCTGGGCATGAGCCTGGACGAGACTAAAAATTTTACATCATACACCTTGTGGTCGATGGTGGTGGGGTACATCATCGGCATTATGACCATTCCAAAGTACATCCGGCAACAGGATGCGCTGAAGTATTCGGCCATAACCGGAGTAGTGTTTGCAACGCTGGCTTATTTCACAACCGGGTACATCAGCATTCTGTTTATCGCCTTGCTGGGGTTGGCCAACGCCTTGATGTGGCCGGCTATTTTTCCACTGGCTATTGACGGCCTTGGCCGGTTCACCAAAATCGGTTCGGCACTTTTGATTATGGGTATTGCCGGAGGGGCCATTATCCCGCAGATTTATGGGCATCTTGTTGATCCGGATGGCGCTGCGCTCAGTTCGCAGGCCGCTTTCTTCTGGTGCGTGCTGCCGTGTTACCTCTATATTTTTTATTACGCGGGCTGGGGCTACCGAACAGGAAAAATGGCTAATGGTTAGCGTTGCGCATCAGGTTTTGCACTTCACCATGAATGATTTTTTCGCGTTCTTCCCAATCACCCTGAACGAGCAAATAGGTAATTCGCCTGCGGTCTAACTCCGACTTAAAAATTTCGAACATCTGTTTGCGCTTGTCTTCTTCCCCGATATCGCGCAGGCCATCACTCACCCAGGGTACATCCACATCAAACAGGAAGTAGCGATCATATTCAACCATTTTTTCCAGTTCATACAAAACCGGAGGCACCACCCCCAGGTAATGGCGCGAGTAAATCTGTGTGGTAATCAGATCGGTATCGCAGAAAAGAATTTTGTTTGCCTTGCGTGCCTTCTGAAAAATCCGCTCGGTTTGTGCCCGGCCGATGGTGATGATGTCTTCGCGGTTAAACGAGTTAGATGTAATTAGTTCGCGCGCCACCTCAGGCACCCACTGGGTTTTGTAGTGCTCAGCCATTTTTTTGGCCATCATGGTTTTGCCCGTGCTTTCGGGGCCGTAGAAACAGATAAGTAATGTTTCGTTGATCACAAAAAGAGGTATCAAGGCAAAAGTACTAAACCAGAAATAAGAAAATACTTCAAACTTCTGTTGCCATCTTTAATCTCTATTCCCTCAACAATACTTCAAAAAACTTATCAACGGTGTCTTCTGCATTGGTTAAGATGGGCCCTTCCGTCACGGTACCCAGATTGATGCCCATGAACACATAGATGTCCTGTTCAGGAAAATAATACAGGTAACAACCGGCACCCAGGCCGCCACCGCTATGTCCATAAGCCGGCTTACTATCAAAGGTGGCATAGTCTAAACCCAACCCATACGTTGGTTTTCCTTCTTTATCGTTCACCCAGGTTTTCATTAACTCCAGGGTAGCCGGAGCCAGGATACTTCCTTCCACCAATCCCTTCAGAAACTTTACGGCATCTACCGGTGTAGCCACAATGCCATCATCTCCCACCAGTGAAGCAACATTTGTCTGCTGCATGCGCGAAACATTTTCAATAATTCCATCACTGTACCGATCCCAATAGCTGTTTACCAGGTTGGGGTAGTTCAAGTAGCCGGTGTCATTCCGATAAAATGTATTGGTTAATCCCAAGGGTTCAAAAATCTTTTCTGCAATGTAAGCAGCATGATCTCCGGTAATTGCATCAGCAATCAATGCCAGCAGCAGGTAATTTGTATTTCGATAAGAATATTTACTGCCCGGGGCAAAGTTAAGCGGTTTGCCTTCGATAAACTGGAGATATTCTTCACTACGAAAAAAATAATTGGGATGTGATAACAGTTTGGAGACATAGTTTGGCTGATAATTATATTCAGGCAAACCGGAAGTATGGTTCAGCAGCATATTAATTGTTACAGTGGTCACATCGGGTAGGTACTTAAGAAATTTTTCAGGAAGGTACTGAACAATAGACGCCTGCAAATCTATTTTTCCCTCTTCATATAATTTAAGAATAGCCACTGCCATATACGTTTTCGCTACACTTTGCAAATACTGAAGCTGACACAACTCCATAGGTATACGTGTTTCTATTTTCGCTAATCCTGCAGCAGCAGCCCACCAACCCTCATTGGAATAAACAGCCACAGCAGTACCGGGCACACCTTTATTGACCAGTTCACTAATAACTTCTTGAAGCTCTTCCGCCTTTGAATATCCAGGGTTAATGGCTTCCGTAAAGATGCACGATGCGATGGGTATTTCCTGCGCATAGTTTGAACATCCACTTAACATAATGAGTACGATGAAAATTGCTGCTGCTTTCATACTATTCTAATTCTCCAATTTTGATAAATGAATTCTTGAACCAACCTGGATCAGTGTTTGAGGTACAAGTGGAATACTTTGGTTATACCCACTTAACAACATGAACTGATAACTGATAAATGGTGAAAAATAGGTTTTTGTACTTGGTGATTGATATCCAAAAGAAATACCAAAGGGAATCACCAACATGCCCTTACCTTTATGTCCTACAGATTCCCACGCACCATTACCATTTTGCCTGAAAGATTCAACAGGTCGAAAGGCCTTCATATAGCCTGCTCCGGCTTTTACTTCACCAAAGATTCCGAAAGTAATGTTAGGCCGCCACACGCCCTGCGAGAAAAGCATAATGCCATTGCCAACTGTTCTGTTGTGGTGCCACGAAACCATAAACTGTTGTACAACAGTGCCCTTTTTGTTGTAACTCAACTCAGTGCCCAGGCCAAAACCAACATTGGTGAAGTTCGATTTCACGTCCTTAAATGGCATAGCCAAGTTGTGAAACTGTAGAGATACAATAATGGGGAAACTGCGGTAGTGGCTTCCCTCTGATTGTGATCTCACCTGGTGAGCGAGGGTAACCCCCAAAAAAAACAATGCAATTTGTGTGTACATAGCATTAGCTTATTTCATTTCTCCAGTTACACCTGTCATGCCGGATATGGTTCGAATTTATGTTCCGAAATAGCCTTTTGGTGGTAGGTTTTTGAGGATTTCCCCCGAGATGTAGTGGCTTTAACGGTGAAGTGTATCTTTCAGGAGGGCTGAAACCAGCTCTTAAATGCCGGAGCCCGCAGCCGGCTTACCGTAATTTCGACTGGGAATCTGGAAGTGGCTTTCAGTTGCACCAAAATCTTCCCGTTTTCAATGCGTTTAAATCCGACTACGCTTTGCCTGTGGATGATGTATTGCCGGCTGAGCCGGAAGAAAAATTCGGAAGGCATCTCTTTTTCGATTTTATCGAGCGATTGGGTTAAGTAAAATCTTTTGCCGTCCAACTGACAGGCCACAACATAATCGCCATCCACAAATAACCCTTCCAGATTTTGGAAATGGAGCAGAATCTCCTGTTTCCCTTGTTTAACGAACAGGCCCTCCGTCCTTATCTGCTTTTCGTGAAGGCGTTGCAGTTCTGATTCCTGGTAACGCTTGTAATAATGTATTCCAAGGTAAATACCATTCACCACCAAAAACCAGATGCCGATAATAAACAGATCAAAACTATAAAAGTCGAGTGGAACAGTCCGTCCTCGTGCAATTAGACTTACAACCTCTGTCAAAATGCTAATTATGAAAAGACCGATAACAAGCGTACCCGCAACCTGAATAAAGAGTCGTTTAACCAGATTTTTTTCATAAGGCAGTCTCTTGTCGAGATGGAAGATAAAACTGCGCGCTCCCCACCAACCAAAATACCCCTGAACGGTATCGATAGTAAAGGTCAACAAAAGAAATCCATTTAGTTTAATATTTGTGTATGTCAGGTAATAGTTGATAGCGCTAATAAACGGTATCAATACAAGAAAAATAGGTATATCGGGGTAGTAAGGATTCTTGTTAACTGATTGCACAGGTGGATTTTTTTACAAGTTATACCAACATAAGAACTAAAACTGCCTAAGGATTAACAGAAAATTTATAACTCAAATACTCCCTCCTCCAGTTCCACAGCCCATAAGCCGCGATAAAACAAAATACCAGGTATTCGAGGGCCACAAATTTTATCTCCTTCATATAGTACATATACGTGGCCACCACATCCACTACAATCCAGATGATCCAGCTTTCAATTTTCTTTTGAATCATGAGAAAGGTGGTGATGATGCTCATGACCGTAACAAATGAATCGAGGTATGGAAAAGCGCTGGGCCTGCTGAAAATTACCGGAAACCACTCGTGCAGCCGGCTGGCCAGCGAGCCGAACACAAAGGTGCCCGCAAGCCCCACGATAATGAGTACCAGCAACTGCCGGGCGGGCATGTAGCTTACTTTCAATTCCTTCTTTCTGTCCTCCTCAAACGGTTTAGGATGCGCCCACCGCCACCAGCCCAGCAGATTGGTTACAAAAAAGAAAACCTGCAAGAACATATCGGGATAAAGCTGCACCTGGTAGAACAGGAAGAAGAACAACGTAACGTTGATGATGCCCACAGGCCAGCTCCAGATGTTGGCGCGTGAAGCGAGAAACACCGCCACAAACCCGGCCACTGTGCCGAAAAACTCCAGGTAACTCATGGGGTAGCCCCAGAGTTCGAAGAAGATTTTGTTGATGTCGAAGAAACTCATTTTAAGACGAAAGTAGTAAGACGCACAACGTAAGTCATAAGATGCAAGACATAAGTAGCAAATATGATTGGTCTTACGTCTTGCAACTTAAGTCTTACTACTTAACCAAAAACGCGCTGAAACTTACATCATTCCGGCTAAAGAAAACGGATGGATATTCAGTTTTTTAAGGTAAACGACAAACTTTTAGTAAAGAATTAAGTGCAAAAAGCACACGCGTAAGATATACCCCAAACCATTTTGAAAAAAAAAAAAAAAC
>JAKLJG010000002.1:0-68474 GCA_023151255.1 Cyclobacteriaceae bacterium | reverse complement strand
AAAAAAAAAAAAAAACAAGGTTATACTTTTACCATTAAGACCCCCGCGCGCAACCGGGTTGAGTTAAATTGTTAACCGTAAACCCTTAAAACGATGAGAAAATCTGGATTATCCTTACTGGTATCTCTGATGCTGGCTTTGTGTTCGTTTAGTTCGGCCCATCATAAGGACGAGAGCATAAAAGCCCAAACTGAGCAGACTTTTATGGTAGAAAACGATAATGATTGCATTGCATTAGGATTTGCAACAGCTAACGCCTTCCAGAATTTGGCCAATAGCAACAACCTAATTGAAGCGGGCCTCTGGTTTTCTTTAGCATGGTATTATTTTGACCAGTGGGCAACCTGCATATAGATGTTGCCTTATTTAAACAGCCGGTAGGCTTTTACACTTTCCGGCTGTTTTTCAATCTTTTGAATAGCACATTCATCATAGTTCATCATCGTTGTGACCAGTAATTACTTCATGAATTTAAATAGGCAACGACATACAATATTGACGCTGGTTTTGTTAATCATTATTAATCTATTAGTTTATTTCCTCGAAACTACCTTGGTTACAGATGAAATGCTCTATGAATCCATGATAACCCGGTTTGATCATGGCACGGTCATGGAACAGTTACAGCAATTAAACAAAGCTGGCTTTGTGCTGTTTAAATATGTTGGCGTTGTGGTTTTAACTGTGCTGAAACCGGTTGTAATCACGCTTATCTTAATGTCCGGATTTTTTGCTTTTAACATTAAAATCAGTTTTGTTGAAATTTTTCAGGTCGTGCTGCTTCCCTGTTTCATTTTTATAATTCCGGATGTTTTGAAAGTTACCTGGTTCATTCTTATCCAAACTGACTATCAACTGGCTGATTTAAATAACTTTCCCCGGTTTAGTTTACCGGAACTGTTTGCTGCGTTTGAGTGGACGACCGGGGAAGACCTGAAGCGGCTGTTAAAACCAATAAACGTTGTTAACCTGGTTTTTTGCTGGGTCCTTGCAAAGCGCCTGTTGGAAATAAAACAGGATGAAAAGAAGGTTTTCAAATTGGTATTTATTTCGTTTTTTTCAGTACTCCTCGTTTTTAGGCTGGCAGTACATTTTGTTGCAACATTCTTTAAACCATGAAAAAAATACCCCTTTACTTACTAACTTACTTTTACCTGAATGTAGGTACCTCCCAGAATTTTGAGGGCGTTTATCAGGGTAAAATAGTTACTGAAAACAATGTGCTGGTTTTGTCGACAACTGCCGGCACAGCCGTAGGGACTATTCATCTAAATAAATCCGAAAAGATTGTACTTTTAGGTACTGTTACCAATGGTATACTTTCCGGCTCGTTCAAGTATGACGATAAATTCTGGAACCTGACCGGCAACATCAGAAATGATTCTCTTATTATACAACTCAGTTCCGGCAAGGAAAACTTTTCCGTAAAGCCGAAAAAACTATCATCAAGTACTTCATTCAAATTTGGCAAACTGCTGTATGAACCTCCTCGTTACAATAGCAAGGTGGTAGGAACCTGGAAGATTATTTATAATGTTAAAAATGGAGTAATAAACCGCCCTGACAATAATTTTGAAAAAGGTGCAAGTTATCAGTTTAATGCAAGCGGTACTTGTAAGCTAAGATCCCCATCACTAGACAAAGAATTTAGTAAATCGCCACAATCAGTTCCGTCATGCAAATGGGAAACGCGGGGCAATCAGCTTATTATGACTATGCAGGGAAGAAGTGCCGGGTACGGAACATTTGAATCCTACTACCTTGTAAAAGGCGATACTTTGGTTTTAACCTATAAGGGTGTCGATTCTTATTTTGTTCGATCAGATAAATAACACCTGGGAAATTAATATACCGGTAAATGAAAAAAAGAGTTAACCCGGCACTTAAAGTGATCGTTTGTGCACTGTTTTCGTTGAAAATTTACGCTCAAACTCCCGTCCGGCAAATCACGCTTGACCTCAACCCCATTGCCATTGAAAACGGAAGGTACTACTTCAACGGCAAGCGCGTAACCTTTGACGGACTGCTTATCCCCTTACAGGCGGTTGATGACAATCAGGTAAACCAATCCATCAAAACGGCACTTACATTACGCACCAGCCAAACCGTGGTGCGCCTGGGTCTTTCGGTTTACCTGTTATACCTCATAGCCGACCAGCCGCCCTATGTCAATTACCACCAAACACGCACGTTGGTACTCAGTTCGGTGGCTGCCGGGTTCTCCCTGAATATTGCAGAAAAACTTTTTCAACGGAAAGCGGTAAAGCGATTTAATGCCGTGTTGCTTGGCTCTCAGAAATAGTCAAAGCAAGCCGTTTTACGGGTTTATCATTCTCAATCAGATCAGGTTATATCTAAAAGAGGGCACCCCACTACGTTTGTTAACTTATCGCAAAAAAGAAATCATCAAAAGGACGCGCCAAAAAATGAGCGAAAATAAAGGTTAGCTCGGAAGATTACCACAAACCGGCCACCGTGCCGAAAAACTCCGGGTCACTCATGGAATAGCCCCAGAGTTCGAAGAAGGTGTTGCTGATGTTGAAGAAACTCATTTTAAGACGAGAGTAGTAAGACGCAAGACATAAGACTTAAGTAGTAAGATGTAAGTAGCAGAATGTTAAGACCGACCATACTTACTACTTATGTCTTGCTACTTATATCTTACTGCTTACCAAAACCGCGCTGAAACTTACATCATTCCGGCTAAAGAAAACGTGTAGATATTCAGTTTTTTACGGTAAACCGCAAACTTTAATGAAGAATTTAGTACAAAAAGCACACACGTAAGGTATACCCAAAACCATTTTGAAAAAAAAAAAAAACAAGGCTATACTTTTACTGTTAAGACCCCTGTGCGCAACCGGGTTGAGTTTAGTCCTAATCATAAAACTTCAAAGTTATGAATAAGTTGTTCATTAACCTTACTTTAATTAGTATTAGCCTGCTTCTTTCTTGTACCGATCCGAATAGTACGGAAGAAATGAACTGGAGTGATTTTCCTGAGATAATAGAAGTGGTCAATGGTCCGGCATATAGACAATTCACTGAGGATTTCAATCATTTTATTAATGAACTTGATAGGACCAGAAAGGATTTATTAACAACTTATATTGAAAGAGCTCTTCAGAAACCATTAACTCTTTCCGCAAGTTGCAACTGTGATAATGGAGATCGCTCCTGTAGCGCCAGCGGCTGGTTTTCAGATTGTTGCATTTGTTGCTCATCATCCAGAGCAGCAGTCTGCGGAACTTATTTTGGAATAGCCTCTTGCAGATGCGAAGACTTGCCCCAACCCCGATTACAGAATGAAGGTGATATAACAGGCGTCTCAAAGGTTATGGTTTATCCTCAAAATATTGCCAAATTCATAAAGCAAGCCAACAACTATGGTATCAATACGGTTGAAATCCAAAGTTCATTCCTGGATTTTATTAAATCTATTTAATAAAATTCATTTACTGTAAGGCCTTCAACCAGAATTACTTTAATAATTTGCAGTCCATATGCATCTGCGTTTATGTTTATTAGGATTCAACTTACTATTGAGTATCCTTGTTCAGGCCCAGTTGACTATGCATGGAACAATAACCCCTTCAGAAAACTGGGAAAATAAACTTTATATCGCCCGAATCGATAAAATAGGCTTAATGCCGCCCAAGCTAATTGATTCGGTTGCCCTTAATACGAGTGGCAACTTTACCTATACTTTTGACACTGACCCCCAGGGTGTCTTGTATCAGGTAAGTCAGCCGTGTAAGGGATGTAATTATTTCAAAACCATATCAGGTAATAATGAAAATTCATTCCTTGTAGTTTCCAGGTATGAAAAAAAAGAGAACTTACTGATACAAGGCCACAGTGAGGAGCTATATCACTTGATTAGTATGACCGGGAGCGATGTGAACAGTAAAGTATTGCAGTTACGGAATTTAAGACAACCCATCACTACCCTGCTTCATCAGGCTAATCAATTAAAATTCGGATCACCTGAAAGAAATCAGGAATTAAAACAGAAAATTTTTAAGCGTATACTAGAAGAAATAGATTTACTAAAATCACAACTGCAAGTGGTTCTTGATACCTGTCAAACACCAGAATTACTAGTAGTGGGCATTTATTACCTAAATGAAGCCTTTTTAGGGCAGTTACAACCGGTGCAGATTGAAAACTACATCAATAAATTACCCCAATCAAATGCTATCCTTTACCGTACTTTAAAAAGCAAAGATCTTACTACTACAAAGAACAAAGCGGGGCTTACCCTGCCTGACGCTAAACTGGTTGACATAAAAGGCAGGCATCTGACCCTTAATCAAATACCAGGCAAATACAAGGTGATTAATTTCTGGGCATCCTGGTGTGGACCTTGCAGAAAGGCTAATATTAATCAATTACCCCCTTTGTCTACAAAACTCCGTAAGCATAACATACCAATCATCGGTATAAGCATTGATAAAACCGTAAATCAATGGAAAGAAGCCCTAAAAAAAGATAAGACATCTTGGCTTCAATGTATGGAGGTTGATCCGATACTTAGCGGATTAATTAAACCCGATTTAGAGGGAATCCCGCTGTATTTGTTAGTCAACGAAAACAACATGGTTGTTCTGGAGGCACGGAGCCCTGTCCAGATAGAGTTATTTCTTAAACAACAAATTGCGGATTTCTAAGATTACGTTCCGTTGGTACCTGGTAACGACTAAGTAACTGTGTAAAGGCCCGATTCGGCCTTGGTGCAATGGGGTGTGGAAAGCCACTTTTTCAGCGAAAAGCGGTAAACCGCTTTAATGCGGTGTTGCTGAAAGAGAAAAAGTAAGGAGGCATGATTTACAATATCATCTGCCGTACCGAAAACTCCAGGTAACTCATGGGGTAGCCCCAGAACTCGAAAAAGAATTTTCAGAAGTATAGCGCTTCACCAGTTTTATCTCTTCGCATCTAAACGTAATAGATTAATCAATTTTTGTATTTTTGGGAATCAGAATCCCAATCGTACAGAATGATTACCCGGCAGGCGGCAGAAACCCTTAAAAAAATGGCCCGGCAGTTCAGGGCAGTTGCCATTGTAGGACCACGCCAAAGCGGCAAATCCACGTTGGCAAAAGCGGTGTTTTCCACTAAACGTTACGTCTCGTTGGAGAATCCGGAAATTCAACAACGGGCCGCGGATGATCCAAGGGGGTTTTTGCACCACTACAATGCCGGTGCAATTATTGACGAGGCACAACGGGTACCTGAATTATTTAACTACCTGCAGCAGGTACTGGACGAAAGTAGCGAGCGGGGTAAATTTATCCTGTCGGGCTCGAATAATTTTCTTATGCTGGAAAAAATAACACAAAGTCTTGCCGGACGAATTGGTTACCTTGATTTACTCCCTTTCAGTTATACCGAACTTAAAGCAATCCATCAGTATCCGATAGAACTAAATAATCTGATTTACCGGGGCGGTTATCCGCCTGTTACCTATGAAGGTGTTGATGAAAAATTCTGGTTTCCTGCCTATGTGCGCACGTACATTGAACGGGATGTCAGGCAGATTAAAAACATTACCGATCTTGCAACATTTCAACGGTTTATGTTCTTATGTGCTGCACGCATCGGGCAACAGGTAAACCTGAGCAACCTGGCCATGGAGTGCGGCATTGATCACAAAACAGCCCAATCGTGGTTATCGGTTATGCAAGCCAGTTACATTGTGCACCTCCTGCAACCCTATTATAAAAACTACTCTAAAAGAATCGTTAAATCACCCAAACTTTACTTTTACGATACCGGACTGGCCAGCTACCTGCTTGGAATAGAGTCAGCCGATGCCCTGTTGTACCACGCCATGCGTGGGGCGCTTTTCGAAAATTTCATTATTAATGAATTATTAAAGAGCCGGTTTAACCAAGGCTTGCGGAGCAACTTATTTTACTGGCGTGATGTAAGCGGCCATGAACTTGATGTAATTATTGAATCGAATCCCGAACCTGTTGCTGTAGAAATTAAATCGGGCTTAACAGCAAACGATGAGCATTTTAAAGGTTTACGCTTTTGGAACAAACTAAACCCGAAGTCGAAGAAAATCCTTGTCTATGGCGGTGACGAATCGTACAACTGGCAATCGTTCGTGGTAACAAACTGGAGGGATCTGTCCGTTATAGCTTAATACACACATTCTTCGCCTCGGTAAAAAAGCGCAGTGCTTCCCAGCCGCCCTCGCGCCCTACCCCGCTTTGCTTCATGCCGCCAAAGGGCGTACGCAGGTCGCGGAAGAGCCAGCAGTTTATCCAGATGATGCCGCTTTTTACCCGTGCTGCCACGCGGTGGGCCTGTGTCAGGTTTTCCGTCCAGAGGGTGGCCGATAACCCATAGGGTGTGCTGTTGGCATATCCTATAACTTCATCCTCGGTATTGAACGGCATAATGGTAACTATCGGTCCGAAAATTTCTTCCTGGTTGGTGCGGCATTGTTCATTCAACCCGGTAATCACTGTAGGTTCAACAAAGTATCCGTTGGCACAGTGACCACTGAGTTTTACCTGTTTTCCTCCGGTTACAATTTTTCCGCCTTCTTCTTTTGCCAGTTCAATGTACGAAAGCACCTTGTTCATGTGTGCCTCTGAAACAAGCGCGCCTACTCGTGTCATTTCTTCCAGCGGATCGCCCACCACCAATTCTTGGGTCAGCTTCACAAATTCCGTAACGAACCTATCGTACAAACTGCGTTCAACAAAAATGCGGGAGCCGCACAAACAAATCTCGCCCTGGTTGAAGAAGGACGACTGAACAGACGTGCGCACAGCCTGTTCGAAACTGCAATCGGCAAAAACAATATTGGGATTTTTTCCGCCCAGTTCCAGCGAAAGCTTTTTAAACATGGGCGCGGCCGTTGCAGCAATCTTTTTACCGGTAACTGTTCCACCCGTAAACGAAATAGCCGGAACACCCGGATGCTCAATAATAGCCTGCCCGGCTTTGGGACCAAGGCCATGCACAATGTTGAGTACGCCTTTCGGCAAACCGGCCTCCATGCAAAGTTGCGAGAATAAATAAGCTGTCATCGGGGTAAGTTCCGAAGGTTTGGCCACTACCGTGCAGCCTGCCGCCAGGGCCGGTGCAATTTTCCAGGTAAACAGGTACAACGGCAGGTTCCATGGCGAAATACATCCGGCCACACCAACGGGCGTGCGCAACGTGTAGTTTACGGCTTCGTTTCCGGTAACATGCGCTTCGGAAGCAAAATGAATGGCGCCCGTGGCAAAGAAGCGCATATTGGATGACGCGCGCGGAATGTCCACGGCTTTGGCCAGTTTAACCGGCTTGCCCTGATCAATACTTTCGGCCAGCGCCAGTTTATCCAGGTCGCGGTCAATCAAATCGGCAATTTTCTGCAGAGTGGCCGAGCGCTTTTCAACGGGCATGGTGGCCCAGGCTTCGAACGATTGCTGTGCTGCTTCAACGGCATTATTTACATCTGCTGTAGCTGAATCAGGTACCAGGCTGTACACCTTGCCCTCGGCCGGGTTATAGTTGTCAAGGTATTTACCGGAGACCGGTTCAACCAACTCGCCATTAATGTAATTCAGAATTTTTTGCATGTTACAGTTGACTAGTGAGGTTGTTGTATTCTTCGTGAGAACCAATCCAAAACCATATCATGGTATGCTTGTTTTTTACACCCAAAGCGCGATAAGAATTCCCTACCCTGACAGCGTATATCGATTTGGTTTTATGAATCTGTTTGAAATTCAGCGAAGGGTGGTATGGGTTCCTAATCCATCGCTTATAAGCCTCCCTTGCTTTTAACTTGACAGTGGAAGGTAAGTTTTCATACGCTTTACGAAATCTTTCAGTAGTGACAGAGCGCACTTAACCAATTTTTAAAGGCTTTGTTTTTCGGGCTTTATACTCACCAACCGCTTCTGCGGCCAGTTGTTCTAATTCACCTTGTGTATCCCCAAAAGTCTTATCCCACTTAATCTCATCCAAAATCAAAGTCGCCAGTTCACGCTGCCTTTTACGCGGCAGGTTTTCAACTTGCTTCAGTACCTTTTTAAGTTCAGCTACCATTCTCCAAAAGTATTCACTTTTTCGTAATCTTAAACTCCACCCTCCGGTTCATTCTGCGGTGCTCTTCGGTATCGTTCTTCACCAGCGGCTGCGAAGCGCCATAGCCTTTGCCGGTAATGCGTGAACCGTGAATGCCGTTTTTTACCAGGTAATTTTTTACGGTAGTTACCCGCTCCTGTGAAAGAGTAAGTAATGCATTCGGGTTGCCCACATTGTCGGTATGCCCGCTCAGTTCAATTTCCATGGTAGGATTATCTTTTAAAATCTGCACCAGCCTGTCGAGTTCGGGGTACGATTCGGGTTTGAGCAGCGGGCGGCCCTGTTCGAAGAACACGTTGTTTAACTGAATGGCTTCACCGATTTCAATGGGTACCAGGTACAAGTCCTTCTGCATTTCGGTATAGGTGCGCACATTCACCAGCTCCAGGTTTTCGTTTACCGACAGGTATCCTTTTGCCTTTGCGTGCAATCCGTAGTTAACGCCATAGGGAAGCGCCACCCGGTAATCACCGGTTGCCGGATCGGAGATGGCCTCTCCGGTTTCTTTGCGGGTTACCAGGTTTTCAAACACAATGCCGGCTTCCACCGGTTTTTTTGTTTTTGCGTTGAGTACCTTCCCGACCACCAGTACCACCGGATCAGGGCGGATGACTTCCGGTAGTTTGATGCGCACGATATCCGATTCGCCAAACCCACCGGCATTGGTGCACATGTACGCATAATCGCCTGATGCCGGCAACGTGTAGTACGCATCAAACCCAAACGAATTGATTTCGGGCCCCAGGTTTACGGGTGTACTCCAGCGGGTCCAACTGTCATCGAGGCGTTTGCTCATAAATATATCCATATCGCCATAGCCCGGGTGGCCATCCGAAGCAAAGTACAACGTCTTTCCATCGGCCGCCAGAAATGGTGAGGCCTCGTTGCCGCTGGTATTAATGGAGGCACCCAGGTTAACCGGTTCACTCCACTTGCCCTGAGCATTTTTCAGTGTTACAAAAATGTCCTTCTCTTCAAGGTTGTCTTTATAAAACAGGCTCTTTTTGTTTTTGGCGGTAAACAAAATCGCTTTTCCATCAGCCGATTGAGTCGCCTCGAAATAACGGTGCTCATTTTCGTAGTACACACCCAGCGTGCCTTTGCTCCGCCAACTGTTGGTGGTGCGCTCAAACAACTCAAAATCGTTGCCGGTAGCCAGCAAAATGGTGTTGTTGTCCTGCCCAATGGCCGTGATGTTGTTCACTTTATCTGAATTGACGGGCGATTGCATGTTTTTGCTCTTGCTCCATGTAACGCCATCGGCTGATGTGCTGTACCACACATCGGAGGCATCGTCTGTTCCGCCCAGGTTCTCCGGGCTGTTTTTACGGGTGAACAAAATCATCTTTCCATCCACCGTAATATTGGGCGTAACTTCATTGTAGCGAGTATTCACCTCCGGGCCCAGGTTTTCTTTCATTAATCCTGTGGTAAGTTTGTCCGGCAGGTTAATCCGGGTATGTCCGGCCAGCACAAAATTGTCAACGGTCATCTTCATTTTGGTATAAGTAACAAACCCGAAGCCTTTACCATACCAGGGCAACGATTTCATGCGGAATACCTCCTTGCCGTTTACATAAAAGGTTAACTGACCACTTCGTTGCTCCATACGCAACCGGTTGGCTTTGCCCATGCCGTTTATGCCGTCAATTTTTTTCCAGTCTTTCGCATCTGCACGGGTTTCGTCCGATGCCCACACTTTGGTGTAGCCGTTAAGGGAGACGACAAAATTGTTAAGTTGTTTGCTGTTGGCATCATATCCCCAGATAAAACCGAACCCGTTGTTATCATTACCATTTACCTGCGTGAACTCAGCTTCGGCATAGAAATCCTTATCGTGAAAGATAGCCGGGAAGATATAGGAGATCCAGCCTCCTTCGGGCGTATCAAATTCGTAAACACCCTCTTTAACCAAAATTGAATTTCCGTTGCCGGCATACGTATACCAGCCCCGGTGATTTGAAGAAAAATTTTCGGTTATAATAATTTTCTGTTGACCATACGTAGTGCTTGCGCATAGCAACAAAATAAAGGCAACACTGGTTTTAGTAAGGCTCATGGGAGTGCTTTACAAACTACCGGTTCTTCCGCCATCAACCGGCAGGTTAATACCATTAATATAACCAGCTGCAGGCGAAGCAAGAAAAGCAATGGCGGCAGCCACCTCGCTGGCCTGGCCAATTCTTCCGGCAGGAATTTCTGATGTCATTTCTTTCCGGATGTCGTCTTCTGAACGTCCCGATTTTTCTGCTTTCGATTTAATCAGCCAATCTAACCGGCTTGTTTGCGTTGCACCCGGTAAAACATTGTTTACGGTAATTCCGTAAGGCGCGAGTTCTACCGAAAGTGTTTTTGCCCAGTTGGCCACCGCTCCGCGGATGGTGTTGGAAACGCCCAGCCCGCGAATCGGAATTTTTACCGAAGTGGAAATAATGTTGATGACGCGCCCGTACTTTTCTCGTTTCATAGATGGCACCACCGCCTGCGTTATAATTTGATTACAGATAAGATGGTTATTAAATGCTGACAAAAACTCCTCGGGCTTCGCATCAATGGCAGCTCCTCCGGGCGGGCCTCCCGTATTATTAACGAGAATGTGCACCGTGTGCTTTTGCATGTACTCACCGATTTTATTCTTTACCTCTTCAGAATGATTGAAATCAACTGCCAGGTGATGGTGAAACTGGTGGCCGGAGTGATGCAGCTCACCCCACACGTGTTTCAGCTTTTGCTCATCGCGGGCAATCAGGGTAACCGAAGCACCAAGCAAGGCCAGTTCAATAGCTGTAGCTTTGCCGATCCCCTGTGTACTTCCGCACACAATCGCATGCTTTCCGGTTAAATCAAGATTCATGCAGGCTTAAGATTAATATGCTAGTTTGACGGGTTAAAAGGATGCAACCACCTTTCTTATCAAACCATTTGCAGGCGGCTATCATCAGGGTTAAATTAGCAAACTTCAATTAAACCATAAAACCATGGCTATTCGCAGACCATTCAACTTAAAGCAGTGGATTCAGGAAAACCGCGACTTGCTGAAGCCGCCCGTAGGCAACAAAAACCTCTATGCCGATGCAGGTGATTACATTGTGATGATTGTGGGCGGGCCCAACGCACGCAAGGATTATCACTTCAACGAAACCGAAGAACTCTTCTACCAGCTTGAAGGCAACATCAACGTCCGCATACAGGAAGACGGTAAACCCGTAGATATTCCGATAAAAGAAGGTGAAATGTTTTTACTCCCTGCCCGCGTACCCCATCGCCCGGAACGGCCGGCTGGCTCAGTTGGACTAGTAATTGAGTGCAAACGTCCCGAAGAAAATATTCTTGACGGCCTGCAATGGTATTGCGACAACTGCAACAATAAGTTGCACGAGTACCGCTTTCACCTCGAAAACATCGAGAAAGATTTTCTGCCGCGCTTCCGCGAGTTTTACGGATCGAAGGACTTGCGCACCTGTAAAAAGTGCGGTACTGTAATGGAAGCGGATGCACGATTTGTTTGAACACCCATGAAAAAATTATACCCCTTTCTGTTCGCATGCCTGGCATTAAATACGCATGCACAGAAATTCAGCGGCATTGAATCTGACTTATCAACACTTTATCGTTTGTCCGATGCAAAGAGCCGGTCCATCTCGCCCGAAAATTTTACCGGTGAAAAAGGTAAGGGTGGCATGGCCACCGAAGGCACCGGCTCGCGCGCCTCGCGCGATTTAGGCCAAGGCTGGAAAGTGAGCCCCAGCGTTAAAATAAAATCAAAAACTACGTTTACAATGGCCGAAATTACCGGGCCCGGTTCCATCCAGCACATCTGGCTGACGCCCACCGGCAACTGGCGCCATGCCATCATCCGGTTTTACTGGGATGACGAAAACGATCCTTCCGTTGAAGTACCGGTAGGCGATTTTTTTGGCATGGGCTGGGGCACCTATGCCCACCTTAATTCACTGGCAGTGGCAGTAAACCCGGGCAGCGCATTTAATTGTTATTGGCCAATGCCTTTCCGTAAGAAATGCAAAATCACGATGGAGAATCTCAGCGATAATGAGATGACCCTCTTTTACCAGATTGATTACATCCTTACCGAAGTACCAGCCGATGCTGCGTACTTCCATGCCCAATTCCGAAGAGTAAACCGGCTTCCGTATAAATCCGATTATGTGTTGGTTGATAACATTAAAGGCAAAGGGCATTTCGTTGGAACCTACATGGCCTGGGAAGTACATAACAATGGTTGGTGGGGCGAGGGCGAGATAAAGTTCTTCATGGATGGCGATAAAGAGTTCCCTACCATTTGCGGCACCGGCACCGAAGATTACTTCTGCGGTTCGTACGACTGGGATACCAAACGCAAAGTGGTTGACGGGGTTGAAGTAACCGACTACACCGCCTACACCGGGCCCTATACAGGATTGCATCAAATCATCCGGGGTGATGGCCACTACAAAGTAATGCAGCGGTTTGGCATGTACCGTTGGCATATTACCGATCCCATCCGGTTTGAAAAGGATTTGAAAGTTACGATACAGGCTTTAGGCTGGCGATCAGACGGCAGGTATCTTCCCTTACAAGATGATATTGCTTCGGTGGTATACTGGTACCAAACTGAACCGCACCAGCCCTTTCCCAAGTTACCCTCGCGCGATGAACTTGATGTTTACTGATCTGACGTTTGCTGCATGAAATTTGAAAACTCGCTCGCCTTTGCCAAAAAATTGGATCGGCAAGACCCCCTGAAAACATTCCGGAAAAAATTTCTGATACCGAAACACAACGGCAAACCGGTAATCTATTTTACCGGCAACTCATTGGGGCTCCAGCCCATCACAACAAAAAAGTTCATCAACGAAGAATTGCAGGATTGGGCAACGCAAGGCGTAGAAGGACATCTTCAATCAAAAAGACCCTGGCTGTACTACCACAAATTTTTTAAGAAGCCGCTGGCCAAACTTGTGGGCGCAAAACCCATTGAGGTAACAGCCATGAACCAGCTTACGGTTAACCTTCATTTAATGATGGTGTCTTTCTATCAACCCACTTCCCAGCGGTTTAAGTTGATAGTTGAACGAGGCGCCTTCTCATCCGATCAGTATGCGTTTGAATCGCAGGTGCGTTACCATGGCTTGAATCCAAATGATGCAATTATTGAACTAACACCGCGCCCTGGCGAATACACCCTGCGTACAGAAGATATCGTGCAGACCATTGCAGAACATACCAACCGGCTTGCACTTGTAGTGCTGGGCGGTGTTCAGTATTACACGGGCCAGTTTTTTAACATCCGCCAACTTACGGAAGCGGCACACCGGGCAGGAGCTTATGCCGGCTTTGATCTGGCCCACGCTATTGGCAATGTGCCATTGTCGCTTCACGATGATCATGTTGATTTTGCCGTGTGGTGCAGTTACAAATACCTCAACTCCGGGCCGGGTGGTGTGGCCGGAACCTTTGTGCATGAACGCCACGCAACCAATTTTTCTTTACCCCGCTTTGCCGGATGGTGGGGCCACCACGAAGCCGAGCGTTTTAAAATGCGAAAAGGATTCAAGCCCATGCCGGGCGTTGACGGCTGGCAACTCTCTAATTTTCCGGT
Organism: Cyclobacteriaceae bacterium; assembly: GCA_023151255.1. Classification (GTDB taxonomy): domain Bacteria; phylum Bacteroidota; class Bacteroidia; order Cytophagales; family Cyclobacteriaceae; genus UBA2336. The sequence goes on along the minus strand of JAKLJG010000002.1, from coordinate 54,778 downwards.
TCTTTCAGGAGCCCCCCAACTGGCCTCGCTGGAAATTTTTCAGCAAGCCGGCATAAAACGGCTACGCAAAAAAAGTTTACTGCTTACCGGCTACCTGGAGTTTTTATTGCAACAACTTGATCCATCCCAAAATCAATTCGTAATCATTACACCGTCAAATCCGGATGAACGCGGGTGTCAGCTTTCCATCCTGATGAAGAAAAGCGGCAGAAAAGTTTTTGATAAACTGGTGGCATCCGGCATTTCGGCTGACTGGCGCGAACCGGATGTGATACGGGTTGCACCGGTGCCGTTATACAACTCATTTGAAGAAGTTTTTATGTTTGCCCAACACCTTGGCCAGGCGATGGGCATCTAAATTAACTGACCTTTGTCAGTATTTTTAAAACGTTGTTCACGTATCTTCCTCCCGTTATGAAGGAAATCAAAAACATTGCGATTATCGGTGCCGGGCTTGTTGGCTCGTTGTTGTCTATTTACCTGGCACGCAGGGGTTATAACGTTTCAGTATTTGAGCGCAGGCTTGATATGCGCAAACACTTAATTGAAGGCGGGCGATCCATTAACCTGGCCTTAAGCAACCGCGGCATCCGGGCACTCGAAGAAGTGGGCCTTGCCGAAGTGCTGAAGCAAAATGCCATACCCATGCACGGCCGGATGGTACACGATGAACAAGGCAAAACCAACTTTCAGCCCTATGGTAAAAAGGGCCAGTTTATCAACTCGGTGTCGCGCGGAGGTCTGAACATGGTGCTGATGACCGAGGCGGAAAAAGCTGGTGTTGATTTTACCTTCGAGCACCGGTGCCTGAGTGTGAACTTCGATAAAACCGAACTCATCCTCCAGCACCACGAGGCGATTAAACATAAAACATTCGATCTGATTATCGGGGCCGATGGCGCCTTCTCCGCTGTCCGATGGGCTATGCAACTCACCGACCGGTTTGAATTTAAACAAACTTACATTGAACACGCGTACAAAGAATTGCGCATTCCGGCAGGAGATACCGGTGAATTTCTGATAGAGCCCAACGCCTTGCACATCTGGCCACGCGAAAGTTTTATGCTCATTGCATTGCCTAATCCGAACAAAACATTTACGTGCACGCTGTTTCTTCCCTTTGAAGGCACCAACTCATTTGCCAATCTTAAATCAACAGAAGCCATTCAGCATTTTTTTGAAAAACACTTTGCCGATGCCGTTCCCATGATGCCCACCCTGCAGGAAGACTTCCGGGATAACCCTACTTCTTCGCTGGTAACCATCTATTGCTATCCGTGGCACCGAAACAAAACGCTGCTCATTGGCGATGCAGCCCACGGTATTGTTCCCTTCTTCGGCCAAGGTATGAATGCAGGCTTTGAAGATTGCCGGGTACTCAATGAGCTACTGGATAACCATGGAGATAACTGGAAAACCGTGTTGCCTGAATTTGAGCGCTCGCGTAAGCCCGATGCCGATGCCATTGCACAACTTGCGCTGGATAATTTTGTTGAAATGCGTGACCTAGTAGCTGATGAAGATTTTCTATTGCGAAAGAAAATAGAAGCCAGGCTACACGAACTCTACCCCGACAAGTGGATACCCCTATACACCATGGTCACCTTTCGTGATGATTTACGATACTCGCATGCTTACGCAACCGGGCAAAAACAAAAAGCCATTATGGATGAAGTGATGCAAATACCCGGTATTAAAACAAAATGGGAAACCTTCAACCTTGAAGATATTGTAAACCGGTTGGGATAATATGACTTAATTACTATCTTCGGATGAGTGGCATCCCCTATTCTTAACCCTTCCCGTACCGGTTCATTAATTCCCTCTCTGTTTTTCATTACCTGGTGCTGCCTTCATGCCCAGGAGCGGCCCGTTCTATTGCCTGAAGAGATGAAGAAACTTTTACCGAAAGAAATTGAAGGATTTACTACCCAGAGCAGACCTGTAACCCGATTGATAAAAATAGGAACACTCTCCTATTCACTGGCCGAGCAATCTTTCAGCAAAAGCAAACGCAAAATTAAAATCCTGCTGTTCGACTACAACAATGCGCTGATCATGTACAGCCAGGCTACCAACAAATGGAAAGATATGCCCACGATAGAAAACGATTCGGTGATAAGCCGGTTCATTGAACTGAACGATTGCATCGGGAGGGAATCGTTTAACAAAATCAACAACACTTCACAAATTCTGCTTGGGATTTCCGACCGGTTTTACCTAACACTTGCCGGTGAACGCATTGACCTTGAAACACTCCACGGCATCGTCAGGTTATTTGATTTATCTCAATTTCCGCGTACCGCTATTGATAACCCGAAAAGCCGCTGACCGTTAACTGGTTATGTGAAGTTGGTATTCCTCGAATCGCTCAAAAATTTCCTTAACATAATTCACCGGTTCTTCGCACTTGCAATAGCCGGCCATTACCACAGGATCTTTGTAATAAGCCGGATTGGATTTTTTAAGCAGGAAAGATTCTACTTCGCTCCATACATTCGGATTACCACCGTATTTAATAGTCAGTTTTCTGGCATCAATAATGTGCGAGAGGCCGGCATTGTATGAAGCCAGTACGAACCGGATGCGTTCCTGCTCATCAGTTACTTCTTTTAGCCAGTACTGGTCAAGATGTTTGAGGTAGTTTACACCTGCGCGTATGCTTTGGTTTGGATCATTTGGATTGCTGACGCCAAAGCGTTTAGCTGTTTCCGGCATCAGTTGCATCAATCCTTTGGCACCTGCCCATGATTCCCCTTCCGGATCAAATTTTGATTCCTGATAAATGACCGCTGCCAGCAAGCGCCAATCCCACCCCAGTTTTTCAGCACCCTGCTTAATCAGTTCATCATAAGGTGAAATTTTATTACCTCCCAACGAAGAGTAATCGCTTTGCATACGAATAAGGGAGGTTCGCGGATTTTTAAAATACCGGTTATAGATAACCATAAAAGTCGGTTCTTTCTTGATTTGCGTGAGCCACTCATTAAAAGCCAGTAACAACTGAGGGGACGTATTCCGCACCGACCAGGCAATTTGCTGGGGCAGGCTTAATACTGTTTCAATGTCAAGATTCGGGTAATAGCTTTTGCTAACCTGTGCAATAAATTGATCGGCAACCGTATAATCTATTTCACCTACGGCAACTGCTTTTATAAAATCTTCGGTGCTTTTGTTGGCACTGTCGGTGCGAATCAGAATATCTCCTCCGGTTTCTGCAGATAAATTACGCAGGCGCTGTTCAAAACTGGAGTTTGGCCTAACGAAAACTTCGCGGTTAATAAGCCCGGCTGGTTTACGCACGACCTGCCGGTTGATTTCATCGGCTGTGAGTGTACGCCAGTTTTCGGGTTTGCGTTGTACCAATACCTGGTAGGTTTCAAACAACGGTTTAGTAAATGCTATACGGCCGGTGCGCTCATTGGTGATAGCCAGCGGAAAGGCCAGGATATCGCCATCCCCGCTTTTAAGCCGATTGATGGCCTGTTCAATGCCCGATTCAATTTTGATTCGTAAATCCACCTGCAGGTAGTTGGCAAAAAGGCGCAGCAACTCATACTCAAAACCCATTGCGCGGCCGCGATATATAAAATAGCTGTACGAATTATTGTCAACTAAGGCATTTATAAATCCACGCTTTCGTATGTCGTCCAGATCGATGTTTACTTCGGTAACTGAATCAGTTCCATCCGAAAGCCTGCCGCAGGCAACCACCAAAAGAAAAACCGGAAGCGTACACGTAATAAGTCGCGGCAGCATATTCGGAAGTTACTGAAAGAAGCATAAAATAAAAAGAGGCCCCGTAGGCCTCTTTTTATAAAGAAAATACACGAATGGATCACTTCAATACATCGTCAATGCGATGAAGAACACCGGCATTGGTCAATATGTTAGCTGTTGTTACATCGGGGTTATTGGCCCCATCGGTTAATGTAATAGTGGATCCTGAAATAGTTATGGTAAAGGATTTACCAGTCAAAAGTGTGTTTACTGTTTGCCCGTTGCTCAAGTCAGTAGACAACACTCTTCCTGCAACAACCTGGTTCTTCACCTTATTTCCTACTTCAGCTGCTGTCATCGCTTTCAATGCGGCAATGGCATCCACTTCTGTCGCGGCAGCAAGCTCGGCCAACCACCGGCCATCATTAGCGGTGAATAGGGTAAAATCCGGGAGCGGTGTTGTGTTCGGCAACAAGGTGGTTGCCATTTCGCCTTTTATAATGGCATATATCAGGATATCAAAATCAGCCGCGTTACCATCTGCAGCCGCTTCAGCCGCAGCCAATGAAGGTGTAATAGTTGGCGGGTTTGTTCCGTAGTTTATGCTAATACCCAAACTTGCCATGGCACTTGCTGTTGTAACCGGATTGAGCACCTTGTTAACTGTATGGATTACCCCATTTGAGGCATCAATATCAGTGGTTATTACTTTGGCACCATTGCCGGCTCCTGTACCGGCATTGTTGGCATTTAACAACACCTGCGAACCGACTTTTGAAATAGAAAGCCGGGCTCCTTGCTGGGTAGTAAACACCTGGCCTCCGGTAATCTGCGCTGAAGTCAGTTCACTGCTGAAGATGTGGTAGTTCAGTCGGGTGGTTAATGCGGCTATGGTAACAGTTGATGTGGTGGACATTGTAGTATTGATGTAGTTTATCACATCAATCTCATCCAGAGCCGGTTGATTCAATTGCGCCCTGAAAAACACTGTAAAGGCGCTATCGTGAGGTGCAAAAACTGTAAAGTTTCCGGAGTTTACATTGTTATATGAACTAGCCAGGCCAGTTCGTTTGAGTGCTGCAAAAAGGATGTTTAAATCCGGGTGCGTGGATGCTACCTCAACAATAGTTGGTCCGCTGGCCGGCTCAGGCTGCTCGAACTCCGAACATCCCGCAACAAAGGCCAGGCTTACAACAACAATGGCCGTTACGATGGTATAGATTCTGGTATATCTCTTCATGACTTTCAAGATTAATTGTGTTGAACAACTGTAACACCGAGCGCACGGTTTCCGGTGCCACCTTCTACGCCTCGGATAACCACCGTATAAACCTTATCAACAAGGAACTGCACGGGGGCACTGGTGTGAATAATGTTAGTGAAGCCGGCATCCGTAGCAACCTCAACAGTATAGTCATTAGGAACACCAGCAATATTGGTATTCTGGAGTGTAAAGTTTACGGCCGTGGTAACAACAGTGCGTGAACCTACTGAAGGGCTGAAGTTAGCGCCTCCTGTTGGTGTGGCGAAACTCAGTATGTATGGCACATTTGAACCCAATGAAATAATTGATCCGGTTGTAACAGGGTTCAGTCGTACCCAAAGCCCTTGCGTGTAATTACGGGGTGAAGCCTGTACCAGTCTAATAGCGGATTGTGTTACATTTCCTGCAGTAAACGCAGGGAAAATATCACGAACCAGGTAAAACCGAACACCCCCCGGATCACTTGAACCTAAAGGAACTACACCAATAGGTACAACCTTTGCCTTCTGATCGGGCGATAGTGCTGCTTTCTCAACAACTGAAATGTATCCCCCCGTTAACGGGTTAAAAAACGTGGTGTCGCCAAAGTTAGAGGCATTGAGTTTGCGCACGGGCTTGGGTCGTGTAATGGTATCAAGCGCAAAAAGTGAATACCGCGCACCATTTATCGCTGAAAAATTGTTCGCATTATTATTGCCAGCCCTGTATAGCGCGTCACTCGATCCAAGCACACCCCCAATTGTTCCTGAAGTCGCTCTTGCCCGGATATTGGTATTGGTAGTAAGCCCTCCGGCACCACTCGAAGTAATTTTAACAGCCGTATAACCGGCCTGTCCTGTACCAAATGCTGCACTGGTTCCGGTTTTTGTGTTGTTGACAAACATGTCCAGCGATGGAGCATCAGGTGCAACATTCACAAACAAAAAGTTAGCGCTGAATCCTGAAGGTTGTGGGTTAGGTACCGCGGTAATATATTCAGGATCTTCACAGGCCCAAAAAGCTACCATTGAAAAAGCACAAGCTTTAGCCAGGGTTTTCAAATTCATATATTTTATCATAACTGTTTTCATAACTGTGCTGCTTAAAAGATGTAACGGAAACCAAATTGCACCTGCCAGCGACCACCTACTGTTTGTAGCGGAATGTATGAATCACTCAATGCCGTGCCATCCGCATTCGTATCAAAGGTATACACGGGCTTTCCTGTGGTTGCCGTCCATGGGTTACCGTTACCATCAACCGGTGCGGTTACCGTGCCAGCGGTATGAGGAGACTCATACCCGAGGAATCGTATTACCTGGGTACGTGCGGGGTTCTTAATAAGGCCCCACTCCGAGTTTATCATATTCAGGAAGTTCTCGATAGTGGCTGAAAACTGAAGCGTATGTTTTCTTCCACCGAAATCCATATAAAAATCCTGGAGGAAGTTGAGGCTGAGGAAATTCACCCACGGAGCCACTGCACCATTCCTTTCGGCAAACTGGCCCCTGCGGCTGTTCAGATATTTGTCCTGCTTAATGTAGTTATCAAGTTGGGTCCAAATTTCATCTAACGACCGGGTGTCATTTGCACTGCCAGTGCTCAACACAATTTCAGATTGATTCCTGGGAATATAGATCAGGTCGTTACCTGCAATTCCATCGCTGTTAGGGTCGCCCTGGTAGGTGTATGAAAAATTGTTTCCGGAACGGGCTTCAAGACTAAAGCCTAACGTAGTAGCAAAGTTTTTGGCGTACTCCTTACGATATGATCCATAGGCAATTACCCGATGGGGTGTTAACGTTCCGGCATACGACAATTCAGGGTTGTTAGGCCCGTTAACATGTGCCTGCGAACTGAAAATGCTCCCGGCCGTTGAAGCGCTCTGCGGGTTAACTTCACGTGCATCGGTATATGTATAAGCCAGCGACAGTTCAAAGTCTCTGCCGAAGCTTTTTCTGAATTGAGTAGTCACGCTCCATTGATGGCCTTTATTGGTATTGTCAAGCACAAGAGCCTGGCTTACATCACCCTGTACACGTCTGTCGTTGGCAATAATGGCACGATCCAATGTTGTATTGCCGGGCACAGCACCAAAGAGCGGACGACCATCGCCATTCAGTTTGGCAACTGCCGGAGCGATGTTGGCATCGCGGATGAATACTGCATTTATGTCTTTGGTTACTATGAATTCCAGCGTTCCAACAATGCCAAAAGGAAGCTTCTGATCAATGGCTACATTGCTTCGCCATACTTGCGGGAAGCGGAAGTTTTTAGCGAGCGTGTTAATACCGGCAACTACCGATGGCCTGCCAAAATTCCGGTCAAGCGGATTGGTTATCAATGCCGGCATTCCGGCATCCAGGTCAGCAAATTGTTCCGGAGTAGCGACATAAGGAGTTGTTGAGAAATTGTATGGGAATCCATCACCGGTCACATCAAACGGAACGGCTGTTGAATTGAATTGACCAAAGTACAATCCGTTGTTACTAACTGCATTGGAGAGCCACACAAACGGAACGCGACCGGTAAGCACGCCCGTACCACCACGTATCTGGGTTGAACGGTCACCGTTAACATCCCAGTTAATACCTACGCGGGGCGACCACAACGGCCTTACTTCGGGCCAACCACCAATGCGTAACTGTTCACCTCTGAAGTCCAACTGGTTAACATAATTGTTCACCGGCAAATCGGTGAGGTAGGTTGGAATATCAACCCTCAAGCCGCCTGTTATTTTAACCTTGTTGATTCCAGTATACTCATCCTGCACAAAGAAACCAAGCTGAAGGGCCGACCACTCAACGGCTGTAGCATCAGCACCACCCGGAACCGCTATGTATTGAATCGTGTATTGCGAAGGTCTTGCCGTGGCTGTAGTAGCCGGTGTGGCATCGGCATAGAAATCAGCTAGACTGTTGTACCGGTAAACCCCATTTACGATAGCTGTAAAGCGGTTTTTGAATTTGTATAATTCATTGGCCGTACCAACCGTAATTACATGGTTCTTTTTATAGATTGAAAAATTGTCGTTTATCTGGATTACATCCTGGTTGAGCAGGTTGTTTTTTGTAAACGGGTCAGGTCCAAACGAAGTCATGTTTTGGCCATTAGGGCCGATTATATCTACCAACGGAAAATCAGGAACAGATTGGCCTCCGGCATTTTCACGATAATCGCGGAACGCACTATATCCAACAACGAGATTATTGGAATACTTGCCTTCACCGAGCACGGAGTTCAATTCGGCTGTTACTGAATATTGGTTGTTGTTGATGCGGTAGTACGAGGATGAAAACGACAACACGTTATTGTTGTTACCACGGCCACCGGGAGGACCTCCAACAAAACCACCTGATGCGCTTGGTGGTTGATCCTGAAAAGCGTTAGTAGCATTACCACGAACAGTTAATTTATGATTCTGGCTCAGGTTGTAATCCAACCGTACAACATAACGCAAGCTGTTGGTTTCGCGGGTGAAGTTCTTATACACACCCGGATCATAACCGTAGTTGTCAATTAAAAACTGACGCAAACCCGCCAATCCGGTTTCCGGATCATTATCATCCGTTCCCTGGGTTTTTCCGACAGTGGATTCACTGCTGTTTGCCCTAACCGGGTTGGTGTAAAAGGGGTCGGTGCGTGTTTCCCACTCAATATTGGCAAAGAAGAATGCTTTGTTTTTAATGATGGGACCACCAATACGAACACCGTAGTTCTGGAATTTGAATTCAGGAACAGGGATTTCCTGGCCATCCACTTTCTTGCCGGCCAAGCCTTCGTTGCGGAAGAAGTAGTAAGCCGAACCGGAGTAGTCATTTGTTCCACTACGTGTTACCGCGCTAATGCCTGCACCTGTAAAATTACCCTGCCGAACATCATACGGAGAAAGTGAAACGGTCATCTCCTGGATGGCGTCAAGGCTAAACGGAGTAGTGTTTGATTGCCCGGCCGGAAGTGGATTCAGACCGAACACATTGTTTACAGTTGCACCGTCAATTGTAAGGTTGTTATACAAATTACTTCTTCCGCCAAAAGAAAATGCGCTACCACCGGCCTGTGGTGTTAACCGGGTGATATCACGAAAATCGCGACCGATAGATGGAAGTCGTTGAATATCGTTTGTATTGAAGTTGGAAGAAGCCCCGATTTTATCGGAGTTGAGCACCGGATCTTTTGTAGCGGTAATCACAACTTCCGAAAGCTCCGTTGCCTCATCCAATAGTACAAAGCTCTGTACCAACGTTTGGCCAAGTTGCAGATATACGTTTTCTTCTTTCGCTTCCTTGTAACCGACAAAGGTCACAGTAATCGTATACGGCCCGCCAACACGCATGGCCGGAAAATTATAGTAGCCGTCTGCACGGGTGGCTGCACCGTATTGTGTACCCGAGGGATTGTGAATGGCTACCACGTTGGCGCCAGGTATTGCCTCACCCTTCGTATCCTTAACAACTCCGGTCATCGAAGCGGTTGTTACCCCCTGCCCCATCGCCCCAGTCAGGGCTATCAGCGCAAAGGTTGCGAGTAGTAAAATTCTCCTCATAAATACTTGGTTTAGTTTTTCATAAAAAAGCCTTCAAAAATATCCGTTTACGCTGCATATGCGTTTACTGTACCTTTAATTCTTTCCACATTTTGTTTACAAAAAAGTAACACCGCTTAAATAGCCACTCGCATAAAAAATACCTATCTGCTTGTTTAATACTGAGTTAATAATTCTCTTTGATTTTAACTCTAAACTTATGAAAACCTTGCGCTTCCTTCTGCTGCTTGGCCTGGTAATCAATACCGCTCAGGCTCAACCGAATCTATCATACTACCTACCTGAAAGCATTACGTATAACCCGGCAATACCCTCCCCCCAATCGGTTATCGGGCATGAGGTGGGCGAATGGCACATCAGCCACGACCGCCTGGTAAACTATATGTATGCCTTGGATAAGGCATCGGACAGAATTACCCTCGAAGTAACCGGCTATACACACGAAGCACGGCCGCTATTACTGTTAACCATTACCAGCCCGAAAAACCATCAGAACATTGAAGTTATACGCAACCAGCACATACAACTTACCGATCCATCCCGTTCGGCCGGTCTGGATGTAAAAACGATGCCCGCAGTATTCTATATGGGATTCAGCATCCATGGCAACGAAGCCAGCGGTAGCAATGCCGCTTTATTAACGGCCTATCACCTGGCCGCTGCTGAAGGGAAAGAAATTGAAGAATACCTGAATAATACCATCATCCTGTTCGACCCCAGTTTCAATCCAGACGGACTTCACCGCTTCAGCAGTTGGGTTAATTCGCGGAAGAGTAAAGTTATATCTGCCGACCCGGCCGATATGGAGCACAACGAACCGTGGCCGGGCGGACGAACCAATCACTACTGGTTTGATTTGAACCGCGACTGGCTCGTGGCGCAGCAGCCCGAGTCCCAGGCGCGCATTAAAAAATTCCATCAGTGGAAACCTAACGTGCTTACCGATCATCATGAAATGGGTACCAACGCCACGTTCTTTTTTCAACCCGGTGTGCCTTCGCGGGTACATCCTCTTACGCCTGAACGAAACCAGGAACTTACCCGCAAAATCGGGGAGTTCCATGCCAAAGCCCTTGATAACATCGGCTCGTTTTATTACACACAGGAGGGCTATGATGATTTTTATTACGGCAAAGGCTCAACCTTTCCGGATGTGCAGGGCGCCATCGGCATCTTATTTGAACAGGCCAGTTCGCGCGGGCATGCGCAGGAAAGCGTAAACGGAGTACTTCATTTTGCTTTTACCGTGCGCAATCAGTTTACTACGGCACTCAGTACACTAAAAGCAGTCAATGCCTTGCGTGAAGACTTGTTGAACTACCAACGTGAGTTTTTTAAAAATGCAGTGGCTGATGCAGCTAAAGATCCGGTGAAAGCAATCGTATTCGGATCGAAGGATAAGGCGCGGGCATATCACTTGGCCGAGATTATGGTGCGCCAGCAGGTCGATGTATATACATTGCCCTCCTCGCAAACCATTAATGGAAAAAATTTCGATGCTGAATCAAGTTTTGTGGTGCCCCTCAATCAACCCCAATACAAACTCATAAGAGGCATGATTGAAAGGCGAACCCAATTCAAAGACAGTATTTTTTACGACATCTCTACCTGGACACTGCCCCTGGCCTTTGGTCTGGATTATGAAGAATTAAAAGTGGCACCCGCGCTGGGGCAAAAAGTTACTGAAATAAAAATGCCGGCCGGTAAACTGATTGGCGACATAGCACAATATGCTTATGTGTTCGAGGCCTATGGTTACTATACGCCCCGTGCCATTAATCGCCTGCTGCAAAACGGCATCCGGGTAAAAGTAGCCACCGAACCGTTCTATCATGCGTCAGGTAAAAAATTTGAGCGCGGCTCATTGCTGGTAACCGTAGCCGACCAGGGCAAGGTAGCCGATCAGATACAGTATTACATCAGGGAAATCATCGAAAAAGATGGAATTGATGTGTATTCGTTTAACACCGGTCTTGATTATAAAGGGGTAAGTCTGGGTAGTGGCACCTTCCAGGTTCTCCGTAAGCCGGAAATTGCCATGCTGGTTGGTGATGGCGTTAGCGCCAATGATGCTGGTGAACTGTGGCACCTGATGGACGTACGCATGCATATGCCGGTTACCACACTACCGATTGACGTACTGAACCGTACCAACATCAATCGCTACAACACCATCATCTTTCCAGCCGGAAGCTACTCCGGCATAACCGATGCCACCAAAGAACGGCTGAAGACCTGGGTGCAGAATGGCGGGGTGATCATCGGCTTTGACAATGCCCTGAACTGGCTTACCACAGCCGGGCTTGGAAAATTTGAAATGAAAAAAGACGAACCGGCAACCGATAAGAAATCCGAACAACCCCGCGCTTATGCCGATATTGAAGAGTACCGAGGTGCACAGCAAAGTCCGGGCGCTATCTTTGAAGCCACCGTTGACCTGACCAATCCGTTGCTTTATGGATACACCCAATCAAAAATGCCAGTGTTTAAAGACAACAACCTATTTATGGAAAGATCGAAAAATCCGTACGGTAATCCATTGGTTTACGGGGCCTCACCATTACTAAGCGGCTACATCTCAAATCCGAATTATGCAAAACTTAAAAACAGCTCGATGGGCGGATTTACAACCCTCGGTCGCGGGCGGGTTATCGGGTTTACCGACAACCTGGCGTTTAGGGCCTTCTGGTTTGGAACTACCAAGCTGTTCACCAATGCCGTGTTTTATGGCAACCTGCTGAACGAGGCGGCTGCCCGCTAGTATTACACTCTGAAATTTCAGGTTTTAATTGCAGTTTGCACAAACGTGTATGCGCAGGCTGTACATCCTCCTTATTACGCTTATCTTAAGTGCTTTAACTGGCATAGCACAAAGCCCTAATGGGAAGAATGGCCTGAATAACAATAAAATCTCCCGGAAAATTATCCGAAGCATAACCACCAGCGAGAAAGACACCACCATCAACCAGAAAAGCGAACAGGCTTTTATGCCCTACCAGGGCCGTATCATACGTAAAATCATTGTACAGAAAATCGGTTTTGAACGCAGCATTTACGACACGACCAAACGAAAAATCGTTAACGACATTACCCGCATTGCCAACAGCCTGCATACCAATACGCGTGTTCAGGTAATAAAGGATAATTTGTTCTTCAAAGAAAAGAGACCGTTGGATCCTTATAAACTGGCTGATAACGAGCGGCACCTGCGCGACCTGGATTTTATTCTCGATGCGACCATCCTCGTACGGCCGGTGCGGAGAAGCCGCGACTCGGTGGATGTAATTGTAGTTACCCGTGATGTGTTTAGCCTGGGTGGAAGTTTCACGCCTTCGTCAACCGATAAGTACCGGTTCGGTATTTACGATGCCAACCTGGGTGGGTTGGGGCAACGGATCGAACTAAATGCATTATATGATTCTGACCGCCAACCAACCCTGGGAACGCAGTTTCTATACTCCAAAAACAGTGTGGGAGGTACCTTCATTAACGCTACCGTATCATACACCCAACTGAACAATGGCTCAAGCCTCGGGCTGGAAAACGAGAGTGCTGTTTTCCTCCGACTCGACCGGCCTCTGGTCTCGCCCTATACCCGCATGGCAGGAGGAATCGAGTTCAGTCAGAATTGGTCTGTTAATGTGTTTAATAAACCGTCAGCCGATTTTCGTGAATACCAGTACGGCATACGTGATCTATGGATTGGCTATAACATTGGAGTTAAAAACAGGATGAAGAACCGCAACCGGCATTTTGTTGCCTTGCGTTCTTTTAAGCAACACTTTAGCGATAAACCGTGGCAGGTGGTGGAGCAGGATAACCCGCTCTATAATAACACATCGTTTTTATTGGGTGAGGTTTCATTCTTTAACCAAAACTTTTATAAAACACGCTATATCTTTGGCTTCGGACGAACCGAAGACATACCCTACGGAAGACAACTTACGCTGTTAGCAGGTAAAGTAAACCAACTGGGGCGCAACCGCCCGTACCTCGGGGCCGAGTTGATAAAATCATTTGTTCAAAATAATGGCGACTTCTTTTCTTTTACATTAAGTGCCGGTGGATTTTACTTTAACGAGCGGGTTGAAGATGTTTTGCTGCTGGCCAATGCCTCGTTGTTTAGCCGCATCATCGACATGAAGCAATTTAAACTGCGCCATAGCCTCGCTATCACCTACACCACCATCCTTAAACCGGCAATCATATTTCCGTTACAGCTACGCAGCGAATTTGGACTGAAACAATTCCGGGCCGACAGCCTGCTGGGTAACAAACGCCTTGGCATCCATGCAGAAAGTGTATTGTTCACCCCGCTTACCATATTGGGTTTCCGTATTGCGCCTATGCTGTTTGCTGATGCAGCCATGATTGCCCCACAAAATCAAAACTTGTTTCGGCAGCAGGCCTACTTTGGGTTAGGGGGTGGCATTCGTACACGAAACGAAAACCTGGTATTCGGAACCATCGAACTCAGGTGTTACTACTTTCCGGTAGTTGTTGAGGATCTCTCACATTTCCGGATAACATTATCTTCCAACCTGCAGGTAAAGTATAGCGCAGGTTTTGTTAAAAAACCTGCTTTTATCCGGTACAACTAAAAATCTGCTTGTGGTTTTCCGCGCTGCGGTATAACTTGTTAGCCTTACCGAACCCTCTATGAGAAAGCTATTCATTGTTTCAAGCATACTGGTTACTGCTTTATTACTGGTGTGGAGTTACTTCTGGATTGACGTGCTCCTGTTATTTGTTATAGTCGCCCCCCTGATTTACATGGGTGTTGCCGACATGATTCAGAAACGCCAGGCCATCAGGCGCAACTTCCCCATCTTGGGACGCTTGCGTTATGTGTTTGAAGACATGCGCCCAAAAATTCAGCAGTATTTTGTCGAATCCGATACCGATGGCGCACCCATCAACCGCATTGAGCGTTCAGTTATTTACCAGCGCGCAAAGAAACAAATCGATACCATTCCATTCGGCACGCAGTTAAACGTTTATGCCGAGGGCTATGAGTGGATGACCCACTCGGTGTGCCCGCTTGATCACAATAAAATTGATCACAACCCGCGCGTACGGGTTGGCAACAAAGACTGCAAGCAACCTTATGATGCCAGCGTGATGAATATTTCGGCCATGAGTTTTGGTTCACTAAGCGGCAATGCGGTAGAGGCACTTAATGCGGGCGCAAAAATTGGCGGATTTGCCCACAACACAGGCGAGGGCGGCATCAGCCCACACCACCTTAAATATGGCGGTGATTTAATCTGGCAAATCGGTACCGGTTATTTTGGTGCGCGCGATGAGCATGGAAATTTTTCTCCGGAGGCATTTCAGAAAAATGCCCTTCGTCCTGAAGTAAAAATGATTGAAATAAAACTTTCGCAGGGCGCAAAGCCCGGGCATGGCGGCATACTTCCTGCCAAAAAGAATACGCCCGAAATTGCTGCCATTCGTGGTGTTAAGCCCGGCACCACTGTATTTTCGCCACCTTACCATAGTGCATTTAACTCGCCCATCGGTCTCATTCAGTTTGTAAAACAACTGCGCGAACTCTCCGGTGGAAAGCCCATCGGCTTTAAGCTGTGTATCGGACGTAAGAGCGAGTTTCTGGGCATCTGCAAAGCCATGGTACAACTGAACACGTATCCTGATTTTATTACGGTGGATGGCGGAGAGGGAGGCACCGGTGCCGCGCCACCGGAATTTTCAAACTTTGTCGGTATGCCGTTACTCGATGCGATTGCTTTTGTTGATGACGCTTTGCGCGGATTCGGCATTCGCGAGCATATTAAAATTGATTGCTCCGGAAAAATCCTTACCGGCTTTCACATTGTACGGGCTATGGCCTTGGGTGCTGATTTTACCAACTGCGCCCGCGCCATGATGATGGCCCTCGGGTGCATTCAGGCACTGGAGTGCAACAAAAATACTTGCCCCACAGGCGTGGCTACGCAAGATCCATACTTTACAAAAGGCCTGGTTGTTGAAGATAAAAAACAACGCGTAGCGAATTACCACAAAAACACCGTTGGCAGTTTTGTTGAGTTGCTCTCATGCGCAGGCCTAAGCAGGCCTGAAGAAATAAACCGTACCCATGTGTACCGCAGGGTATTCATGAATATGGTGAAAACTTATGCCGAAATCTATCCGCCTATACCGGAAGGATGCCTGCTTGACAGTGCCGATGCTCCCATTGAATTTGAAGCATACCTGAACCGCGCCAAAGCCGAAAGTTTCGGCACATAGCAAGCAACAGGGCAAGTGGTTGTTTAGAAAAAGGTTTTCTATCTTTGTAAAACCTTCAACCCGGTGCTTCGCAAATTTTTTCCGCAGGATAAGAATTACGTTCTCGAAGAAGCACAACTATCGCTTGAAAAACCGCTGCTTTCCTACCTGGTTGATTTTGTAAAAATACAATACCTGCTGCAACACAACCCGTTGGGGGTAGTTGATGAAACCGTTCAGCGCATTCAACATCATCAATCGGATGATACATCAAAACTACATGAGTTTTACATCGTATTGGCCGGCATTTTTCGCTTCCGGTATTACAGCGACAATCAACTGACGTTTATTTTCAGCGGTGAAGAGCCCTTTGTTCGCTATCAGCAGGAGTGGGAAAGTGAGTTTAAAAAATGGGTAAAAACATTATGCCGGCATAAAAATTTTCTGATGGGCGTACTCGAACTCACCGTATTCTTTCCGCAGGAAGCGGAGGCCCGTTTTATTGGCGAAAGGCTGGCTGTTATTGCTACCGGCTTCTTTGAGGTAAAAATTCATCCGCAAAAAGGTATTCAGAAAAAATCAGCATAAGCCTTACAACACTAACAACAGCCTGTCAGATACCTTCAAACAACTGCACACTCTCCATATATTGCGGAACAATAACATTCCACCCGAACCGGTCGCGAATGTTTTGAGCATACGCCTGAAGATCGACTCCTTCGCCATGCACAGTAAACGTCACTTTTGGTTTATTTTTGAATCCGGCTAACCAGCGAAAGAGTTCAGGCATATCGGCATGGCCGCTCATCGAACTGATGTATTCAATGGTGCATTCAACGGGCACTTGTTCACCGAAAATCTTAATGGTCTTTTCCCCATCAAGCAACCTGCGGCCACGTGTTCCTTCGGCCTGGAAACCGGCAATCAGCACGGTGTCTTCTTTTCTACGAAGCCGATGATACAGGTGGTGAAGTACGCGCCCGCCTGTCATCATGCCGCTGGATGAGATGATGATGGCATTTTTCTTAATAGAATTAAGCGTCTTAGAGTGTTCATTTGATCGTACAAATACCAGCATGTTTGTCTCCACTTCTTTTACAAACTCCTTTAGATTAAAAGTCTCTTTCAGGAATTTCGGGTGCTTAAAAAAGAGATATGTTGACGACACAGCCATGGGGCTGTCAATATACACCGGCACATCCGGAATTCTTTTCTCTTTCATCAACTGACGAAGGTGATACAGCAGGCCCTGGGTGCGGCCTACCGCAAAAGCGGGTATCAACAGCACACCACCCCGCTTAATGGTTTCATTTGCGATGCGCATCAAATCAACTTTCGGATCAACATCCGGGTTGTCTTTGTTACCGTAAGTTGATTCAACAAATAACACATCGGCCTGTTCGATGGCCGAAGGGGGATGAAGCATTTCGGTTTGATACCGTCCCAGGTCGCCCGAAAAAACAATTTTCTTCTGCTGGTTATCACCTCGAACAAAAATTTCCGTAATGGCTGAGCCCAGCAAATGCCCGGCATCGCGAAAAATAAATTCAACATGGTTACTGATCTTAATCCGTTCATCATAACCAACTGATTTAATCAATGGAAACACAGCCTGAGCATCTGCTTCAGTGTACAGCGGTTTAGGCACTTCGTGGCGGGAATATCCTTTCTGACGGGCATATTCCGTTTCTTCTTCCTGCAGTTTAGCTGAATCAATCAGCATAATTTCCATCAGGTCGGCTGTCGGGTGGGTACAATAAATAGGGCCGCTGAATCCTTCCTTCACCAGTTTCGGAAGGTAACCGGTGTGATCAATGTGCGCGTGACTGATAATTACACAATCAATGGTGGATGGTTCAACAGGAAACGCTTCCCAGTTACGAAGTCGTAAATCCTTTAACCCCTGAAACAATCCGCAGTCGAACAGAAAACGGAAATCGCCTGCCTCCACCAGGTACCTCGACCCGGTAACACTTTGGGCACCGCCCAGAAATTTAACACGAACATTCACTGGGTATTCTTATCGCTTAACTTCAAAGGTTGTATAATACTGCAGGCTTGATTCGACAACCTCCATCCTGTCAACCCGCGCACGCGGTGGACCCTTACGGCACCACTTAATAAATTTCTGCAGTTGCTCCTCCCCACCTTCGGCTTCGATGTAAACATTTCCATCGGGTTCATTTCGAACAAATCCGGTTATCCCTAATTGCCCGGCTACTTCCTGCGTAGATGCCCGGAAGAAAACACCCTGAACATGACCCTTCACCAGCAAATTGACATGTTTCATGCTACATAATATAGTCGGTGCTCAAAAATGCTGACTCGCGGTTTTTGATAATCGTGGCAAGAATCTGTTTGTTTACATCAACTGCTTTTGTGGCCACTACGGTACGAATGGAAAATACGCGCAGGGCATCGGCTACCGATAGCGTGCCTTCGGCTGAATCTTTCCGCCCGTTAAATGGAAACGTGTCGGGACCTCGCTGCGACTGGGTGTTGAGGTTTATACGACCCACCTGGTTGTTGAACGCATCAATAAAGCGGGCAATGGTTTTACTGTTATTACCAAAAATACTTACCTGCTGTCCGTAATTAGAGTTTACCACGTAGTTGATCGCTTCTTCTTCCCGCTCGAAAGGCACAACCGGCACTACCGGCCCAAATTGTTCTTCTGAATAGAGTCGCATCTTTTCATTTACAGGAAACAGCACGGCCGGAAAGAAGAAGGAATGAAGTACCTGGCCACCATTTTCATTTAACACCCGCGCACCATGCTGTTTTGCATTGTCTACAAGTTCGTTGAGGTAACCCGTCTTGCCGGGCTCAGGTAATGGCGTCAGGCCAACACCTTCGTCCCAAGGCATCCCTGGCTTTAGCTTCTTTACAGCTTCAGTAAAGCGAATAAGAAATTCATTAACGATCTTTTTATGAACAAACACGATCTTTAAGGCGGTACATCGCTGCCCGTTGAATGACAGAGAACCGGTAAGGCATTCGCTTACTGCATTGGAAAGATCGGCATCGGGTAAGACAATAGCCGGATTTTTGGCATCCAGGCCCAATATGGATTTAAGGCGGTGAGGTTTTGGGTGCAGCTTCTTTAGTTCGTTAGCTCCCTTGTGAGTTCCGATGAAGGCAAACACATCAATTTTTCCGGTCTCCATTAAGGCACCAACAGTTTCGCGGCCTTTGCCGTAAATAATGTTAATGACTCCCGGAGGAAAGCTGTCGCGGAAAGCCTCGAGCATAGGCCGGATGAGCAGCACACCGTACTTGGCCGGCTTAAATACTACTGTGTTTCCCATAATTAGCGCAGGGATTAAGGTGCTGAAGGTTTCGTTGAGCGGGTAATTAAACGGCCCCATGCACAGGGCAACGCCCAACGGCACACGCCTAATCTGCGCCATAAAGCCCTGCTCCTCAACCAGCTTTGCTGAACTGCGGTCCAACTCTTTTACCGCTTTTATAGTATCCACAATGTAATCGCAGGTGCGATCAAATTCCTTCTCAGAATCTTTTAACGATTTGCCGATTTCCCACATCAGCAGGTTTACCACTTCGCCTCGCACCTCGCGCATTTTTGTTAAAAATTTTTCTACATGTGCTATGCGGTCGCCCACAGACATGGCCGGCCATACTCCGTGACCAAGCTGGTAGGCACTGACAGCAGCATCCAATGCTTTGAGCGCTTCCGAAGCTGTAAGCAATGGTGTTTGGCCAATTATTTTTTGCTGAAGCCCCTCAGGAGTCTTTATGAATACCGGGCTTACTACAGGATTAAGCGGGCCCTCCCATTTTTTAAGTTCACCATTAATCAGGTATTCGCGCTGCTCAAGAAACGGCACCTGATAGACTTTAGGAATAGCTGATTCCTCCGGAAAAATTTCGGATAAAAATTCATTCATAGCTCCCGTATTTATACTGCTTGTACAATAGCAATTCCTGATGACGTACCCAATCGGTCTGCTCCGGCTTCAATCATTTGCAATGCCTGCTCCTTTGTTTTGATTCCTCCCGATGCTTTAATACCAACCTCAGGAGGCAGCGAACTTCGTATGAGCCGTACATTTTCAACAAGCGCACCTGCCGGAGCAAACCCGGTTGATGTTTTTACAAAATCAACTCCGGCATCAGCACATAATTTACAGGCCCGAACAATCTCGTCTGCTGAAAGATACGCGGTTTCAATGATAACCTTTAAAATTTTGTGCTGATCGTGCAGCACTTTTGAGCATTTGGCCAGCTCAATTTTTGTCCAGGGTATTCCGGTTTTAAAGGCGGTGATATTCCATACTACATCCACTTCATCAGCCCCGTTATCGATTGCGCGCTTGATTTCATCCAGTTTTGTTTCGGTCATATTATATCCTAACGGAAAACCGGCTACCGTTATTAATGCAATCTTATCGTTTCCGATTTCGCGACTTGCACGTTTCACCCAGAATGGCGGAACGCAAATACCAAAAAAACCGAACTGACGGGCGTCTTCTACCAGTTTATCAATTTCCCGGATGGTAAGGGTGGGCGAAAGGTTGGTATGTTCAATGCGGGAGGCAAGGTCCATCGGACCAAGTTACAAGGAGAAATCAACAATTTATACTGTTGTTAATGCCGGATGCCGCACACCTTGCAAAATTTCATTTTTTCAGGCGGCCTTTTTTTTGGGGGGCGCTTATGGCCGAAATACATGGGGTCTGAATTTTGCGGCTTTGCCATTTCTTTCTCGTGCTTGCGCTCTTGTTTGGCGAGTTGCTCCATACGATCGTAGAATTTGTCGCGTGCATCGTAAGTAATTTTTCTTTCCGATCTCGTATCGCGCTTCTTCTTGTCAGGCTCGTAGTTCTTCGAGGGGTAGTAAGGCTCCAGAGAACTGGGTTGCGACTGGCTTTGGTTGCTTTCTGCCTTCTTTTTCTTTTTACCTGGCCCCTCCACCCCTTGCGCATACAGGTTCAGGCTTCCGCCCAGTATTATCACTATCAAAAAGTATCTCCACATCATACAAAGATAACAACTACAAAGTGCGCTAAAAATTGCCTGCAATCCGGCAGATGAACGTGTAAAGCTGTTTAGCTGCGTTCTGTACAGATAAAAAATGCCGGTTGCCCGGCATCACCATATTAACTTCCTTTCGCCTCCAGCATGGTTTGCTGCCTGCGATACACCCACGGAGGAGTAGGGTCTTGCTGTTCCCATAACCCAATGTTTCTGCTTCGCGCCCGGTTCTCAATGTCTTTCAGCGCGGCCACAGAGCCCTTTTCAGCCGCCCAAGCCAATCCGCGCGAAAGTAAATCAACGCGCAAATCAACATCATTCACAAAAACAATAGCTACATAATTACCCCACCTGTCTTTACCTTTCATTTCTATAACAATCTCTTTTGAAAGAATCATCTGCTCCAGGTGAAGCTTCGCTTCTTCGCCAAACTCCTGGCCTAGTTCAGGGCTATCAATGCCCTGCAAAACAACCCGGTACGATTCGTTCGAGCCGGTTACAACCTCCAGTGTATTGCCGTCAATAACTGAGGTTACCCGTCCGTTCAGAATTTCATTGGCAAATAGCCAGTTGGCGCATAGAACCAGTATGGTGATTGTGATGATCGTTTTCATAATCTCTAGTTTAAAAAGTTAAGTCAAAAGTAAATCCTTGTTCCGTGGTGGGGTGTGCGATGTGGTTTACCAACCATCACGCGTAAGGTTTTATTCAAAACTGATGATTTCAAAAATCGGGCCGCGAACAAGAAACAGGAATACAGGCAAAATAAAGCCCTTTGTGAAAAGTCCGATTCCCAAACGGAGAGCGAATTTTTTCAGCTGCTACTTTTTACAGTACTGATCGATTTGGTAGCGGGCTTTGGCATCGCCCAATTCAACTGCTTTGCGCCAATCGAAACAGGCTTTGGTTTTATCCTGTAACTGGTAGTAGAAATTACCTCTCAACTTATAATACGCGGCATTCTTAGGCTCTACGCGTATGGCATCATCCAGGTCGGAGATACCGGCACCAACATCACCCAATTCAGCCTTGCAGTTGGCTCTGTTGTAGTAGGCAAGCCCATCATCGGGGTTTAGGGCGATTACATGATTATAATCAATAACAGCCCCTTCAAAATCCTGGATGCCTTCCCGAATCATGCCCCGGTTAAAGTAGGCATTGGCGTTATTCTTATCAAGGCTGATGGCCGTGGTTAAATCGGCAATGGCCGCTTTGCTGTCGTCCAGACTAAGGTGCGCATGGGCTTTATCCAGGTATAACTGAACGGAATTTTCGCCTGCCTTCTGGGCGGCCTCAAAATCTTTTATGGCTCCCTGAAAATCCTCCGTTTCGAGCAGCACGCGGCCGCGCTTGTACAAAGCCACTTTATCAGAATTGTTCGCTGCGATGATTTTGTTGAAATACTCCAGTGCCACCACATAATTCTTCATGTTGAAATAGCTGTCGGCAAGCATTTGGTACAAACCGGGCTCTGGCTTTTCGGTCATTTTCTCAACCGCACGAAAATCTTTGGCGGCCTGGTCGTAGCGGGCGCTGCTAAACCAGGCCTGGCCCCTATTCTCGTAAGCCCGTGCAAACTGCGGATTAAGGGTTATTGCATATGAAAAATCAGTGATAGCATCTTTGTAATTTTCCTGTACCAGGTAGGCTTTACCCCGGTTGTTGTAGAGCACCGGATCTTTTAATCCGAGAGAAACCGCCTGCGAATAACTCTGGATGGCATCGGGTAATAGCCGCAATTGAAACTGGGCTTCGCCCCGGTGAAAAAATGCAGCGGCCAGTTTAGGATCTTTTTCGATGGCGCTGTTAAAATTTTTCAAGGCTTCGTCATAGCGTTGAGCTTCGTAGTTGCAAACGCCCAGCATATCATACGTCAGCGCATTTTGTGCACCCAGCGCAACCGCACGCTCCAGGCTTGGCATGGCGCTTTTGAAGTCCTTCAGATTAAAGTACGAACCTCCCAGAGTTTCGTAAAGTTCCGTTGTACGCATACCTCCTTCAACGGCTTTAGCTAAATCCGGAATAGCCTTTTCGAATTCCTTCATCTCAAAGAAACTATAACCGCGGGCTGCGAAGAAACGAGAATCGGTACGCCCACCTTCTATAGCTTTAGTTAAATCGGCAACAGCGGTTTTATAATCTTTTTGCTGAAAACGGGATATTCCTAGCAAACCGAATTCATCCGGTCCGGCCTCTCCTTTGGCAACAACAATTGCCAGATCGGCAATTGCTCCCGGGAAATCGTTCAACTGAAATTTTGCTGCTCCGCGGTTTTTTAGTGCGGTAGTATAGTCCTTTCGAAGCGTTAGTGCACGGTTAAAATCTTCAATTGATTCGGCTGCCATGCCAAGCATAAGTTTTGCTTTACCCCGATTGTTGAAGATTACTTCATCGTTAGCCCCCAATGTGATGGTTTTATCATAGGCCTGAACAGCCCCCTGCAAGTTATTTTGCCCGAAGCGCATGTTGCCGAGTTGGTAGTAAACTTCCTTATTGGCACTGCCCATGGTTACTGCCTTCTCCAGAACAGGCAAGGCTTCTTTTTCTTGTTGCAATGATGCATAGGCTATTCCCAGCATTTCATACACTTCGCGGTCATCGGTACTTTGCTGAGCAATCTTCTGAAGGTCGGCAACAGCTTGTGGGAACTGTTTTAACTGGAAAAACGCCTTTCCGCGCCTGCTGTAAAGCAAGTCTTCTTTTTCGTTACTGTCCTCGGCCTGTGTCAGTGCCTCGGCCGCTCCTTTAAAATCACCGGCATCGTAGCGAAGGTATCCGGCATATAGAAGTACCTTGCTGTCTTTAACGCCCGATTTAATGGCTTGTTCCAACTTTGCTTTTGCCTGCTCCAGTTGTTTTGTATGGTAGTAAGCAAGGGCTGTCATGCGCAGGATTTCCGGTGTTTCCCCTTCAGTTCGTTTTGCTTTTTCCAGATCATCAATGCACCCCGAAAAGTCGGACGTTTGAAAACGGGCCGTGCCTCGGTTAAGCAACGCTTTAGAATAATCCGGATTGATTTGCAGCGCTTTCGAAAAATCGGCAATTGCCCCGGGTAAATCGTTCGTCTTCAGTTTAGCTATTCCACGGTTGTTAAATGTAACAGCATCTTTGTCCGCAAGTGCAAGGGCATTATCGTACAGCTTTATTGCTCCCGTAAAATCATTTTTTAAAAACCGGATGTCACCCAGATTTCTGAAGGCTTCGGCATCTTTTATGCCTGCGGCTATTGCCCGTTCCAGATCTTTAACCGCATTGTCGTAATCCTTCTGATTAAACAGCGCATTGCCCTTCATAAGGAATATGTCGGGGGCATTATCGCCCAGGTTAATTGCCCGGCTTAATGATTCAATGGCGGCTGGATATTCTTTATTTTGATACTGACATTTTCCTAAAAAGCTAAATATTTCTTTATCGGATGCACCCATGGATATCGCAGCTGTTAAAGCGCGCATCGCATTAGGGCAATCGTTTTGGCGGGCAAGACTTATGCCCAGCATGCTGAACACCTCTTTATCTTTTACGCCTTTTGTTACTACTTTGTTCAGCGCCTCGGCAGCCCCTGCATAATCCTTCAGGTTGTATTTTGCCACACCGGACTTCTGAAAAAACTCCGTATCGCTTCGGCCTGCCGCGATCAGCTTATCTAAGTCCTCAATACATCCTTTCCAGTCTTTCAGCAGGTATCGTACTTCTGCCCGGTTTTCCAAAGCCCTGTCGTAACCGGGTTTTAGTTCAAGCGCTTTGTCAAAATCAGTGGCAGCGCCTTTGTAATCCTGCTGGTGAAATTTTGCTTTACCCCGATTGTTGTAAACCACTGCATCGTGAACTCCTTTGGCTACCGCTTTATCATAATTAGTTATCGCTTCCCGGTAGTTCTCCATCCTGAACTTTATGTTGGCCAGGTTTACAAAAGTTTCTTCGCGGCTTGCTCCCATGCTGATGGCTCGTTCCAAATCGGGTAATGCCCCCTGGTAATCGTTAAGATAGGCTTTTGTGTTACCACGGAACTCAACCAACTCTACCGAACTTATTCTTGCTTTAGCGGCTTCATCTAAATCAGCTTTGGCCTTTTCATATTCCTTTTGCAGGAAATAGCTTATACCTCTTTTGAGGTAGACTTCTTTATCGGAAAAGCCGGTATTAATGAGTTGCGTAAATTGATTGATGGCAGCGGGATAGTCTTTAGCCGAAAACTTTTGTAAAGCCTGCTGATACAGTGCCTGTTGTAGGGAATCTGCTTTTTGTGAAAAGGCCGATAAGGCCAGCGCGACAAATAAAAAAATAACGCTACCTGCTTTCATGGTTGTAACAATGCAAGACAAAAGTATTAAACCCGGCCATGGCAAATTGTTGAAAATGCCCGAAAAACTAACCTGACTTTTTACCGGATTGAATTACTGTAAAAAGGAATAAGTAAGAAACACCATGATAGCAATAAAAATGACCACCATCAGGTACCCAAAAAGCCGGGCCCGGCTAAAATAATGACGCAAGGGCAATGTTTTTTTCATTGTGCCAGGTTATCGAGTATAGACAACAATACAAAGGCAAGGGCAGAGAGCGCCAAAAGAATCACAAAATCCTTTGCCCGGTTGTAAACTCCGCTAACTGAAATTCCCTTTTTCATAATAATTAACGGTTACTAAGTTAAAGTAAAACTTTAAATAGTCATAACCGATTCTGTATGTCATCCGGAAAGCCGTCAAAACGCACGGTTTTAGCGGTTAACTGACATCAGTAGTACGGCAACAATAACGCCAGGTGGGGTTGTTTGAACTCCTCAATACGGAGCCAAACCTATAACAAACAGGCAAGGAAAAATGTGCCGCTATAAGTGGATTACTTCGCCATAAGCTGCAGCAGTTGCCTCCATAACAGCCTCGCTCATGGTGGGGTGCGGGTGCACCGCTTTTATAATTTCATGGCCGGTGGTTTCCAGTTTCCGGGCTGCAACCACTTCGGCAATCATTTCGGTAACGTTGGCGCCTATAAAATGAGCGCCCAGCCACTCGCCATACCTGGCATCGAATATTACCTTCACAAAGCCATCGGGCGCACCGGCTGCTTTTGCTTTACCGGAGGCGGTAAACGGAAATTTTCCAACTTTAACCTGGTAGCCAGCCTTCTTCGCAGCCTCTTCGGTGTAACCCACCGAAGCGATTTCGGGTGAGCAGTACGTACATCCGGGGATGTTGTTGTAGTCCAGTGGTTCAGGGTTGTGACCGGCAATCTTTTCAACACAAATAATGCCTTCGGCCGAAGCCACATGGGCCAACGCCTGCCCTTTCACAATATCACCAATGGCATAAACCCCAGGCACACTGGTTTTATAAAATTCATCAACCACTACCTTGCCTTTATCAGTTTTTACACCTACCTCTTCAAGTCCTATTCCTTCAAGGTTTGCCGTAACGCCTACGGCCGACAGGACAATATCAGATTCGATTTTAATTTCACCAGTTGGCGTTTTCACAGTTGAAATACAGCCCTTGCCTTTGGTATCAACTGCCGTTACCTCCGAACTCGTATAAATGGTGATGCCTGACTTTTTAAATGACTTCTCCAACGCTTTTGAAACCTCCGCATCCTCTACCGGCACGATGTTGGGCATAAACTCAACAATCGTTACTTCGGTACCGATGGCATTGTAGAAATAAGCAAACTCAACCCCGATAGCGCCCGAGCCTACCACCAGCATTTTTTTAGGCTGTTGCTCCAGCACCATTGCCTCGCGATAGCCGATGATTTTCTTGCCGTCAATTTTCAGGGCCGGCAATTCGCGCGAACGGCCGCCCGTTGCCAGAATAATATGCTTTGCCTCGTAATCAGTTTTCTTTCCGTCTGTGCCGGTAACTTCAACTTTACCGCCTTTCTTTAACTTACCGAAGCCCGCGATGTGATCGATCTTATTTTTCTTAAATAAAAACTGTATACCCTTGCTCATACCGGCTGCCACTTCGCGACTGCGCCTAACCATGCCTGTTAAATCCGGTTTGGCCTCCTTCACATCAATACCGTAATCTTTTGCATGTTTGATGTACTCAAACACATTGGCGCTTTTCAATAACGCTTTTGTAGGAATACAACCCCAGTTCAGGCAGATACCGCCCAACTCGGCCTTTTCAACAACGCCAACCTTTAAACCCAATTGCGAAGCACGAATAGCGGCAACATAACCACCCGGACCGGAACCAATAACAAGAACATCGTATTTTGACATAGCAAGGAAAATTTTCAGTGGGCCAAAGATATAACTTCTTAAGCGCTTCCAAATGCGGCTTTTTAATGGAATTGGCTATTTTTGACTTTATCCTAACCCGCAATAAATGAAACTACTCGCAGGAAAAACCACCCTCATTACTGGCGCCTCAAAAGGAATAGGCCGCGCCATTGCTCTTCGGTTTGCTGAGCAAGGTGCAAATGTTGCCTTCACCTACCTTTCCAGTGTTGAACAAGGCAAGGCTCTTGAGGCTGAACTGGCTTCGAAGGGAATCAAAGCCAAGGGGTATCGATCCGATGCCTCAGATTATACCCAGGCCGAAAAACTGATTAACGATGTGGTGGCTGATTTCGGATCGTTAGATGTGCTTGTAAACAATGCCGGTATCACCATGGATAACCTCTTGCTGCGCCTCAATGAAGAAGCATGGGATAAAGTGATTAATGTTAACCTCAAATCCTGCTTCAACACGGTAAAGGCTGCTACCAAACCGATGATGAAACAAAAGAGTGGCTCCATCATTAACATGACATCGGTGGTGGGTTTAAAAGGTAATGCAGGGCAGGCTAATTATGCTGCCTCTAAGGCCGGTATAATAGGCTTCACCAAATCAGTAGCGTTGGAACTCGGTTCGCGCGGCATCCGCTCCAATGCTATTGCTCCCGGGTTTATTGAAACAGAGATGACCGGCAAGCTGGATGAAAAGACTGTGCAAAGCTGGCGCGATGCCATACCGCTTAAGCGGGGCGGCAAACCCGAAGATGTTGCCGATGCCTGCGTGTTTCTTGCTTCTGATATGTCATCGTACATTACCGGCCAGGTACTTCAGGTTGATGGCGGCATGCTGACCTGATATGAAAACGGACATTCAGAAAATCATCGACCTTGTTTCACACACCTACGAAAAGAACGCGTGGCATGGCCCGGCAGTAAAAGAGGTGCTCGAAAAACTTAAGCCTGAACATGCAACCTTACGCGTGGGTAACAGCCATTCCGCTGAAGAACTTATCCGCCACATGGCTGCGTGGCGCAAGTATGTGGTTAAAAAACTGCAGGGTGATGAGCACTTTGAACTTTCGGATGAAGAAAATTTCCCGGCACAAAAGAACTGGGATGAGGCGATTCAGTTGTTGGAAGAAAGTCAACTAAAGCTGATAGCGGCATTGCAGCAAACTCCGGAGGAATTATTGTGGCAAAAAGTTCCGGGCAGGCCTTTCAAGTATTTTACCATGCTTCACGGCATCATCCATCACGATCTCTATCACACCGGCCAGCTTATGCTAATCCTGAAAGGTAACGGCCTGGCGTAAGTCGTTTACGCAATACATAAGTACCGGCAACCCCTATTAACAAGGCTACAACATACCAATACCACTGAATTTGCGAAGGGAACTCAATCGGGTCGGCTGTGCCGGTTAAAATAAATCCCGACCAAAAGAACGGATGCGCATATTCCGGGTTATCGCGCACAAACTGCTGGCGCGCCAACTGCAACGCCCTATCTTTCGGCTCGCCATTTTTTAAATGCCTGTAGAACCCAACCATAATTTTCGAAGTTGCCTCATCAGGCACCTTCCATAAACTAATGACTGCCGAAGGTACCCCGGCA
Organism: Cyclobacteriaceae bacterium; assembly: GCA_023151255.1. Classification (GTDB taxonomy): domain Bacteria; phylum Bacteroidota; class Bacteroidia; order Cytophagales; family Cyclobacteriaceae; genus UBA2336. The sequence goes on along the minus strand of JAKLJG010000002.1, from coordinate 26,217 downwards.
TACGCAAATGCTCTTGAAAAACTCATAATGCCCTCACCCCGCTGCAACTGGCCCATGCCCGTATTGCATGCACTCAGCACCGCCAGTGCTGAGTGCAGTTGCATGCCGTACAATTCACCAGCTGTAAGTGATTGCCCAGTTGAATCCATTGCAAAAACCATTTCCGACATCATCGGGTTCACATCGTTTACAACCGAGTGCATGGCCAGGTGCAGTATATGATAATCAGAAGCATGATTGATGAAATCAGATTTACCGGCCGGGCTGAAGATGTTGAATTTTGAACGAATCAATTCTGCTATGGAAGTCACTTCATGTTCGGCTCCTTTCAACACTGCTAATCCCTTACCGCGTGTGGCAAGTTGAACACGTTGATCGGGGCTACCCGATGCTACAAAGCCGGCAAAAAAGTATTTTGATCGAGGGGGTCTGCGCTGCCGCTGTTCAGCAAGGTAGGTTGCCGAATGGGCATAATGGATAGTCTGATAATCGTTAAGATACCGGTTATCATCCAGTGATGGCTTGAGTACCTCAAACGGAATGTACCCAAGCAGCCCATCAGGAATTATGATAAGTGTATGGACATCCTGACCCAGCTCAGCCAAACAGTCTTTCAATAAAAAGTCATACAGTGCAGTGGCTATTTGTTTAAACGATACATCCGAGCGCCTTAGCAAGGCTGACCGTAAACGGTTTACCTGATTTGTGAAATCAGGAGGCAGCTGTTTTACCTGCATGTATTTTTTCGAGATCGTAAAGCCCGCTACCGCCAGTATCGAATCGCCTGAAAAAAATTCAATCAATGCTTCACCGGGCTTTAGTAGCTCCTGCTGAATAATTTGTGTGGTTACCACCGAGTGATCGAACCGCAACCGGTAGTAGTTGGGTGCCTGGCTTTTCAACTGGCTCACCAACACTCCATAATCGCGTTTCAGTATGCCATAGCGTTCGCGCAGCGGTTGCAATTCTTCAGCCTTATTTTGGGCCGACTCCGCCTTAAAAATTTCCTGTTCAATCCAAAGCATCTCTGCTTTCAATTCCCTTTCACGTTGCAGCCATTCGGGCTCAATACCCGAAAAGCGGTTTACCAGCCGGAGGTTTTCAAGCAGCAGAATTCCCTTGCTTTTATCCATAAGCCAGAAACATTTTTCAAGATATTGCTTGTCGTCCGTTAGGAGGTACAGCCGGTTGGCCATGCGGATACCTTCTTCAAAGGCACTGTAACTTAATTCCGACAATATAATCTTGTCCTTATCCAGGCTAAATTCATTGGCCGTACTATCAAGCAAAGCCAGCGCCAATTGATTCGCATTTAGTGCATTGACAAGCAGCTGATGCTCACCTGTTTGTTCAAAGAACTGCTCGAGCAACCGCGCCTTTTTCTGCAGGACGTTGAAGAGATCCTTCTTCGAAAGTGTACCGGCTGTGATGGGGTTGCCGGCAGCATCTGATTCAATCCGAACTGCTAACTTCAATTCGGCCTGCTCGCAATAGGTAAGAGCTTTTACGTAGTTGCCTGCTTTGGATAACCAATCGGCTTTAAGTAAATACGTCCGTGCTAAATGCAACTGGTCACCTTCCAGGGTTTTGAAATTTGCTTCTGCCCGGTCAATGTATTTATTCGCTTCGTATAGATGCCCAAGACGCAGATTCAAGGCGCCAAGCCGGTAATATATTCTGCCTTTAAAAAGATTGTTTACCGACCGGAGAGGAACGAGTGACAGTGCTTTCTTCATGGCCATTATGGCGCTATCCGGTTGTCCGATTCGCTCGTAGTACCCTGCTTGCGTTTCGTATAAACTGATGGCAACGCGTGCATGTTCTTCTGGCCATCGTTGAAGAGCGCTCTTTAAAGAATCTTCTGCACGCTTTAAATATTTACCAGCCTCATTAAAATCATGTTTCTCCAAATAGGTGAGCCCTATGTTTCGATAAAGAACAGGAAAGCCTGACCGTTTTGAACAAAGCAGGTAAGATAGGCTGGCCAGTTGCTCATTAACCGAGGCTTCAAATTCACCAAGATCACGGTGTATTGCTGAAATATAGTTTGATTGCAAATAAATTTCATAACACACCTCAGGCGCCTGGGGCAATTTCATCAGTTCAGCTTTCATGTTTAAAAATGATTCCAGCGCTTTCTTATTTTCTCCAATAGCAAGATGATACTGAGCCTTTGGAAAGGCTATATCCAATTTCATTTTGTTTACTTCCTCTTCACTAAAGTATTGTTCATTCTTTATCAGAAAACTCTCTAGCTCATGAATGTATTGATTCATCTGGCGCAACCGGGAAAAGGCCAGGCAGGATTGAATACGAAGCTTGTATAGATCAATAAGATCAGAATTGACAGTTGCAATGCTGTCAGTAAAAAATTTTTCGGCTTCTAAAACAAGTTGCTGAGTTCTGTCAAAATCGCTATACCAAATTGACATGGCAGAATCCAGCAACTTGCTTATTTTGGAATGCTGGGCCTGTACAAAAAATGAAGAAAAAACAAATACAAGCCAAGCGGGCCAGTACTTCATAGGTTGGGCACTATTTTAATTCAAACTACCGAACGGCAATCACATCGAACGTCTTATCCGAGTTGACTGCAATATCCAGTTCAATATTAATATTTCCTTCAAACCTGGCCGTATAATTACCCGCTTCGAACGATTCAGGGATCAGGAAAATTTTTACATCATCTATCACTTTTACCTCAAGCGGAATTTTACCAAAAGATTGTTGATCTGAATTTGATGTAAACTTATAAATGCCCTGGTTAATCAAATAAGCCTGATTAGTTGAGTTATTCATTACGCCAAAGCCTGAACCTTGAGAGCAGGAGCAACATTTCGTACCCCCTGTGCTGCACGGACAACAAGAACCATGGCGCGAATAAAAGTACATACCGCCAACCTTATTCCCCTGCAGCAAAGCTTTGTAAAACTGTTTATCAAGTTTTACGAGGGTTTCCAGATTATTGCCTTCCCGTGTGCTTACCTCCATAGCCAAATCGGCCAGCGAAATAAGCGGTTTCCGGCTGTCATCAGCGGCTGATGAGCCACACAGCCAGGTGGGTTTAACAAAGTAAGCAATGGCCAGCAACAGGAGCACACCTGCCGCAAAGCCGGTTAACACATTTTTCATAGCACGTGGGGTTTTGGTTTAAAAGAAAGGTAACCATTAAAAACCGCATTTGATAGCTTTACCAACGTTAAGTTTTTACACTGCAGTCAGTACCGCTTACCCCGTTTATCACGCATGGGCACAAACAACACAGGCAGGCGGTTTTGGCGCTTCAGTTTGCCGTTTTCTTTTGTTACCAAAACAAGTTCCTGTACTGAAACTTCTCCTACCGGAATAATCATCCGCCCGCCTTCTCTGAGTTGTTCTTCCAATGGCTTAGGAATGTGGCTGGGCGAACAGGTAACAATAATGGCATCAAACGGAGCCGCCTCCGGCCAGCCCTGGTAGCCATCACCGATGCGTACAAAAATATTAGTGTAATTCAACTGCCTCAACAGGCTGTCGGCACGGTTGCCCAGCACCGGCTCCAGTTCAATGGTGTATACTTCCTTGCATAATTCGGCAAGGATGGCCGCCTGGTATCCGGAGCCTGTGCCGATTTCAAGTACTTTATCGGTTGGCTTTACATTTAGTACTTCCGTCATGAACGCAACAATGTACGGCTGCGATATGGTTTGCCCCTTGCCTATGGGCAAGGCGCTGTCGTTATATGCCTGGACAGAAATATTTTCAGGAACAAACCGGTGGCGTTCCACCTTGCGCATGGCAGCAAGCACAGCCGCTGATCTGATACCTCGTGCTTTCAGTTGATTATCCACCATAGCATTACGTAATGCGCTGTAATCCTGACAGATGGCAGCCTTGTACACACCCAGCATAAAAATTAAACTCAACACCGAACACCCGTTTGCCTGCATAAGCCGTGAGAGGGATTTACCCTATTAAATTAACAAGCTTTAAAGCATTTTCCGGAATAGCTTTTGGATTTTTAAAAAACATTCTGTTTATCTTTGTACACGTTCTTTAACAATTCACTTATCAAGAAAGGCTGAGGGAAATGGCCCGATGAAGCCTTGACAACCTGCCCTGACCAACGTGTCAGCGGTAAGGTGCCAACTCCAGCCCTGAGAAATCAGGGAGAGATAAGTCAGATTATAGCTTGAATAATTTTACCTGAATTACAAAGCTCTTCTGATTTATCGGAAGAGCTTTTTTCTTGCTCGTTCCGGTACGCCTTGCTCGGTAAGTGGTTTAAAAAAAATGTAAAACCAAAAAAATCAGTTACCATGAGCAACACCACTTCCATCATTCACAGTGTACCGGTTGACGAACTAACCGGCTCCATTTCCGTACCCATTTACCAAACCGCCACCTACGTGCAACAGGCGCCCGGTGTAAACAAAGGGTTTGACTACGGCCGTTCGAACAATCCCACCCGGCTGGCACTGGAAAATATCATCGCCAAGCTGGAAGGCGGCCGGGCAGGCTTTGCTTTCGCCACCGGCCTTGCCGCCATCGATGCGGTAGCCAAACTGCTTTCAACCGGTGATGAAATCATCGCGGTAGATGACATCTATGGCGGGGCGTACCGGCTGTTTACGCACATCTATGAAAAATTCGGCATCAAAATCCATTACGTTGACACAACCGATGCCGAAAACATCATTGATTACATCAACGATAAAACCAAACTCATCTGGCTGGAGTCGCCTACCAATCCGACTTTAAAAATTTCGGATATCGAAAAAATTGCTGCCATTGCACACGCCAATCAAATTCTGGTAGTTGTTGATAACACCTTTGCCTCACCGGTAGCTCAAAAGCCGCTTGCGCTGGGTGCCGACATCGTTATCCACAGCGGAACGAAATACCTGGCGGGTCACTCCGACCTGGTAGCCGGGCTGGTAGTAGTGAAAACCGAAGAACTGGCCGAAAAAATCAAGTTCATTCAAAACGCCACAGGCGGCATCCTTGGCCCGCAGGATTGCTGGCTCACCATCCGCGGCATTGAAACGGTTACGCTGCGCGTTCCACGGCAATGTAATACGGCCTTGCAGGTTGCCCGTTTCCTTTCGCAATGCGATGAAATTGAAAACGTGTATTACCCGGGTTTGCCTCCTCATAAAAATCACGCCATTGCTGCACAGCAACAGAACGGCTTGTTCGGAGGTGTTCTTTCTTTCACCCTTAAAGACGATACAGAAGGAGCAGCCGTGAACCTGGTTACCACAACAAAATACTTTAAGCTGGCCGAAAGCCTGGGTGGTGTTAAGAGCCTCATCTGCCACCCGGCCCAGATGACACACAAATCCATCCCGCGCGAAAAGCGGTTGCAGTCGGGTGTGGCTGATTCACTCATCCGCCTCTCCTGCGGCATTGAGGATGCCCATGATTTGATTGCCGACCTGAAGCAGGCCATAGAAAGAGTAAAAGCAAAAAAATTAGTAAACGCATAACACAACATCGCAATGGGAAAAATATTGAAACTCGGATTATTTGGGTTTGGCTGCGTAGGCCAGGGGTTATACCATGTACTTCATGAAACGCGGGGAATTAAGGCCGAAATAAAAAAGATATGCATAAAGCATCCTGAAAAAAAACGATCGCTGCCGGATTCATTCTTTACATTGGATAAAGCCGTTATCCTGCATGACCCGGAAATAGATGTGGTTGTTGAATTGATTGATGATGCAGATGCCGCTTTTGCTATTTTGAAGGAAGCTCTGCAAAACGGCAAGCACGTGGTAACGGCCAACAAAAAAATGCTGGCCGAAAACCTCGAAGAAGTCTATCACCTCCAACAACAGTATGGCCGGTCGGTTTTGTATGAAGGAGCTGTTTGCGGCAGCATCCCGATAATCCGTAACCTGGAAGAATATTACGATAACGACCTGATTACCGAAGTATGCGGAATTTTCAACGGCTCCACCAATTACATCCTTTCCAAAATTTTTAATGAAGAGAAAAGCTATGCCGAAGCCTTGGCCGAAGCGCAACAGCTTGGCTTTGCTGAGTCAGACCCGACTCTGGATGTGGCCGGCTTCGATCCGAAATACAAACTCGCCATTGTGCTTGCACATGCATTCGGTGTATTTGTTAAGCCGGATGATATTACCAACATCGGTATTGACCGTATAAGCGCAGATGATCTGGATTATGCCCGGGAAAACAAACTTGCTGTTAAACTGGTGGCTTGCGCATTCAAAACCGACAACGCTATCCATGCGCTTGTAGCGCCTCAGTTTGTTGAAAATGATAATTCACTAAGGCACATTCAAAACGAATACAATGCCGTACAAGTACGCGGAGCTTTTTCAGAGAAGCAGTTATTCATTGGCAAAGGAGCAGGCGGTTACCCTACGGGCTCAGCCGTGCTTTCGGATATTTCAGCACTGCGGTATGGCTACCGGTATGAATACCGCAAGCTTCAACAACACAGTGACGTTCGGTTTTCGAACGACATCGCTGTAAGAACATTTGTGCGCTTGCCTGCCGAACAAGGGATTCCGCTTAATAACTTTCAGGAAGTTGAATCGGGTTATGCCGGGGCCCACAGCCAGTATTTATGCGGGAGGCTCCCTTTCAACAAATTAAAAACCTGGAGCAGCGACAGTCGGGTTGGATTCATTCTGGCCCCTGAACCCGATTTTGTTCCGGCTCTTGCCACAGTTAACGCGAATACATTGTTGGTGGCCTGAAATAAGGTTTAACAAGCCGGAAAAAACTGCATTTTGGATGTCATTTTACAGGCACGCGCAATATATTTGTAGCCCGTAAACCGGTTTCATTATGATTATTGCCTCGTCCATTATTGCCTTTACCGTTATTATCCTGTTGCTGGTTGCCCTGTTGCTGGTTGCCCAAAAACAACTGGTGCAATCGGGGCCGGTAAAAATTATTATCAATGGCGATGCCCAGAATGCCATTACCGTGGCAGCCGGTTCTTCCCTGCTTACTACGCTTTCCAACCAAAAGATTTTTCTGCCATCTGCCTGCGGGGGCGGTGGCACTTGCGCCATGTGCAAATGCGTGGTTGAATCAGGTGGTGGCGATGTGCTGCCCACCGAACTGGGCCACCTGAGCCGGCAGGAACGCGCCAACCACGTAAGGCTGGGGTGCCAGGTAAAAGTAAAACAGGATATGTCCATCCGCATACCCGAAGAAATTTTTGGCATTAAAAAGTGGCAATGCGAAGTGGTATCGAATTACAACGTTTCCACATTTATTAAAGAGTTTGTTGTTAAACTCCCTCCGGGCGAAACCTTAAAGTTTGAGGCGGGGGGCTATATCCAGATTGATGTGCCCGCCATTACCGTTGACTACAAAACCATTGACATTACCCCGCACCCCGAACTGGGCCACAAACCCGATGTGTTTAAAAGCGATTGGGACAAATTCAAGTTGTGGGATTTGAAAATGAAAAACGATGAGCCCATTTTCCGGGCGTATTCCATGGCGAATCATCCGGCCGAAGGCAACATCATCATGCTCAACATCCGGATTGCCACACCCCCGTGGGATCGCGCCAACAACAAATGGATGGACGTGAACCCGGGCATCTGTTCATCCTATGTGTTCTCGCGCAAACCGGGCGACAAGGTAACCATTTCAGGACCTTACGGTGAATTTCATATTAACCCTACCCAGCGCGAAATGATCTACATTGGTGGCGGTGCCGGCATGGCTCCGCTGCGCGCACAGATTTTCCACCTGTTCCACACCGAAAAAACCAACCGCAAGGTTTCCTATTGGTACGGTGGCCGATCAAAAAAGGAATTATTTTATGTTGATCACTTCCGCAAAATTGAAAAAGACTTTCCCAACTTCCGCTTCTACATCGGTTTGTCGGAGCCGCTTCCGGAAGACAATTGGAAAGTACTTAAGAGCCTTGACGATCGGGAAGGAGATGGCTACCTGGGCTTTATTCACCAATGCCTATACGATAACTACCTGAAGAATCACCCGGCACCCGAAGATATCGAATACTATCTCTGCGGACCCCCGTTAATGAACGCAGCGGTACTGAAGATGCTGGACGAGATGGGTATTCCAAAGGAGAACATCCGCTTTGACGACTTTGGCGGGTAATCTTCAACAGATTCTGATCAAAAAGGGAGCCTGACCGGCTCCCTTTTTGTTTCTTTCCTTTCGTATCTTTCTCAAAAATAGTCTGCATGGATTTAACCATTCTCTTCTCTCCCATCCCCGAATCGGTTTACGCCTCCATTACTTCCACGTCATCTTTTTATAAAAGCATTCGCATCTTCGGCAACAAAATGCCCGAATACAAAGATGCCCACATTGCCCTGCTGGGTGTTGGCGAGAACCGCGGAGCCGGTGAAAACACCGGAACGAAAAACGCAGCCGATGAAATACGTAAAAAACTATATGCCCTGAAGAAAGGAAATGCCCTGTACCGCGTGGTTGACCTGGGCAACCTTAACCCCGGCCACGACCTGGAAGAAACCTATATCCGCCTGAGCGAGGTGTGCCGCATGCTGCTCGAAAACAATGTACTGCCGGTGATCCTCGGGGGCTCACACGACCTTGACTACGGCCAGTATGCCGCGTACGAAACCATGGATAAACTGGTAAGCCTGCTGAACATTGACGCCTTCCTGGACCTGGATGAAAACCGGGAGGCACCGATGAACCGCCAGCATATTCATAAAATCATGCTGCACGAACCCAACTTCCTGTTTGGTTATACACACCTGGCTTACCAGACTTACCTGATTGACCCGGCCTCTGTATCGGTATTGGAGAAACTGTACTTCGAAGCATTTCGAATCGGGCAGATGCGCACCAACCTGCAGGAGATGGAACCCGTCATCCGCAATGCCGATATGCTGTCGTTTGATGTTACCGCCATCCGCTCAGCCGATGCCCCCGGCAATGCCAACGCGCAACCTTTCGGCCTCACCGGTGAAGAAGCCTGCCAGATTTGCTGGTATGCAGGGCAAAATGAAAAACTGAGTTCCGTTGGTTTTTATGAATACAACCCTGAACTGGACGATGCCCATAAAAAAACTGCCAGCGTAATTGCCACCATGGTGTGGTATTTTATTGAAGGCTACTACCACCGCAAAAAGGAACAGAACTTTAAGAGCAACGACTTTTTGAAATACGTGGTGGCCATGCCGGTGGAGGCTGAGACCATTACCTTTTACAAGAGCAAGTTCAGCGACCGGTGGTGGATGGAGGTGCCCTACCCGGGCGGCTTTGAACGCTATGCCCGCAACAGCATTGTGCCCTGCAGTTATACCGACTACCAAACCGCCACCAAAGGCGAAGTGCCCGAACGGTACATCAGCATGGTGGCGAAGTTAAGTTAGGGTTACAGCTTGCGGCATAGTGTGGTGGCAGATCTACAAGCACTTCACTGACAACCAAGCGCAAATGGTTTTATGCCAAGCCCCTGGTAGCGGCCGTTTTCTTTCGCACCCTTGCTACGACACTAACAACTAGTACGATTAAGAATATTCCGACTAACGCAATTTTTGTTGTTTTTCCCAACAACATGCTAAAAAGCAAAGTATCTGCTTTTCCGGTTTGCAAATACACCCAATCACTGGCAATTCGTGTAGCCAAATCCGGATTACCTGTTTCCAAAACTATTATTCCGTCACCCGTAACCGGATTAATTCTTATTGCCGTGTTTATCGGAGGTGTGCTCTTTCCGTCATGTCCAAAAATGTATTCGCTATCTTCTACATCAATGTAAAGCATAGTGCCTAGGCCGTAAATCTCCTCGCCCATTACGTCCCAATGACCTTCTCTCATTGCCTTAAGCGTTTCCGGCTTTACTTGTTCTCTGCCTATTGGTTCACCGTTCTTTCCTTCCAGAAAAATTTGAAAAAATTTCTCTAAATCGGCCAATGAAGTATAAAGTGAAGTTGCTGCTAATGACGTGTAATAGTAATGGGGTGCTTTTGTTTTATCCGCATTGTAGAACTCACATAAACTGCTATTTAGTGAATCGCTTAAAATGTAAGTACTGCTGGTCATATTCAATGGCTTGAATAAACTGGAAGTCATAAATTCGTTAAAGGATTGACCACTTGTTTCTTCCACTATCAATTGTAAAAGCGTAAAACCACCGCCTGAGTATTTCCAGGTGGAGTTTGGCTCTATTCCAACACGTACTTCACCGCTTATTCCCGTATCCGCATCTTTTGCCTTAGTGAGTGACTCTTCAAGGGATTGAACAGAATCCCGGATTTCAAAGCCGCTGTATCCAAGCCCATCCGTCAAACCAGCCGTATGACTCAGTAATCTCCGAACAGTTACCTGTTCAGTATCAAATTCGCCTGGTGGCAATTGCCATCTCGTCAGGTATTGATTTACAGGATTGTCTAAATCAACCTTTCCAAGTTCAACCAATTTCATTATTCCTACAGCAGAAACGAATTTTGAAAGAGATGAAACCTGAAAAATCGTATTTCTATCTACGGGCTTATTATGAGAAAAGAATAGTTCCTTTTCAACGGTGCCATCCTTCATGATTGCCATTGCAAAATTCCCTACGAATTCCTTTTCTGCAGTTTCTTTAACAGCAGTAATAAATGAGACAGTACCCTTGCTTTTTGTAATCGGGTTATGCCACCATCCATTTAATAGTCCATTAAACACAACAATAGCCCAGCCAATAATCAATATAGTGGCCACAAATGCGTACTTGATAAATCTATTCATATTTTCAAAGCATTCTTAGCAGGTAGTTTATTTCTGTTGTTGTATTAGATACTATAAACTGCGCCTAACAACCTGGAATATACTATGACTTAATTTCAATTAATTCAATCTTTCCCGGCCACCGGCAATTTTCTGCCGTTGAACATCCAACTGAATCAAGTGGCGCCCTGCCTTTTCATCGCCCATAACCCTACCATAGCCGTTAACACCAGGCTAAGAATTGCCAATAGGTTCAGCTTCGATGACTCCCATAATCCCACGGTAATTAACACTTTCTCTACCTGGTTCAGGCCAACCAGCACAATGCTTCCGAAAACAAGAAGGAGTATAAAGTTTGCCACAAACCTTTGCCGGTAATTTTCCTGTATTAACGCTTTCGAGTTAACCAAAAATACCAGCAGCGCCACCAGCAGCGGCAAAATCAGTCCGTTTAATGCCTGTACGGTTAAAATTACCGGTATCGGTTTAATGCCACTGATGCCAAACAAAAAACCAGTCAGCAACACCGCACCCCACACCAGGCGCAGCCTGCGCGGATCATCCCACCCAAAAACAGTTGAGGCAATGATGGAGGAGGCGTATGGTGCTGTTATAGCCGAAGAAAATCCGGCAGCAAATAAACCAACGCCCAATGCCAGCGAGCCCACCGGGCCCAACTTTTCTTTTAATGCCAATGCCAGTTCGGGAAATGAAGAGAACGCCTGAACGGACGTACCCGCAATCAATATCGCTGCCGTAATCAATCCGCCAACGAGAACTGAAACAGTTAATCCTATGCGCATCAGCGGAACGGTTTTGCCTTTACTAATACCTGATCCTAAAAAGATATTGTACGGCACAATGGTGGTACCCACAAGCCCCAAAATCAGTAATGCACTGCCGGCAGGAAAAGAAGGAATTAGAGCATGCTTAAGTACATCCGTAACGGAAAATGCCTGCTGAAAAGCAAGTATAAAAAAGGCAACGCCCATCAGGCCTACCAGTACCGTCATCAGCCACGAAATAACCTGGCGCTTGTTAGTCCACAATACAACAAAAGCGGCTACCGCAATAAATACAGTAAGGGCTTTTGTATTCACCTCACTCAGCAGGTTTAGCCCGGCAACAGCCCCCAAAATATTACCTGCTTCATAAGCCGCACAGCCCAGCATAACGGTTAAACCAACAATAACCATCAGTGTTTGACCCCATCTGTTGCCGAAACATTTCTTAGAAGCCTCTCCAAGATTTAACCCGCTGCTGATAACAATGCGGGCTGATGCTTCCTGTAACACAAGGCAGCCCAGTGTGCCCAGTGCAACCGCCCACAATAACTGAAGTTGGTGCGTAACCCCTGCCGTAATGGCCGTGGTAATGGTACCCGGACCGATAAACGCAGCCGAAATAACGGAGTAGAGAATTACACTGGAGAGTTTGGAAGGCGGGCGCATGAGCGGACAGACTTTGGTGTTTGGCTACAACACATTGTTTAACTGCTCCTTGATCTTCTCCAACTCCTCCTTCATGGCCACCACATGCTTTTGCATTTCCGCATCATTGGCTTTGCTGCCGATGGTGTTGATCTCCCGGCCGATTTCCTGTGAAATGAAACCCAGTTTTTTTCCATTTGATTGTTTCTCGGCCAACACCTGTAAAAAATAATCGAGGTGGGCTTTCAGGCGCACGCGTTCTTCATAGATGTCGAACTTTTCGGCATAATAGATAATTTCCTGCTCCAGCCTGTTTGCATCATATCCTTCACCAAACAATGTCTCAATGTTTCCTTTCAGTTTTTCCCTGATTTTCTCAATGCGCTTCGAATCAAGTTTTTCAATATAGGCCAGCGACTGCCTAATCGATTCGCAATACTGCACCAAGCACCCTTCCAGCACTTTTCCTTCAGTAACACGAAAGCCATCACACTTTGCCAACGCTTCCTCAACGGCCTTTCGCACCAGGTGCCAGTCTTCTTCGCTGGCGCCCTCCGCCAGTTTGTTTTGCACAACATCGGGCGCTGAAAGGGCGAGTTGAAACAGGTTTTCGTACGAAGCCATGGCCCGGTCGGCTAGTTTTTTAAGTTGAGTATAATACTGAATAAACAGGGCCTCATTATAGGTTTGCTTTATTTCTGTGTCGGCCACGCGCTGAAAGTCAACCGTAAGACTTACTTTGCCGCGCTCCAGTTTTTCATTTACCAGATTACGGATTTCCAGCTCTCTTTCCGTAAAGGATTTAGGAAGGCGGATGCTTAAATCGAGAAATTTTGAATTCAGACTTTTTACCTCAGCCTGTGCCTGCGCACGGCCATTATCGAGGCTAACACTGCCATAGCCGGTCATTGATTTAATCATGACGGATTTGATTTACGGAACAAGATACGGCAAAACCCCGTTAAAAATCGAAGCCCAGGGTAACCATGAGGCGGGGGTTGCCCACCCGGTAATTTTCAACCGGCCAGGCTAGGTCAAACTTCATATAATAGCCCAACATAACGGTGCGCATGCCAAAGCCATAACTGTACAGCCAAGGGTTGAGGTAATTTTTTATATCGATATCAAAACTACCCTCCTGTTTGCGCCTGAAACTTACACTGTTGCCGGAAGAGAATGGCGGCTTACCCGACCAACTGGTGCCAATATCGTAAAAGCCAATAAACTGCATGTTTCTGAAAAAGTTAGAAGTAATGGGTGCGGACGATAACACCCGGAAGAGCGGCACCCGCAATTCGGCATTCATCAGCATAACGTTGTTGCCGAAAAGAATAGCGTAATCAAACCCGCGCAGGTTGGTGACAAATTCAGCAAAAAGCAAATCGGTATTCTGTGTTTGTGTTCCGAGTGGGTTCTCTTCACCGGTGCTGGATGTACCACCAAGGTAAACTTGATTAAAGACCCAATTATCCATGCCGCCCAGTAAATAATGTTTCGGTTGTTTACCATAAAAGGTTCCACCAAAACCCCGGACAGCCAGAACAATTTCGCGGTAAATTTTCTGATAATGCCGTATATCAGCCGAAACCTGGCTAAAACTATGGCTGCTGTTATCAAGCCCTTCCCAATGGGAATAGGTAATTTTTCCGCGGGTTCCTTCAATGATATTAAGAGCCACTGAAACCGAGTTGTCATACACAAGTTCTGATTTTACACCCGCAAAATACTCTGACGAAGGTCGTGCCGAGGGTGGTTGGGTGGGCAGGGTGGTTTCGCCCAGGAAGGCCGCGGTGGTTAATGCCCCGAAGGGTTTTACCGTTAACCGGACCCTATCTGATACCGGTAAAGCGGCACCCAATTCAAATTTGTTCAGGGAATAGTGATAAATATTTTCGCCCGAGAATGGCTCCCACCGGATGCCCTTCCTATCGAAACGGGCGCTGAAATCGATAAACGAAGGCAGGTATTGAAACTCGCCATATACATCACCGTTGCGCAGATCAATGCTGGTCATTAATCCTCCGTAAAAGCGATAATTCTCCAGCATGTCGTTCATCTGTATTTCCATAAGAAAACCAAACCCGCGCAAGGGGTCAATCACGGCTGAAGTAACCATAGACTCGCGGCCGAATTTGCTTTCATACGGGAACGGGCCCATAATCCGATTTTTATCGCGGGCTCTCATATACCGGTTTAAAAAAGTTTCGGATGGCTGCGGTTGTTTGATAACCTCATCTTCAAAAACATAGTTATCAGTGTTTATAACAGGTTCTTGGCTTGGCTTCAGGGTATCAGTCTTGACCAGGGCTGTTGAATCGATTGTAATTTTAGCAGTATCGCTGATGACGGGCACTGAATCTTTTATTGGCAGCGAATCAGTTTTAAGCTGAGTTTCTTTGAGGCGGGCATTGAGCAGGTCTTTAATCGTCATGTTTTTGCTTTCTTCCTGCCGCTTGCGGTCACGAATGATGCGCGCCTGTTGCAACTCTTTTCTTCGGGTAGCCGGAGTAAATACATTCCGGTTAAGATTAAAACTCTTATCGATAAAGATATTATCGCGCAGGCGTTGCTGGGATATCATAGCCAGCATGTCGCGGTCGGCATTGAAATCATATTCTCTTATACTGGTTGCATAATTGGTAACCTGGGTGTAGATGCCGGTGGTCCTATCGAACTTAAACAGGTTGATAATGCCGCGCTGGTCGCTGAGGTAATAAAATATGTTGTCGTTAAGCGCAACCGGTGCGTAGTCTTTACTAAGGGTATTGGTAATACGTGCCACAACCTGGTTGGTTGTATCCAAATCATAAACAAACAGGTTATAATTGTCGGTTAAATCGCCCAACACGGGTTTGGTGCGTGTACGCAGCGTATCGTTCACCCGGTTTGAACTCCACACAATGCGATTAGTACCAGGTATAAAACCCGGATCCAGATCATCATATAAATCATTGGTCAATCTGCGCAGGCGGTCTCTGCGGGTACTTAGCAGAAACAGATCATTCTGCCCTTCGAAATCGGCACTGAGAATAACCAAGCGGCCATTGCCCGAGAAACTAAGGCTTCGAACATTGTCGAACCGGTCCAATTCACGCGGTAATTTTGTCCGGGTGTTTAAATCATATAGCCAGAATGTGTATTCCCCACGCTTAACGGCTACGACACCCAGCGTACTGGCATCAGCCCAACTGATTAACGGCAACCGGTTATCAACCCGTTGGCCGATAACCCGGCTACCACCCCGCAGAATAGTTGTTTCTTTATTATTCTCTAACGATCGCACTTTCACCGTGTAGCTACCCCGATCGTTCTCTGCATAGGCCAGGTAACGACCATCCGGGCTTACTTTTAGTGTTGTAAATTCGGTGTATCGGTTATGAGGCGACTCGAATTTGGTTGAATCGGGTTGCTTTATATACGATTGACTGACGGATCTTTCCATCTGGGAATAATACTGCCGCCATTCTTCCACCAGGCGTGTGTAACTTACTCCCAAGGTTATCATAATGCTTTTTTCTTCATTACGGGTTATGCGCGTGTAATTAAGAATGTTTGAAACACTGCTTTTACCGTACCGTTCTACAATAAAATTCCAGGCTGATTGTCCAATAAGCGCTGCCTCCTTATCTGTAAAGCGATTAAATTTATTAACGTTGCGGGTTGTTATAATCTGGCGTACATAATCATCCATCTCGGCTGTCCATCCTCTGGCCACATACATGGCCACTCCGCTCACAAACCAATCGGGCAGGTTAAGCAATAACGCACTTTGAAAAATGTCTTTCAGGCTGCCTCCATACATCATCTCATTTACCAGCATGGAGGTAATGTTAAAGAGGAGTTCATCTTTAAACTCCTGGGCCGTGCCCTGATGGGCCACCTCTACATACGGCTTAATAAAATCAACCTCTCCGTTAATATTATAGTATGTATGATTTAGGCCTACATTGCTTTGCCGCAGGTCGGCCATGGAATTATAAATAAATACTTTAGCCTTGTAATATGGAGCATACCCAATCAGGTCGGTAATCCTGTCAAACTCCAGTTCGAGGTATTGCAGGGCCTGCGTGGCAATGTCTCTGCGGCCATCGTAGTAGTACACATCAAAATTTTCACCCGTAAGGTATTGCCAGTCGAAGCTGCGGTATTGAATACGGTTTTTTCCGAAAACCTCGCGTGCCTGTTGCGCCCGGACATGAAGCCCCGCTGCCACTACCCATAAGCAACAAATTGCTAAGACCTTTGCCATATCACCCTCCTAAGCAGACTTCCAATATAATGATTTATAACGTTGAACAGCCACCGCATTGTTCAAGTCAAGGCCATTTTCAAGCCATTCTGCCAAATGATGCGAAAAATACGGGGCAAGGCTCACGCCTTTGGTACCCAAACCATTAAACAAAACCAACTTGTTAAACTCAGGATGAGACCCCAGTATAGGCCTGCGGTCAGGCACGGTTGGCCTCAATCCCCACAACTGATTTGATACTTGGTAAGGAAACCGGACCAACAAATCAAGTGAAGTAGTCAACTCCTTACGGGCAACCGGTGTAACTCCTGGTGAAGTATCAAACCGGTTGTAGGTTGCCCCGGCTTTCCACACACCGGGCACTACATAAACACCACGGTTGTAAATTCGCGGCACTTGCACATCCGTTTCAAGCTGAAGCACTTCGCCTTTAAGTGGCTGAATGGGCAGCCACGAAAAAAACCGACTTTGATTAACAGCGATACCCTGGCAAAAAATTACTCTTTCGGCTTTCAGGTGCCGGTATGAAACGCCTCCTGAGTGTAAACCAAGTTCATCTTCATTAAATAACTCTTCAATCAAAATACCTTTTTTCGAAATCAGCATTCGGACTGCGTTTAGAAATTTAACGGTGTCCAGGTACCCGCATTGTTTTAACAGTAAACCGCCATAGGGATTATTTACCTGCAATTCAAAAATTGGTGATGCACTCAGTTTTTCAAGATAAGGTGCGTATTGATTATCAGCACTTTTGCCTATCCAGTCGTTTTGCTCACCAGCCGAAGCAAACGGCCGGTAAACCGGCATCGGATAAAAAAAATGCTGCCTTGTTACCTGTTCCGTATGTTGATAAAACAGGTGCAGATATGAAAACAATTTATCAGCCAGCCAGGTAAGCGAAAAGGTTTTTCCTGTTATGGGGTTGAACAACCCCGCAGCCACGCGCGAGGCTGCATGCTCTATCGGCCGATCAATTACTGCAATTTTCTTTTTACGCTCCAATAACTGAACAGCCAGGCAGGAGCCGGCTAACCCCTGCCCGACAATCAGGTAATCAACTGTTTTAGTGTTCATTGACTATTTGCAGCAGAGAGTCCGAAATGCCAAAAATCCGGATTATTTTTGAGTTATGCTTCACATCCAAAGTTTTACATTCAATCCGTTTGCAGAAAATACCTACGTAGTTTATGATGATACAAAAGAAACTATCATTATTGACCCAGGGTGTTGCAGCAGGGAAGAAGAAAATTACCTGGCTGATTATATTTCCAGAAACCACCTGATTGTAAAGGAACTGATCAACACCCATTGCCATATCGACCATGTGCTGGGCAACTATTTTGTTAAATCGAAATACCAGGTTCCGCTTTTTATTCATCACCTTGAAGAACCGCTGCTTAAAGCAGTAAAAACCTATGCCCCCAACTACGGATTCCCATTTTATTATGAGGCACAACCTGATGGTTTTCTTTCTGAAAACGATGTTGTTGTTGCAGGCAATTACCAGTTTTATGTGTTGTTTGTTCCGGGGCACAGCCCGGGGCATATTGCATTGTATAATCAGGAAAACAACATACTCATCAGCGGGGATGTATTGTTTGAGAACAGCATTGGCAGAACCGATTTGCCCGGAGGTAATTACGATACCCTGATTGAAAGCATTCACACCAAACTTTTTTCATTACCCGATGAGGTAACCGTATATTGCGGGCATGGCCCAACAACAACCATTGGGTATGAAAAACGGACGAATCCATTCTGCGCTTTAGTCCGATAACTATGAAGCGGTTCATTCCAAACATACTTACAATCGGCAATCTGCTTTGCGGATGTATCGGCTTAGTTTACCTGCTTGAGGATAAACCCATACCGGCTGCCTACTTTGTTTGGGTTGCCTGTGTTTTTGATTTTATGGATGGTTTTGCAGCGAGGCTGCTTAAAACACAATCTGCTATCGGTAAAGAACTTGATTCATTAGCTGATGTGGTAAGTTTTGGCGTGCTTCCCGCATTGGCTATCTATAAACTGTGGCCCGCTGATGTACCCGAGGCAATAGCCTTTTCTTCACTTTTAATTGCAGCCTTTTCTGCACTGCGGCTGGCCATTTTTAATACTGATGAAACCCAAACAGATTCATTCAGGGGCTTACCCACACCAGCCAATGCTATGCTGCTAACCTCCCTACCCCTGTTACCTGAAACAACCCTTGCCCTGCTTCAACAACCGATTCAACTGATGGTTATTACCCTAATATCATCCTGGCTATTGGTTTCACCCATCCGGTTATTTGCCATTAAATTCAAGTCGTTTTCCTGGAAGGGCAATGAAATCAGGTTTACCTTTTTATTTACAGCCGTATTACTTTTAAGCCTGTTTAAGCTGGTAGCCATACCGCTTGTTATACTACTGTATATCGCCTTTTCGTTACTAGCTAAACTCATTTTAAAGTAGAACTGAAACGCTGTGTCGGAGGCTCCACTTTTTATTTCCTTTTACAGATTAAAGGCTACTATACTTGTTGCCGCGGTGGTTGTTTGCATAACCGCTTCAGGCCAGTCATCAGTACTTCATTCCGGCAACTGGTACAAAGTAGCTGTAAAGCAAAACGGAGTTTACCGCATTGATTTAAACCTGTTCAAAAAAATGGGGTTTGATCCGAAAACCGATCCCCGCAAAATCAGTATCTACGGAAATGTTGGCGGCATGCTGCCTCAGGCAAACAGTGCTCCGCGACCAACCGATTTAACCGAACTGGCCATCTACATTCAGGGTGAAGAGGATGGAGTTTTCAATTCTCAGGACTTTATCTTGTTTTATGCCGAGGGTCCTGATAAAATTTCATTCGATAACCAAAGAGAAATTTTCAGATACGAAAAGAATCTTTACGATAACCGGAATTATTATTTCATTACTGTAGGCCAGGCAAATGGTAAACGTGTTGAAATTAATGCGGATGCAGGCACAGGATTTCCAACAGTCAATACCTTTGAAAACTTTGCTTACCATGAACTTGATCAGCATAACGAATTGAAGTCGGGCCGCGAATGGTTTGGCGAACGATTTGATTTAAGTACTGAGTTAACACTTTCTTTCAGCTTCTCCGATGTAATGCCCAACACACCTATAAAAATCGTATCGGATGTTATGGGGCAATCGATTGACAACACCTCGTTTACTTTATTTTTAAACGGGATACAAATTGGTCAGCAACCGATAGCTGCCATTCCCAATATTCAATATGGTATTAAAGGACGCCACAAACGCGATACAATTATTGTCAATTCATCTGCAGTTTCAGCTCCAACAAAATCTAAACAAGAACTCCGCTATCAATACATAAAAAGTACATCAAGCCGATCCATCGGCTACCTTGATTTTTGCCTGATTCAGGTAACACAACAGCTTATCATACAAGGTCACCAAACAATTTTCCGGTCACTGGCCAGCTTGCAACAGCCTGTTTCCAGGTATTCAATCGGGCAGGCAACGACTTCCACACGCATTTGGAATATCACCGATCCATTAAATCCTGCTCTTCAAAAGGCCACCCTCCAAACCGGCACCCTTACTTTTGCAGCGCCTTCACTTACTCTTCAAAACTATATTGCATTTCAACCCACTGCGCCCGCTCCTGAGTTGATCGGAAAGGTTGCCAATCAAAACCTGCGAGCACAGTCCACGCCTAACTTGTTACTAGTAACCCACCCTGATTTTAAGCATGAAGCCCAGCGACTGGCCAATCATCGGATGGCTGTAAACGGTTGGACTGTTTCCGTAGTTACAACAACTGAAATCTATAACGAATTTTCCAGCGGCCGGCAGGATGTAACCGCCCTTCGCGATTTTGTTAAACACCTATACGATAAAGCACCCGGCTCACTACGCGCAGTTTTGCTGTTTGGGAAAGGTACCTACGACTATAAAAATATTTTAGCAACGAACCGCAACTTTGTTCCCACATACGAGTCGCGTAATTCATTGCATCCGCTACAAACTTATTCCTCCGATGATTACTTTACTTTTCTAGAGAACCACGAAGGCGAGTGGTCCGAAGATCCGCCCGTTAATCACAGCATGGACATCGGTGTAGGCCGGTTGCCAGTAAAAACACTCAGCGAAGCCAAAACAGTAGTTGATAAAATAATTGCATACGACACCGACACCAAACTGGCCGGTCCCTGGAGAAAAAATATCGCGTTTATTGCCGATGATGGCGATTTTAATATTCATCAAAGTCAGGCCGACCAACTGGCTGAAGCCATTGAAGCCAGTCAGGCTTTTTTTAACCCACACAAAATCTACCTCGATGCCTTCCCTCAGTTAGCAGGTGCTTCGGGGCAAACCTCACCCGAAGCAAGAGCTGCCATTGAAAAGGCTTTTTATGATGGTGCACTCATCATTAACTATACCGGGCATGGTGGAGAACGCCAGTGGGCACAGGAAAGAATTTTTGATGACTTGATGATTGCTGAACTACAGAACAAGCGACTACCATTATTGCTCACAGCAACCTGCGAATTTGGCCGGCAGGATGATCCAATATTTCTTTCAGGTGGCGAATTGTGTATGCTGCAAAAAAATGGCGGGGCCATTGCCCTGGTTACCACAGCCCGGCCGGTAAGTTCAAGCACCAACTTTGCATTGAACCAGGCATTTTATGAGGCCCTGTTTCACAAAACCGATAATGCTTACACCGAAGTAGGCGATATTTTCCGCAGAACAAAAAATAACAGTATTAGCGGGATATCAAACCGCAATTTTTCACTAATTGGCGATCCCTCATTATACCTCGGCATGCCCGAATTCGGGATTGAAATAGATGAAATAAAAACCCAAGCCGGAAGCGATACCCTAAGAGCATTATCGCATGTTACCATTGCTGGAAAAGTAACCGACCATACCCATACGGTAAATACTTCATTTAATGGCATCTTATATGCCACATTGTTCGACAAAGAAACCTCCTTTCAGACGTTGGAGGATGAAAATCCGCCATTCACATACACCCAGTGGTTCAATGCACTTTACCGGGGACAGGCCCAGATCCAAAACGGAACGTTCAGTATGGAGCTTATTGTACCGAAAAACATTGCCTATTCCGTTGGCACCGGTAAACTGAGTTTGTATGCCCATCATGAAGAGCAATTAACCGATGCCTCCGGCTTTTCAAAAGCATTTAAAATAGGATTGAGCGAACCGTCTCCCGCAGCTGATAATACGCCACCGGAAATCCGGTTATTTGTTGGTGACACTACTTTTATTGAAGGAGGAATTGTACCCTCTCCTGCCCGGTTAATCGCCCGTCTTTCCGATGATAGCGGAATTAACATCTCCGCATACGGAATCGGCAACAGCCTTGTTGCTGCGATTGATGACAATCAAACTTTTATTCTTAACAACTATTACGTAGCTGATGTCAATAATTTCAGAAAAGGCACAATCGAATTTACGCTTCCTCCTTTGCAAGCGGGTAAGCATACTCTTACCTTAAGTGCCTGGGATGTTCATAATAATCCTGCCCAGGCCTCGATTAATTTTTCGGTAGGCGAAGAGGGCCTTTTTATTGAGACATTTGGTAACTACCCTAATCCGTTTACCGAATCAACAAAACTATACTTTACACATAATAGAAGCGGGGATGATTTGGAAGGAGTACTTAGCCTTTACGATTATACCGGACAGGAAGTTAATCGAATCAATTTTTTTGTGCCTGAAAGTCCTTACCAGGTTAATCTGGCTGAATTTTACCGTACGGAAGAGCCTTTAAAATATCTTAAAGCCGGTTTATACTATGCCCGGATCAGCATGCGTTCAATAACCAATGGCTCTAAAAATGAGCGGGTTACAAAACTTATTATCGCGAATTAATTATCTTTGAAACCTTTGAAGCCTAACACATGAAGGTTCATTCCACGCTTACACTTCTTACTGCATCTTTCCTGCTTTCTGTTGGTTATGCACAACAGACCGGAGTAATCACCGGGGCCGACACCACCTTTCGTGTGATCACC
The DNA here is from genome assembly GCA_023151255.1 of Cyclobacteriaceae bacterium. GTDB lineage: Bacteria > Bacteroidota > Bacteroidia > Cytophagales > Cyclobacteriaceae > UBA2336. Next base: position 3,841 of record JAKLJG010000002.1, on the reverse strand, counting down.
ACCGCTGTTCCATTTCTAACCATCAGCCCGGATGCACGCAATGCAGCATTAGGCGATGTTGGAGTTGCAACAGCACCAGATGCCAACTCAGCTTACTGGAATCCGGCCAAACTGGTATTCATTGACAAGGCCTATGGAGGCTCGATCTCCTACACCCCCTGGCTGGGTAAGATCATCAACGATATGTGGATTTCCTATCTTTCAGGGTTTTACAAAATTACTCGCGAACAGGCTGTTGCTCTTTCGATGAAATATTTCGACATGGGCAACATCAGTTTCAGAGGTACCGGCAACGAACCACTTGGCGACTTCAACCCCCGAGAAATGTCCTTAGACTTCACTTATTCCCGGATGCTAACCGAAGAATTAAGTGTTGGTTTAACGGGAAGATATATTTATTCTAACCTGACCGGTGCGTTTCCATCCGGTACAGATACACGCCCTATCAATTCAGCCGCGGTTGATATAGGCGTTTATTACAACAAGTTGATGAAAGGAGCAAAAAATTCTACATTGTCGCTTGGTGCATTGATTTCCAACATTGGCCCAAAAGTGTCTTACACCGATGACGCCAACGAAAATTTTATACCTACCAACCTGAAATTAGGTGGTGTTTATACCACCGAACTTGATCCGTTCAACTCAATAAGCTTTGCGATGGATCTAAACAAATTGCTTGTACCTACTATTGACAAGGGACAATCAGTACTAAGCGGTATGTTCAACTCCTTTTCAGATGCACCCGATGGTTTCTCGGAGGAAATCAAGGAGATCATATTGAACATGGGGATTGAGTATTGGTATAATAATACATTTGCGGGCCGCATCGGATATTTTCTTGAATCAAAAGAAAAAGGAAACCGTAAGTACCTCACCCTAGGAGTTGGCTTCAGAAATCAAAAATCCTTTGGCATTGATGTTGCCTACCTCGTTCCAACCAACGGCCGCGAAAACCCGCTGGCCGAAACTATTCGTTTTTCGTTGTTGTTTCAGGTTAAGAAAGAAAGGGAAGAGTCCGTTACCGATTAATCCTAATGTTGGATCGCACCCTACAGCCTCCTTTTTCATTAAATAATTCGTTCAATCTGTTAAAGCCGCAACAGGTAAACCTTCAAACAGGAGCAAAACTTTTTTTTGTTAACGGTGGCGAGCAACAAGTTGTGAAGCTTGAACTAATTTTCCCGGCAGGCCGATGGTATGAAGGCATTCCGGGAATTTCATATTTCACCGCCCATCTATTAACAAAAGGAACGAAAACAAAAACCAGCAAACAGATTGCTGAAATATTAGAGTCACTCGGAATGCACTTAGAAATTACTCCCGGGTTTGACTTCGTCTCAGTATCACTATTTGGATTAACCAAGCGTTTCAGTGAGGCATTGGATATGCTCGTTGAAATTTGTGTCAGGCCCAGTTTCCCTTCAGATGAGTTAGTTCAATTCAAAAGCATCTTCCTGCAAAACCTCAAAATTAACCGCGAAAAGACCAGTTACCTGGCCTCTACTGCCTTCCGAAAAAATCTTTTCGGGAAAGACCACCCCTATGGAAATGAAGTGGATGAAACCCATGTAGAGCAAATCTCTTCCGAAGAACTCAGATCTTTTCACACTAAACACTATAAACACTTTACAGCGTTTACCACCGGCAGGCTATCTGAGGCACTCAAAGCCAGTATAATTGAAAAGTTGACACAGATTCCTGTACAGGAGGTTCCGTTATCCTCCGCACAGATTTCGTCAAGTGGTAAAGGTTCAGTTCATATAAAAAAAAATGAAAGTTTTCAGACGTCACTTCGCTTAGGAAAACTGGTCATTTCCAGAAAACACCCAGATTACCAAGGTCTGGTTCTTGCAAATCATGCAATTGGGGGTTATTTCGGTTCACACTTAATGCAGAGGCTTCGTGAAGACAAAGGTCTGACCTACGGTATTCACTCAGCAATACACCCGTTAATACACCATGCATATTTTATTATTAGTGCTGACGTTAACAAAGAACATAGAAGTCTTGCAATAGACGAGATTAAATCTACTCTCAAAAAATTCAGAACTTTTGCGCTTGAGGATGCTGAGCTGCAGGTGGTAAAAAACCACTTTCTGGGCAGCCTCTTTACTGAAATTAATACTCCCTTTGCTCATACCGAAAAACTTAAGTCTATTTATTTAAATCAACTTAATAATAACTACTACCAAGATCTGGTTAATCAAATTCAAAAAATTTCCGCTAAGAAATTGGCTGAAATAGCCGAGGAACATCTCCACGAGAGCAACTTATTGATAATTACAGCAGGCTAGTATTATTAAAAAAGCCAAAACACCCGATAAAAACAAAAAAGCCCCGTATTACTACGGGGCTTAGATAAAAAACAGGCAACGACTTACTCTCCCGGGTATTATCCCAGTACCATCAGCGCAAGTGGGCTTAACTGCTCTGTTCGGAATGGGAAGAGGTGTTCCCCACTGCTATAGTCACCTTAAAATTAGTGAGTGTAAACACTCCAATTTTTTTGACTACCGGAAAAGGTAGATGAATGCAGTATTAAAATAAATCCGTGAACATAGGGCGTAGTCAAAAAGAAGCTATCGGGTAATTAGTACTGCTCAGCTTTGACATTTCTGCCTGTACACCTGCAGCCTATCAACGTCATCATCTCTGACGTCCCTTAAAGGAAGTCTCATCTCGAGGTGGGTTTCGCGCTTAGATGCTTTCAGCGCTTATCCTCTCCCAACATAGCTACCCAGCCATGCAGCTGACGCCACAACTGGTACACCAGCGGTTGGTCCAACCCGGTCCTCTCGTACTAAGGTCAGATCCTCTCAAACTTCCAACGCCCATCACAGATAGGGACCGAACTGTCTCACGACGTTCTGAACCCAGCTCGCGTGCCACTTTAATAGGCGAACAGCCTAACCCTTGGGACCTTCTCCAGCCCCAGGATGTGACGAGCCGACATCGAGGTGCCAAACCTCCCCGTCGATATGAGCTCTTGGGGGAGATCAGCCTGTTATCCCCAGAGTACCTTTTATCCTTTGAGCGATGGCCCTTCCATACAGAACCACCGGATCACTATATCCTAGTTTCCTACCAGCTCGACCCGTCGGTCTCACTGTCAAGCACCCTTATGCTATTGCACTCCACGCACGGTTACCAAGCGTGCTGAGGGTACCTTTGAAAGCCTCCGATACGCTTTCGGAGGCGACCACCCCAGTCAAACTACCCACCACACACTGTCCCACGCGTAGGCGTGGTTAGACATCAAGAAAACGAAGGGCGGTATTTCACCGTTGACTCCCCCGAACCTAGCGGCCCGGGATCAATGCCTCCCGCCTATCCTACACATCATCCACCCAATGTCAATGTGAAGCTATAGTAAAGGTTCATGGGGTCTTTCCGTCCCGTGACGGGTACACGGCATCTTCACCGTGACTACAATTTCACCGAGCTCATGGCTGAGACAGTGCCCAGATCGTTACACCATTCGTGCAGGTCGGAACTTACCCGACAAGGAATTTCGCTACCTTAGGACCGTTATAGTTACGGCCGCCGTTTACTGGGGCTTCAGTTCAATGCTTCGCCTTGCGGCTAACATCCCCCCTTAACCTTCCAGCACCGGGCAGGTGTCAGGCCTTATACTTCATCTTTCGATTTCGCAAAGCCATGTGTTTTTGTTAAACAGTCGCCTGGGCCATTTCACTGCGACCTCTTTGTATTGCTACAAAGGAGGCATCCCTTCTTCCGAAGTTACAGGATTAATTTGCCTAGTTCCTTAGCCATGATTCACTCGAGCACCTCAGGATTTTCTCCTTGACTACCTGTGTCGGTTTGCGGTACGGGTACCATA
>JAKLJG010000029.1 GCA_023151255.1 Cyclobacteriaceae bacterium | reverse complement strand
GTTACCCTTGTTGTCAAGTATTGATACCTTGGCGTATCGGTTTTCATCAGCTGAATAGAATACTTTAATAACCGATGAACTTTTTACAATAGTTACTCCTGAAAAAACAGGATCATCCTTACCGGAAGCAACCGTTACACCTGCTGCTAGGGCAAGTAAACAAAAAATTAAACTGGCCTTTTTCATAAAATTAATTTAATAACCCTAAGACGGTGATTCACCAGTTGAAGTTTCATTCTCATTATAAAAAAAATGTTAAATAAAATATATGGCGTTCGTGCCTTCGCAGCTAATAAAAGAAAGATTAAAACGGTGATTGTAAATTTTTGTTTTGTAAAGAGAAAAATCTTTCAAAAATTGTTCAAACTCGAACTTTGTACTACATCCGGACACCGGGTTATCCTACAAAGCAGGTTTGCTTTTCCACGGTCGATAAACTACTTTCATCACCTTAAAAACTAAATTCTATGAAATACCGATCATTAATTACCATAACCATGCTGCTGCTGGTTGTGCCGTTGGCTGCCCAGAAAAAAAAGGCGAAGCCTGCTGAAACCCAGCCCACCGCTGCTTCTGAAGTAAAAATGCAGATACCCCCACCGGTTAAAGTAACTACGGTGGAGGGTATCACCGAATACAAACTTCACAACGGCCTGCGGGTGCTGTTGTTCCCTGACCAAAGCAAACAAACCATTACCGTTAACATTACCTACATGGTAGGCTCCAAACACGAAAACTACGGTGAAACCGGTATGGCCCACCTGCTTGAGCACCTGGTATTCAAAGGCACCCCTCGCCACCCCAATATTCCGCAAGAGCTTACCGAACATGGTGCACGGCCCAACGGAACCACCTGGGTTGACCGTACAAACTATTTCGAAACTTTTAATGCTACCGAAGAAAACCTGAAATGGGCCCTTGACCTGGAAGCCGACCGTATGGTGAACAGTTTTATCGCCAAGAAGGATCTGGAAAGTGAAATGACGGTGGTACGGAATGAATTTGAAATGGGCGAAAACAGCCCCTTCCGCATAACCATGCAGCGCACCATGGGCGCTGCTTACGACTGGCACAACTATGGCAAATCAACCATTGGTGCGCGTTCCGATATTGAAAATGTTTCCATCGACCGCTTACAGGCTTTCTACCGGAAATATTACCAACCCGATAATGCCGTACTGGTAGTTGCCGGCAAGTTTGAAGAAGGCAAAACACTTGACCTGATTAACCAGTACTTCGGGGTTATACCAAAGCCGGCTCGGGTTATTGAACCCACCTACACGGTCGATCCGGTTCAGGATGGCGAACGTACTGTAACGGTACGCAGAGTTGGCGATGTACAACTGGTGATGGCCGCCTACCGTATCCCGCCCGGATCGCATGCCGATTATGCAGCCGTTGAAGTGTTGGCTAACGTACTCGGCACAGAGCCCTCGGGCCGCCTGTACAAAGCACTGGTAGATACCAAAAAAGCAAGCTCCACCGGGTCATTCAGTTTTCAATGGAAAGAACCCGGCTTACTGCTAAACTATGCCGAAGTACTGAAGGAAAAATCGCTTGAGGAAGCGCGTACCGCCCTCATTAATGCACTTGATGATGTCATGAAAAATCCGCCAACGAAAGAAGAGGTTGACAGGGCAAAGGCTGAAATCGCCAAGCAGGTTGACCTGATGTTTAACTCATCCGAACAGGTGGGCCTGGCATTAAGCGAAGCCATTGGTGCGGGCGACTGGCGGTTATTACACCTGACACGCGACCGGGTGGCTGCCGTAACGGTAGAAGATGTAGCGCGTGTAGCTTCCTATTACATAAAACCGGATAACCGCACAATCGGATTGTTTATTCCAACCGAAAAACCCGATAGAGCTGAAATACCGGCCGCACCCGATGTAAATGAACTGGTAAAAAATTATAAAGGCAAACAGAACGTGGCCCAAGGCGAAGCATTTGATCCTTCTCCGGCCAACATTGAATCGCGCACCACGCGCTTCACACTACCCAGCGAAGCCAAGGTGGCCTTATTGCCCAAGAAAACCCGTGGTGAGTCAGTACGCATGAACATCACCATCCGGCTAGGCGATGAAAAATCATTGCCCGGTAAAAATACGGCCGGCCAGTTTGCTGCCAGCATGCTCGACAAGGGAACTTCCAAGTTAACCCGGCAGCAGATTAAAGATGAATTCGACCGGCTGAAAGCCAATGTATTCTTCTTTGGTTCTTCACGGATTGTAACAGTTTCTATCGAAACAACGCGTCCGAACCTGGCCGAAACGATTAACCTGGTAGCCACAGTATTAAAAGACCCGGCCTTCCCGGCTGATGAATTTGAGAAATTAAAGAATGAACAACTGGCCAACATCGAATCGCAACGCAGTGAACCACAGGCCATCGCTCCGAATCGTTTTCAACGCCATATCAATCCGTATCCGAAACAAGATCCCCGCTATGTAGAAACTTTCGATGAATCGGTTGCCTCCATTAAGGCCCTGAAACTGGATGAAGTAAAAGCTTTCTATAAATCATTTTACGGATTTACCAGCGGAACAACCGTAAGCGTGGTAGGCGATTTTGATGAGACCGAGATCAAAAAACTACTAACCGACAATTTCAGCAACTGGAAGTCACCGGCTCCCTACAAACGGATAGAGAATAAAGTAATTCCGGTGCCTGTAATTAATGAGTCCATCGAAACACCGGATAAAGCCAACGCCATGTTTATTGCCGGTTACAATTTTGAACTCAAAGACGACCATCCGGACTACCCGGCCTTACTCATCGGCCACTATATGTTGGGTGGCGGCTTCCTTAACTCCCGTCTGGCCGTGCGCATCCGGCAAAAAGAAGGCATCAGCTACGGAGTGGGTTCAAATGTAAACGTGGGCTCATTGGATAACGCCTCATCGTTTACCGCCTTTGCTATTTATGCTCCTGAAAATGCCGACAAACTGGAAGCTGCTTTTATGGAAGAAGTTAAGAAAGTGGTGACCGAAGGTTTTACAGCTGAAGAAGTTTCGGCTGCCAAATCGGGCTGGCTGCAGCAACGCACCGTAAGCCGGGCGCAGGATCAGAGTCTGGCAAGCACCCTAAATAATGGGATGTTCCTGGGCCGCACACTGGCCTGGGACGAAAACCTGGAAAAGGCCGTAAATGCAGTTACCGCAGAACAGGTGAATGCCGCTATGAAAAAGCATCTTGATCCTTCGAAAATAAATATTGTAAAAGCGGGCGACTTTGCTAAAGCAAAAGCTAAAGCAGAAGGAAAGTAATAAAATGAACTACTGGTAAATTAGATAAGGGGCCTTGCGCCCCTTATCTAATTTAAATGATACGAATCGCGGCTTTGATACTCCCGTTCGAGGATGTGCTGCTGAAATTTTACTTTCTGCATCAGAAATCGCTGCCGTCCGGAGTCATCACTTAACAAAAACCGGTACCGCTCCGAAATATCAAGACCAAGCTGATTAGCCACATCATACAGGCTGAAAAAACCCTGATGCCGCGTAATTTTTCGTTTGCTCATGTACTCCTGAAATACTTCACTTAGCTTCCCTCCGGCCAGTTCGTTCAGATCAACCCGCCAGAAACGCACATCACCCCCCGGGTACATCTTCGACCGGAACGTGCGGAACAGTGTTTCCATACTAAATATATCCACACATTTAACAATAATATCCGATTCGCCTCCGGGATAACGTTTGATTACACTTTCCAGCTTCATCAGCGATCCGATTTTTTCTTCGTTCAGCGTATGGTTAAAAAATATACCAAATGCGATATCGGAATTTTCAGCATCCTGCAGTAACTGCTTATACCGGGGCTCAAAAATATGCAGGGGCACCAACTCGCCCGGGAGCGGCAAAATTGCCAAGGGAAACATGGGTATGGTAGTCCGTTCGCTCATGCAGGGTATAACAACCTGTACTTCGTTTGGTTAAAACGAAATGAGGTAATAAGGGCTTAAACCGAATTCCGATACCAGTTTTTTTTCACCTGGCAGAAAAGAAAGGTTAATCAGAAAAGAAAAGCCTGAAACCGTACCACCTGCCTGTTCTACGAGGTGACCGGCCGCTGCCGCAGTGCCTCCGGTAGCCAACAAATCATCGTGTATGATAACATTCCAACCCTTTATGATAGCATCTTCATGCATTTCTACGGTGGCCGATCCATACTCCAAATCATAATCCTTTGAAATGGTGCGGTACGGAAGCTTGCCGACCTTGCGTATCGGTATAAACGGGCGGTTTAGTGCGTGGGCAAGCATCCCACCGAATATAAAACCACGGGCCTCAATGGCCACAATCGCATCCACTTTAACGCTTTTAGCATGCATAACCAATGCGTCAATGATCTTAGAAACCAGTTCAGGATCAGCCAACACCGGGGTAATATCTTTAAATACAATACCGGGTTTGGGGTAATCGGGTATATCACGAATAGCCCCCCTCAACTGCAGGTTACTACTTTTATCAAAATTCATACCGCCAAAAAAACAAATTCCGAATAAAGTAACCTAATTTTAAGCATTCTGTTCCGATTATGAAGATTATAACCCGCATGCTGGAAGATGAAGTATATGAGGCGTGCAATGCTTTAGGCCACACGGTAAGGATTGATATGCGTGAAGCTTCGTTGAAAGTTAACCAATCGCCTGTAGAACTGTTGCTTTCTTCACTTGCAGCCTGTGGCGCAGTGGACATCGTGCTGATTCTTAAAAAGCGCAAAAAAAATATTCAGGAATTTGTTATCGAAACCACCGGGGTACGCAAAGAAGATGCACCCCGGAGGTTTACCGATATTCATTGCAGGTACATCATCACCTCGCCTGATGTAACCGCAGAGGAACTGAATAAAGTGGCAGCTCTTTCACTGGAAAAATATTGTTCGGTGGCAGCCACACTCAACAGCAAGATTACGTATAGTGTTGAGGTGAAACAAACCTGATTATATAAGGTTACCGTTCAGCACAACTGATTCAATCAGGTTACTGCCATACGCATACGGCAGATAGGCAAGCGAAGGCATGGGCTTGGTAATAAACAGATTCGCCTTTTTCCCAAGCGTTACAGATCCGACCGTATCATCCAACTCCAGCGAATAAGCGGTATTTAGGGTTGCCGCATTGATTGCCTCTTCTGGGGTCATTTTCATTTTAATACAGGCCAGGGCTATCATCAACGGCATGTTGCCGGTGGGCGAACTGCCCGGATTGTAATCGGATGCGATAGCCAGTGGAAGCCCGGCTTCCATCATTCTTCGTGCCGGTGGAAACGGAAGCCCCAGAAAAAATGCAGCTCCCGGCAGTGCAGTAGGCATTACCAATGTATCCCTCAGCAAATCGATTTCCTCCTCCCCGATGTTCTCAAGGTGATCCACACTTAATGCACCGGTTTTAACACCCACCTGCACCCCACCCGACCGGTGTAGCTGGTTGGCATGAATGCGCGGCTTCATGCCGTAGGCTTTGCCTTGCTCAACAATTTGTTCGGTTTCTTCCGGTGTAAAAAATCCCTGTTCACAAAATACGTCAATGTATTCGGCCAGTTTTTCGGCTGCTACTGCTGGAATCATCTCGTTCAAAACCAAATCGATGTAATCGGCTTTGGATGTTTCTTTAGGCACCGCATGTGCACCGAGGAAGGTGGTTTTAACGGTTAAGGGTGTTTCTAGCCCGATGCGCCTGGCAACCCGCAACATTTTCAGTTCGTCTTGCACGGTAAGGCCGTACCCGCTTTTAATTTCCACTGCGCCCGTTCCTGACCTGATGATCTCCCAAGCACGGCCGATGGAGCGCTCAAACAATTCATCTTCTGAAAGCTGCTGCAGTTTTTTTGCTGAATTGAGTATCCCTCCACCTCTGACAGCAATCTCCTCGTAGGTAGCCCCTTGCAATTTCATTACAAACTCTTCCTCGCGGCTTGCGGCAAATACCAGGTGGGTGTGCGAATCAACAAAAGAAGGAAATACAAATCGGCCTGAGGCGTCTATCGTTGCTGCCGGCCGGATGGAAGCCGAAAGTTCATGCATTGGCCCGTAGCCGGAGATCAATCCGCTTGAAACGGTGAGGTAAGCATCCGAAAGAATCGGAAGGTTGGCCATGGCACTGCCGCAGACAGGGCCAGCAAACTTTTCACGAACCTGTACTAATCCTTTAATATTACGGATCAGTAAATCGCAGGTCACGTTTTCAACAGGTTATTTACCGAAAGCTTCCACACCGTAATCAAGATTAGATCCGAATACAGGGAAGCTGATCTTTAGGAGTGCATAAAAGGTTTTACCTTCAATGCTGGGGCGGTAACCGATTTCACCGCCATACGCCCAGCTAAACTGGCGGTTAAATTTACCTTCGATGCCCGCACGGAAACCGAACTTCTTGAGGTTAACGGCACTTACATCATACGACCGTTGCTCGCTGAGGATGGGCAAACCGGAATTGGCATCAACGGGGGTATAAACAAGGTTGTCCAGTGTAAGCGAAGGTGAAAACATTAAATCAGCAAAAACCGTCAGGATGAGATCGTCAACACCGGCTTCAAACTTATCAAAACTTACGGCAACGTTTCGAATCCAGGTCATCGAACCGCCCAGGTAAACACCCCTGGAGGAGATATTGGTAAAAAGGTTGGCATCGGTAGTGAAATCCGAAAGCAGAATACCGTCCGAGCTTCTGAAATCCGAGTACGACAAACCCTGACTCTCCATTACACGGTTCAGATCAGTTGAGCTGTCCCAAATGATGCCGCCCAGCCGGGCTCCGTAAATTTTACGAACCTTGCAAGGCACCTCGGCTGTTAACGGTACGCGCGCAGCCCATTTATTTCCTTTGTAGCTGTTTTTGTACAGGAACATTTTTGTTTTTGAACTTTCATCAAAATCTTTTACGTGATAGGTAAACCCGAATTCGTAATAGTTAAACACCTCGAAGCGGTTATCCACATCCGAAGTCTTTGCGGCCAGGTCGCGGGCATAGTCATAAAAACTTTTGCTGTACGTTTTTCTGAAGTGTGCTTTAAAATCAACCTTATCGCGCAGGTAGTAATTGGCTTCGAGACCGAAGCCTGCGTTAATGTTGGTGGCAAACACTTCGCCATAGAGCGGCTGCAGGTGAATAAACAGCTTATTTACTGAATAAGGTTCATCGTAAATTTCTTCGTATGTAACTGCTGTTTTGTCTTTGCGTTCACCTTGGGCAGAACCCATAAGAGGCAGCAGAAGCAGGCAAAAAATGATAAACCGCTGATTGCTGATCATTTTAAAAGCATTATGAAAGGTAAAAATACGGAATTTATACTGAATCAAGCGATTACGTAATAGGTGCCAGCCGGGCAAATGTAATAGAAAAGGCGTTTTTGCTGAATTTTAACCGGCTGTTGCCCTGCTGTTAACCCGTTGTTCCAATTCGTTAATCCGTTTGATGTACTCGCGCTCTTTACGGGCCATTTCCTCCTGGGTAGCCGAAAGTTCCTCCATATTCTGGCGCATTTCCTCCTCCTGGGCCCGCATCTCCTCGGCTTGTTGCTGGGTGCGCTCCAGCAACATGCGGGTACTTTCATTTACTCTAACGGCCGATACTGTGGCGGCTATGCTTTCGGCAAACTTTTCAATAAGTTGGATTTCATGTTCCTCTAAGCGCTTGAAGCCGGCCAGTTCCAATACACCATACACCTTGTCGTTAGCCTTTAGCGGTACAAGCAACAGGCAGGTAGGTGTTGCTCCGCCCAGCCCTGATGTAATATGTACATAGTCTTCGGGTAATTTAGCCAGAAAAATACGGTCAGCTTCCTGGTAACACTGCCCCACCAGGCCCTGCCCTATCTCTACCCGTTTACTTATAAATTTCTTCCGCTCAAAGGCATAAGCCGATACGAGTTCCAGAAACTGATTATGTTCATCCTCATCATTAAGCAAAAACAAACCACCCTGGTTGCTACCGGTATAGTTTACAACAAACTTAATGAGTTTATCAAACAGCAATGCAGAATTACCGGTTTCACGGAGCATCTCACCGATTTGAGCAAGGCCCTGCGTTGCCCAGTTTCTGCGTGCATCTTCATCAGCAGTGGCCTTGAGCCGATCACGCATGCTTAAAAGCCGATCAGTTAAACCACTTTTATCATCCGATTCGATGGCAACGGAGTAATTACCGGTGGAAATCGCTTCAATAAAACGCGACAGCGTATCAACCCGGCTTTTCTCTTCTTGCAAATTGGCCACAGTGAGATCGAATAGTTTATCCTTTTCGCGGGAAGAACGGAAATACATGAAAACACTTATAGCAATAACTCCCGCCAACAGGATCAACACAACTACTGAAACGGATTGCATGCGTTCTGAAATTGCTTTTACCTGTACAGCCAGTAAGCCCGCTAACCGTTCAAGCGAATGGGAGGCCTGCTCAAACGCATTATCAATTTCGGATTTTACGAATATTCCTGCCTGCCGCTGCTGGTCTATATCATTACTTAATCGCTGTACATCGTACAGAAAATTTTTAATCAAAACCCGGGTGTCTTCGTCCGGCTCAGGCAGATTTATATCAGACAAGCGATCTCCAGCATAAAACGTTTCAAGGTTATGAATTATCCTGCTCAGCGGTTTGAGCACCTTATCCTCCATCGCCTGTGGCTGATTTGAATCGGCAATCCGATCATAGTGCAGTTGACTAGACACCAACACCTGTCTGCATTCCATAATCAGGTTATTACAGGCCGTTGTCTGAGCATAACCGATACGGATGTACCGTCCAGCCAGTGCAATTAAAACAACAACGACAAGTCCGCTAAAGGCCAGAATGCCCGTATTGCGGAATATCGGATTTAACTTTTTAATCACCTTTACCACACTGCAAGGTTATTTTTTATCAATCAATATTAACTCTCCCGAACGAAATTGTACAAACGGAACCAACTGGTTATCGCGCGCCTGTTGAAAATCATACCCCTCAGTGAGGTACCCGGCAAACTTTTGATGTGCGAGGGCTTCCTGAAAATAAACACCATACTTGTGTAGCAGATTACCAATAAATAACATAAAATCATATCCCAGTTTGGCGTAATCAGAATATGGATTAGTGGTAGAAACCCTGCCATGAGTACGTATAAACTTGCGTTGAAAGGCCTGATAAGCCGGGTTGGTTACAGCTGTGTAGTTAGAGGCAAACAAAACAATGCCCAACTGCTGGTACTTTTCAAAATCAACAGCTGTCTGGTCTAGCCAAGCTTCGGAACCCACGATGGTCACCGAATCCTTGCGTGCTTCTACGCTGCTAATGACCTTGGTGTAAATCAACGGATCGTCCGAAGCAACAAACACACAGCCCAGGCTGTCTTTCGGCAGACTGAACTGCTTGGGGTATTTAAATTCATCAAATTCTGTTGGTGTTGCCAGGATGGACATAATCTTGCCTGATTCTGCACGGGTAACACGTTCAATTTGCATAATGTTAAGCTGGGTGGTCGCTGCCCGGTTTAGGAAACTCATGGCCAGCACGGAGTCGCGCCTGGTTTCACCAAAGAACACGATGCACTTTTTATTTTTAAGTTTATATGTATTGAGGAACTCAGCAGAGTTGGAACCCAACGATTCGAGAGACGGCTGGAACAAATACCCATACGGGTTATCTTTAACTAAATCGAAATTGTTACTTACCGGATTAAACAGGTTAATACGGTTGACACGAGAAAATTCCTGGACAAGTTTATTCTCTTCCTGAAACAACGGCCCCACAATCAGGTCGGTGTTACGAACCTCCTCTTTGGTTAACAGTTCTTTTATTTTTTCGGCATTGCGTTCGGTGTCGTATGCACGCAAGCTGATTTTTACACCTTGTTTGGCCAGCGTATCAACAGCCAGCATCATTCCTTCATACAAATCGAGTACAAACTGGTTGCGTTTTCGCTGGGGTGTGGGCTCAAGTGTGTTTATCAGAAACGGGAATAGGACGGATACACTGTAAATTTCTTTATGCACAGTGGGAGGAACTTCATCAACGAAATCCGACTTCTTTAGCCTGAATTTGATAAGGAGCTTATCCAGCAACGCCTTGTCTTCGGGATGGTTTGATCCGGCAAGTACCCGGGCCAGTCGCTCGCCCACAATTTCATCATTCGGATAGTTATCATGCATGCGCTTCAGCGCCTCCGCATCAGTAACAGCCGCAAAATAACTCCGTTTAAGGGTGGCCTGCTCTTTAGCCAGTTTTCCGTTTTTAATTTGGACCATGGCCTGCATCGCCTGGAAGTACTCACCTCCATCAAAATAAATTTTTGCCAGCCAGAGGTTTACCTCATCCATTTGATCCCAGTTAGGATACAGCGTCCTAACCTGTATGAGCATATCTTTGGCAACTGAGCGATAGCCTTGTTGATAGGCGCTTAATGCGTAAAAGAATGAGGCATATTCCGAAAACGGATTGTTGGCATCGTACTGAATCAAGGGTTTAAACGACTCCATCGCCAGGTTATACCGACCTTCTTTAAACAGCGCTTTGGCGCTGGCATACTGTTGCTGGTAATTAACCTGGGCAGGCAAGTTGATGGAGGCCGCCAGCCATACCATGTAAAAGAGTAGTACGATGCGTTGTACCATAATGCAACTTTTTATTCCCACTCAATGGTTGCCGGGGGCTTTGAACTGATGTCGTACACCACCCGGTTTACACCCTTCACCCGGTTAATAATATCACTGGAAACATCGGCCAGAAAGGTATAGGGCAAATGTACCCAATCGGCTGTCATGCCATCTGTGCTGGATACCGCACGCAGGGCAACAACCTGTTCGTACGTGCGTTCATCGCCCATTACCCCAACCGACTGCACCGGTAGTAAAACCGCGCCCGCCTGCCAAACCGATTCATACAGACCATGGTGTTTCAGGGCTTGGATAAAAATCGCATCGACCTCCTGCAGTATTTTTACTTTCGCTTCGGTTATTTCGCCAAGGATGCGAATGCCCAACCCTGGGCCGGGAAACGGATGTCTTCCTAAAATAGCCGGGTCAATTCCCAGGGTTTTGCCTACCAGGCGCACTTCGTCTTTAAACAGGGTATTTAATGGCTCTACTACCTTTAGCTTCATGGTTTCGGGCAAACCACCAACGTTGTGGTGTGATTTAATCGTAGCCGATGGTCCCTTTACGGAAACTGATTCAATCACATCAGGATAGATGGTGCCCTGGCCCAGCCACTTTACATCTTTTATACTATGTGCTTCGTCATCAAACACATCAATAAATGTTTTGCCGATGGCTTTGCGCTTGGCTTCCGGATCGCTCAATCCTTTTAATGCTGAATAAAATTTCTGCCGGGCGTCAACTCCCTTAATATTCAGGCCCATGCCTTCGTACGATTTCAACACCTGGCTGAATTCATCTTTACGCAGCAATCCGTTATCAACAAAAATACAATGCAGGTTTTTACCAATGGCCCGATGGATAAGGGTGGCGGCCACCGTTGAGTCAACACCACCGGAAAGCGCCATCACCACCTGGTCGTTACCCAGTTTGTTTTTTAATTCAATTATTGTTGATTCAACGAACTGATCGGGCGTCCAGTCTTGCGCACAACCACAAATATGTACCACAAAATTGCGCAGCAGGTTTTTACCCTCAATGGTATGGGTAACTTCAGGATGAAACTGGATGCCATAAATCCTCTTGCCGGTTACCTGGTAGGCTGCCACCTTTACTGAAGGCGTACTGGCTATGACCTCGAAATTATCAGGCACCTGGGCAATGGTATCGGCATGCGACATCCACACCTGGGTGTCGAGTGAAATTTCTTTCAGCAAGTCGCTGTGGTGGTCAACCGTGGTGAGCCGGGCTCTTCCGTATTCACGGGCATGAGATGGCAACACGGTACCCTTATTTTTGTGGGCGATGAGCTGCGCGCCATAACACACACCCAGCACCGGCAGGTTGCCAAATAGGCTAAGGTCCACATCCGGGGCACCTTCATCGCGCACCGAGCATGGGCTGCCGGACAGAATAATGCCCTTTACCTGCCCGCTAATGGGGGGTATCTTGTTGTAGGGATGAATTTCGCAATACACATTAAGTTCGCGCACCCTGCGGGCAATAAGTTGGGTGTACTGCGAACCAAAATCGAGAATGAGGACCTGCTCAGGCATGTGCAAAAATAGCAGGGCAATTACGCCTGCCAAACGAACGGCAACCGATTTATTGCAACCGGTTAATCCTCAACCTGGTAGCAGAATTCCATCAGGTAGTTTGCGGCATCATCAATACCCGCATAAAAAGCTTTGTTAAGCAGCCGACAGCCTTCATCGGTTTTGCCGGTTTCAACAAGGGCGATACCCTTGTAAAAAGTTAACTGTGTATTGCCCGGTTCAAGGCGTAAGGCCAGGTCAACATAGGTAAGGGCAAGTTCGTAGGCATCCTGTTCAATACACAAAATCCCGGCATACTGGTAGGCCGGGGCATAACCTCCATTTAACTCGATAGCCTTATTAAACTGGTTCAGTGCTTCGTCCGGATTATTGAGGTAGTACCAGGTGAGTCCCAGGTACAATTCAACCTCTTCATCGGTACGAACCTCCTGTACTTTAAGCAAATCGGCTTGCGCCTGGGAATACTCGTCTGTTTCAAACAACACACCGGCACGCCATTTTAACAAGTCAACGTTCCAGGGGTCAGACGATAGTACTTCATTAATATCGACAAGTTGTTTTTCAGGCTCACCAAGTTCACGATAGATAAAGGCACGCAGCATACGCGCCTGGTAAAAAGATGGATTGGCAGGAATAAAGGCATCCAAGTCGGCCAGGGCGAGAGTAAACTCTTGCAGATAATAAAGGCATACAGCCCTTTTGTACCGAACCAAAGAAACGCCTGAGTACTTTGCTTTTCTTTGAAGGCTGACCACCTTATTGTATTTTCCAATAGCCTGAAGAAACTGCTGGTTGTTAAGCAGCGTGTCCCCCTCCGTTTCAAGAGCATTCCATTTCTGCTGGGAAAAACCAACCGATGCCGAGAGCACCATTAATAACAACAGCAGTTTTTGCATCATCAGCTTTTGTTTCGTTCGCGTTTCCGATCGGTTTCCTTTAACAAAATTTTTCGAAGCCGGATGGACTTTGGTGTTACTTCAACATACTCATCGGCCTGAATATATTCCAAGGCTTCTTCGAGTGAAAATTTTATTGCCGGGGCAATTTTCATCTTTTCATCGGCACCGGATGCGCGAATGTTAGTAAGCTTTTTGGTTTTAGTAACGTTTACCACCAAGTCGCCCGCGCGGCTGTGTTCGCCAATTACCTGGCCTTCGTACACCGGCTCGCCCGGCTCGATAAAGAACTTGCCCCTGTCCTGCAGGTTGTGCAAACTGTAGGGTATGGCTTCACCTTCTTCCATCACAATGAGCGACCCGTTTATCCGGCCCGGTATTTCGCCCTTATAAGGCTGATACTCCTTAAAACGATGGGTAACAATGGCTTCGCCTGCTGTAACATTTAATAAATAATTGCGCAACCCGATAATACCCCGTGACGGAATGATAAACTTCAGAATCATCCTGTCACCTTTCGGCTCCATATTGGTCATTTCGCCTTTGCGGATGGACACCGTTTCGATGGCCTTGCCGGCATCGGCTTCAGGTAAATCAATGGTCAGTTCTTCAACCGGCTCACATCGCACACCATCAATCTCTTTAAAAATTACCTGTGGCTGACCGATTTGCAACTCATACCCTTCGCGCCTCATGGTTTCGATAAGTACCGACAGGTGCAATACCCCGCGGCCATACACCACAAAGCTGTCGGCCGAGCCGGAATCGCCCACCCGCAGGGCCAAGTTCTTTTCCAACTCCCGGTCAAGACGTTCTTTAATATGACGCGAGGTAACAAACTTTCCTTCCTTGCCAAAGAAGGGTGAGTTGTTAATGGTGAAGAGCATGCTCATGGTGGGCTCATCAATGGCAATGGACTTCATGGCCTCGGGCTTTTCCGGATCGGCCACCGTATCGCCAATCTCAAAACCCTCCAGCCCCACCATGGCGCATATTTCGCCCGACTTTACTTCTTCTACCTTTTGCTTTTCAAAGCCTTCAAACACGTACAAATCTTTGATGCGCGTTTTTACAACTGCCTTGCTGTCGCGCTTAACCAACGCCACCGGCTGCCCGCTGCGTAACACCCCGCGGTGCATACGCCCGATGGCCACACGCCCGATGTACGAGGAGTATTCTAATGAAGTTATCAGGGATTGCGTGGTACCTTCTTCAACCTTTGGTGCCGGAATGTACTTAATGATGCCTTCAAGCAAAGGCGTAATATCCGTTGTTGGCTTCTTCCAGTCGGTGCTCATCCATCCCTGCTTGGCCGAACCGTAATAGGTAGGGAAATCCAATTGGTCTTCAGTAGCATCCAGTGCAAACATCAGGTCAAACACCTGTTCGTGCACTTCATCAGGCGTGCAATTCTTTTTATCTACTTTATTAATCACCACAATCGGCTTTAAGCCAAGTTGTAATGCTTTTTGTAGTACAAAACGGGTTTGCGGCATAGGGCCTTCAAACGCATCCACCAGCAACAGGCAGCCATCAGCCATATTCAGCACGCGCTCTACTTCGCCTCCAAAATCGCTGTGGCCAGGGGTATCAATAATGTTGATCTTGTAATCCTTATAGCGTACCGAAACATTTTTTGCCAAAATGGTGATACCGCGTTCACGTTCCAGCTCGTTACTGTCCATGATGAGTTCGCCCGGGTTTTCATGATCTTTAAAAAGATGGCCGGCATGAAGCATTTTATCCACCAGCGTTGTTTTACCGTGGTCAACGTGGGCAATAATGGCAATGTTTCTGATTTTGTTTACGTCCATAAATCCTCGAAATCCGCTCAAAAAGTTGATTCTTACTTAATTAAGGGCGCAAAGATAGCCAATATGGGCGCAAGAAAGAACCCAGACTTAAATGAAGTGGTTAAAAAGTAAATTCCTGGTTAAGGAGTTTTATCCGGTGGCTGCTTTTGTAATTGGATCAACCACCCAGTACCCGTTTACTCCATTGCGTCCATACAAATCCTTTTTGGCATGGGTATAGTGACTTGGATTTCCTGGCGACAGGATTTTCGATAATCAAATCAGGAACACCATGAAACCCGTTTATCTGGATGCTTTTAAGTTTTGATTTAGCAATAAACCCCAAGTCGGGTTTAACAACATTCGAAGTTTCGTCAATAAAAATATCATATGGAGCAAAAAATACCTCCCCTAAATCAACTTACTCGACAAAATTCAGCTATTCGTAAATAAAGCTTTCCAGGAATTTGTTGATGGTTTGTGGTGGGCGAAGGTGACATATACAGCAGTTCATTAATTACCTCACCAAAGTTCTTTCGGGGAGCATCTGAAAAGCCTCGATACTAGTTTTAGGCCGGGAAATTTTTTCTTTTTGCATGTATTAAAATCACGAAAAAAAATCATTAACTGACTATAAATCTCAGGAAAGTTCCCATCGGCAAATCGCGGCTCTGTTTCGATTTCAAGAAAAACTCGCCCCACTCGATGGAGGTAGGCTGAAAATACGATTTAACAATATTTAATCCGACCAGCGATGACAAACCGACTGCGTACATATTTAAAATGAAAAAGCAAGTTTTCTTTTCCAGCAGTTCGCTGCTTAAGCGTACCAGTTCATTGAGTTGCTCCTGCAGGGTCCATTTCTCGCCTTCCGGTCCCCGGCCGTAAGGAGGCGGATCCATAATAATGCCGTTATACTTATTGCCGCGTTTTACTTCGCGTTTAACAAACTTGAAAGCATCTTCATATACCCAGCGGATGTCGGCCAGACCATTAAGTTGCATATTCTGATTGGCCCAGTTCAATCCGGGGCGGGAGGCATCCACATGGGTAACTTCGGCACCGGCCATGCGGGCCACTACCGAGGCTGCACCGGTATAAGCGAACAAATTAAGCACACGGGCTTTTGGTAAACTCCACGCATTCAGTGTATCGAAAATAAAGTTCCAGTTGGTTCCCTGCTCCGGAAAAATTCCTACATGGCCAAACCCGGTAAGCGCAAGGCGCAGGGTGAGTTTAAGCTGATTGTAAGAATATTCAACTTGCCAGCTTTCAGGCATGGGTTTGATTTTTTTCCAACCGCCTTTAACATCATCGGTAAACCGAAAACGGTCTTTCTGCTCCCGGTCGAAACGGGCATGGGCAACCGACATCCATTCCCTATCAGGCAACACTTTACTCCAGATAGCCTGGGGTTCGGGCCGGATAAGTATAAACTTGCCGAACCGTTCAAGCTTTTCACCATCGCCTGAGTCAATCAGTTCGTAGTCTGTCCAGGAGGAAGGATGCAGGAGTTTAAGGTTCAAGGTTTCCGGTTTCAGGTTTATTTAGCAACTTTCCGAAAGTTAAAATTTTTATACGCCACCGGATGAAATCGGGTGACCTTATTTCCAGTGTCCACAACCCCAAAATAAAAAGCCTGCTTTCGTTGGAGAAACCACGCGAACGCAGAAAGCAGCAGCTTTTTACCATT
>JAKLJG010000028.1 GCA_023151255.1 Cyclobacteriaceae bacterium | reverse complement strand
GGCATTTATCGCGCATAAAAAGCCGGGTAGCCTTATTGCCCTGTAAACTGCTGTAATGCATGCGCTGGCCCATAAAATGTTCGTTCAGGTATATATCATAGGCTACGTAGGGATGATTATCCTGTTTTAACAGCGATTGTATTTCATCCCGAAGCTCAGGTGTTACCCGCTCATCAGCATCTACAATCAGTATCCACTCGTGGGCGGCCTGCGGAATAGCCCAGTTTTTCTGCGAAGCTGAATTGATGTATTCGCGTTGAATAATGCGGGTGGCCAGGGGCCTGGCCAGTTCAACGGTGCGATCCGTGCTGAATGAATCGACTACCAATATTTCATCGGCAAAACTTACGCTATTAAGGACTTCAACAATATTGTGTTCTTCATTTCCGGTGGGGATAAGGGCAGTCAGTTTGGCCATTCCTGTCAGCTAAGGCCACAAAGATACGGTCTTACTTAAAGACTGCAAGTTGCTGACCGGATGCGAAGTCGGCAAAAAAGAATTATTTTACAAGCCGATACGTAAACCCCGTTACCCTTGAAGTTGAAACACGTTATCAAAAACCTCTTTAGCGGAATAACCCTGCCTATTCAATCCGGACCGCTGAAAGGAAAACGGTGGATTGCCACCTCCGGTAAAAAATTCATTACCGGTAAATTCGAAGAGTATAAAACGCAGGCCTTTCTTAGTCAATTTAAAAAAGGTTCCATTTTCTATGACATAGGCGCACACATAGGCTATTTCTCAGCCATTGCCTGCTCCATTAACCAGGATTCCGGCCACGTATATGCATTTGAGCCTCGCCCCGATAATGCACGGTTCTACTTACGGCACATGGCTATAAACGGCTTCAGTAATTTTACCTTAACAAAGGCGGCCGTTGCCGCGCAGGAAGGAACCTTACGATTTAATGCCAACACGGGTACGGCAACCGGTCATCTTTCGGAAACAGGTAATTTAACAGTCGATGTTGTATCAATCGACCAGCTTGTTAACTCAGGCAGGCTGCCGCCACCGGATTTCATTAAAATTGATGTGGAGGGTGGTGAAATAGAAGTACTAAAAGGATGCGAGCAAACCATAGCAAAACATAAACCCAAATTACTAATTGCCACACACAGCCCGGAAACACATAACTATGTTGTTCAGTTTCTGAATTCAAACACATACCAGTATAAAATTCTGAATCAGGACGGTATCAAAGGAGACACAGAGATTATGGCCACTGCCTGAAATGAAATCGCTGCGCAGAAAGTTATCCGTTAGGCATAAGAATAATAAATTCCTGTATTACGCAACAGGCTTTGCCAGGCTGTTGCTGCCACCTCAACTCTTCCGACTAAGTTTAAATAGCAAATTAGCTCAGGCAAGTGAATTTGATACCGACTACATTCGGTTTCGCCTGAATTATTATAATAAACTTACTGTGCCTGAAAAGCTACCCGAAACCGTGCCAGCCTTAACAGCGCTCAAACTCAAAAAAAAGCAAAAGGTTTACTTTTTTGATACCCAGGAGTACCTCCGTTACTTTCAGGGGCAATTAAAAGCATCGCTCCGGTTTGGTGACATCCGCGAAGTACCGGAAATACCAAGCTTGTTAAAAAGCCGGCCGATTGTTGACGGCAATACCAATTCAGTTCTTCTAAAACTCAATAAAGTACGCCATTTCATTTACACCAATGATAAAAAACCTTTTACGGCCAAGAAAAACTTGCTTGTGGGAAGAGGCGGAATTACACGCCCACACCGGATTAAATTTTATGAAATGTATTTCAACCACCCCCTATGCAATATCGGGCAAACAAACCGTTGGGGAAAAAATGACCATTGGATTAAAGAGCGGCTAACCATTGATGAGCAACTCGACTACAAGTTTATACTTTGCCTTGAAGGCAATGATGTGGCCAGTAACCTGAAGTGGGTTATGTCATCCAACTCGCTAGCCGTAATGCCTAAACCGAAATTTGAGACCTGGTTTATGGAAGGTACGCTCATCCCCGATCATCATTATATAATGATTAAAGACGACTATTCTGATCTGGAGGAGCGTTTAACATTTTACATTAACCATCCGGAGGAGTGCCTCAAAATCATCCGAAATGCCAATGAATACGTTGCGCAATTCAAACACAAAAAGCGCGAAGATGTAATTTCATTACTTGTACTGGAGAAGTATTTTTATAAAACCGGGCAAATACCCTATCGCACCCAACCGTATTATAAGTGATTATTTTTTTCCGTAGGTAGCGTGGTAATATGCGATACTCTTTTCAATAACCGGCAAAGCTTTGTCTCGGCCGCCAAAATCAGGCACCTCAACCTTTTTACTTTCTAGGGTTTTATAATTTTCGAAAAAATGTTTGAGTTCAATCCGGAAATAGTCTGGCAATTCCGATACATCATTAATGTGGCTTACGCTGGCATCCTGTTCGGCCACAGCAATAATTTTCTCATCCGGCTCACCCCGGTCAATCATGTGCATAACACCAATAACCTTTGCCGGAATAAGACACAAAGGCACTACCGAAACCTGAGTAAGCACAACAATATCCAGTGGATCATGATCATCGCCAAGCGTTTGCGGAATAAATCCATAATTAAGCGGGTAATACATCGATGCATAAATTACCCGATCAAGTTTAATAAGTCCGCTTGCTTTATCCACTTCGTATTTTGCACGCGAACCACGCGGAATTTCAACGATGGCATTTACATCTTGCGGAGGATTTTTGCCGGTTGAAACCTCGTGCCAAGGATGAAGTATCATGGTTCAAAGTTCAAGGATTAAAGTTCAAATATCTGAAATTAGTTGGCTTAAACTTTAAACCCTGAACTTTGAATTAATTATTCGGTTTTAACTTCCGGTTTCTTCTCTTTTTTAGGTTCCGCCTTCCGGATTTTATCCCCGTCTTTCAAACGCTTCGAAACTACCAGAAACGGACCGGTAACCACCTCGGTGCTATCAGTTACGCCCGAAAGAATTTCAATATTATCGTAATCGCTCATGCCGGTTTTTACTTCCACCATCCTGGCTACGCCTTTATCGTTAATAAAAACTACCACCTTTTCCTCTTTTTTAGGTGCAGGCTTGGCCTGTCCGGCAGGTAACGAGGCACCCTCTTGTGCAGCCGGGGTTTTCTTTTCATCGCTGCGGGTGGTTACGGCCGAGAGCGGAACAGAAAGCACGTTTTCCTTGCGGTTAGTAAGTATTTCAACGCTGGCTGTCATACCCGGGCGAAAGGGGTATTTCTTCCCTTCGGCTACCAGGTCGTGGTAAGAAGAATTTAATATCAGGATACGTACCTCAAACTCCGTAATGGCATCGGCTGATACTTTGTCTTTGGCTGTGTTAGCAATATGAGTAACAACACCTTTAAAACGTTTACCGGTATTGGTATAAGCATCCACATCAATAATACACGTGTCGCCTATATGCACCCGAACGATATCATTTTCGTTTACGTTTACACGCACTTCCATTTTACTCAGGTCGGCAATGCGCATCATTTCGGTACCCTGCATCTGGGCGGTACCTACTACGCGTTCGCCTTTCTTAACGTTTAGTTTAGACACGTACCCGTCCATGGGCGCTACCACACTTGTCAGGCGTACATTTTCGCGGGCCTCGTTTACGGTTGCCTCGCTGCTTCGCACAATGTATTTGGCAGCCTGAACCGATTGCCTGGCTGATTTTAAATCGTTTTCGGCCACTTTAAAGTTTTGCTGTGCCAGTTGCCACTCAGCTTCGGAAATAACTTTTTCGTTCCACAACTTCTTTTGGCGCTCAAACTCCTGCTCGGCACGGGTATAGGTAGCCTCTGCCCTGGCTAGTGAAGCTTCAGCCGATACCAGATTTGCGCGCTGCTGATTGAGCGATGCTTCGGCCCGTTCCAACTGCGACAGCCAGGTATCCGGGCGAATCTTTACCAACAGCTTACCCCGGCTTACTGAATCACCATCCTCTACCAGCAACTCCCGAATTTCACCCGAAACCTCAGGCGCAAGTTTAACTTCTGTTACCGGTTGAACCGTACCCGATGCACTTACCTTTTCAACAATAGTGGTACGGCCTGCTTTTGCCAATTCAACTTCCAAATCTTTAGGCTTACCAATCCATCCGGCTGAGCGGCCGATAATGATAAACAATAACAGGAAGACGACTGCGCCAATCAGGACATATAACAGTTTATTCGATTTTTTCTTTTGTTTAGCCATGGATAAAATTTTAGGTCAGTATTTTAAAATCCTAAAGGAAGCCCCTGATAAAAATCAAGCACCTTTTTTCTGAAAATGAAATCGTATTTCGCACGAAGCAAATCGGACTGCGCCTGATACAGGTTGTTTTCTGCAACCTGGTAATCCACAAAATTTACAGCCCCCAGGTTATACCGTTGTTTGGCCATGCGGTACGCTTCATCGCGAGCCTTAACCTGTCTTTCGGTTGAGTTATAGGTTTTTAAAGCAGCAATGGCATTATTATACGCTGTTTCAACAGCCTGCCTTAACTGGTTTTGTATTTCAATTGCCGAAATATCAGCCAGATCACGGCTTATAGCAGCCCGTTGCATGGCTGAGCGAGCCTGCAGGCCATTAAAAACCGGTATCTGAATATTTAAGCCAACACTTCGGCCCCGGTTATCTCGAAACTGATCACCAATACCCGGAACATAAAATGTTCCGGTGGGAGTAGTTCGTACAACCAAGTCGCCCGTGCCCTGTACAAACCCTATCGGAACATCAACTGATGAACCATCGGGTGTAAATTGCTGGCGTTGATCTGAGTAAACGGTGTTGTAATTTCCGTTTATACTAATCCGTGGATAGAGATTGCCTTTGGTTGAACGAAACGCATACAGCGAACTTTTCTTGCGAAGTTCGGCAGCCCTTACTTCAGGCATTGCCAAAATTGCAATCTCATAGATCTCTTCTGCACTTTTCGTTATAGTTGTTTCATTACCAATATCCACCTGAGGCAGCTCTACATCCATTGGTGCTGAGGCTGGAAGTTGCAATGCCTGTTTCAACTGCAGCAACGACAGGTTAAGGGCATTCTCCTGCTGCACAACATTAACCTCGTTAGTGGCCAACTGAGCTTCCAAATTAAGCACATCGCCAATCGGTACGGAGCCGGCATCGGCTAATTTACGTGTCCGAACCAACTGCTCCTGAGTTGATTTTACCTGTAGTTGTGCCACGCTATATAACTCTTTATTAAAGACTACATTGAGATACAGGGTAATTACATTAAGAATTACATCATTACGTGCTTTAATGAGATCTTCATTGATGGCTTCCAATTCGGTGTCGTTTTGTTTTAAATTATAGAACAACCGAAATCCATTCCACAACAACCAACTGCTGCTGGCGCTCAGGTTAGAGTTACGCACTTCGTTTTCGGTAAAAACGTTTGTAGTCGGGTCGATGGTGCGACCCCAGTTGATGCCGTAATTTCCGTTGGCATTCAGATTGGGCAGCATGGCCATTTTTGATTGCAGCAGGTTTATTTCACCGGTTCGCACATTGTAATTGCTGCGCTTAACATTCAGGTTATTGGCAATAGCGTAATCAATTAATTCGCGCAGCGTCCAGGTTTTTTTTACCTCCTGCCCAAAAGCAAAACATGTAATTACGCTTAATAAATAAACAATCCTTTTCATAAAAAACTGAGTTCAACGATCAATATCCGGTATGTAGATAACTTCCTTAACCCATGACAGACTCCGCAGATACTCCAATGTTACAGGTTTAACACCTGAATCCATTTCAATAACCAAGCAGGCCTCATCGTGTTTGCCCTTGCGCGACACCGACATGGTGGCAATATTACAATCATCATTTGCCAATACACTGGCGATGAATGCAATGCTGCCCTTCACATCATCGGCAAAAATTACCAGTGTGTGCAGGCTCGCGCTGAAGTCGGCTTTAAAGCCATCCACTTCAGCAATGTTAATAATACCCCCACCCTTACTTTCGCCCAGCACTTCAATTTCGCGGTTACCTTTTTTTATTGTTAACCGTATCGTATTCGGGTGAAAGGTTGAGGCATTACCGATAGACTTAAAGGTGTATTTCAGGCCTTTCTCTTTGGCCAGTTCCAGCGATTCCTTTATGCGTTTATCATCGGTTTTCATATCAAGCAGGCCGGCAATAATAGCCCGGTCGCTCCCATGGCCTTCGTAGGTACGGGCAAACGAATTGTAAAAAATGATTTCGGCTTCTTCGGGAATGGCCCCCAGCAACTTCATGGCCGTACGGGCAATGCGCACCACCCCGGCAGTGTGCGAACTTGAGGGGCCAATCATTATCGGGCCGATCATATCAAAAACACTGCTTTTCTCGTGCATAGCTGGTTTGAATATGGCATTTGTCGCACAAAGGCTGCGTACGTTACACCCCGCACAATTGTAGATTGAAACTAAACAGCAATAGGCGCCTTAATGGAAGGGTGTGCCTGGTAGTTAACTATCTCAAAGTCTTCGAACCGGTAATCAAAAATACTTGCCGGTTTACGCCTGATAACGAGTTGAGGCAAGGTATAGGGTTGCCTGGTAAGTTGAAGCTGCGCCTGTTCGAGGTGGTTGGTGTACAGGTGAACGTCTCCGCCCGTCCATACAAATTCACCGGGTTCCAAATCGCACTGCTGTGCGAACATGTGGGTTAACAGCGCATAGCTGGCGATATTAAACGGAACACCAAGAAAGTAATCGGCTGAGCGCTGGTACAACTGGCATGAAAGTTTTCCATCGGCTACATAAAACTGAAACAGGGCATGGCAGGGAGGCAAGGCCATTTTATTTACTTCGGCCGGGTTCCATGCGGTAACAATATGCCTGCGCGAATCCGGCTTTGCTTTGAGTTGCTCCAGCACGTTGCTGATCTGGTCAATGGTTTTACCATCTGGTGCAGGCCAGTTTCGCCACTGGTGTCCGTACACGGGGCCCAGGTCGCCATTGGCATCGGCCCACTCGTCCCAGATGGTTACGTTATGTTCGTGCAGGTATTTGATATTGGTGTCACCCCTGAGAAACCACAGCAACTCGATAATGATGGAGCGGAGGTGTAGTTTTTTTGTTGTAACCAGTGGAAATCCCTCCTGGAGATTAAACCGAAGTTGCCGACCAAATACCGAGAAAGTTCCTGTACCCGTTCGATCAGTCTTTTTTGTACCATTCTCAAGAATATCGCGCATCAGATCGAGGTACTGCTTCATCGTTCGGGGATTATACCTGCAAATAAAATAAAAAGTCCTGACCCCGGCTAAACCGGGGCCAGGACATACAAAAAAGTCCGCCCGCACCTACAAGGCGAAGGCACGGAGCGGACAACCCTAACTACCCTCTTCGCTTAACTTCAAAACTTCTTGATTGGCCATCAACCGAGATGGTAATTACCCTGTCGCAATCGCCATCGCCATAGTCAACTGTGATTACCTTGCCGGAAGCCACATCGGTAAATTCTTTAATTCCGGATACGGCAATCGGGCAACCTCTCTTGTACACGAGTTCTTCAACAATGGTCATGGTATAGGCACGACCCCTGCGGTTGGTGCCTGAGGCTGCAAAGTCGGCATCACCGCACTGGCGCACAATAAGTTGATCATTAATGGGGGAGGCAGCCCGAACCCACCTGCGTACGAAGCAATGCTCGCGGGTAGCCATGGTGCCGTCAGGCCACGTTGCCGAACCATCTTCCAGCTCTACTTCAAACTCAGGAGCAGCTTCGGTGCTTTCGCTAACATTAGTTAATGTACGCACACCACCCAGTACAATATCATTAATTGAGTAGTCTTCAAAGGTGGTTACTACTGAAGAACCCGGTAAGAAACGTCTGCCGGAAAAGTTTACAATAATTTTTCCTTTACGCACATTACCCAGTGGATCAGTGCATCCCTCCCCAAAATCGATAACAATACTTCCTACCGGATGCTCGGGTGTGGAGTTTGGTGTAAGTGTAATGGTTACTGTAAGGTTTTCGCATGAGCAACGGGGATCATCAATGGTGATTACCCGCGGTTCATCCGAAACACGACCTCCGCCAGGCGCATCATCGGACATAAGGGCCAGTCCGGCCAAATCATCGGCATCTTCAAATGCAAAGTCTGAAATAACATCTTCAGCCACATAAGAGGCCTCATCCTGTAAGGGAGTTTCATCGTTTACGCAGGAAACTGTGAAACCCAGTAAAGCAACAGCCACTATGGCTGCTGTTCGTTTAAAGAAATTTAGCTGTAACATAATTGGTTTAAGTTTTCAGAAATACGGCAGTTAGACCTCCAGGTAACCGCAGGGTTTAACGGGGCTTAAAAAATTTATATACTCGCATTAATAAAAACTATGCTTTTGATGAATAGATGGGGCTTTTTTATGATTCTGCTAAGCCTGGTTATCGGTACAGCCCGGGCCCAGCAGCGCGTTAAACTGGCTAAATTAAAATATAATGGCGGGGGCGACTGGTATGCCGCAAAAACGGCCCTCCCCAACCTGATTGAGTTTTGTAACCGCGAGCTGGGTATGAATCTGGCTCCCGAAGAGGATATTGTAGAAGCCGGCAGCAAAGATATTTTTCTTTACCCCTACGTGTTTATGACCGGCCACGGCAATGTGGTGTTTTCTGACAGCGATGCAAGCAACCTGCGTAATTACCTCATTGGCGGTGGTTTTCTGCACATTGATGATAATTACGGGCTTGATAATTACATCCGCATTGAATTGAAAAAGGTTTTTCCGGAACTGGAGTTAAAAGAATTGCCTTTCGACCATCCTATTTACCATCAGAAATTCAAGTTTCCGAATGGCCTGCCCAAAATCCATGAACATGATGGTAAGCCTGCCCAGGGATTTGGGTTGATTTTTGAAGGAAGGCTGGTGGTATTTTACTCCTACGAAACAGACCTGGGCAACGGCTGGGAAGACAGGCGCATCCACAACGACCCGGAAGAAAAACGCCAGCAAGCCCTGCGCATGGGTGCAAACATAATTGCGTACTGTTTTACGCAGGCGCAGTAAGTGGATTCTGACTTTTGCAAATTTTAACGGTTATCGTTCATAATTCATGCACACCAGCATTCCCTTTCAAAGGGTGACTAAAATTTTTTAAACACTTGTTTGTTATTTTTAACTAAATATTTAGTTTTATACCTAAATATATAGTAAAACCAATGAGAGAACTGACTAAAGCCGAAGATCAGATTATGCAGGTATTGTGGAAACTGGAAAAAGCATTTGTGAAAGATGTGCTGGAACACCTGCCAAAACCAAAGCCGGCTTACAACACTGTATCAACCATTATCCGTATCCTGGAAGTAAAAGGGTTTGTCGGGCATAAAGCCTATGGAAAAACCTATGAGTACTTTCCGCTTATAAGCAAAGAGCAATACAAAAAATTTTACATGCACGAAGTACTTAAAGGATACTTTGACGGCTCTTTTCAGAACCTGGTATCCTTTTTTGTAAAAGAAAGCAAACTCAGCGAAAAAGAACTTACCGAATTAGTAAAGGAACTAAAAACTAAAAAGTAGCCGCTTATGAACACAACGCTAAACTACCTGATTGAAGCAAACTTCGGGCTGTTGCTTTTCTTTATGGCGTATAAATTATGGCTCAGCAATGAAACACAATTCAGCTATCGAAGGTACTACCTGCTTGGTAGTATGATGCTATCGCTCGTTTTTCCGCTAATTAAACTGCCCGAATTAAAGGTTGTACCCAGCCTAAGCGAATCAATACCCGGTAACCTGATTTCAGAACAAACACCAGTAGCTATTGCAGGTGCCTCCACAACGTTAAGTTATACTACGCTTTTTACAACCGGTTATTTGTTGGTTGCAGGCTTTTTACTGCTCCGCCTCAGTTATCGGGTAATTAAACTTTTTACGTTAGCCTATAAACTCCCGTCTTGTCACATTGTTGAAGTGCATGATCCGCGTTTCATCGCATTTTCATTTTTTAATAAAATTTTCATTAGTACGGCCTATCCGCTCTCTGAACTGGACAAACGCAATATATTAAATCACGAAGCCATTCATGGCCAAAAACTTCATTCGCTGGATATCCTGCTGGCTGAATTAATTCATGCCGTATTTTGGTTTAACCCGGTTTTGCCATTGTATAAAAAGGAACTGAGGCTGGTACACGAGTTTGAAGCCGATGAAGCAACCGTGCAGGACCGTGAAGCCGACACCTATTGTAACTTATTGGCCCGTGCGGCTTTACACTCAGCAGGTTTCTCCGTTGGCAATCATTTTAATAATGCACTAACCCTTAAACGAATTGCTATGATTAGAACTATCAAAAAAAGTATCCATACGTGGAAAATAACCCTCATCTTTCTGTTCACAACCGGCCTGTTTACAATTGTTTCGTGCCGCGAACAACTAATGGAAGAAGTTGAGCATGTGACTGAAACAACGACCATCGCAGGTGATTTTCCGGATCACATGAAGCCTCACGTTAATCGGATTATAAAAGAAAATCCGGGCATTAAACTGATGTACGTGGAAGCGGAGTCTATGAACGCTGACAAAATAAAGAGCCTCAACAAAGAAGATATCATGTATAGTAATTACGAAAAATATTACGCACAAGATGGTTCGTTGCAAGGTGAACGGGTTGGTTTGATCGTTCGTACAGGAGGCACGATAACCAACCTGGCAGAAGCTACAAAATCAGAAGATGAGGTTTTCCTGGTAGCGGAAGAACCCGCTTCACCCCTTGTTGGCATCACAGGATTTTATCAGGAGATAATGAAGAATCTGAACTATCCTGAAGAGGCCAGAAGAAATAATGTAACTGGCCGTGTATTTGTAGAATTGATCATTGAAATGGATGGAACGATGAGCAATTTTAAACTATTGCGTGGAATTGGTTCTGGTTGCGATGAAGAAGCGGTAAGGGCCATTAAAGCAGTTAACCTTAGGTGGAACCCCGCAAAACAACGAGGCGTACCGGTACGGTCCAAATTTGTGATACCCATTATATTCCATTCGGATAACAATCGATAACACAGGGGAAGGGCGGTAGTTTCAGGCTTGAACTTCCGCAATCCAACAGATGAGTGCTTTTCTCATATTCAGGATATAAAACGGTGGTCGTAGCGGCTGATTAACCAACCGCTACTTCCCGTTAAAAATCTCTTCCAGCTTTTGATCTAATGCCGAACCCCGCAGATTTTTCGCAATGATTACCCCTTTAGGATCTAACAGCAGAGAGAAAGGTATGGCGTTGATGTTATACGTTTTGGCCGCTTCCGACTGCCAGAATTTTAGATCGGATACGTGTGTCCAGGTTAAACCATCCTGTTGGATGGCCTGCAGCCAGTCTTCTTTTGATCGATCGAGCGATACACCATAAACCGTAAAGCCCTTGCTTTTGTATTTGTTATATGCCCGTACCACGTTGGGGTTTTCCTGCCGGCACGGCCCGCACCACTTTGCCCAGAAGTCAACCAGTACATACTGGCCGCGCAAAGACGATAATGGAACAATTTTTCCTTCTGGATTGGGTAGTGAAATTTCAGGTGCTACCGAGCCGATCGCCAGTGTTTTCATTTTATTCACCATGTCAACATAGGCTTTGCCATGCTCGTAGTTGGGCCATTCTTTCTGCACCCGGTCGGCCACCGAAACATACAGATCAAAATACTGGTCTTTATCAAACAGGTTACCTTCCATAAGGTTAATGGAGCCTAATGACAAAGGAGCATTTTTGATTTCGAGCGCTGCCTTGTCGCTGGCATTGCGTGCCAACACCATGTATTGTTTTTGAATCTCCAGAATAGCTTCCTGGTTGTTTGCAGCCTGTGCCTTATTGAAATCAGCAATCAGTTTCTGAGCCTCCGGGGTGGAGTCAACTCCCCGCACCAGGGTTTGCACTTTTTGTATTAGTTCAATCTCGGGTGATCCCTTTACTTCATAGAAGCCTGACGGATCGTGCCCGTCAACATTTACCTCGAGGTTATTTTTATGCACAATCAAATCAATAACCTGGCGGTTATAAAAATTAAGTTTATAGTAACCCGGCTCTCTAAGCCGAATTTGTTTGGCAAAAGAGTAATTCGACTTGAGTTTAATCGTATCCTGCCAGCCTGTGCCGGTGCGTTTTAGTTCGGTAATGGTAATGGTGCCCTGCTGCGGATGCCCTACCTTGCCGCTGATGGTGACGGTCCAACTCCCATCGTTTTTAGCCTGCTGCCCATTGCTTGAGCAACCGACAAGAACGAGGAATAAAAAATAGTTGATTCGAAGTTTCATTGATTTTCAAGTTGTTTACGTATTAGTTCAGTAGCCAGTTTTGGATCGGCCTTTCCCTGAGTTCGCTTCATTACTTCGCCCATAAACATAGCTATAATTCCTTTCTTTCCCTTTTTATACTCGTTTACCTTTTGCGGGTAATCGTTCAGCACGCTTTTAATAACCGGTAAAATTACGCCTGCATTGCTTTCCTGCAGTACATTCAATTGCTGTGCCACCTGCAGCGCTGTTTTTGAAGGATTTTTAATCAACTCGGGGAAAATTTTCTGAGAAGCAACAGAAAAACTTACCTGATTAGTTTCAACCAGGCCAACAAGTTCTGCCAGCAGGTTAGCGGTAAGTGGAAACCCGTTACCCGGGTTGTCATTACAGTACGATTTAACCGGCCCCATTATCCAGTTGGAAACTGCTTTATAATTTGAGGTAAACCGGCAGACCGTTTCAAAATAGTCGGCCAACTCCCTTGCCTCGGTTAAAACCAACGCATCGTATAAGGGCAACCCATAGTGTGCTACAAATTTTTCCACCCGTTGCCAGGGTAGTTCAGGCATGGCTAACCTAATGGTAGCTAACCAGTCTTCAGATATGACCACCGGGCTTAAATCCGGTTCGGGAAAGTAGCGGTAATCGTTTAACTCTTCTTTCGTTCGCATGGCGGCTGTGTTGCCGGAAACCGGATCGTAAAGACGAGTTTCTGATTTAATCCGGAGACCGGCATTCAACATGGTTATCTGCCTCTCAATCTCAGCCGAAATGGCTTGCTGAACAAACCGAATGGAGTTAAGGTTTTTTATTTCCACTTTTTGTCCGAACCTTGTTGAACCCTCCGGCATTACCGATACGTTGGCATCACAGCGCAGCGAGCCTTCCTCCATGTTGCCATCGCTGATTCCGAGGTAGCGAACCAGTTTGCGTATTTCGCTTAAAAAGGCACCAGCCTCCTCAGCCGAACGAATAACCGGCTCCGTTACCAGTTCGAGCAAGGCAACCCCTGCCCTATTAAAGTCGAGTAAGGTTTCGGTGTGCTCACTCTCATGAATAGACTTGCCAGCATCTTCTTCAAGGTGTATCCGGTTCAGGCGTACGGCTCGTACAATTCCATCGGGCATTCGGACAGGCACAATGCCACCTTTACAAACCGGAGTACGGTGCTGGGTAATTTGATAGCCTTTGGGAAGGTCGGGGTAAAAATAGTTTTTACGATCAAAATAAAATTCCCGGGATATTTCGCTTTCACAAGCCAGGCCCATTTTTACAGCATACTCTACAGCTTTTTTATTCAGTTTAGGCAGCGTTCCGGGGTGTGCCAACGTAATGGCGCTTACTTGGGTATTCGGTTCGGCTCCATAGGTAGTAGAATCGCCAGCAAATAATTTGCTTGTAGTAGCCAGTTGGATGTGTACCTCCAGGCCAATAACCGGGGTATAATTTACAAAAGCGAATGCGCTCAATGAAAAGGAAATTTATATTAGTGCACCATTTGCTTTGCCTTTGCAAGAACAGCATCAAGACCATCGAGATTTTTACCACCGGCCGTAGCAAAAAAAGGTTGTCCTCCTCCACCGCCATCAATTTCTTTAGCTAATTCCTTAACCAGGTTACCGGCATGATACCTATTGGTTTGCGCCAGTTTCTCACCAATCATCACGGCCACCTGCGGCTTGCTTTCCACATCGGCTGCCAGTATTAATAACAAATCATCAAACTGGTTTCGCAGCGCATACGCAATATTCTTCATTACTTCGGCATTTGGAACCCGCACCTTTTCAATAATAAGGCTTGATCCATTTTTTTTGATCACTTTTTTAGCCAACTGATCTTTTAGTTGGCTGGCCTGCTCCTGATACAACCGCTCCAGCTTTTTTTCAAACTGATGCCGCTCCTCCAGCATAGCTTTGGTGGCTGCAACCACATCTTTTGGGTTTTTCAACAGTCCACGTACCTGGTCGAGTAACTGCAATTCGTGGCGGACCAGCTTTTCGGCTTCTTCGGCTGTTACGGCCTCAATTCTGCGTACCCCTGCCGCAACGGAGCTTTCTGAAACAATCTTAAATAACCCGATGTGCCCGGTGGCAGGCACATGAGTGCCTCCACAAAGTTCGACTGAGAAATGAGGATCAAAGATTATCACACGCACAAAATCACCGTATTTTTCGCCAAACAGAGCCATCGCACCCATTTCTTTTGCTTTTTCAAGGGGTACGTTGCGCTTTTCATCCAGCGGTATGTTCTCCCGTATTTTTTGATTGACTAAATCCTCAACACGGCTTATTTCTTCCGGAGTCATGGCGGCAAAGTGCGAAAAATCGAACCGGGTAACTTTATCGTTGACAAGCGAACCCTTCTGTTCCACATGTTTTCCCAGCACCTGGCGCAGCGCTGCGTGTAACAAGTGGGTAACGCTGTGGTTGTTCATGGTAAGCCTGCGTTTACCGGCTGAAACTACGGCCTTGAAAGTTTGTGTAAGGTCGGCAGGAAGTTTTTCGGTGAAATGAACAATCAATTCGTTCTCCTTTTTTGTATCAACAATCGAAATCTTTTCACCATTGGCTTCGATGTAACCGGTATCGCCCACCTGGCCGCCACTCTCGGCATAGAACGGGGTTTTATCGAACACCAGTTGAAATACTTCTTTACCTTTTTGTTTGAGTTGTCGGTATTTGATGATGCGTATTTGGGCCTGCAGGTTTTCGTAACCAACAAACTCGGTGGCGGCATCCTGGCCAACCAATACCCAGTCGCCCGCTTCTTTTACCGCATCGGATTTCGAGCGCGCCTTTTGTTTTTCCATCTCGGCCTGAAAGCCCTTTTCATCAACCGTTAAGCCACGCTCACGGGCAATCAGCGAGGTGAGGTCAAACGGGAAGCCATACGTATCGTATAACTCAAAGGCAATTGCTCCAGGAACCACTGTATTGGTGAAGTTAGTGGCAAGTCCTTCAAAACGCTTTAACCCTTTATCCAAGGTCTTTAAAAATGCCTGCTCCTCCTCAAAAATTACTTTACTCACGTAATCTTTCTGCGATTCAAGCTCAGGAAATACATCACGCAACGGATGGCTTAAAACCGGAACCAGTTTATACAGGAAGGGTTCATTAAAATGCAGGAAGGTAAATCCATAGCGGACGGCCCTGCGCAAAATACGCCTGATGACATAGCCGGCCCCGGTATTTGAAGGCAACTGACCATCGGCAATGGCAAAGGCAACAGCGCGGATGTGATCGGCCAGCACCCGGATGGCAATGTCTGTCTTTTCAGCCAGTCCATACGTTACACCACAAGCGGCTGAAATAAAATCCATCAGGGGCTTAAATACCGTAGTATCGTAGGTAGATGTTTTGCCTTGAATAGCCATACACAGACGCTCAAAGCCCATTCCGGTATCCACATGTTGTGCAGGTAGTTTTTCGAGCGACCCATCGGCTTTGCGGTTAAACTCCATGAACACGAGGTTCCAGATCTCGATCACCTGCGGATGGTCGGCATTGACCAACTCTCTTCCGGGTATCTTTTTTATTTCATCTTCCGAGCGAAGGTCGATGTGAATTTCAGAGCAGGGACCGCACGGACCCGTATCGCCCATTTCCCAAAAATTATCTTTCTTTTTTCCGTAAAGAATGCGGTCCTCTGGAAGTATTTTTTTCCAATAGGTCAGGGCCTCTTCATCAGGTGGAAGGTTGTCGCCTTTATCGCCACCAAATACTGTGGCATACAGTCGTTCTTTCGGCAGTTTGTAAACATCGGTTAGCAGTTCCCAGCCCCATTCAATGGCTTCCTTCTTAAAGTAATCGCCAAACGACCAGTTGCCCAACATTTCGAACATCGTGTGGTGGTAGGTGTCAATACCAACTTCCTCCAGGTCGTTATGTTTACCGCTTACGCGGAGGCATTTTTGGGTATCGGCAATGCGTGCGCTCTTAGGCGTGCCGTGCCCCAGAAAATAGTCTTTAAACTGCACCATGCCTGAGTTGGTGAATAACAACGTAGGATCGTTTTTTAACACCAGAGGAGCTGAAGGAACTATCAAATGTCCTTTCTCTCTAAAAAAATCTAGGAACTTTTGCCGTATCTCGCCCGAATCCATCACTTCTGTAACTTTTAACTCTGCTGATTTTTAGTATCTTAGCCCGCGTTATTTAAAACGCTGATAAATCAAGCGACAAAATTAAGCAGAATAGTGGGATTGGGTTGATTTCGCTTGCATTTTTAAGGTCATGGCCAACACCACATACCGATACAACCCCGCTACCTGCCGGTACGAGCCTGCTAAAATATCGATCACGCAGTTTTTACTGTACGCTTTCGCATTACTATTCATGAGTGGCGTATTATTCGGCACCATGGCCTATTTACAAGCTCGTTTTTTTACCACACAAACCACGCTGGAATTGCGTGCTGAAAACAAGGCCTTACAAAAGCACTTTGCCCTACTGACTTCAGAATTAAAATCACTGGATGCTACCCTGGCGGGTATTGCTGCTACCGAAGCAGCGGTTGAGGCAAAGTTGTTTAATAACACCAGGAATGCCGGGGTGGAGAACAAACCTGCTTATGAGATACCCGCAGGAATGAAGGAAGCCAAAAGCTTACTGCACACCCTGCAGGAAAAAGTTTCACAATCACTGCAAAATGCTTCGGCTTATAATTACCGGTACGCAACAACCCTAAATTTGAGTGAAGCCGATAAAGCCATTATTGCCGGTTGGCCCTCGGGGCAGCCTGTTTCAAAAACCCATCTTAAAATCACCTCAGGTTTTGGCATGCGAATCCATCCCTTCCATAAAGGGTTATACATGCATCAGGGCATTGATATTGCCGCACCAAAAGGAACTCTGGTTTACGTTACCGGTGCGGGCAAGGTAATGGATACCGGTAAGAACAATTTAGAAGCCGGGTATGGAAACTACGTGGAGGTTGATCACGGCAACGGAATTATTACACGCTATGCACACCTGCACGACCTAACGGTTAAAGAAGGCCAGTTTATTCAAAAAGGAACAATTATCGGCACCATTGGTACCACTGGGGGGGCGGCAGCACCACACCTGCACTATGAGGTGATACGCGATGGCGAGGTTATTAACCCTCTATTGTTTATGATGGATGGCCTGACCAGTACTGCGTATGCCCAATTAACCAAACAAGCCGAAAAGAAGAACCAATCGCTTGACTAATGGCAACTCCGCGCTTTATATATAATTCGTACACCTGCCAATTTGAACCGATTTACATTACAGGTAAACGGTTATTAAAAAAGTCGGCTGTCTTTTTTGCACTTTCACTAATCATTGCTGCCCTTTCGTTTACCTGGTACATCAATCGGCATAGTCCAATTGAAGAGCAATTGCAGCAAAGGAGAAAACGCAGCCTGCTGGCACAATGGTCGTTACTAAAAAGTGAGGTCACC
>JAKLJG010000027.1 GCA_023151255.1 Cyclobacteriaceae bacterium | reverse complement strand
AATAAATACTTCATCTGTTTGCACAACCCAATTCACTTTTTTATCAGGCGCAATGGATAGGGTAGCTTCTCCCGTTAATTTGATTAAGCCTGTCTTTTTGCGCTCGTTATAGGTGACATCAACAGAACTGTTTTTATTCAACGATATTTCTGTGTTGTCGGCAAGGGCTTGCGTAATTACTTTATCTGCGCTCGCAAATTGAAGTTGTTCGGCCTTGAAAAACTGCCAATACAGAAAGTAGGAGAGTACACTTATGAGCAGAAGACTGGCCGCAACTCGCCACAGGTTAACTACGGATAGTTTTCGAATCTTGCCTGATTCAATTTTGTCTTTCACTTTTTCCCAGGCTGTATTTATATCATAGTGATGACCATCATCCGCCTGCGCTTTTTCATAAATGAGTTTAGCGTGATCGAAATATTTTTGATTGTCATCCGATAGGGCACACCACTCCAGCACCACCTGCTTTTCTTCAGCAGTTGCTTCACCGGTAATGTATTTACCGATTAAATCTTCTATATCATATGGCTCTTGCTTGCTCATGGGTCTAACAGTCCGTTCATTAGTATGGTGATCAGCGGCAGGTAATCCCGCAACTGTTCGCGCATTATTTTCAAGGCTTTACCCATCTGGTTTTCTACGGTTTTCACCGATAGGTTCATCTGATCAGCAATTTCCTGATACTTCAGATCTTCAAACCGGCTTAACTGAAAAATGATGCGGCATTGTTCCGGTAAGCTTTGTATGGCTGCCTGAATTTTTGTTTCCAGTTCGTCACGTAAGGTGTTCTGATCGGATGCTTCATAATAGCGTTCGCTTGTTCTGAGCTCTCCCTGGGCATACAATGCTTTAACTTTCTGATGTTTGATTTCATTCAGGCAGGAGTTTCGAACTGCGCGGTACAGGTAAGCTTTAACTGAAGTGGCAATGTCAATGGCCTGGCGTTTCTCCCAAATGCCTATGAAAGTTCCCTGGACAATTTCTTCAGCTTCTTCAGGGTCCTTAACAAAGGTGCTGGCATAGCGGCACAGTGGTTGGTAATAGGTTTTAAACATCATTTCAAAAGCAGCAATGTTGCCCGCTCGGACCGCACTAAAACTTTCTTTATCTGATGATTGCACTCTCCAAAGTGGTTTCAGCGCAAGTTAAGGGTTTAGGCGGTTTTTATAATTAAGACAATCCAAGGGGACATTACCCCTATGCCGGACAATTTTTTTCGTATCTCCATGGTTCCCGTTTATGTAATATTCAGGCGCTCCATCCCAAAAAAGGCCGACTTAATAAAGTGCTTCATGGCAAGGGTATGAGGAATTGTATCTTAGCTGCTCTAAATAGTTAACCAATGAAAAGAGTAGTATTAGTAATGCTCAGTGTTGTACTGGCTATACCACTTTGGGCGCAAAAGCTGGATATGGATAAACTCAAAGGCATAAAGCCCCGTGCCATCGGCCCTGCGGCCATGAGCGGCAGGATAACCGCTATCGATGCCGTTATCAGCAACCCGGATATCATCTATGCCGGTGCCGCGTCCGGAGGCGTATGGCTTTCGACCAGCGGTGGGGTTACATGGGAACCCATATTTGATAAAGAGTTAACACAGTCTATTGGCGCCATTGCAATTCAGCAGGATAACCCTTCAGTGGTTTGGGTAGGTACGGGTGAAGGCAACCCACGCAACAGTTTAAACGGTGGCGATGGCATTTATAAAACGCTTGATGGCGGAAAAACCTGGAAGAAAATAGGCCTTGAAAAAACACGGCACATTCACCGCATTATTATCGACCCGAAAAATCCAAACACGGTTTATGTTGGCGCCATCGGTTCGCCCTGGGGCGAACATCCTGAGCGCGGTGTTTATAAAACCACCGATGGAGGCGCTACCTGGGAACGAATACTTTTTGTGGATAACAAAACCGGCTGTGCCGAACTGGTAATGGATCCATCTAACCCCAATAAACTGTTCGCCAACATGTGGGAACATCGCAGGATGCCCTGGACGTTTAAGTCGGGCGGGCCTTCTTCCGGTTTGTATGTTACCTATGATGGCGGAAAGAACTGGAAGAAGTTAACCAGCAAAGAAGGCTTGCCCGAAGGAGAACTGGGCCGTATGGGCCTGGCTATTGCCCGTAGCAAACCTAGTGTTGTGTATGCACTTATTGAAGCAAAGAAAAATGCGCTGTATCGCTCGGATGATGGTGGCGAGAAATGGGTGAAGGTTAATGATAAGGAAGAAATAGGCGACCGCCCGTTTTACTACTATGAGATCTATGTTGACCCCAAAAATGAAAACCGGTTATACTCAATCTACTCCCGAGTAGGTATAAGCGAAGATGGCGGCAAATCATTCCGGCAACTGCTTCAGTACTCGGGCGTTCACCCCGACCACCACGCCTGGTGGATTCATCCGGAAAACCCCAATTTTATTATTGATGGTAACGATGGCGGCCTGAACATTTCACGCGACATGGGTAAAACATGGGTATTTGCTGATAACATTCCGGTCGGACAGTTTTATCACATTAATGTGGATATGGATCATCCCTATAACGTGTATGGCGGTATGCAGGACAACGGCTCATGGGTGGGGCCGGCTTACGTGTGGCGTAATGCCGGCATTCGCAACAGCTATTGGCAGGAAATGTATTTTGGCGATGGCTTCGATGTATCGCCTGATCCAGACGATAACCGGTATGGCTATGCCATGTCGCAGGGTGGAAATCTGGCGCGATACGATTTGATAACCGGCTTCACCAAAAACACGCGGCCAACGCATCCCGATCCGAATATGAAACTCCGGTTCAACTGGAATGCAGCCCTGGCGCAGGATCCACACAATAACGCAACCATCTATTACGGAAGTCAGTTTTTACACCGCTCAACCAACAAAGGCGATACCTGGGAGATTATCTCCCCTGACCTGACTACCAACGACCCGGCTAAGCAAAAGCAACACGAAAGTGGCGGCCTCACCATGGACGCTACCGGTGCCGAAAATCACTGTACTATTATTGCTATCGCTCCAAGCCCGGCCAAGCAGGGAGTTATCTGGGTGGGTACCGATGATGGTAACGTACAGGTCACACAAGATGGCGGCAAGAGCTGGACGAACGTTTCTGCCCGGATTACCGGCATGCCCAAGGGGGCATGGGTGCCACAAATTCAGGCATCAGCAAAAAATCCAGGCGAAGCGTTTGTAGTGGTTAACAACTACCGGATGTTTGATTACAAACCATATTTGTTCCGCACCAAAGATTATGGTGCAACGTGGGAGAGCCTGGTAACCCCTGTACAGGTAGGTGAAAGCAATTTTACGCTGGCTGTGGCGCAGGATCCGGTTGAATCTAAACTGTTGTTCTTAGGTACGGAAAACGGATTGTTCGTGAGCATTGACGAAGGCAAAAACTGGACGCGCTGGACAAACGGTTACCCCGCTGGTGTACCCACAATGGATTTAATCATTCACCCTCGCGAACATGATTTGGTAATCGGTACGTTTGGCCGTGCCATTTATGTGTTGGATGACATACGGCCGTTGCGCGAAATGGCCAAAGCGGGTGGCATGCCTTCCAAAACAGTACAGTTGTTCACACCGCCCGATGCTTACCTGGTTTCCATGCAGCAACCTTCAGGCCCGCGGTTCGATGCCAATGCGGTATTTAACGGCCAAAACAGGCCAGCAGGCGCCATGATAACGTACGCTGTTAATAAGCCAGTTGCACCAACT
Organism: Cyclobacteriaceae bacterium; assembly: GCA_023151255.1. Lineage (GTDB taxonomy): Bacteria > Bacteroidota > Bacteroidia > Cytophagales > Cyclobacteriaceae > UBA2336. Next base: position 15,984 of record JAKLJG010000027.1, on the reverse strand, counting down.
CAGGATGTTAAACCTGCAGTTGATCCCAAAACCAAAAAGCCGGTTGCCGAAACCAAGCCGGCAGCAACAGCGCAGACTAAGCCCGCAGTTAAATACGATTCAGTGAAACTGGAGATTTACAATTTGCAGGGTAAATTGATAAACACCATCCGCCAGAAGGCGCCTGATGAAAATGGCGTGTATCGCATGAGTTGGATGCTCAATGAACGTAGCGATCGACAGCCTTCGCGTGAGCGGCCACGCGGTGAGCAGGCTGGCGGAGGAGGTGGGTTTGGCGGATTTGGTGGAACACCGGTATTGCCCGGCACGTACAAACTGCGCATTACGTATGGCGATCAGAAAGATTCAACCACGCTGACAGTTAAAGTTGATCCACGTATGGATGTGCCCCTTAGCGTATATGAGCAGCGGTATGCTATGCTCAAAGATTTACAAGGTTTGCGCGCCAAAGCTACAGCCGCTACCGACAGGCTGCGCGAATCCAAAGAAGTAGTGGAGGATTTTGAAAAACGTATTCGCGAAGCTAAACGTCCAGATTTGAAAGAGGCTGCCGACAAAACAAAAGCCATGAAGGATTCTATCGATGCCTTATTCGATTTTATTCTTGGCAAGGTAGATACCCGCCAGGGCATCTTGCGGGCACCCGATCCAACTCCGGTATCGTACATTCAAACAGCTGTGGGCTATGTGGCCCGCTCGCGCGATCCGATCAGCGAAACCGACAGGCGTGTATATAAACATGCTGAAGATAAAATTGCCCAGGTGACCAGCCGGGTAAACAACTTCTTTAATAACACCTGGAAGCAATACCGCGAGATGATGGAAAAAATTTCACTCTCACCATTTAAGGACTATGAGCCGATTAAGCAATAGGAGCCGGTTGTAACGATTAATTAATGCAAGTCTGGCTGGATAACCCGGCCAGACTTTTATTTTTGAGGACTCAGATGGTTGCAGTAAAGAATCTTTTGTATACATACGCAGGCTCCAAGCCCATGTCCTTTCCTGATTTTCAAATCAGCAGCGGTGAGCATGCCCTGCTACTGGGCGATTCGGGCAGCGGTAAAACAACACTGCTTCACCTTTTAGGTGGCTTGTTGCGCGGTTACACCGGTTCAGTGCAGGTTGACGGAGCCGAACTGGCCCGCCTTTCGGAGAAGGAATTAGATCACCTTCGCGGAAGAAAGATCGGATTTGTTTTTCAGCGCAATCATTTAATCAGCGTGCTAACCGTTAAGCAAAATTTGTTGCTGGCGCCCTACCTGGCGGAAGTGCCCCCGGCTGGCGACCGTGTTGAAGAGGTGCTTAATCACCTCTCCCTAAGCCATTATAAAAACCAAAGCGTATTGAAAATAAGTCAGGGTCAGGCCCAACGGGTAGCTATTGCCCGTGCTGTGCTGAATAAACCTTCGGTAATTTTAGCCGATGAACCCACTTCGGCATTGGATGATAAAAACTGCGAGCGCGTTATTAACCTGTTGCTGCAGGCGGCATGCGAAAACAATACGACACTGCTTGTGGCTACGCATGATCAACGCCTGAAATCCGTTATCAGTAAACACATTATTCTACACGCATGAATCTGGGCATATTGGTATGGAGTTACCTAAAAGCACGGCCGCTCAATACTGCGCTGAATATCGTGTTGCTTTCATTGGGTATTGCAGTAATGGTAGTGCTGTTGCTCTTCAGCCGGCAGTTGGAAGAAAAAATTCAGTCGAATGCCAGGGGTATTGACCTTGTGGTGGGCGCCAAGGGGAGCCCGCTGCAACTTATATTGTGCACGATTTTTCATATTGATTTCCCCACCGGCAACATAAACCTGGCCGAAGCCGAAAAAATTGCAAAGCACCGGCTTGTAAAAAGAGCAATACCCATGGCGCTTGGTGATAGTTACCAGGCTTATCGGATTATTGGTACCAACTACAATTATCCATCTCTGTATAATGCTGAATTGAAATCCGGACAGTGGTTTCAAAACGATCTGGAGGTAGTGTTGGGAGCCAATGTGGCATCCCTTACCAAATTTGCTGTTGGCGATAAATTTGAAAGTGCACACGGCCTTTCGGCTGGAGGGCATGCCCACGAAGAACATCAGTTTACGGTTGTTGGTATTTTAAATAATACCGGTTCTGTGCTCGATAATCTGATACTCACTTCGGTTGAAAGTGTATGGAAAGTACATGATCTGCCTGTTGAAGCGATTACCGATTCGACCTTAAAGTCGATGCTGGTTCCTTCGGTAGCAGCCGGAGATTCAACCAAAGAGTTGACTTCCCTGCTCCTGCAGTACCGTTCACCCATGGGCGCCATTCAGTTGCCACGCTATGTTAACCAGCAAAGCAAGTTACAGGCCGCATCGCCCGCTTTTGAAACTGCTCGTTTATTTACTATCCTTGGTACAGGTGTTGAGGCCCTGATGGTATTGGCCTATGTGCTCATAGTGATTTCGGCACTTAGTATTTTTATCGCCCTGTATAATTCGCTGAAGGAAAGGCGTTTTGATTTGGCAGTTATGCGCACGATGGGCGCCACCCGCATAAAACTGGTTTTCACTATTTTGACCGAAGGCGTAAGTTTAACTTTGCTGGGTAGCCTGGCGGGTGTGGCGCTGGGGCATGGTGTTGTTTGGGTGATGGCGCAGGTGATTGAAGAGGTTGAGAAAACCGGTATTACCGGACTCATTGTTTACAGAGAAGAATGGATAATTTTGGCGGGAAGTTTGTTGTTGGGAATGTTGTGTGCTTTACTGCCGGCCTGGCAGGCGTATCGAACGGATATTTCGAAGGTATTGGCTGGAAACTAAACCGAACAGCGAACAACCATTAACCACCTTATAAAGAATATGAGAATTTTACTTTTTGCTGCAAGTTTTCTTATTGCATCTTCATTGTTAGCACAGACTCCTAAGTTTGATGCCTGGAATGAATTTGCAAAAACCAAGTTCGAGCCAAAGTATTACGAGAAGATTGGCGAGTATCTGTTCTATCCTAATTTTCCGGATGCCTTAAAAGCATTGGTCGGTAAAGAGATTACGGTGGAGGGTTACTATGTACCGTTTGCACCGGAAGAGGGCAACTACATCATCATTTCAAAATACCCTATGAGCCAGTGTTTCTTTTGCGGTGGTGGCGGACCGGAGTCCATCGCAGAGGTAACCTTTAAATCCAATCCCGGGAAATTTCAGGTTGATGACCTGATAACCGTGAGGGGCAAACTCAAGCTGAACTCCGATGACATTGACCATGTTAATTTCATTCTCACCGAAGCGGTATTAGTGAAAAAGTAATGCCCTTGTTTGAGTTGCAGCTACCTACCTTATTATTCTGGTAATCACCACGTTCAATTTCCCTTTTGTTAGCTGCCGTAGCAGACAGAACAGGGTTTCGGATTCCTTGTGTTTGATTTTATAGTTAGGATTCCTAACTTTATAGAATTAAACCAAACATTATACCTTATGGCAACAATTAAAGGATACGCCTACGGCCAGGCCGGGCTTGACAAATCACCTGTTTCACTTCAGGATTTGGCTTTATTAAAGAAAACGTTGTTATGGACCGATGATGACGACCGCGCCCTGCGGATGGCGGGTGAGGTTTTGAAAGACCAGGTTGACAAGGTGCTGGATTTGTGGTATGGGTATGTTGGTGGCAATGATCACCTGGTACATTATTTCACCAAAAACGGGCAGCCCAATGCCGATTACCTGGCTGCAGTACGGGCCCGATTCGGGCAATGGATTATGGATATATGCAACCGCCCGTACGATCAAACCTGGCTCGACTATCAATATGAAATAGCAAAACGCCACCACAGTTCAAAAAAAAACAAGACCGATGGTGTTGATACCGTTCCGATAATTCATTTCCGGTACATGGTGGCATTTATTTACCCGATAACGGCAACCATCAAATCATTTCTTGAAAAAAAAGGTCATGCTGCAAAAGAAGTAGATGCCATGCATCATGCATGGTTTAAAGCTGTAACCTTAACAGTGGTACTGTGGTGTTATCCGTACATCAAAAGCGGTGAATTTTAGTTATGGAAGTAGCTGTATGGGATACCTGGGTTAAACGCAGTGATGGACGCTTAATGAATTTTGATATTATCGTTCCGCGTAACTTCACTGATGAAGCTAAAATTTTTGCATTTGGCGCTGAATACCTTGCCTCACGTGGAATGTATGGAAAACTACTTTCTTCAGCCGAATGCCGGTTTTGTCATATTGGAGTGGCCTTGCCGGAATGGATGAGGCAAATTGAAGAAAGGGGTTATTATATTTGTGAATTGCAAGGATGTGAATAATGCCGCAATCGCCATTTAATTTACAGGTACAGAATACGCAGGTTGAAGGAAGAATTGTAATTGCGCTTGAACGAATTGCCCAGGCATTTCGTGTATTGCTGTGGAGCGAGGGCAAAGCACACGCATTAAGCCCTGTGCAGGTGCAGATACTGATCTTCCTTCTTTACCAACCGGTTGAAAGACGAACGGTTAGTCTGTTAGCTGACGCGTTTAATTTAACCAAGGCTACCCTTAGTGATTCGGTAAAAGTACTGGAGAAGAAGAGACTGGTGAAGCGCCTACCTAAGCAGGATTTGCGAAGTCACACGCTTGAATTAACAACCAAGGGGCGGGAGTTAGCCATGCAATCAGCGGTTTTTACACAGGAAATTCAAAATCCCATCAATAAACTCAGCCAGGCTGAAAAAGAGTCCATGCTCCTTGGCCTGCTTGACATTATTTATCATTTAAATCAACAAGGTATAATTAGCATTCAGCGGATGTGTTATTCCTGTATGCATTATAAGGCAAATTTTAAAGGGCATCCTCATTATTGTCGGTTGCTTAATCAACAACTCCGACAAGCGGATATCCGGATTGATTGCCCGGAATATTCATCGGTATTTTCTGCTTGACATCTTCATCCGTTACTTCTATACTTGCAGCGCTTTGGTTCCTGACCGATTAACCAATCAGAAAGGATGAAAAGGGAACCCCGTGAAAACCGGGGGCTGTTCCCGCAACTGTAAGCATCGCTACTGCTTGTCTGTTCTTCAAAGCCACTGTGCTGACGGTACCGTCAGCATGGGAAGGTAAAGACAAGTGATGCAAGCCAGGAGACCTGCCAAAGCAAATGTTATTTCAGTGCTTCGGGTAAAAGCGACTGTGATTCATGTGCTTATGCGGTGCTCTGTTCATCGCTCCACACGTTTCATTTTCAGCCTTTACTCTTTTTTCAAACCATTAAACCTTTTTCAACCATGAAAAAAGAGATCAAAGTCTGGGCAATGACGATGATTGCCTGTTGGTTCTGGGTGCCAACGCAAATAAACGCCCAACAAGATTCACTCTTATCTACTACACTTCGTGAAGTGGTGGTAACAGCCACCAAGTTTCAGAAAAATGTTTTGGGGACTGGAAAAGTGCTGACTATCATTGATGAAGAGCAATTGTCGCGTAGTGCAGGTAAGGATTTGTCGCAATTACTGAATGAACAGGTTGGCCTGATCATCAACGGGGCGAACAGTAATCCGGCAAAGGATAAGTCTGTTTTTCTGCGGGGCGCAGCCGGTAAGTACACGCTTATTCTTGTGGATGGCGTTCCGGTAAGCGATCCTTCCGGTATTGATGGTGCATTTGATTTACGCTTGCTTTCTATCGATCAAGTAGAGCGTATCGAGATTTTAAAAGGAAGTCAGTCAACTTTGTACGGAACCGATGCCATAGCGGGGGTGATCAACATCATCACCAAAAAGAAAGGCAATAAAACCATAGGTGGAACAGGTACGATAAGTTACGGAAGTTACAATACTTTTCGGGGCAATGCCGGTGTTTCAGGCAGCACAAATAAACTTGATTATAATCTGGGCTACACACGCTATCAAACCGATGGCATCAGTGAAGCAAAAGATACAACCGGTATCAACAATTTTGATAAGGACGGAGCCGAACAAAATGCATTTCAATTAAATATGGGGTACCGGCCAGTAGAGAAATTTTCTCTTCGTCCGTTCCTTCGGTACAACGATTTTAAGGGTGAGTACGATTTAGGAGCCTTTACCGATGATCCCGATGCGCGCTATGACGCGACATCCTTGCAGTATGGATTAAATACTGATTATCAATTTAAGCAAGGCACCATAACCTTTATGTACGCTCATAACAAAACCGAGCGTACGTTTCAAGACATGTTTGGCGGGCCATACCATTATGACGGAAGGTTCAACCATGGTGAGGTGTTTGGTAAATTCAATCTTTCAAATCAATTACAACTGCTAGGTGGTACTGCATACCAACAGTTTACCATGTTGGCAACCAACACCACTATTGAAAATCCTGAAACAACGATCATCAGTCCTTATCTTTCATTTTTTGCTAATAATCTAAATGGATTTTCAATGGAAGTTGGCGGGCGTTTGAACAGCCACTCGGTTTATGGAAGCAATTTTACCTATAGCGTTAATCCTTCCTACCTAATCAACAAAAAAGCGAAGCTGTTTATTAATTACTCCACGGGGTTCAAGGCCCCAACGCTTTCGCAATTGTATGGCCCTTTTGGTGCCAATGAAGATTTAAAGCCGGAAGAGAGCAAAAGTTTTGAGGGTGGTTTGCAGTGGTTGGCCGAAGATGGAACGTTGAATGTGCGTTTGACTTACTTCAACCGGAAAATTAACAACGTGATTGCCTATACCACCGGCTATATAAACTGGGACAAGCTGGATGACCAGGGTGTGGAGCTGGAGGCATTCTTTAAAGTAAATAAATTTACCTTAACAGGATTTTATGCTTATGTGGAGGGAGAAGTTACCACCCCGGCAGGTGCGGGTACGGAAACAAAACCCAATGATTTGCTCCGCAGGCCAAAGCATTCCGTTGGGTTAAGCATGGGATACCAGGCATCTGAGAAATTATTTGCCAGCGTAAACGTTAAAACCTTCGGCCAGCGGAATGATTTGTTTTTCGATTTCAATACATTCACCAGCAGCCCCGTTGTGCTGGATGCCTACCAGTTGTTGGATGTTTATATTGAATACACATTGATCAGCAACCGCATAAAAGTATTTGGCGACTTCCGCAACCTGCTTGATCAAGATTACTACGAAGTATATGGATACAGCACACAGTGCTTCAATGCAACGGTAGGGGTTCGGGCGCAATTTTAGGACGGAGCTGACCGAAATTTTTAACCTCGCCTATAAATACAATAGCCGATGAATAAAAACCTCGTTGTCTTTTCCCTGTATGGAAACAATTACCTCAATTTTTCCGGCTTGCAGACTGATTTCCAGTACACCAAAATTTTTCTTCATAATCAGTTCTCCAACCCGGTATTGATTTTGTTCGTTCCAGGCTTCAGTCCATGTATGCGTTAATCCACTGGAAGTAATATCGTAAAGGGGGTAGGGAAGACCTTGAACATCCATTTTGGAAATCTCAGCAATGTGACGGTCACCGCTGATAAATAATACTTTTTTATTTGGATACTTTTTCAATAGATCGATAAGACGTTTGCGGGCGTCAGGCAAGTTGGCCCATTTTTCAAAGTTATGTTCGCTCGAAATGACCTGAATACTTGAGTTGATGATATTGAGTGCAGCGTTGCTGGTTTTAAGTTCATTTTCCAGCCAATTCCACTGCTCTTTACCCAGTATGTCACCCGCATCATTGGTCGTGTAGGTATAACGTCTTCGGTTGGCAGTTGAATCAAAGTAGTATTCTTTATAAATGGTATCGCGGAACCAGCGGGTATCCAGGTTAATAATTTTTATATGCAGGTTCCCCTTTTTAAAGGTATGCGAATTATAAACCCCATCGTGGTTATGAATTGAATTATCTTTAGAGAACCCGATGAAATCTACCATAAGCGCTTTGCTTTCCTGTTTCTTGGTATAAAATTTTCCGCCATCGTTAATGCCATAATCGTGATCATCCCAGGTACCGGTTACCGGGCAGGTGGCCAGTAGTTTTTGGTAGCCGGGATTATTTTTTTGCTGGTCGTACTTTGCCTTCATCACCTGCATATCATGGGTGTCGGCATAAACGTTATCTCCGCCCCACATCCAGAGGTCGGGTTTCAGGTTTACAACTTCGTTCCACAGTTGTTCGGTTGAATTTTGCCGGCTGCAGGAGCCGAAGGCAATTTTTACTGTTGGCTGCCCATGGAGCTGCTTAATTTGAAGCAGAAGAGCCAATACTGTCAGTGAGCGCATTCGTATAAATTGATTTTGGCAACAAATTAACTCAAAGGATGGTATTTAGATGGAAATTTCAATTACATATTGTTAATTAGTAATTCATAAAATCTTAACTCATGAAATCGCACATTCTTTTGATTGCCTTCCTTGCTTCTTTAACAGGCTTGGCACAGGATATTAAATCGGATTCCATCTACATGCGTCAACACTACGACAAAGCGGAGTATCAAATTCCGATGCGTGATGGTGTTAAACTGTTTACTGTTGTTTACACGCCAAAAGATCAATCTAAAAAGTATCCCATCCTGCTAAACCGCACATGTTATAATGCATCGGGCTATGCTGATTTTAAAACGTACGGCCATCCTTCTAATTACCTGGTTAAAGATAAATACATCCTGGCCTTTCAGGATGTGCGGGGCCGCTACATGAGTGAGGGAACTTTTGATAACATGCGGCCAAATATTCCCGGTAACAATCCAAAAGACAAAAAAGCCATTGATGAAAGTTCGGATACCTGGGATACGATTGACTGGATGATTAAAAACATTAAAAACAACAACGGGCGGGTAGGCATGTTTGGCATTTCGTACCCTGGTTTTTATACAGCTGCTGCCATTCCGGATGCGCACCCTGCGCTTAAGGCTTCTTCACCGCAGGCTCCAATTTCCGATTTCTTTTTTGACGACTTCCACCACATGGGTGCTTACCTGCAAAGTTATACAGCGGCATTTGCTGTATTCGGTTATCAAAAAGATAAGCAAACAAAAGATGACTGGTTTGTTGATAAAATCATGCGCTTTTATGCACAAGCGCCTAAAGACGGTTACGATTTTCACCTGCGGCAGGGCCCATTGAAGAACATTACCGAAAAATACCATTACGATAATTTCTTCTGGCAACAAATCATCGACCATCCAAACTACGATGAATTCTGGCAAGCCCGAAATCTGTTGCCTCATTTAAAAAATGCAAAGCACGCCATCATGACGGTGGGCGGCTGGTTTGACGCTGAAGATTTATATGGGCCACTTAATATTTACAAGTCGCTCGAAGCCAACAGTCCGGGCGCGAAGAACACCATCGTAATGGGTCCGTGGGGACATGGCGATTGGGCGCGGGAGCAGGGCAAATCAACACACAACCATATCTATTTTGGCGACAGTATATCAACTTTTTATCAGCGCGAGGTGGAGCGTAAATTTTTTGGTTATTACCTGAAAGACGAAGGACCGCTTGATTTACCTGAAGCCCTGATGTTTGATACCGGCAAAAAAGAGTGGCGCAAGTTTGATTACTGGCCGCCTCGTGAGTATAATCCGCTTAAACTTTACTTTGGCGAAAAAGGCAAGTTGTATGTAAACACGCCCACGCCAAAAGAAGCTGTTTTTGAATATGTGAGCGATCCGGCAAAACCTGTTCCCTATACCTCACAAACCGAAGGATTAACATTTACACCAAGGCTGTTTATGAGTGATGATCAACGGGAGGCCGCACGGAGGCCCGATGTGATTACCTTCGAAACCGATGTGCTTACTGATGATGTTGTACTGGCCGGAGAAATTATGGCCCGGTTAAAAGTTTCGATGACCGGCACTGATGCTGATTTTGTTGTGAAACTGATTGACGTATATCCTGATGATCATCCTAACTATGAACATAATCCTAAGAACATCGTTATGGGTGGTTACCAGCAACTGGTGCGAAGTGAGGTTTTCAGGGGCAGGTTCAGAAACAGTTTTGAAAAGCCGGAACCATTTAAACCAAATGAAATTTATGATGTGGAGTTCCCCTTACAGGATATTCTGCATACCTTTAAAAAGGGTCATCGGATTATGATTCAGATACACAGCACGTGGTTTCCGTATATTGACCGGAATCCGCAGAAATATGTTGACAATATCTACAAAGCAAACGAGGAAGATTTTATCAAATCAACCATCCGGGTCTATGGATCCTCTGTGGTTGAGGTAGGGGGAAATGAAAAGCTTAAGGCTCGGCTGGAGTTTAAGAAGTAGGCCGTAGTAATAGGGTTGGCAAACATTTGCCTTTTTACTTATTTCGCTCCATGAATAGAATTCTGGTAATTGCATTGTTTGTAGAGTTTTGGAGTAGTGTAAACGGTCAGCATAAAAATATTTTACTCGATAGCTCCAAAGCTCAAGGTTTCTATCCGCACACTCCATCAGTAGCTATCAGTTTTAAAAGCCCTGAAATTATTGTGGTTGGCTCAGCCCCGAACAATGTTTACTATACCAATAATCGTGGATTATCCTGGATGAAATCGAAAATCCGGTCGCCCCATGGTGTTTTTGGAAACCCGGCACTTGTTTCTGACTTTAAAGGAAATTTCTATTATTTTCATCATTCCGATCCGGAAGGTAAACAACAGGCCAGTGAGTTGTTTCTTGATCGGATTGTAGGGCAAAAATCTACCGATGACGGTAAAACGTGGGATGCAGGTGCCTCTATTGGCCTTAATCCTTCAAGCGACCAGGTGATGCCCCGTGCTGTTACCGACAGAAAAGGAAATATGTTTGTGGCATGGACGGAGTTTGATAAACTTGGTAGCGAAGAACCGGCCTGCCAAAGCCGGATATTATTCAGTCAATCTTCCAATGGCACGAAGTATTCAAAACCCCGTATAATTTCGCTGCAACCTGGAACTTGTCAAAACGATGATAATACAGCTGCCGGTGCCTCACCGGCAGTCACTATTGACGGAAAAATTTTTATTGCATGGGCTAACCAGGGAAAGGTTTACATGGATCGGTCATTCGATGGCGGAACCACCTGGCTTACCAATGATATATTGTTAACTAATCAACCGGGAGGTTGGTTGCTGGATATTCCGGGTCTGGGCCGGTCTAACGGCTTGCCTGTGCTGGTATGCGACCACAGCAAAGGCATGTATAGCGGAGCACTGTACTTAATCTGGACAGACGATGGCGAAGGCGATGCCGACATCTGGTTTATGCGCTCGTTTAATATGGGCGATAACTGGACATCACCCATGCGCATTCACAACGAAAGCAAAGGCCACCAGTTTATGCCGGCCATATCGGTTGATCCATCCACAGGCTTTATTTACATCGTTTACTACGACCGCCACAACTACAATGACGAGCGCACCGATGTTTACCTGGCATGGTCTACCGATAACGGTACAAGTTTTAAAAATGCAAAAATCAGTGAAACTCCTTTCGTGCCTACGGCTGAGGCTTACCTTGGCGATTACATCGGGATAGCCGCATATAATGAAATTATCGTACCTGTATGGACACGGATGGATGGGGGTAAAACCAGCATCTGGGCCAGCATCCGTATACACCGGCAATTAGAAGGTCAGCGGTAGTTTCTTATTTTTGCTTTAATTTCAAAAATTATCCCTCTTGGTTTCGCTTATCTCTTTCCTTCGGGCTCCCTCATTTGAGTCAGACGAGCGAAAGCAGTTTGTTTTTATCGCTAAGGTACACCATTGAACCAGAAAATTCTATGTGCAACGGTGCTGCAACACTAGCGCTTTACTTAAATGCAACAATGTTGCATTTAAGATAAAATTGCGTTATGTTCGGTCTTTCTTAATCATAAATTCCATGTTAGAAGCGAGAAATCTTAGTAAATCATATAATGGAACTGCAGCCCTGCAAGGGCTCAATTTGCTGGTAAAACCGGGAGATATTTTCTGCCTGCTCGGTGCCAACGGTGCCGGCAAAACCACCACCATAAACCTGTTTTTGAACTTCATTGAGCCAAGTGGTGGCGAAGCTGTGATTGGTGAATACCGTGTAACGGATGCCCCTTTGGAAACGAAAAAACTGCTGGCTTACATTCCTGAAAACCTGATGCTGTACCCCAACCTTACCGGCATCGAAAACCTGGATTACTTTTCCAGTCTTGCAGGGAAAAAATATAACCAGCAAGAACTCGGAAAATTTTTGGCAGAAGCAGGCTTGCAGGAAGATGCTCATGCCAAAAGAATTAACACCTACTCCAAAGGTATGCGCCAGAAAGTGGGCATAGCCATTTCCTTAGCCAAACAGGCCAAAGTGCTTTTGCTGGATGAACCTACTTCGGGCCTCGACCCGAAAGCCAGCAACGAATTTGCCGCGCTGCTAAAAAAACTTAGTCAGCAGGGTGTTGCTACGCTCATGGCCACGCACGATTTGTTTCGCGCAAAAGAAACCGGCACACACATCGGCATTATGAAAGAAGGAAAGTTGGTGGAGACATTAACAACCGAGCAAATCAATCATGCTGATTTAGAGAAACTGTATTTGCAACACATGAACTAATTACATTATGGTACTAAAAATTGCTTCAAAAGAAATGAAAGAAGTGCTCCGCGATGGACGCTTCAGGGTGCTGTCGGCATTGTGCTTAGTACTGTTATTAGTAGCGGTATTTTCCGGCAAGCGCTACTATGAACATGTTAATGCGCAACACCGGGACGCTGCCGAGAAAGAACGGTTAAACTGGGTAAGCCAGGATGCGAAAAATCCGCACTCGGCCGCCCACTATGGTACGCATGCTTTTAAACCGAAGTACCCCATGTCGCTGATTGACCAGGGCGTGGATAAGTATACAGGCGTGAGCATTTATCTTGAAGCACACGTACGCAACGAAGCGCAGTTTATGGCCGCACAAGACCAGACAGCACTTTCACGATTTGGTGATTTAACACCCGATTTCATTTTATTATTTCTCTTGCCGCTCCTCATCATTTTGGTGGGCTTCAACGCCATTACCCGTGAAAAAGAAAATGGTACGCTTCGCCTCTTGCAAAGCATGGGCATTTCTCCGCTTAACCTGGCGCTCGGCAAATGGCTGGGAATTTTTATCCCGGTTGCCGCACTCCTTGCATTTATTTTTCTGTTAGCTGCATGGCTATTAAATAACCTCTCTGATTTTGGAACATTCAGTTTGTCGGCCCTGCTGATTTTGTTTAGCGTGTACCTCTTGTACTATGCTGTCTTCTCTAATCTTGTGCTTATCGTATCGGCCTGGGCTAAAAAGTCAAGCATAGCTTTTGTCATTTTATTATCCGCCTGGATTGTGGCTTGCCTCGGCATGCCCAAGCTTACCACTAACCTGGCAAATACGTTATATCCCTATCCTACCCAACAGGAGTTTATGGAAGCGGTAAATGAAGACAAGAAGAAAGGTTTGGATGGGCACGACCCCTGGAATGATGCTGCAAAAAAACTGGAGCAGGAAGTGCTGGCCGAACACGGTGTGGACAGTGTGCATAAGCTCCCGTTTAATTTTGATGGCTACCTGATGCAAAAAGGTGAAGAGCATGAAGCCGAAATCTTCTTTAAGCACTACGAACACCTGAAAGAAATTTATGAAAAGCAGAGCAGCCTGTACAAGAATGCGGCTATACTAAGTCCATTTTTACCGGCTCGCTTTTTATCGATGGCGCTTTGCCGTACCGATTACCATAGTCATTGGCATTTCAGTGACGAGGCCGAAAAATACCGCCTGCATATGATGAATGCCCTGAACATGGATTTTGCCGACAACTCAACGTACGGTGACTGGTCTTACAAATCCAATCCCGAGCTCTGGGCTAAGATTGAGCCCTTCGATTATAATCCGCCAACGTATGCCTCCGTACTCGCTTTCAATGCAGGAAATTTTACAGTACTCATTTTCTGGTTTTTGATAAGTGGAGTGGTACTGGTTTATCGGTGTAAAAAATTAAAAGTCTAAAATTTTTTAAGAGCTGTCAGGTTTTTAGAACCTGACAGGTCTGCATAAAAATAAATCTAATAAAAATGGCAAACCGACAACAATTCAAATATGAGTGGCTGGGTCTTTTACGCGACCGTTGGGTGTTGATTCTATCCTTGTTGCTTTTGCTCGTTTGTATCTATGCCGCCTACAATGGGAAAGAGAAAGTTGCTGAGCGAAATCAACCTATCGCCAAGGCTATGGATGAGATGAAAGCAAGTGATGAGCAGTACAAGGCTTTGATTGATTCAGTAGCGCAGGGCTTAAAAACAAATTTGCCGGCATGGCAAAATCCGCAGCGCTTGAATGTAATTGGACAGCGGGCAGCCCGCGTGGCCGCATTTGAATCACAGCCGCTTGCTTTGGTCTCCACAGGTCAAAGTGATTTGTTCACGCACCTGGTTAAGCCTCGTTTGTATGGTGAGGCGCTCACCCTGGGTTTTTCTGAGTTATCCAATCCGGTGCAGTTGCTTTTTGGCAATTTCGATTTGGCTTTTGTGTGTATTTACCTGTTGCCTTTACTGATTCTCGCCTTTAGCTATAATGTACTTAGTGCGGAAAAGGAATCGGGGGCTTTGCGCCTCACCCTTGCGCAGCCCATACAAGTTACCCAATGGCTGCTCAATAAACTCCTGTTGCGCTTTGTAGTGCTCGCGGTAATAGTAGTTATAGCGTTTAATGTTTCCCTGATGACCACAGGCCTGAACGTGGTTTCGGAATTTAGTCCCGTAATGAAAATTACACTCGCCTTATTGGCGTACATGTTGTTTTGGTTTGGATTATCATTCTGGGTAAACCTGCGTGGGCAGTCTTCCGGCAGCAATGCCGTAGTGTTGGTATCCCTGTGGGTGTTGATTGTATTGTTAATACCCGCCATGATTAGTCAGTTAGCAAATAATCTTTACCCGGTTCCTTCACGTGTGGGCATGATTTCAGAATTGCGATATGCAGAAGCTGAAGCGCAGAAGAATGCCAACCAGATTTTAGAGAGTTACTACCGCGACCATCCCGAGCTGGCTCCAACAGATACGAGTGCTCAAAAATTATATCCTTTCTGGCTGAGCTACTTTGCTTCGCAAGATGAGATACGTAAGGCGGTTAATCCTATTCTGTCGGAATATGAAAGCCAATTGCACAAGCAACAACAAACCGTTGACCAACTGAGGTTTTTATCTCCGGCCGTGTTGCTGCAAAATATTTTTAATGAAAGCGCAGGAACATCCTCGAGGCATTACAACAGTTACCGGCAACAGGTTGTGGTCTTTGCAGGTGAGTGGAAGAATTATTTCCTGCCGCGAATGTTCAGAAATGAGCTGATGAAAAAAGAATGGATGGATGAGTTGCCTCATTTTTCATTTGATGCAAACAAGATAGAAAAGCAGTACACAGCCGATGTGCTTGCGCTGCTGTTGTATGGCTTCGCAGGTTTTGTCCTCAGCTTTTTGTTGTACAGGAATTATGTTACAGAAAAAGTGTTGCTCACTTAATACATTGAAGTATTCCTTACGTGTGCGATATGTATTGGTTTTGCTGCTTGTTAAAAGTATGAACACGTATGCGCAGGATACTTTCGACCCACCCAAAGAGCCCATAGAAATTTTGGCCAGCCGAACGTTGAATAGTATAAACATAGATGGAATACCGGATGAACCCGATTGGCAACAGGGCGAAGCTTTCAGTTCATTTATTCAGTATGAGCCCAATCAGGGGGCTGCACCTACGCAGTTTACTGAAGTGAGTGTGTTGTATGACGACAGGTTCTTGTATATAGCTGCTTTCAATGCCACCGTTAACGGTAAGAAAGACATACGCGTGCAGAACATGCAACGCGATTTTGATTTTGATACCAACGATTTGTTTGGTATTGCCATTGATGGCTTTCGCGATCAGCGCAATGCCATGGTGTTTCAGGCCAACCCGTACAGCGCACAGCGCGAATTGTTGGTGCTGGATGGTAGTACGTTTAATCGTGAATGGGACGGACTGTGGCGTGTACGCACACATTTAACCGATTCAGGTTGGCACATTGAAATGGCCATACCCTGGAAAA
>JAKLJG010000026.1 GCA_023151255.1 Cyclobacteriaceae bacterium | reverse complement strand
TTTATCATCAATAGCTTTAACTTGGTGCAACAAACCATTCTGCGTAGAAACCTGGATTTTAAAAAAATTACTTTAAGGGCGTTTGTGGCTCAATTTATTAGCGGGTGTTTTGCAATAGTTCTTGCGTACAGAGGCTGGGGTGTTTATGCATTGGTGGCACAAAATTTATCGGGTGCAGCTATTGGCACAGCCTTGCTTTGGCAGGTTACCGAATGGAAACCGAAATTAGAGTTTTCATGGGCCGAGATAAAGAAGCTAAGTGGTTTCAGTACATATGTTTTTCTTAACCATGTAACCACCAAGCTGGCTTCGCAACTTGATACGCTTGTAGTGGGCAAAGTATTTAGTGCAACTACTCTGGGTTTTTACAACCGGGCTGCTTCACTTAATTCCTTGGTCACCACATTTTCTTCAACCAGCATCAGCCGAGTGTCCTTTGCGGTATTGAGTAGGCTTCAGGATGATCCCCTCCGGTTTACAGGCGTGTATTTTAAGCTAATGGAGTTTGTGGCTTTTGCATCCTTCGGCCTGAGTGGCGCTCTTTTTTTTGCGGGTAGTGATCTGATAACAATATTGTTTGGCCGAAACTGGGAACCCTCTGTTATTATTTTTCAGGTACTGGTATTAAAGGCTTTTACCTATCCGGTGAGTTTACTTATTGTAAGCGTATTTTGGGCTGCTGGCAAGTCGAAAGAAAGTTTTTGGTTTGGCAATGCAGGTAAAGCTATCGGTTTACTTCCGTTGATGGTGGCTATTGTATGGGGCTTTGTTCCTTTTTTGTATTCGGTTGTAGTATCGTCAGTTTTAAGTTGGCTGTTTTCCAACTGGTCGGTAGCGTATTCATTCCGGATATCTTTTATCAGGCAGTGCAAAATTATTGGTTTGTATTTCCTTCTATTTGCTGCAATAAGTGTGTTCATTTATATGGTTTTGTATTACATATTTCCTTCGGTTTCCTTTCCTCTTTCTGGAATTGTCTCCGGATTTGTGTTTGCCTGTATTTATATTGCTGTAAATTTTATCTTTAAAACAACAGGCTATCTAACAACTATGGAGTACCTAATACCAATGTTGAAGCACGCAGGTAAGAGGTTCTTAAATTTTAATTTACGATAAGCACTATGATTCAGGTTACCAAGCCGTTTTTACCGCCCCGCAACCAGTACGAATACCTGTTAGAAGGTATTTGGCAGCGGAATATCCTTACCAACAACGGCCCGTTGGTGGTTGAATTGGAGCGGAAATTAAGGGAGTATCTCGGTGTACCACACTTGCTTTATGTTACCAACGGAACAATAGCGTTGCAGTTGGCTATTAAAGCCCTTGGGTTGAGGGGGCACATTATCACCACACCCTTCAGCTATGTGGCCACGACCAGCAGCATCGTATGGGAAGGTTGTACTCCGGTTTTTGTGGACATTGATCCCGAAACATTTACCATAGATCCTAATCAAATTGAACGTATAGTTGATAGTCGAACAACAGCAATATTGGCCACTCATTGTTTTGGTAATGCTTGTGACATTGAAGCTATACAGACTGTAGCCACCAAATATGATCTTAAAGTTATTTATGATGGGGCTCATTGTTTTGGAACCCGCTATAAGGGTAAATCTCTATTTGGCTTTGGAGATGTTTCAACGGCAAGTTTTCATAGCACCAAACTGTTTCATTCAATTGAAGGAGGGGCAGTAGTAACCTGCAATACTGAGATTCTACAACGGATAGCCTATATGCGCAATTTTGGACATGATGGGCCTGAAAAATTCAATGGTGTTGGAATAAACGGAAAGAACTCTGAGTTTCATGCAGCCATGGGCCTCTGTAATCTAAATCATATTGCCGAAATTATGATTCGCAGACGAAATCAGTCACTGGTGTATGATGAACTTTTAGGTAACCTGAATGTACAACATATAAGAATTCAGAACGGCTGTGAGTTTAATTACGCTTATTATCCTATCGTTTTTCCTAACGTTGAGGCTGCATTGAAAGCAAAGGCGGCTTTGGAGAGAAATGAAATTTACCCAAGACGTTACTTTTATCCATCATTATCTTCTCTTAGTTATGTTGGCAGACATAGTACTCCGATTTCAGATTCAATTGCTTCCCGTATCTTGTGCCTTCCTTTATTTCATGATTTAACAAGTGAAGAGCAGCACCTGATTGCTGATATTTTATTAAGAACTCAAAATGCCTGATCGATGCTAATAGGAGGTGCTGGTGGCCATGCCATCGAAATATTAGATATTTTATTGGATTACATACCCAAAGAGCAAATTGCTTTTTTTGATGATGTAACAGATATACAGGTTATTCATAATTCTTTTCCGGTCTTAAAGAATCGACCACAGGTTAATAAATGGTTTTCGAGTAGTAATGAATTTTGCATTGGAGTAGGAAAGATTCAATCTAGGCTCTCAATCTACAATACGTTAAAATCTCTCGGTGGGAATTTAGTGGGTGTTCGAGCCATAAATGCGGATGTTAGCAAATTTTCCCTAGTCGACCCGTGTGCAGATATATGCAAGCAAACTTTTATAAGTAGTCTCGCAAAGGTAGGATTTGGAACGTTAATTAACACGAGTGCTAGAGTTCATCATCATGTAAGAGTTGGTAAGTTCTGTGAGATAGGCCCCGGAGTTACTTTATTAGGGGGAGTTTCTATTGGAGATGAGTGCACAATAGGAGGTGGTGCTACCGTATTGCCTAAAGTTTCAATTTGTAACAATGCGATTGTTGGGGGTGGTGCTGTAGTAGTCAGAGATATTACAGAGCCCGGTGTATTTGTTGGAAATCCAGCTGCAAGAATTAAATGAACATAAATCCAGAATCTCAATTGATAAGTATTGGCATGATAACCTACAATCATGAGCCATATGTAAGACAAGCTATCGAGAGCATTCTTCAACAAAAGACTACATTTAAAATTGAGCTTGTGATCGGAGAGGATTGTTCAACGGATAGTACCCGATTTATTTGTGAAGAATATGCTCTTTCACATCCGGACGTCATTAAGCTATTACCATCTGAAAAAAACCTTGGTATTACACCCAACCTCATTCGGACATTGTTGGCCTGTTCCGGTGACTTTATCGCTTTATGCGAAGGAGATGACTATTGGACCGACCCACTTAAGCTGCAGAAGCAGGTCGATTTTCTCGAAGCTAACCCTGATTATGTTGCATGTTACCATCAGGTTATGGTTGTGGATGCTGATGGAAATAAAGTGCAAAGTTCCAAGAATTCATTCCTTCACAATTGTGATTTAACCCAAGAGGAGTTAATTATGGGTAGAGTAATGTCCACTCTTTCTTTATGCTACCGTAATGTAATAACTGAGTTTCCAGAAGAATTTTACAAATCTCCGACTGGAGATAACTTTCTTTGTTCGTTATTGGGTAATTATGGCAAGGCGAAATTTCTAAAAGACATTAAACCCTCGGCTTACCGTATGCATGCTGGTGGCTCGTGGTCTCTTCAGGATGATGATAAAAAGAAGATGACTTTGTTGCTCTCTTATTTTTGGCTCTGGCAATACTATGCACGAATTGGAAAAACTGAATATGCTCACGGTTATTACCGTAAAATTCTTTTGGAGGGATTTTACTCAAATCCTTTCCGGACACTGGTGCCTGGTTTGCTTGGTCGTGCAGAATGGATAATTGTAAAAGCGATTAGGAGAGGATTCAGATTGATGAGAAACCTCGTTGGCATTAGAGGATCTAGCGTGCCGAAATGAATTTCTTCGATACAATTAAGAATAGTGGAATATAATATTCATTGTTTAAGTTTGCACGATTCTAACACTTTATGTCAACCTCAATTTTTCAGCCGAGTTGGATTAAAAGTACCAAGTCGCCCCGTTTTCAGCAACTAAGGAAATACTTCGAAGGTAAAGATGTTCTGGATATTGGCTGTGCGGTAGGGTATCAAAAAAATGACTGGATGCATAGGAATATAAAGTCAGTAGCTCACTCGGTTTATGGTATTGATTTAGATAGTGCCAGTGTTGAGGAAATCCGTAAAATGGGGTATGCTGTTGACCAAGGTAATGCCCAAAACTTTATTCTGGATAGAAAGTTTAACTTAATCCATGCTGGCGAGTTGATTGAACACTTGGATAATCCAGGTGGATTTCTGGATTCCGTTTACCGACATCTTGTTAAAGACGGGGTTTTGCTGATTACAACTCCTAATGCTCTTAGAATCAGCAATGTAATATATGCAGCTACCGGTGGGCTTCGAGTGAATGCAGAACATACTTGCTGGTATTGCGAATCAACCCTTAAAACGCTACTGGAACGTAAAGGATTTGAAGTAATTGAAGCGGGATATCTAAAACATGAGACATTTAATTGGATAAGAAGAATACTGCTCTGGTTGCGAGGGCTTATACTTCCCGATCGGGTAGCCTGGAATACGTTGTACGTGGTGGCTAAGATCAAAGCATCTTGAAAATCATCCAGCTAATTCAAAAGAAACAGCTTCGTGGAGCTGAGGTGTTTGCTAGCCAGTTGAGCAATCACCTGACTGTAGCCGGCCATGAAGTATTGCTGGTTAGTCTTCTTCCGGGTGATGCTGATTTGCCGTTTACAGGTAAACATGTTTCCCTAAACCGCCCGTTGCGCAAACGCTTTTTCGATTTTGCTGGATGGAAGTTGCTGGCCGAATATATACACATTTTTCAACCGGATATTGTGCAGGCTAATGCCGGAGATACGTTAAAATTTGCTGTGTTTTCGAAATTGCTCTTTGGGTGGAAGGCAAGGATCATTTTTCGTAATGCCAACAAGGTAAGTGATTTTATTGCGTTTGCACCGAAATTATGGTTTAACTGGTTTTTGGTACACCGTGTTGATTTTGTTGTTTCAGTAAGTGAATTATGCAGGCAGGACTTTATACATACTTATAAATATTCACCTGGCAAGACAACAACAGTGCCCATTGGACTAAATCTTGAACCGGTAAGTCAATCTTTATCGCAAGATCTGACAAAGATTTTTTCATCGGGTAAAGTGCTAGTGCATGTAGCTAGTTTTGTACCCGAGAAGAATCATACTGGACTGTTAAGAATCATTCAAAAACTTGTTGAGAGCGGAGCAGATGTGAAGGTGATATTGATTGGCGATGGCAAACTAAGGCCGGCAGTGGAGCAGCGACTTAAAGACATGAGATTAACAGACCGGGTTATGGTAACAGGCCACCGAAACGATGTACTTTCAATTATGGCCAATGCACGTGCGCTTGTGTTACCAAGTTTAATTGAAGGTCTGCCCGGGGTGATCCTTGAAGCCATGTATTGCAGAACTCCCATAGTGGCCTATGATGTAGGGGGTATCAGAGAGGTGGTGAGGCCGCAGGAAACAGGCTGGCTGGTAAAGAAAAACGATGAAGTCGGGTTTGTTCAAGCGGTGTTGGAGGTGTTGGAAGGGAATAAAGTTGAACAGATTACAGAAGGCGCATATCATATGGTTGTTAGTAATTTTGATAACAGGGTAATTGCAAAGCGGTTCGAGGATATTTACTGGAAACTGGTGGCGAGGAGGTAATCGGTGGCAGGTTTCGGAGTTCGATGTGCTACTATTTTGAATACTTTGGAGGAAGTGATCGAAGAAATCAGAAATTTATATTTGTTTAAAGGCTTCTCCGTGCAAAAAAAAATAAAAGTTTTACATCTCATCAAATCTCTCGGGCGTGGCGGGGCAGAAATGCTGTTGCCGGAAACCCTGAAACTTCATGATCAAGATAAATTTGAATTTCATTATATCTACTTTCTGCCTTGGAAAAACCAGATGGTGGATGCTCTTGAACAGGCAGGTGGGAAAGTATCTTGCCAAGATGCCCACAACAATATTCAGATGATAGGGAAGATAAACCAGGTCAAAAAATATGTTACTCAGCACAATGTCAGCTTGATACATTGCCACTTGCCTTGGGCGGGAATAGTAGGGAGAATGATTCACCGGGAAACGGGAATACCGGTTGTATATACAGAGCATAATAAGCAGGAGCGCTATCACTTTGCTACCCGCTGGATGAATAGGGTAACTTTCAACTGGCAAACAACAGTTGTGGCTGTCTCGGGCGATGTGGCGGACTCGATTAAAAAGAGCATTAGAACGTCCATCCCGGTTGCTGAAATCCTTAATGGCGTCAATACGGATTTTTTTCAACGTAATGAAAAAGCAGGAAGGTTAACGCGTGAGCAAATAGGCATACCGAGTGATGCCGTTGTGGTTGGAACCGTTGCTGTATTCCGGTTTCAAAAGCGATTAAAAGAGTGGCTTGATGTTTTTCATCGGGTTGCACAAGATAATCCTAACCTGTATGGAATCGTGGTGGGAGACGGGCCGTTGAAAAGAGAGTTGCTGGAACATCGCAGTCGGCTGAACCTTGATCAGAAAGTTGTTATGCCCGGCTTACAAATAGATGTAAAGCCATGGTATTCAGCAATGGATATTTTTATGATGACCTCTGTATTTGAAGGTTTGCCTGTTGCTTTGTTGGAAGCGATGAGCATGCAATGTGCCGTTGTTACCACTAATGCCGGAGGTATTAAACAGGTTATACGAAATAGTAAAGATGGTATTGTGGTTGATACTGAGGAATGGGATAAACTTAGTGATGCGATTCAACAGTTAGCTGTTGATGATATTATGCGAAAAGCACTCGGTGAGGCGGCACGTCTACGGGTTTTGGAAGTGTTTAATTTACAACGTATGGTTAGGGAGTTGGAGGATTTATACATTTCGCTAATTTAGTTTCTTCATGGAAATACGCCCCTCACAGAAAGATGACATACCTGCAATCGTTGAGTTGTTAAAGCTCAGTTTGGGCGAAACCTTGATGCCAAAATCGGAGGCATTCTGGCAGTGGAAACATCTAGATAATCCATTTGGTAAATCACCTGTCTTGCTTGCATTTGAAGGCGGTCAGTTAATAGGTGTCCGTGCATTTATGCGCTGGGAATGGAAACACAATGACAAAATTTACAAGGCCGTTAGGGCAGTTGATACGGCAACACATCCAAAGCACCAGGGCAAAGGCATTTTCAAAATGCTTACGCTTGAACTGGTGAGACAATGCCAGGATGAGGGTGTTGATTTTATTTTTAATACACCGAACTCCAGTAGTAGGCCTGGGTATCTTAAAATGGGCTGGCAGGAATTGGGTAAACTTAAAGTATACTTCAGACCTGTACTCAATTTTTCAACAAAAGCTACCGCTGATTTTGAGAGTTGTTATTCCTGGGATCCGGAATTAGCGAAAGTTGTGCAGGTGGAATCCTCGCCCAGTTCAATGATAACAAATTATTTACCAGGTTTTTTGAATTGGCGTTATGGTATGAATCCGAATGTGCGTTATTACCTTGCTCACAATGAAGGAGGAGGACATCTGCTAATATTCAGATTAAAAAAGCACCGGTTCGGTACAGAGTTCAGGGTTGTTGACTTTATAAGGATGGATGAAAACTCCAAGAGATACTCAGCAATGATACGGGCAGCGATACGGGATAGTGGCGCTCACATGGTAACCACAGCCGGTAATTATATACCCGATTACTCTATTCCTGTAAAGGCCGGTCCTTTAATAACCGTACGGCCGTTAAACATGCATAAACCACTATCTTTATGCTTCTGGAAGCCTTCACTGGGTGATATTGAAGTATTCTGATGGGACAGGGTATTGTAATCTGGTTGCTCACTTTCTTACTTACCTATTTGTTTATAGGTTCGTTGACCCAACGTCATGGTGGTATAAATAAACGATTCCTGCTGATTTTGTTTCTTTATCATTCGTTGTTGGCTGTAGCCTATTATACCTATGCGTTAACTAGCCCCTCTGATTCTCGGAATTACTTTTATAAGGCAAGTATAAAATTTCTGGGAGACAGCTGGTTTGATTACTTCGGTATCAGTACTGCTTTTATTGATTTTATTTCCTTTTTCATGGTAAACCGCCTCGGCCTTAATTATGAAGGCTGCATGACGGTATTTGCGTGGTTCGGTTACCTGGGTTTTGTGTTTTTTTATCTTTTCTTTTCTGAACGGATTAAAAGCGTTCCGAAGCTTTTTGGGTATAATGCAAAATACTTCCTGTTTCTCTTACCTAATCTCCATTTCTGGTCTTCATCGTTGGGTAAAGGGTCATTGATTTTTCTGGGCTTTGGTTTGTTTTTTTTCGGCTTAAACAAGCCTGGTTTGCGATTTTGGGCCTTGCTGATTGGCGGTTGGATTATTTTTCAGATCAGGCCACATATATTTTATGTTATTCTGATAGCATTAGGACTGGCGTACACCTTTTCAACACGTGGAGTAGCCTTTGGTTACAGGGTTATCATTCTTGTTATCGCTGGCATACTCTTGAATGTGATTTATACAGATGTAATTAAACTTACAGGCCTTGAAGATGACTCCATGCTTGATCCGCTGATATCGCACCGGGCCCGGGAATTAACCAAAGCAACTTCCGGGATTGACATAACCAATTATTCCTTTCCTGAAAAGCTTTTTGCTTTTTGGTTTAGGCCTCTCTTTTTTGATGCACCGGGAATGTTAGGGTGGATTGTGAGTTTTGAAAATCTGTTTTACCTGGTTTTCTTTACGCGATTGTTTCAGCTCCGGGCGTTAGCTTACCTGATCAGAGCAGATGCCCTTGTAAAAACCTGTCTGTTAACTTTTGCGGGTGTATCAGCCGCATTAGCTCAGATCAGCGGTAACCTCGGCCTGGCCATGCGGCAAAAAAGCCAGGTCATGATCCTAATGTTATTTGTAATACTTAAGTATATGGATGAACGAAAAATTATTAATCTGAGACGGGTAATTCAGCATAAAAAATTTACAGCCGAAAGAAAACAAAAACTTGAAACCACTCAGCCGTAAGAATGAAAAGTATCCGGATTGCCGTATTTTTGGTTTCTTGTTATTTCTACTTGCGTTTCGCTGCTAAAAATGAAGGGAGTCTTCACAATATCACTTGATTTTGAACTGCACTGGGGTGGGTTTGAGAAGTGGCCTTTACCGGTTACCGGTTACCAGTCGCAAGTTGCTGGCCACCTGTCAAGAGTTACCGGCAACTATGAAACATATTTTCTTAACACGCGGGAGGTTATTCCACGAATGCTTCAGTTGTTTGAACAATATGGCGTACATGTTACATGGGCGGGTGTTGGTATGCTTATGCATGAAAACCGAAAGCAACTTGAAAGCAATTTTCCAGCCCTTAAACCTGAATACACCCATAAAAATTTGTCGGCTTACAATTATATTGAACAATTTGGAATTGGAAATAATGAGGAGGATGATCCTTTCCATTTTGCGCACTCCCTGGTTGAGCAGATTACTAAAACTCCTTACCAGGAATTGGGTTCACACACATTTGCTCATTACTACTGCAACGAAGTAGGTCAAACAGTGGAGCAGTTTCGAGAAGATTTACGGGCTGCTCAAAAGGCAGCTTCGGCTTATGGAATTACCTTGCGTTCATTAGTGTTTCCTCGTAATCAGTTTAACGATGGTTACTTAAAAGCTTGCTTTCAGGAAGGCTTTATTTGTGTCCGGTCAAATCCGGGTGATTGGTTTTGGAAAATTGAAAGCACACAAGATGAGGGAAGGTGGAAGCGTTTAACAAGAGGAATGGATGCTTATTTTCCGATTGGAAATAAAAAAACCTATCCAATTTCTTCACTAGAGGTTCGTCCGGGGTTTCCATTATGCCTTCCGGCCAGCAGGTTATTGCGGCCTTATCGACCTGAAGAATTATTTCTTAATGAAATGAAGATAAAGCGTGTATTAACTGAGTTAAAGTACGCTGCCCGCAAAAAAGAAATATATCATTTATGGTGGCACCCACATAATTTTGGTAATTATCCGGAGGAGAGTTTAAATGGATTAAAGAGAATTCTTGCCGGTTATGATTTTTGCAGGCGTGAATTTTGTATGACCTCTATGACGATGGGTGAGTTGGCAGAAACGGTAGGAGTATTGTATGCGAATCAAATTGCTTAGAATAACCACCGTTCCTGAGTCACTTCATGTGTTATTGAAGGGTCAGCTTGAGTTTATTCAGCGTCAGGGGTTCGAAGTGCTGGCAGTGAGCAGCAACGGCATGCATGTTGAAGAAATCAAAACAGCCGGAATTAAACACCGTTCTGTTTTTTTTACGCGTAGAATAACTCCGTTTACTGATCTTATTGCTCTTCTCCAGCTTATCTGGATTATTCTCTGTTTTAAACCGGTAATTGTTCATACTCATACGCCCAAGGCCGGATTGTTAGGCATGATGGCAGCTTTGATCTGTCGTGTGCCCATTCGCTTGCACACTGTAGCCGGATTACCCATGATGGAGGCTGAGGGAGTGAAACGATGGATATTAAATCTGTCTGAGACAGTTACCTACTACTGTGCGCACAAGATCTACCCTAACTCTAAAGGGTTGATGAGTTATATCAGCTTGCGATTCAAAATTCAACCTCCAAGATTGGGGGTCATCGGGAATGGTAGCAGCAACGGAATTGATACAAGATACTTCTGCAAAACACCGGAATTAGAAAAGAAAGCAAAGGAAATCAAAAAACTGTTGAATATTGATCCTACTGGAATACTTTTTGGATTTGTGGGCAGGATTGTGAGAGACAAAGGAATTAAAGAGTTAATAGCTGCTTTTCGGAACCTGCAAACCAATCAGCGTAAAGTTTACCTTATGTTGGTCGGGAATACAGAAGATGACTTGGATCCGATAGAACCGGCAGACAAACAGTATATCGATACGGCAGACAACATAATGTTAGTTGGCTATCAAACTGATGTACGACCCTGGATGCTTGCAATGGATGTTTTTGTCTTCCCTAGCTACAGAGAAGGATTTCCAAACGTAGTTATGCAGGCGGCCTGCCTGGAATTGCCTTGCATCGTTTCGAATATAAATGGTTGTAACGAGATCATTCAGCACAAAGTTACCGGCCTTGTTGTTTCGGTAAAGAATGCGAATGAACTGACGAGCGGGATGACAGAATTAATGAACAGTTCTGACCTCAGGCTGAAATTTGGGACACGGGCAAGAGAATTTGTTGTCCGGCACTTCGAACAAAAGTTCGTATGGAATGATTTGTTGAAAGAGTACCAATGCCTACTTGAAAATATTAAATGAGTTTTCATAATGTATGCGGTTGTTGTAAAACCATTTTTCGACAAAGTAGCGGCTTTAATTATCTTATTGATAACAAGTCCGGTCATGTTGGTTGTCATTTTTTTATTAGTAATTACCAACAAAGGAAAAATCTGGTTTGTGCAGGAACGACCCGGAAAAGATGAGCGTATATTTAAGCTGATTAAATTCAAAACGATGCGAGATGCCGTGGATGCTTCGGGTATTCCCTTACCTGATGAATATCGATTGACTTCAATCGGCAAATGGATAAGAAAAACATCGCTTGATGAGCTACCTCAATTGGTTAATGTCCTTTTGGGCGATATGTCAATTGTTGGACCGCGACCTTTACTGACTGAATATTTGCCCTTGTATAATGCTTTACAACGAAGGCGGCACGCTGTTAAACCAGGTATAACAGGCTGGGCCCAGGTGCAAGGAAGAAACAGAGTGGCGTGGCCAGATCGGTTCAACTACGATGGTTGGTATGTTGATCATCAATCCTTTTGGTTAGATTTGAAAATTCTGGCGATAACAGTTATTAAAGTGTTAAAATCGGACGGTATTGGTAGTGATACATCCGAGACAATGGAGAAATTCCAGGGAAACAATTGAACCCATCTGCTATGGTCGAGGGAAAAATAATTTTACAAGGCGGAGGTGAGCATGCAAAGGTGGTGTTGGATGCTTTATTGTCAGATAAGTTGGAAGTTCTTGGGTTGTTTGATCCAAAATACAATGGCAATTTGTTTGGCATACCACAGTTAGGTAAATATGATCCCGGTTTTGAGACAGAGGCATTAGCGATAGTGGCTATAGGTAATAATAAAATCAGGAGGGAGGTTGTGGCTATAACAAAACATAATTTTACCCGGATTATTCACTCAACCGCCATAGTTTCGCAGCATGCAGAAATTGGTAATGGATCAATGGTTTTACACGGGGTTATTATACAGGCACAGACCCGCATAGGAAATCATGTTATTGTTAATACAGGTGTCCGGGTTGATCATGATTGCAAAATTGATGATTATGTGCACTTAGCCCCCGGTTGTGTGCTTTGTGGCACTGTTCAGGTAGGTGAAGGAACGTTGGTGGGAGCAGGGAGCACTATTTTACCAGGAATCAAAATTGGCGCTTGGGCAGTTATTGGGGCTGGCTCGGTAGTCACCAGGAATGTACCCGATGGTGTTGTTGTTGCAGGAAACCCGGCAAAAATTCTTAGCCAGATTAATGAATAAACTGTTCTTATATGGCGCTGGAGGACTTGGGCGGGAAGTAAAATCGCTAATTGATAGTTTACCAAACTGGAAGGTAAGTGGTTTCTTCGATGATGGGGTGAGCAAAGGTGTTCTCGTTGATGGAATACCGGTTGAAGGAGGATTTCACTGGCTGAGCGTGAAGACCCCTGCGCGGCTTGTTATTTCAATTGGAGCCCCTAGATCGAAAGAAGACCTTATGATACGCATGGCCGGTATGGCTATTACCTTTCCGATCCTAAAACACCCAACTTCTGTCATTCAGAATGAGAAGAGTGTAAAACTTGGGGCGGGTTGTGTTGTTGCGGCGGGAGTTATATTAACAACGAACATTGACATAGGCCGACATGTTCTATTGAATCTTAATTGTACAATCGGTCATGACGTAACAATTGGTGATTGTTCATCCATTATGCCTGGTGTAAATATAGCTGGTAATGTCTTGATCGGTAGAAATGTGCTGATTGGTTCCGGAGCCAATATACTCAATGGTGTTAAGATTGAGGATGATGCAATTGTTGGTGCAGGGGCAGTAGTTACACAGAATGTACCTGCAGGTAAAACAGTGGTTGGAGTTCCGGCCAAACCAATTAATTAAACAAGCTTGTGAATAAAATCAATGAAATGTTGTATGAATTTAAACCAGCAATTCTGTTCCTGGCAAAATTTATTAGCATTTATCTGCTAAGTAACCTGCTTTACGGTTGGTATATAACTTCATGGTATCCTTCCCCTGACCCGGTTACCAGTTGGGTTACCCAGCAGAGTGCGGATATCCTGAAACTCTTTGGCTGGGAAACACTCACTTATAATCATAGTGTTAAACCAACCACCTACATTGTATATGAACAAAAATCAATTGTTTCCGTGTACGAGGGATGCAATGGATTGAATGTAGTTATTATTTTTCTTGCTTTTCTAATTGCCTTCGGCCCGATATCGAAGGAGTTTGCTTGGTTTGTTCCGCTAGGTATTTTGGTCATTCATTTCGGAAATCTGGCAAGAATTATTTTGCTTTTCCTGGTCTCCATTAAGCTTCCTGATTTTCTTTTTTTTACTCATAAATATTTGTTTACAGCATTTATTTTTCTGTTTGTTTTCTTGCTTTGGTTATGGTGGGTATTCAAATTAAGCAAAAGTCGTGAACAGGCTTAAGGCTACCCGCATGCTGGTGATAGTAACAGCGCTATTAGGTTTACTCGTTGTTTTCCTGTTTCAACGTGTTGAAATTGCCGGTGCCTTGGGCATTCATGATAAAATGTGGCAATTCGTTACCAACCGGACTATTAGGTTCGTGCTAAATGATTTGCTTACATTATTGTTGATTCACGCCTTGTTTCAACAAAGAAAGTATGTTTTATTTGCTATTGCTGTACAGTTATTCGGATTGGTATGCATCTTACTGCCTTATTTCATCCTTAAATTTCAATACCCTTCTTACAACGGTCCGTTGCTATCCTTTCTTCATAGATTAATATTGAATCCATTGCTTATGCTGTTGCTCATACCTGCATTTTATTTGCAGGAAGAAAATAACCGAAGAGACCGGTAATGTTTTGGTCCGGGAGTCTATCTTTGAATTAGTATGGATAAATCCAAAATCTGGCTGTCACCGCCTCATATGGGAGGAGAAGAAATCAAGTTTGTTCAGGAAGCCTTTGCAACAAACTGGGTTTCACCCGTAGGGCCGCATATTACCGCTTTCGAATCAGAGTTGAGTTCATATCTTGGTATTGCAGGGTGTGCTGCCTTGAGTTCAGGAACCGCTGCCATCCATCTGGCATTGATTATTCTGGATGTGCAGCGTGATGACGAGGTTATTTGTTCGACTTTTACTTTTTCGGGGAGTTGTAACCCTGTGGTATACCTTGGTGCAAAACCTGTATTTGTTGATTCAGAATCCTTGACATGGAACATGGATCCGGATTTACTGGAAGAAGCCATCAGGGATCGGATAAGTAAAACCGGTAAAAAGCCTAAAGCAATTATACTGGTTCACCTCTATGGAATGCCGGCACAGCTTGATCGCATTATGAACATTGCAAAGCACTATGAAATCCCCATAATAGAAGATGCAGCCGAAGCATTGGGTGCTGAGTATAAGGGAAAAAAAGTTGGCACCTTTGGCAATATCGGCATCCTGTCATTCAACGGAAATAAAATTATCACAACTTCAGGTGGGGGCGCATTGGTGTCCGATAATATTGACTATGTGAAACGGGCTCGGTTTCTGGCAACCCAAGCCCGCGAACCGGTACCACATTACGAGCACAAGGAAATCGGGTATAACTACCGGCTGAGTAATATATCCGCAGGAATTGGCCGTGGTCAGTTAAAGGTTTTGGATCACCGGGTTAGAAAGCGAAGGGAAATCTTTGAATTCTATTCTGAAAAACTGTCACCCTATTTTGATTTTGTGCCGGAACCAATCGGACATTATTCCAACCGGTGGTTAACTACTGCGGTTTTGAAAGATACAAAGCTAAAATCCGTGGTACAATTACAACAGGCATTGGAACTTGAGCATATTGAGTGTCGGCCGCTATGGAAACCAATGCATTTACAGCCGGTTTATAAGCAAAATGTACACTATAGTAATGGCACGGCAGAATCATTGTTTAACAGAGGAATCTGCCTTCCGTCAGGTAGCAACTTGATAATCAATGATTTAAGTAGGATTTCCAAAGTTTTATCAGCATTATTTTGTTGATGTGGAAGAAAAGCATTCCTATGTCAACCTGCTTTTTTCAAATCAGCCAATAAATTAATTTTTGGGTTGGTAAACTGCAATCCTTACCGGGTTACTAAAGGATGATTTTGGTGATAAAATGCGGATAATACCATAAAACCATTGAAAATTTGATAAATTTGACCTTTGCCATGAGAATTAAACAGTTACTACTTATAACGGCCTTAGTGTGCGGTCAGGTGTATATTGCCTCTGCTCAAAATGATTTCCGTTCAAGGCAGTCAGGTGACTGGAATCAGGCCTCAACCTGGGAAGAATTTATTGGTGGAATCTGGCAACTTACAAGTAATACCCCAACATCCGCTTCTGGAGTTATAACACTCCAGAGTCCACATACCGTTACTGTAACTGCGGGGGTAACTATTGATCAGACAGTTATTAACAGCGGAAGTACCCTTGTAGTAAATGATGGTATTGATCTTGTTATTAATAATGGTGCAGGTAATGACCTGACCATTAATGGTACTGTCGAGTTACAAGGTGAATCATTTTTATCTGGCTCTGGCAATATGGTATTAAGCGGTATATTACGTACAGGCTCTCTTAATTCAACTGGGGCCTTGGTTGCCGGTACATCAGTTGGTAATTTGCGTATTAGCGGAACGCGTACCTTTGCATCTGGTTCCCGCGTTGTTTATGAAGGAACCGGTCCTCAGTTTATTGGCAGTGGTCACCCGGGTAATTTTAGCCCAGGGGTTATTACTGAGGTGAATAACACTAATGGCGTTACTTTCGATCCAGCATGCGGTTCAAACTTTTCTGGAGGAGGCACTTTATATATTCCAGGTTCTTTAATTCTTACGACCGGCAACCTAAATATCGTAAGTGATGCAGTAACTGTAAGGACATTATTTTTAACTGGTAATATAACGGCAGGCTCAAATTTTATTTCTCTTGCCGGCCCGAATGTAAATATTACCCTTAGTGGTAGTAGTGATTATACTTTTCCGTCCCCTTCAGGTATTCAATCGGTTGGAAACTTAACCATAAATAAGCCCTCAAATACCATAACCTTTCCTAGCCCGTTTAACGTTACCACCCGCTTAACCGTATCCGGAAATGTTGTGTTTAATGATACAGGAAATACGGTTAGGGACCTTGTATTAAATTCGGGTTCGATTGATTTTAATGGGTCGATATCTATTACAGGTCCGATTACACAACAAAACGCTACAACAATCTTTTTTGAAGGGAATTCATTAACTATGGCGTCCAACTACACTTCTGCAGGAGGTGTGTTGTCTTCCGATGCTTCGTCTGTCCTTAACCTGATCGGTTCAGTTGCTCATACGTCACCTTTAACATTTGCAGTTGGCAGCCAGTTGAACACGCTTACCATAAATAAATCCAATATTGGAACTTCAGCCACAATTAATTCAGTAGTTACAGTAACAAATGCTTTGAATCTTACTGCGGGTACATTAAGTATAGTTGCCGGGAACCTTGTTATGAGCAGTGGGTCAACCATTACAAAATCCAACTCAGCATCGCTAAGCACTTCAAGTCCTACCGGTGGCCCATGGAATCTTATTTATACTGGTAATTCGCAATCAACCGGGCTAGAAATCCCCTCATCAGGCACTCTTAACTCCTTAACAATCAATACGAATTCAAGCACAGTTGTTACGCTGACACAGAATATTGATGTGCTGAATTCATTTTCAATTCCTGCCAATGCACGCACATTTTCATCAGGCAGTAACAATGTTTCGGTAGGATCATTTTCTTGTACTGGTATATTCAGTGCCCCTACCTCAGCTGCCACAACCGGTTTTACAGTAGGTGGTAATTTTTCTTTAGATGGGACATTCACCCACAATAATGGAACAATAATTTTCAGTGGTTCATCAATTCTTTCTGGCAGCACTATTAATTCAGCAATTTTTAATAATGTTTTAATTACTGCTTCTGGGTTAGTTACCGCCCCATCAACATTGAATATAAATGGGAGTTTCACAAACAATGGAAGCTTCGCTTCGGGTTCAGGTACCGTTGTCTTCAGAGGTACATCTTGCACATTATCCGGATCAACGATGGATGTCACAAGTTTTAATCACGTAACAATAAATTCAGGTACTACACTTGTGCCGTCTGCTAATTTTATTCTGACTGGAAATTTGACCGTTAATGGAACATATAATGCAGGAACCGGCACCGTAACCTTTAACGGTACCACTTCACTTAGTGGCACCAACATTAATACAACGGTATTTAATCATATTCAGATAAACCCCGCGCGAACACTAACGGCTAGCAATATCAATTTGGGTGTTTCAGGTAACTTTATCAATAACGGGGTTTTTTTTCCAGGCACAACCGGTACTATGAATTTTGTGGGTTCCACGGTTCTTTCGGGGACATCGATAAATACTACGGATTTTGTAAATATTGTTATTAACCCAGGCGCTTCTGTGACGGGCCCCTCAGTGCTTCGGGTGCAAGGGAATTTTACAAACAATGGTAACTTTATTGCTGGTTCCGGAGTGGTTTACTTTTCAGGTAATACAGGTTCACGGGTACTTTCAGGTACTACGAATACGCTTTTTTTTAACTTGACCTTAGATAAAACTAATGGTGGTACTTCCCTTACGGTAAACTCTACTCAAACAGTAACAAACTTGTTAACTTTAACGCGTGGAATATTAAGTAATCCATCAAGTAATCTTATAGTTAGTTCAGGGGGCACTGTTATCCGATCCAGTAATTCCTCAATAACTTCTTCCTCGCCCAGTGGTGGTCCCTGGAGCCTTGTTTATTTAACCGGTAATCAGACTACAGGTCTTGAAATCCCAACCTCAGGGATTTTGTCTAACCTTACGATTGATGTAAATAGTGGTGCAACCGTATCGTTAAGTCAATCTATTACCGTTTTAAATGCATTAACTATATCAAGTAGTGGGCGAAGTCTTGCTTGTGGCAGCCATAATGTTACAACTAACTCTTTCAGTAGTTCAGGTACTTTTAGTGCGCCTAATTCAACTGCTACAGCCGGTTTTACAGTTTCCGGTAATTTTACCAATAATGGTATATTTAATAACAATAGTGGCACGACAACATTTAGTGGGTTAACAAATCTTACAGGCTCAAGTATTACAACATTCGGTAATTTGGTTATTTCCGGCACTCTGAATGCAGGAGTCAATCTATCTGTTAACAGAAATTTTACCAATAATGGATCGTTTAATGCCGGAACATCTACGGTTTCATTTACTGGGGCAGTTTTGCAAACTATTTCGGGAACTTCAGTAACCACCTTTAATAATTTGACAATAACAAATGGGACCTCACCCGTTTCAGTAAGCCTAGAAAGCGATGTAAATCTTGTGGGGATTCTTACCTTGGGCACATCAGCAAAACTTGATGCGGATGGAAGTACGAACACGTCTGTACTTACGCTTCTTTCCACAAATGATTCACCCGCACAGGATGCAAGTATTGCTGAATTGCCAGCCTCTGCTCAGATTTTGGGTAATGTAACGGTACAACGATTTTTCAGGCCTGCTGATAATTACGACAGGTTTATCTCAACACCTATAGCAAACGGGCCAGTATCACAACTTCAAGCCGCTGTACCACTAGGAACTTTTCCGGTTACTGGCGGATTTACAGGAACCTCTTTTCCATGTACGGGTTGTGTTAACAATGGTCATAACCTACGTTATTACAGGGAGGCAGATCCGGGAATAATTAATCAGGGATATAAGGCTTGGATAGTGTCTTCAAATGCCGAAACACTTGTCCCTGGAGTTGGTTATGATGCCTATATGTGGAATGGTGTTTCTAATACTACCATAAGTTTCAGGGGCACAATTAACCGTGGAAGCATTAATTTAGGTATAGTTACAACACCTGCAAGCAACTCAATTACGCATACATCGAATGGAGTTCCATCAGCTGATGGTTGGAATCTTGTTGGTAACCCCTACCCGTCCGCTATTCAGTGGAATAATGGTCCCGGGTGGACCAGAACCAATATCGATCCCACAGTTTGGGTGTGGGATGTTGTGGGCAGGGTATGGCACTCGTATAATGCAAACACACAAGTTGGTGACTTAACCAATGGTGTTATAGCTCTTGGACAGGGATTCTGGGTATACGCTCCAACTCCCGGTACGGCATCAATCACCATTAATGAGCAGGCTAAATCAGTAGCCGGTGGTGGGAGTTATTACAGACAAGCTACAACCTTACCTGCTTTAAGAGTTACATTATCTCAGGGCGAGTTTGCTGATAATTCTTTTATTCTATTTGATGAGAATGCCACATCCGATTTTGATCCAGGGCTGGATGCCCCTAAACTTCAGTTGGGAATTGAACGCCTTTCGGTCTCAATCGTGCCTGAATCAGGAAGTAAAATGGGGCACTTTGCAATTCCTGAAGAACAATTTCAGGAAGTTTCCATACACGTTTTTAGTGAAAAACCCGGTAAGTATGAACTCGGTATTGAATCCATTGGATCTGTTTCATATTTCGATGAATATTACCTGATTGACAATAAAATGGGTGCCGTAAATAAAATTGCTAGCGGTGAATATCGATTTGAGATAGATGCTTCAGAAACTGGTGAAGTTCCTCGGTTTAAGCTCACCAAACAGCCAATGGCGTATGCAGATACCGGTTTATTGACGGTGGAGTGTTATCCTAATCCTGTTCTCGAAGATATAAAGTTAATCATTAATTCGGTCAATGTTAAAGACATTAGTGTCCTTGACTACTCCGGGCGTACAATTAGGCAGATACCATTTAAGGTAAATGAACTACGGACTTATGCTGAGGCAGATTTGAAAACTCTAAGCACAGGGGTTTACTTAATAAAGATTGTAACAAATCATGGGATTTTGATGAGAAAGGTGATTAAAAACTGAACTCAGAGTTACATTTGGCTTTATAACTTATCAATGAATATCTTAAAATTTTTTACTTTCGTTGCCTTCCTTTTTTTAATCTGTCATAAAGGCAGTGCACAACCTGGTGGTGGTGGTGACCCTGGAGGTGGTCAGCCTGTTCCTATTGGCAGCATAGAGATTCTA
>JAKLJG010000025.1 GCA_023151255.1 Cyclobacteriaceae bacterium | reverse complement strand
ACCGAACCGTAATGCTGATTGACGACAATGAGATTGATAACCTCATCAACCAGAAAATGATTGAAGCGGCATCCATTACCGAAAACATTTATACCCACACCGGGGCAAAAAGTGCGATTGAATTTTTAAGGAATATGGAACGCCTGGACGTGGCTGATAAGGTTTTGCCGGATATTATTTTCCTGGATATCGATATGCCCTTGATGGATGGCTTTCAGTTCCTGGAGGAGTTTGAAAAGCTGAGTAACACAGCAAAGAAAAAATGTAAGATTGTGATGCTCACCTCCTCCATTAACCCGCAGGACTTCAGCCGATCAAAAAAATACGAAAACGTAAAATTGTACCTTAACAAACCGCTTACACACGAAAATATCATTAAACTTGATTTGTAAGGCTATTCAAACTCCGTCAGGTTTTTAATTAGTTTTTCATCGAGTTTAATGAGCAGGGTAGGGGCAAAATAGGGCACAGACTGCTGCTTGAGTTTCGGAATCACCGCATTAATTTTTTTTACTTTCTCCCGCTTGGCTTCGCTGGTTGAGATTTTAAGAATTTTTAAAAACAAAAGGATGTTCTCACAGCTTTCTTTGCCGTAGGTGCGGATTTGCCGCTGGATGCTGTTGGATAGTTGATTAAATAATTCGTAGTCGTGCATCAGCACATATTGCAAAGCCAGAATGGATTTTACCTCCAGCAAAGCAAACGGGTGCTTTTTCATACTTACCTCATTAAGCAGGTTATTGATCAACCGCGCGGCCTCATCATATTTATCTGCGTAGTAGGCAGCCAGCGCCTTGTAAACAACAAATATTACATGCCGGGGTACATCCTGAATATCCACTTCATAGTCCATCAGGCTGGTTTCGCTTTCAGCATATAATTCTGCCTCAGTACCCAGCCGAAGGCTTCGTTCAAGTTTTGAAATAAGAAATTGTGCAGGGAATGTATATGTTGAGTAGTTTGATAGCAGATTGCCAACAGCATCATTTACTTCTTCATAAAATTTTTCAGCCTGTCGGTATACTTTGTAATGGTTGTAGTACTCCAGTTTTAAAAACTCAAACACCAGGTTCAGGTGGTAGTAAATTGAATCGAGGTTATAGCTGTCGAATATTTTTTGAACCTTGTCGAATATGTCTTCAATACCTTCGGCATCGGGCTCCAGGGTTTCATCGGGCTCTACAAACAACCGGTGAAAAACGTTCATGCAACTGCGATAGACATACAACCGGTGTGACTCGTACAGGTTGGCCACGTTTTGCATTTCTTTCATTAGCAGGGAAAGACCGAGTTTTTCCATCTCATCACCGCTAAACAGGTAACTTCCGTATTTCTTAAAATAATCAGCCAGCAGATCTTCGGCCTTGTCGAGTGCCAGCATGTAGGCTACATGCCGGTTATAGAGTTGAGAGTACTGAAAATAATCGGGAGAATTAACATTTAACTTCTTTAGCGATTTGTAAATAATTGTAAGCTCATTGGCCAGGTCGTAATCAATCAGTTCCTTTTCGAGTTTTTTAAGGGTAGCAATGGCGATGGTTCGTTTTTTGGTAAACAGCACTTCATTGATATTGGCTACCTTGCGCAATACATCGGTTCGCGGGCTTTCCAGTTGCTGCATCAGGTACTCTTCAATTTTAAGGTTAAGCCTCGAGCGCAGCGTATAATAGGCGTTGGCGTTCACGTCCAACTCAGTCATTATTTTATTATCCGAAAGCTGGCGTTCCCGCAGCGACTTGAGCAGGTGAGCAGATTTATCGGCATTGCTTTCAATCAGTGAATCGTGTATTGCCTTGAAATCTTTTTCGGATAGTTGCTTGATGATGTTTTTAAGCTTGGCCATTGAATGGGTTTAGGTCCTGAAAATTTACAAAAATTATCAGACCACACAATGCCGTTAAAATAGCACAGCCTCTTTTATGTGTATAAAGGTCAATAACCCACAACCCATGAAGGCTTCAGCATAAAGTTTGTAGTTTTAACGGTGATTGAGCTTTGCTTGTGAAACAACGTATTCTTATTATCAGTCTTTGCCTGGCAGGTATTTCCGCAGGATGGGGGCAACCCACAGTGGAGCGTTTGGCCTATACCAACCTGCAAAAGGGAAAGTGGGCAAAGGCCAAGGCACAACTTCAAAAAGCCATGCGCAAAGATTCGGTAAATGCCCTGGCGCATTACGTTTATTCAGTCTACTATTTTAGAAGTGGCAATCCTGATTTCAATATTGATTCAGCTTATCACCATGCCCTGCTAAGTCTGTCTGACTTTCCGTTTGAATCGCTCCGGCAACGTGAGCGGATGAAGCGATTTCCTGCTGACAGCGCCATCATCACGCGGCACCGTGAAAAAATTGACAGTGCCGCCTTTCAGCGGGCCAAATCGCTCAATACTGAACAGAGCTACATTGACTTCCTAAACCGGTTTTCGTTCGCTGCCCAGCGGCCGCTTGCTGCCGAATTGCGCGATGAGGTGGCCTATCTTGATGCCCTGAAAGAGAACACGTATGTGGCTTTTCGCGCGTACCTCCGGAAATATCCGGCATCTGCGCGTGCCACCGAAGCCAATGCGCGGTATCATAAACTGCTTTACGAGGCAGAAACACGCGACAAAAAGCTGACTTCGTACGAAAAGTTTTTGCGCGAGTACCCGGAAACCCCGTATCGGAAGGAAGTTGAACTTCAGGTGTTTGAAATATCCACCGCTTCCGGCAGTAAAAAATCGTTTGAAGATTTTTTAAGCAAGTATCCACACAGTGCTTATGCTATGAAGGCAAGGAATATTCTGTATCACCTGTACCGTGAGAAAGAAGAAGCAATTCCTACGTGGTTGCTTACCGACTCGCTTCGTCAGGTGCGAAAACTGGAATCCGGTTACCTGGTGCCGTTTTACCGCGAGGGTAAGCTTGGCTTTATGGATGCACTGGGGCAGGAGGTTGTTGCTCCTTTTACTGATGAATTAAGCAATGACTACCTGTGCGGGAATGTAATAGAAGATGTACTGATTAGTGAAACCAAGATAGTTACGCGCAACAACAAAGTGCTGGTAGAAGGCAGGATAGAAGAAGCAGAAGATCTGGGGTGGGGATTTTTGGCTGTCAAGCGTTCAGGCTGCATCACTATTATCCATAAATCAGGTTACACCATTCCGGCCGGTTGCCTTACCGGTGCCGAAGTAATGGGTGGTGGGCGGTTGCTGGCATTAAAGGAAAGTACAACCTGGCGAATAGCCACATTAACCGGTAGGCTATTGGTTAACGATGCCGATGAGTTGTTGGATTTTGATGAAGTACTGGCTGTAAAATCCGCCAATACATTCAGGTTAAGCCGGGTTGATGAACTCAGCAAAGCAGCCGATCAGGTATTGCCGGATTTTAGCCGCAGCTTTGATGAAGTTAAACGATGGAAGGATGCGATCTGGGTGCGAAGGGGCGATCAGCAAGGATTACTTGATTTTAGTCTTCGTGAAGTTGTACCGCTGCAACGACAGGAAATTTCACCGGCTTTTTTCGGAGCGATGGTTTCAACCAATGCAGGTATAAAGATCTGGCAGAAGGGAAAACCGCTTTCACAGGCATTTACGAAGGTAAAGGTAAGCGAACCGTGGATAGCCGTTGAGCAGCAAATGAAGTGGTTTGCTTTTGACAGGGTAAGTGCCTCGGCCGGGGGCAGGGGCTACGACAGTATTTTTTTTATCGGCCCGGTATTGTCCGCCCATTATGCCGATAGCCTGGTGGTGTATTTTGAGCCCCATAATTTCATTGAATTATCCCGCCAGGCCAAAGTCAATTTCCTTCCCGGACGGGATTCGGTGTTTTATTTGTTGGTTGAATCGGCCTCTACAAAAACAGTATATAATTCCATAGGTCATAAGTTGTTCAGCACCGATTTCGATCGGTTAACCTATGCCGGTGAAAATTATTTTACGGTTATAAAAAATGATAAACGAGGCATCCTTTCCACTCAGGGTAAACTTGTTTTGCCGGCCGAGTATGACGGAGTTGGCAATGTAATGCAGGGCGCTATTCCGGTTTTAAAAGATAAAAAGTTTGGTATGGCAGAACTGAATCAGCGCAGGCAGATTAAGCCGGAATATGAAAAGAACCTCGTGCGG
Source organism: Cyclobacteriaceae bacterium (assembly GCA_023151255.1). GTDB lineage: Bacteria > Bacteroidota > Bacteroidia > Cytophagales > Cyclobacteriaceae > UBA2336. The sequence goes on along the minus strand of JAKLJG010000025.1, from coordinate 16,598 downwards.
TATAATACGCAGCACCTGATTGCCACCAAAGGCAACTTATCCGGTTTAATTGGATGGGATAACAAACCCGTGCTTCCGTTTGAGTATGAAGAGATCCGGTATTGGAATGACTCTACCGCGTTGCTCAAGAAGAATTTTCAATGGATATTGTATAACTTCATTGAGAAGAAAAAGCTTATCGATCGTATTCGCGACTTCACCTGGATACGCGACACGGAAACCGAAAAATTACTCATCATCCGTCAGGATAATTACTATGGGGTAATTCACAACCGAAAGGGGTATACTCTGCCGGCTACCTACACCGATATAATAAATCTTGGTTCAGTTACCCAGCCGTTGTATTTTACCGAAAAGTACGTTGAAGAGGCTTCGATTTATGTTGTTATCTATTACGATAGCAACGGAAAATTATTACGCAGGCAGGTATTTGAGGCTGACAACTACGATAAAATTTATTGCTCCCGTAATTAATCCGTAATGACAACATTCTTGGCCGTGCCTGGTTTATATGTATATTTTGCACTTTAATTTTAAGCCGCTGATGAGAATTTTATTTATCACTTTTTTTTCTGGCCTGCTTGTTACCGGCTATGCCCAATCGGCTGGCCGCCCCAAGCTGGTGGTGGGTATTACGGTTGACCAGATGCGCCAGGAATATTTGTACCGGTATTACGATAAATTCGGAGAAGGCGGATTTAAGCGATTGGTTGATGGCGGCTTTATGCTAAGCAATGCTCATTATAACTATGTGCCAACCTACACCGGGCCGGGGCACGCTTCGGTTTATACCGGAACAACTCCTGCCTATCATGGCATCATTGGCAATAACTGGTACGATAAAAACCTGCAAAAGGTGGTGTATTGCGCCAGCGATGAAACCCAAACTCCGGTAGGCAGTGAAACTGTTGCAGCTGGAAGAGTATCTCCGCACCGCATGCTCACCACCACCATAACCGATGAGTTAAAACTGGCAACGCAAAAGCAGAGTAAGGTTATCGCGCTGGCCGATAAAGATCGGGGTGCTGTTCTGCCGGGCGGGCACATGGCCGATGCGGCCTATTGGTATGATGAGAAAACAGGTAAACTCATCACCAGCTCATATTACATGACTAAGCTGCCGGCCTGGGCTGAAAATTTTAACGAACGTAAACTGGCCGATAAATACTTAAATGGCGTGTGGACCCCGTTACTTCCTGTTGAAAAGTACACCGAAAGCGGTGCTGATAACAGTCCGTATGAAATCCGGTTTAAAGGAGAAACAAAAAATTCATTCCCCTATGATTTAAAGGCGCTTCGAAAAACAAATGGCAACTATGAGCTGCTGCCTTACACCCCGTTTTCGAACGACTACCTAACGGAAGCAGCCTTGGCGGCCATTGATGGCGAAAAGCTGGGTATAGATGCGGTTACGGATTTCCTCTGCCTGTCATACTCTGCTCCAGATAAGATCGGCCACATGGTAGGGCCCAATGCCGTTGAGCTCCAGGATGTTTATTTGCGGCTGGACAAAAATATAGCCGACCTGCTTAAAAAGCTTGATCAGGTGGCAGGCAGCGGCAACTATATTGTTTTTCTCACCTCAGATCACGGAGTTGCTGATGTTCCGCAATACCTTACCGATAGTAAAGTGCCTGCCGGATACCTTAACGCCAATAACCTCAATGCAAAATTCGGCACCTTGTTTATGCAGTACTTTCAGGGTAAAAAGGTGATTGAAGCCATTTCCGAAGAGCAGATTTATCTGGACCATGAACTCTTTGCGGGTGATCCGAAATCGGGCGGGGTAGAGTTAATGGTGTCACTTGAACTCATCAGTAATTTCCTGCTGCAACAGGACGGAATTGCGCAGGCATATACACGCAATGTTATTCGTCAAGGTGATTTCAACGAAGGGGGTATTAAAGGAATGGTCATCCGCGGATACCACGAAAAGCGCAGTGGCGACATCGTTGCCATTTTAGAACCCGGCTGGCTGGAGCAAGGGCGCGTAACCGGTACCACACACGGCTCGCCCTACAGCTACGATACACACGTGCCGGTTATTTTTTATGGAAAAGGAATTAAGCCTGGCATGTCTTCGGCTTACCACCCAATAACGGATATTGCTCCTACCTTATCGGTATTGCTTAAAATCAAATTTCCGAGCGGGTGTACAGGCAATCCCATCCGCGAGATTACCGACCGGTAATCAGATGATGCCAATGGTACTGAGCAACACCAGTCCGATCACCACCGGACAAACATATTTGATAAACAAAACCCACAGTTGAGCGGGAGTAATGCCGGCAATTTTTTTAGAAAAAACAGGCGCTCCGGTGGCGATTTCCTCGGCCAACTTCCTGGTATCAATTACCCAGCCGGCATAGAGGCTGGTCATAAAGGCAACAATTACAATAAAAAGTTCACCAAAGATCGCATCCATAATATCCAGAAACCCCGTTTTAGTGGTTCCGCCAAAGAAGGGGATCTGCATGTTGGTAAACAGTTCGGATGCGCCACCGGAAAGTGCCGAAGGAATACCCACAATAAAGGCCAGGATGCCAATCGTCCAGGCGGCATGTTTACGCCTCCACTTCTTTTCATCAATCAGGTAGGAGGCCGGTACTTCAATCATCGAAATGGAGGAAGTTAAGGCAGCTACACATAGTAATAAAAAGAACAAAGCGCCAACAATGTTGCCACCGGTAGGAAGCGAATTGAATACATCGGGCAGAACCTGAAAAACCAACGCAGTGCCTTGGGCCGGGTCTTTGCCAAAGGCAAACACGGCCGGGAAGATCATCAGGCCGGCCAGCAGCGCCACCATGGTGTCCATAAAGCCAACCCACAAACCACTGGATACAATGCTCTGGTTTTTTGGCAGGTACGATCCATACGTTATCAAAATACCCCATCCAACCGATAAGGAAAAGAATGCCTGGCCTAGTGCGGAGAGGATCACCTTGCCTGTAATTTTACTGAAGTCGGGTGTCAGGTAATATTTTACCCCGGCCATGGCACCCGGCAAGGTTAAGCTGCGCAGCATTACAAGGAAAACAAGTATAAAAAGCAACGGCATTAAAATCTTCGAAGCTTTTTCAATACCGCCTGCAATACCTCCGGTAACAATTACAATGGTGATGACCATGAACAGGGCAAACAAAGGGATAACATACAGCGGTGTAGCCTGAAACGTTTGAAAATCTTTAATAAAGTTGGTGAACTCGCTGATGATGTAACCGATAGTCCAGCCGGCTATTACACTGTAGTAACTGAGCACAAAGAAGCTGACACATAAGGCAAGTACAGCTCCGGTAGCCAGCCAGAATTTATTAGCACCGGTATCACGAAAAGCACCAATGGTGTTTTTGCCGGTAAACCGCCCAAGCGCCACTTCGTTATAAATAAGCGGCAAACCAATAAGCAGTACACATAAAATATAAACGAATACAAAAGCCCCGCCTCCGTTTTGCCCGGTTACATACGGAAAACGCCAGATGTTACCCAGCCCAACAGCTGAACCGGCTGCTGCCATAATGAACCCGAACTTTGAACCCCATTGACCCCGGTTTACTGACATACTTATTTTGGTTTAGTTATGGTTTTGTTAAGCGGGCGTGAAGATTGGAAAATAATTGAAGAAGTCAAACCAGCCTTTGATAACAATCCGGTTTCTTATTGAAGAAGGATTACCCGTATGTTTGTAATTGTTCTTTTACAACACCCAGCCCTTCTTCAAACGAATGTGGTGCATACCCCAGTTCACGCCTGGCCTTTTCAATCGAAAAGCCGGTCTTCAACGGTCTGCGTGCAGGCTGTTTAAAGAGGGCTGAAGTAGTGGCCGTAATCAACGACTTGTCCAATCCAAAAAAACCGGCCGTTTTTATGGCTATGTGATAAGGCGTTAGCAGGTCGTTGCCGGAAATGTGGAAAATACCGGTTGCTTTCTTTTTGGAGGCCAGGTAACAACCGGTAGCCAGGTCATCAGCCAGGGTGGGCGTGCGCCATTGGTCGTTTACTACGTGGATGGGTTTACCCGTTTCGAGGCTGTGTTTAACCCACAAAACAATATTCGACCGATTGATGCCAGTGGCTACACCGTAAACAAGTACCGTGCGGATAATACACCAGGAAGCGGATTGCGTTTGAATATGCTGTTCGGCCTGCAGCTTTGTCCATCCGTAATGATTAACCGGCCCGGGCTTGTCTTCTTCGGTTAACAACTCTTTTGTGCCGTCAAAAATAAAATCGGTTGAAAGTTGTATAAGATGTGCACCGGCTTTGTTGCATGCTTCAACCAGGTATTTTACTGCCGTAGTATTGGCCAGCGTGCAGGCCTCCTGATTTTGTTCGCACCAATCAACGTTGGTTGCGGCAGCGGTATTAATAACAATATCCGGTTGGCTTCTGGTAATTACTTCGTTAACCTGAGATGGATCGGTGATATCCAGTTGATAAAATAGTGTTTTGGCCGGCAAGGCACTACCGGTTGAACGGGCTGTTGCAATTACATGGAACGCGTTATCGCTGCATAGTTTTTTTACCAGCTTCTGGCCGAGCATTCCGTAACAGCCGGTTACCAGTATTTTCATTGGTTAGCCTAATAAGTCCTATCAGGTTTATTTGTTTGCCGGGTATTTATAGCCGTACAGTTTTTCAATTTTTGATTTCGGCATTTCTTCTACGGTAATCATCATCCGTACATCGTTTGCGGGCCGGTCGCCCGGGCCTTTTTCAACAGCGGCAATTTTGTCAATCACGTCCAGGCCACTAATGACTTTGCCGAAAACGGTGTACTCACCGTCTAGGTGCGGAGCCCCTCCGTTGGTTTTGTACGCCTGTTTTTGTTGATCTGAAAATTTGAAGGGAGTATAACTTTTCCTGGCCTGCGCAATAAGGGTATCGGCATTTTCAAAAAATGAACTGAGCCAGGCGCCATCGCCAGCCGTTTGCTTTTGCATCACTAAATCTTTCACCGAGGCATATTCGGGCATAAACAGCACTTCACGCAGCGCCATGTTTTTGCGTTGGTATTGCATTCCCTGCTCCAGTTGAAGGAGTTCTTCATCAGTAAAACGCTTGCCTTGTACGATGTAAAACTGGCTGCCACTGCTGGCTTTGGCAGGGTTTACCTGGTCGCCCAGGCGTGCTGCCGAAAGCGCGCCTTTTTCATGAAAAAACTGCGGTCTGAACTCGGCTTCAACGGTGTAGCCGGGGCCTCCATTACCGAGGTTTTGCCCGGGCGCTGCTTTTTTTGAATTCGGATCACCACCCTGAATCATAAAGTCCTGGATAACGCGGTGAAACAGCAGACTGTCATAAAATTTTTCTTTGGCCAGCTTAATAAAGTTTTGTTTGTGTTTTGGGGTTTCATCATACAGGATGGCCACCATGGTGCCAAAGTCGGTTTTGATGGTAACTACATAATCGGTTGACTTATTCTGGGCGCAGCCTGTCATAATAAAGATTAGGGTAATTAGGGTTATAAGAATTCGGTTCATAAGCATTTAAGGTGTTCGCGCGCAAAAATAGGGATTTTATCAAGAAGCCTTGAACGGGTATGAATCTACTTACGGATGATTTCTGCCAGGTGTAATGACAAATCAAGAAAAATCATTTTGGCGCTGCCGTTCCGTTCAATGTGATAAGCGGCATCGTTTATCAACTTAACTGAGCGCTCAATTTTTTTCAGGTTCATCACTTCGGTGAATTTTGTAATCCGCTTTCGTTCTTCATCCGTTATGCGGTGAAGTTCATAAGCCCCGAATTTTGCTACCAGTGTTTCGCGCATCATGGCCAGGCTGTATTGCAGCAGGCTTTGCTGGCTCAGCCGGTCGGCTTCGTGGTATTCTTCGGCCATGGCCAGCAGGGTGGCATGTTTATTCAGGTAGCAGGCCACCATCCAATCGAAAAAAAATTGCGTATGCCGGTCCTCTTCTTTATCTAAAAGTTGCAGGGCCAGGCCCAGATCGCCTTCGGCCAGTTGGGCAACCCGCTCGGCTCGTTTATGTTCAATGCCTTGCTGAACCAGGTGTTCAGTTATCTCCGAATCGGTTAATAAGGGGATGGTAACCCGTTGGGTGCGTGATACAATGGTGGGGAGTAATTTATCACTGGCTTGGGTGGCTAAAATAAAGTACGTATGAGGCGGAGGTTCCTCCAACACTTTTAAAATGCTGTTTGCGGCAGCCATGTGCATAAACTCCGGGCACCAGATAATAACCACCTTGTATTTACTTTCGAAGGGTTTCAGCGCAAGTGTTTTTATCATTTCGCGACTTTCTTCCGCGGAGATGATGGCCTGTTTGTCTTCGCCACCGTAAAAGAGCGTCCAGTCATCCAGCATCCCGAAGGGTTGTTCCAGTAAAAAGTTGCGCCATAATTTCCGCAATTCCGCTTTCAGCGTTTCGTCATCACCGGAACCTTTTATTTCTTTTGATCGCTTCATGTTTCCTACCGGAAAAACAAAATGTGTATCGGGATGAATGTATTTTAAACTTTTGGAGCAGGCAGCACAACTGCCGCATGCATCTTCGCCTTTGTTTTCGCAATGCAGGTACGTGGCATAGGCAAGCGCCAATGGTAAAACCAACGCACCGGGCTGGCCGGCAAACAGTTGGGCATGGGCCTGGTGATTATGCTGTATGCCTGTTATCAGCAGGTTTTTTGTGCGGGTAAGGCCGGGTATTGAATTAAAGTTCATTTCTTTTCCCAGATGCGGTTGTTTGCCGTGTCGTTGAAAATGGTTTTCAGAATTTCTTTCTCGGTATCATCTAACGCCATGCCTCTGCGGGCCATCACTTTTTCGGCTGTTTCGAATGCTTTGGCGAGTTGAAACGTGGTAAACCCGCTGGCTCCCCCCCACGCAAACGAGGGAATAAAGTTGCGCGGAAACCCATCGCCAAAAATATTGGCCGACACACCCACCACCGTGCCGGTGTTAAACATGGTGTTAATGCCGCACTTACTGTGGTCGCCCATCATCAGTCCGCAAAACTGCAGGCCCGTATTGGCAAATCCGCCTTTAGCATAGCTCCATAGCTTTACGTTTTCGTAATTGTTTTTCAGGTTGGATGTGTTGGTGTCGGCACCCAGGTTACACCACTCGCCAATGACGGAGTTTCCGAGGAAACCATCGTGTGCCTTGTTGGAGTATCCGAATATCACGGAGTTGCTGATTTCTCCGCCTACTTTACTATAGGGGCCGATGGTGGTGTCGCCACGCATTTTAGCGCCCATGTTTACGTGCGAACTTTCACCGAGCGAAAAGGGTCCTTTAATCAGGGCGCCTTCCTGTACCACCGAATTTTTACCCAGGTAGATGGGCCCTTCTTCAGCATTTAAAACGGCTGCACGCAGGTGCACTCCGCTTTCTAAAAAAATGTTTGCTTCATTGTAAATCCGCGTGTGCGGATCGGTAACAGGTTCGCTCACCCGCCCGCTGGTTATCAGGCTAAAGTCGTGCCTGAGTTCGGCTGCGTTGTGCTGAAAAATTTTCCAGGGCTGATCAATCAGGGTAATATCAGGTGCGTAGGGTTTAAAGTTGATTAGTGAAACTGCTTCCAGCGTGGCCTGTGCTGTTCGGAACGCCAGCGCCATATCATTTTTTTTTAACCCTTCGCCTGGTTTCATTCCGGCTATTGCTGCTAGCAGCGCAGTGTCAGGACAAACCGCTCCATTAATAATCAGGTTATCGGAAGTACTGCTAACCGGAAATTTTCTTGAGAGATAATCGTTGGTGAGGTGTGAGGCCTGCGTGTGCAGCAACCGCTCCCATTTTTCGGCAATTGTTAAAATTCCAACGCGTATTTTGGCTACCGGCCGGGTAAAGGTAAACGGCAGCAGGTTTGTGCGGATAGCCGGTTCATCAAACAAAATCAGGTTCATGCAGTAAATATAGACCTCCGGCTGTAAAAATTGGTTTAACTGTTACTGCCAGGCAATAAAAAACCCTGACGGGAACCGTCAGGGTTTAAGCATATAAGAAGAAGTAATTAAGAAGATTTCTTTTGGTACTTTTTCTGGAATTTCTCTACCCTGCCGGCTGTATCCACAAACAGTTTTTTTCCGGTAAAGAACGGGTGCGAGGCAGAACTTACTTCGATTTTTACCAGCGGGTACTCTTTGCCGTCCTCCCACTTGATTTTTTCCTTCGATTTAATGGTGGAGCGGGTCAAAAACTTGTAATCGCTCGAAGTATCGTAAAAAACAACTTCCTGGTAGTCTGGGTGAATATCCTTTTTCATCGTGTTTGTACCTGTTTTTCCTAAAAAGGACTGCAAAGATAAGTGTAAAACAAGGAAATTCAAGCTATCGACCGCCTTTTTTGGGACAACCGAAGAACCTGCGTATTTTGCTCAGATTCGTTTGGTTTTGATGAATGCACGCCTGCTTTTTGCCTTCCTGGCACCGTTTACCGCTCTTGCCCAGAGCAGCTATGCCCCGTTAAACGAGGCTTATTACCATGGTCTTGATAGGTACGAGATTAAGGCCGGCAAGGTACTGCCACAGGTGTTCACCTCGGTTAAGCCTTATAAGCGATCAGAAATAGCCGCCCTTGTAGATACGATTGCTGGGGTGGAAGGCTTTACATCCACAGTCGACCTGTTTAACCGTGATTATTATAGCAATGACAATTGGGAGTGGTCGCGCCCTGAAACCAACGTCAGCCGGAAGCCTTTTCTGAAGCACTTTTATAAAAAGCAGTCGGATTTCTATTATGTGGACGAACCGGCCTTCGACCTGCATGTGAACCCTGTGCTCCATGTAGGTGCGGGTAGTGATTCGCGCGTTAACGATATGCTGTTTACCAATACACGCGGGGTAGAAGTGCGTGGTATGATTGATAAAAAGGTAGGCTTTTATAGCTACCTGACGGATAACCAAATGCGTTTGCCTGCTTACGTTAATGATTATGTAGCGGATACAATTAATGACCATCCGGTAATTCCGCATGAAGGTTTCTGGAAAACATTTAAGGAGAACCAAGGGTATGATTTTTTACAGGCCCGTGGTTACATTACCTTCGAAGCCACCCGACACATTAACCTGCAGTTCGGTCACGACCGGTTTTTTATCGGCAACGGATACCGCTCGCTGATTTTTTCAGACTTTTCTCCCCCGGCCTGGTTTGTAAAAGGTAATGTGAAGGTGTGGAAGTTGAATTATTTCTTCAGCACTTTCCAAATGACTGGTGATGTGCGTGGCGATACCGGGGGCTTAAAATCAATAACCGGAGGTTATCCGCAAAAGTTTACAGCTTTGCATCACCTCAGTTTCAATGTTGGTAAAAAGTTAAACCTCGGCTTTTTTGAAGCCGTGGTATTTAGTGCGGATGACTCCACAGGCTCTACTTCCTTTCGCCTGGATTATCTTAACCCGGTTATTTTTTATCGGGCCATTGAACAGCAAAATGGTAGTAGTGATAATGTAATTCTTGGATTTGATTTTAAATGGAATGTTTTTCGGGGCATTCAATTCTACGGACAATTTGTACTCGATGAGTTTGTATTAGATAAAATCAAGGAGGGCACGGGCTGGTGGGCGAATAAATTTGGTGTGCAGGCGGGGGCTAAGTATATCGATGCGCTCGGGGTATCCAATCTGGATGTGCAGGTGGAAACCAATATCGTAAGGCCCTACACCTATTCACACAATACCCTTTACGGCAGCTATTCGCATTACCGGCAATCGTTGGGTCATCCGTTGGGTGCTAATTTTACTGAACTGGCCGGCATCATCCGGTATCAGCCGTTGTCACGGCTTCAGCTTGTTGGCAAACTAATTTTTATTAAAACCGGACGGGATTCAACCGGGCTTAATTTTGGCGGTGATATGCTGAAGGACAACGCAACCCGTAACAACGGAACTGCTAACAGCGATTACGGCAACACCATCGGACAGGGCTTTAAAAATACGATTACGTTCGGAATGGTATCGGCTTCATGGATGCTGAAGCATAACTTGTTTATTGACCTGCAGGTTACAATACGGCAAAGTCGGTGTGACCTCGCTCTTTACAACAACAACTCAACCATAACTTCGTTAGCTTTGCGCTGGAATATCCCGCAACGCCTGTACGAATTCTGATTCATGAAGATATACTTTCGCATTTTAAACTACGCACCCAATCTTATACCCCGGCTTATCCAGTTTTTTTTGTTTTCCATACTGGGTGTATTATTCAGCGCCTCTTACCTTGGATTAATTATGCCCATGTTGGAGGTGCTCTTTTCCCAGGAGGTTGCTGCCGCTGTACCCGCCCCGCCCGAAGCCTCTTTTTCGGTGGGGTATGTTACCAGTTTGTTTAAATACCAGTTTGCAAAAATTATTGCCGAAGAGGGCCGCATTAATGCGTTACTGTTTGTTTGCATTCTTATCGTTGTGGCCGTATTCCTTGCCAATATGTTTCGCTACATGGAACGAATGACAGCCTCCCGCATAAAAGTCGATATTGTAAAACGCATGCGGGTGCATTTGTTTCAAAATGTTTCGCGCCTTCACATTGGGTACTTCAATCATCAACGCAAAGGCGATCTGATCTCGCGCTTCACCAACGATATCAGCGAAGTAGAAACGGCTGTTGTTAACAGTTTAAAAAGCGTGTTAAAGGAGCCGATCACCATCATCGTGTATTTTATCATTCTCTTCATCATCTCGGTTAAGCTAACGTTGTTCACCCTTATCCTGCTTCCGGTTACGGGCGGCATTGTTGCCGAAATCATTAAACGGTTACGCAGGAAGGCGAAGCAAAGCCAGGAGGCGATGGGCCGGATTGTAAACATCCTGGATGAAACGTTTAGCGGTATGCGGGTTATTAAAGCGTTTAACGCCCGCGATTTTATTCTGAAAAAGATAGATGATGAAACAAGTTATCACCGGAAAGTTAATCTGTCCATTTCAAGAAAGAACGAATTATCCTCACCCTTGTCGGAATTTCTGGGTGTGATTATAGTTGCAGTGATTATGTATTACGGTGGTCAGCTTGTGATGGCCGGTGATGGTTTAAAACCCGAAGTGTTTATGGGTTTTCTTGCCTTTTATGCTTCGCTTATTCAGCCGGCTAAGAATTTTTCAAACGGCATCACCTCACTTCAGAAGGGAACGGTTGCTGCCGAGCGCATTTTTTCGGTAGTTGATTTGGAGCCGGCAATCCAGAATAAACCCGGGGCATTGCCGGTAGCCGATTTTAAAAGCGGCATCGAATTTAAAAACGTAAGTTTTGCATACGATAAAGAGCCGGTGCTTAAGAATATTTCGCTGACGATCGAAAAAGGCAAAACCATCGCGCTGGTAGGGCCTTCCGGAGGAGGTAAATCCACGTTGGCTGATTTGGTACCCCGGTTTTATGATCCAACCGAAGGAGCCGTTCTGCTTGACGGTGTTGACTTACGCGATTGTGACCTGGAGTCGTTGAGGAGACTGATTGGTGTGGTAACACAGGAGTCTATCTTGTTTAATGACACCATATTCAACAACATCGCCTTTGGTATGCCTAATGTAAAAGATGAAGATGTAGTAAATGCGGCCAAAGTGGCTAACGCCCACGATTTTATTTCGGCCACCGAAAACGGATACCAGACATTTATTGGCGAACGGGGCTCAAGGCTTTCGGGCGGGCAACGCCAGCGAATAGCCATTGCGCGGGCGGTGTTGAAAAATCCGCCCATATTAATTCTGGATGAAGCCACATCGGCATTGGATTCTGAATCCGAAAGGCTGGTTCAGGATGCCTTAACCAACCTGATGAAAAACCGCACCAGCATTGTTATTGCCCACCGGCTCAGCACCATCCAGCATGCCGATGAGATTATCGTTATCCAAAACGGCCATATTGTGGAACGCGGACGGCACGATGAATTGATTGCGCAAAGCGGATTGTACCGTAAACTCAGCGAGATTCAAAAGGCCTGATCTTCCTTTTGCCTTTACGTCAAAAAAGTTAAGTTTGTTGCCCAATAGCAGTTTTATGATGAAGAAAAACCGGCTGATTTTCTACGCTGTATTTGGTGCACTGCATCTGTTCATCTTTCTTTTCAGTTTATATATGGATAGCCAGAAGGAGAACTTTCAGTTCCTCATCCAAATGCAAGGCAAAATCTGGATGCTGAAATACGGTTCCCTTATTCTGCTGGTGATGTTTGCTACAAATGTTATTCTGCATTACCGCGACAACCGAAGAAATAATGGAGAAAAAGAAAAACTGACAACCGAACTCAATACACTAAAAGCCAAACTTTACGATTTAAACGAAGCTAAGTCTTCTGCCAGCCAGGCAAATCTTCCAAAGTAACCATGGATACACGACATATCATCACTACCGAACTGCAACAGGCAGCCACGGTACTCGATAACTTTTTAAAAGAGCCCACCAATTACCTTCGTATGGACGAAGCTGCTAAGGTGATGGTGCAGGCTGTAAATAACGGAGGTAAAATTATTGCCTGCGGCAATGGCGGTTCGCATTGCGTGGCCATGCATTTTGCTGAAGAGCTAACCGGCCGCTACCACGAAAGTCGCACACCCGTTCCGGCCATTTCCATTTCTGACTCAGGCCACATCACGTGTGTAGGCAATGAGTATGGATTTGATTACATCTTTTCAAGATTCATCGATGCGCTGGGAACCCCTAATGATGTACTGCTCGCCATCAGTACAAGCGGCAACTCACAGAACGTAGTGCTGGCGGCTCAGGCTGCCAAAAAGAAGGGAATGAAAGTAGTTGCCCTTACCGGCAAGAATGGCGGCAAACTGGCAGCCCATACCGATGTGGAGATTCGTGTGCCCCATTTCGGCTATGCCGACCGGATTCACGAGATCCACTATAAAATAGTGCACATCCTCATCCTGCTCATCGAAAAACAAGTGTAACCATGCTGGCCAAAACCTACGGTTGTGCGGTACATGGGGTTGAGGCACGAAAAATTACCGTGGAGGTACGTGTTGGTCAGGGGCTGCGCTTCCACATGAGCGGATTGCCCGATACAGCCGTAAAAGAAAGTGAGCACCGGGTTGAGTCGGCTATAAAGCAATTTCAGTTTTTTATGCCACGCGAAAAAACCGTGGTTAACCTGGCCCCGGCCGATATCCGCAAAGAAGGTTCAGCGTACGACCTGCCTATTGCGCTATGCATCCTGCAGGCCTCCGGCCAGGTTGCGATTGATCAGTTGGAGGACTTTGTTATTATGGGCGAACTTTCGTTAGACGGCACCCTTCGGCCTATTAAAGGAGTTTTACCTATCGCCATCCAGGCGCATAAAGATGGCTTCAAAGGCTTTATCCTTCCTCGAGATAATGCCCGCGAAGCAGCCATCGTAGATGGGTTGAATGTTTACGGGGTAAGCTCGTTAAAAGAGGCGGTTGATTTTCTTCAACGGAAAACTTCTATTGAGCCGCTGCACCTGGATACCCGTCAGGTTTTTGCTGCACAAGTCAATGAGTACGATGCCGATTTCAGCGATGTGCAAGGGCAGGAGAACATCAAGCGGGCTATGGAAATAGCAGCAGCCGGTGGGCACAACGTAATTATGATTGGCCCGCCCGGTGCCGGTAAAACCATGCTGGCCAAACGGTTGCCATCTATCTTGCCTCCGTTAACTCTTCAGGAAGCACTGGAGACGACCAAGATTCATTCGGTGGCCGGAAAAATCGGGCGTGATACGGCACTCATTGCCACACGCCCGTTTCGGTCGCCCCATCATACCATTTCGGATGTGGCCCTGGTGGGTGGTGGCGGTAATCCGCAGCCGGGCGAAATTTCGCTGGCGCACAATGGCGTGTTGTTTCTGGATGAACTCCCCGAATTTAAGCGCACCGTGTTGGAAGTGATGCGCCAACCGATGGAAGACCGGAAGGTTACTATTTCACGCGCAAAAGTTTCGCTTGATTATCCGGCCAACTTTATGTTGGTAGCCAGCATGAACCCCTGCCCGTGTGGGTACTACAACCATCCTGAAAAGGAATGTGTTTGCGGGCCGGGCGTTGTTCAGCGTTACCTCAGTAAGGTAAGCGGGCCGTTGTTGGACAGAATTGACTTGCATGTGGAAGTTGTGCCCGTTAGTTTCGATGAAATGACCGCCAGGAGGAAAGTAGAGACCAGCGCAGAAATCCGCGAGCGGGTTGTGAAAGCACGGGCTATCCAAGCTGATCGCTTCAGCGATCAGAAAAATATATACTGCAATGCCATGATGCCCTCAAATATGGTTAAAGAAGTTTGTGAGATTAACGATGCCGGAAGAGCGCTGCTGAAAACTGCTATGGAAAGACTCGGTTTATCGGCCCGCGCGTATGATCGGATACTGAAAGTATCGCGTACGATAGCCGATTTAGCCGGAAGTGCAGAGATAAAAACAGAGCACTTGGCGGAAGCCATTCAATACCGGAGCCTTGACCGGGAGGGTTGGGCAGGCTGAATTAGTACGTATTTAAAAAGTACCCTATGCAATCAAAAGCAAAAACTGTTAATGAGTACCTGAAATCATTACCACCGGACCGCCAGGCTGTAATGAAGAAGTTGCGGGGTTTGGTAGTCAAAAATATCCCAAAAGGATTTGAGGAGGTAATGCAATATGGAATGATAGGCTATGTCGTACCACACAATCTCTATCCTGCAGGATACCACACCAACCCAAATGAGCCGCTGCCATTTATCTGCCTGGCTTCACAGAAAAATCATATCGCTTTTTACCACATGATGATCTATCAGGGAGAATTGCATGATTGGTTTGTGTCAGAATGGAAAAAGGTTTCGACTAAAAAATTAGATATGGGTAAATCGTGTATACGTTTTAAAAATCCGGAAGACATCCCCCTTTCTCTTATCGTGGAACTTGTGTCGAAAGTTAAACCTGCCCAGTGGATTGAAGCCTATCAAAAGTCGGTAAAGAGAAAAAAGTAACTAGCGGCTAATCAACGGCAGTTGGAAGAGGTTGTCCCAGGCAGCGAGGGCAGGTTTTGGATTAAACTCCTTATCCACCATACCTAAAAAAGCAAAGAACCGGATGTTGTCGTTCACTTCGGGTGGAAGAGCCGCTAAATCAATATCGGTAAACACCAGTTGAAAATTGGCAATTGCGTTTACCGTATTCAGTAATTTATGATGGTGAGCGATATAATCGCGTTGTTTTTCGGGTGAACTGGTTATGGTAAAGGGCGGAATGTTGATGGACTCGGAGGTCCAGCCTCCCTCCGAAACAAATACAGGAATAGTTCTTCCTTCAATGAGTCGGGAGTAATAATTGGTGGGTAAGTCATCTGGGAATTCCCAACCGAGATACGGATAGGAGGAGAGTCCAAGTTCTTCAATAAACGGGAAGTCGGTGAAATCCTGCGCCACACCCCGGTAAGTGCCATCGCCCAGCTTTCCCCAAGCATAATCAACCTGCACACTGATACTTAGTTTAGTCTCCGGGTCAAGGCTGTTAATTTGGGCCGCGGCATCGGCAGCAGCTTGTTTCACACCATTATAGATGGCAGCCGGGGCACCATCGCGGATGAGGTTGGTTTCGAGGGCAAGACCTAAATGTTCGGGGTTTAGTACACTATCCATCACCATTACAAATCGTTGATAAAGGGCCTGTATCTCCGGTTCGGCAATGCTACGGCCGGCTGCAACAAGCTCCTGTGCATCCGAAGAGCGATCAAGTCCGTTTTGCGGATCGATATAAACCCACAATTCAAATCCTTTGCTTCGGTAATAGTCTACCAATCCTTTGTAGTTGTCAACCACATAGGTTACGGGGTTGTGCCCGGCCAGCAATTCTTCCCAGGGTGGTTCGGTAGTAATCATGGCGGCATCTGCTCGTTCGCTCCATATCAGCAATGATTGGATAAAGAGGTCGAAATCATCATATCGTGGAGCCGAGTTCTGAAACCCCATTTTGTAGGTGCGGTGCTGATGCGTTTCATTATCGGAACATGCCGTTAACAGCAGGAGTGAGATTAGCCAGATAAACTTTTTCATGGTAAAATAGTCTGGTTGGTTTTAACGCTGCGTTGCCTTCTTGCTTCAAATACCACCACTGCTGCTGATGTAGACACGTTCATCGAATCAATTTTTCCATGCATGGGTATGATGATGTTCGTATCTGAATGTGTTATCCAGATTTCCGAAAGGCCCGTAGCTTCAGTACCCATTACTATCGCGCAGGGTTTGGTAAAATCGACAGCGGTGTAAGGCTTTGATGATTTTAAGTACGTACAATAAATCGCTAACTCATTTTTCTTCAGCCACCGGATGGTATCCTCGCTGGTGGCGCTGGCCAGTTGGTTGGTGAAAACGCATCCAAGACTCGAACGGATAACATTTGGATTATAAAAATCGGTAAGCGGGTCACAACAGATCACCGCATCCACTCCGGCTGCATCGGCCGTTCGCAATATGGCGCCCAGGTTCCCGGGTTTTTCTACTGCCTCTAAAACAAGAACCAGCGGCTTTTTTGAAAGTCTCAATTGGTCTAATCCGTGCAGTTTCATTTCAGCAACGGCAATTACGCCTCCGGAGTTTTCGCGTACAGCAATTTTATCAAATACCGGTTTGGTAACACGGGCAATAAATTTCCCGGCAAACCCAAGCCGCTGCAATTCGTCCAGCGAAATGATCTCTTCACAGAAGAACA
>JAKLJG010000024.1 GCA_023151255.1 Cyclobacteriaceae bacterium | reverse complement strand
TGAAAAGATTTTCATTCCGTTTTTCACCACTAAAAAAACCGGCTCCGGCATCGGTCTGAGTTTATCCAGGCAGATTATGCGTCAGCATCAGGGTACACTTACCGTTAAATCCACCATGGGCGAAGGTACCGAATTTATCATGCGCTTTTAGGTTTGGACTGAACCACCTCATTTAATACCTTTGACCACCTTTTTTACTGCCTATGCCAAACGTTTCCGAAGAAGTGGCCCGTATCCTAATCGAAAAACTGGGCGTTGCCGAATCTGAAATAAATCCCGATACCAACCTCGTCAAGGACCTGGGCATTGATTCCCTCGATTATGCCGAGATTGTAATGGACTTTGAACAAACTTTCGACATTAAAATACCGGATGACGATGCCGAAAAACTCACCACCATTGGCGCTGCCGTTAAGTACATTGAAGATAAACTCAAAGCCAAAGGCTAAATTAACTGATTTCTTTCCCGTTCACCTCTGATTCAAAATAACTACACAGTCGTTTCATGGTGCGGGCCGTATCCATTTTTAACGGCTCAAACGATGCCTGATCGGGAAGCGGTAAAATATACCAGGCACTGTATTGCTCGTGCCAACGAACCAGGTACTTTTTGTCCTGCTGCATCAATATATCCATTTCGTAAATCTCTTCTTCATACTTATCAAGCATTCCTGTAAACTGAAGTAGTACATGATCTTTTTTATAAAGAACACCCTTCAGTAAATCAATATTACTCAATTTAACCAGCAACCGGTCTTCGCGGTTCCATGCCTTGAACTTGAAAACACGGGGTTGAAATTCTCTCATTTCGGTTAATTTTGCTGGCCTTTTGGGATGAGCGAATTTAGCAAGCTATTATTCATTATCAATAAATTTTCAGGCTCGGGCTTACGGCCCAAACTGGAGGGAAAAATCCTGAATGCGTGCGAACAGAACCAGGCTGAATGCACCATTCAGTTTACCTCGTATCGCGGGCATGCCACCGAACTGGCAACGCAGGCAATCAGTAAATACCATGCTGTAATTGCCGTTGGCGGTGACGGCACCGTAAACGAAATTGCTCGGGGTTTGCTGCACTCAACTACCCCCCTGGGCATTTTACCGAAAGGTTCTGGTAACGGGCTGGCGCGTCATCTGGGCATTCCCATGAACCTGGAAGAAGCACTGCAGGCGCTGTTCAACAGCAAACCGATACGGATGGATACGTTTTACCTGAACAACCGCTTATCAGTAAATGTTTCGGGCATTGGGTTTGATGGCCACGTGGCTAACCTGTTTGGTGAAAACAAAAAACGTGGGTTCTGGGGGTATGCGCGTTTTGTAATGCGTGAGTATATCCACTTTGCTGCCTTTGAAGCATCCCGCCTTCAAAACGATAATGAAGAAGAACTGAAACAAAATTTCATTATCGCCATAGCCAACTCTTCGCAATACGGAAACAACGCCCGCGTATCACCGGGCGCTTCGGTAACCGATAATCTGCTGCAACTGGTATCCATTAAAAAAATTCCACTGCACAAAAGTGTACCGTTTGCATACCGGCTTTTTACCCACACACTACAAAACAACAACACTTACCGGAGTGAACCGGTACGGAACCTGGTGCTGCAAACCAGCAAACCGGTACCCTATCATGTTGATGGTGAGCCTTGCGGAGAAGACTTGAAATTTGAAATAAAAATTAACCCGGCTTCATTGCCTATACTTGTGCCTGAAAAAAGTCTGTCTTCAATTTAAGTCCTTTCGGACTAATTAAGTACAGCAGGGCCTGGTGTAGGATTGCCGGTGTCGAAAACATAGCGCCAGCTTCCGTCATTTTTGCGCTTCCAAATGGATACATACGTTCCGTAAAGTATGGTGTCGCGCTGTCCGTCATGGGTTTTGGTGTACAACGTATAGCCGCCAATTGTGTAGCCCAGCTTGCCGCTGGCCTCGGCTTTCAAGGGTGCCCAGGTTAGTTTTATTTCACCAGGAGGGTTTTTCTTAAATGACTCCATCAGGGCGAATTTGCCTACAACAGGTTGTTGCCCTGCTGTTGGCTTTATCACATTTTCATCGGCATAAAAAACAAATGCTTCCGCAATTCCCTTTTCCTGGGCCATCCGGTTAAAGTTTTTATCTGCTTCAATCACCTGCAACCGCAACGTTTCATTGCCACCGTCTGACTGGCAAGCTGTGAACCAAATGATTGTGATGAAAATATTGATGCGCAAAGCCACTGGGCTGTTAGAAAGATAAAATTTTCGTCAAATTACAGGAATATACCGCAAAACAAAATGAGGAGCTGTATTATTGTTGTGTGACGAAAATCAGGATAATGTATTACAGGTTTAAAAATCAGGCTATTGTTATCTGATGAAGAAATACGGCAGGAATACGCCATTCTTAAACATTCGGTAAAAAAACCTGAAGTGTTTGGCGAGCTGTACGAAAAGTACTACGACCGGATTTTTAATTTTATTTATCGCCAAACCGATGATGAAGACCTGACGGCCGACCTGTGTTCACAAACCTTCCTTAATGCGCTGAAAAACAGGGATCAGTTTGAATACCGGGGCGTGCCTGTATCGAGTTGGTTTTACCGTATTGCAGCCAACGAGGTAAACAAGCACTACCGTAACAAGAAGAAGACGCGTGTTTTTTCCATTGAAGAAGTGAAAGTACGCGAGCTGATTGAAATGACTTCCGAAGGCTGGGACGAAGAACTAATTCAACGATTACTTTCTTATTTAAAAGAATTGCCCACCGATATGCTGGAAGTACTCGAATTACGGTTTTTTGAGGATAAGGATTTCAAAGAAATCGCGTTCATCCTGAACATGACCGAAAGCGGGGCCAAAATGCGCACCTACCGGGCCCTGGACCGGCTGCGCAAAAATTTTAACCTTAGCATTAAGTACGATGGGAAGAAATGAGATACGGATACGCAGACAACTGATGAGCAGCGGGCGCATCGCGCGCCACCGCAACTACACGGAATTAATGCGCCAGCATGATAAAGAAGTGCGGCTGAAGCGCGTAATCAAAGTATTTACTTATTTTCTTATAATACTTTTTCTGCTCATTCTGCTGCTGATTATTATCCGTTGGGAGAATAAGCAGTCAAATCCATCCAACTCGCACGAAGTAAAAACAAAAGCTACAGTGACTTAATTGCCAATATTGGATTAGGTGGTAAACACCTGGCCTATGTTACCAGAAAAAATCCTTCAAGGGATGTGCACCAGATGTACCCGGCACTTCTGTTCAGCGGGCTTACCATCAGCATTGCGTTTGTGGCAATGGCCTTTCAATGGCGAACTAAAAAAATTTTACCAGACTGCCAGCTACCACAGCCCGAAACCGCCCATCTTACTTACGAATCTCCATTGGTGATAGAAAAAACAGGGGCCGCACCCAAACTAGTCAAAAAGGTGCCTCCTATTGACATTCATCAATTATCCATTTCAGACAACCCGCTTCAGCTTGATACCTTTTCATTAACCACGGCTGAGCTTCCATCTGAAACCGGTTTGGATTCATTCACTTCTCCGACACCTGAACCTGTACCTGACACATTTCTTATTGTTGAAAAAATGCCCCAGCCAGTAGGCGGGTTCAGCAAATTTTATTCTTTCATTTCAAAAACAATCAAGTATCCGACTCAAGCCAAACGAAATCACACCGAAGGAAAAGTTTTTGTTGAATTTGTTGTTGACCGTGTCGGAAACGTATCAGACGTAAAAGTAATCAAGGGAATTGGCAGCGGACGTTATACGGAAGCCGCACGCGTACTAGCTTTAACCCGATGGGAACCCGGCAAACAACGCGGTGTTCCCGTAGTGGTAAAAATGGTAATACCTGAGGTTTTTCGATTGGATTAATCCCAGGTTAGTCGTTGCCGGGAGCTGTAACAGATGCGCGGTATTGAGGTGTATAAAATAGTACATCAATTACGTCACCTACCGGCATGATGTTTTCATATTCGAGTCCTAGAAAAGCAGCCAGGGTCTTGGCAATCTGTTTCTGGTACAATTGGTTCGGAAAGCGTAATTCGCCTAGATCCGGAGTATCAGGCCCAATAGCCGCTATCCAAATCTGACCCGACCCAAAAGCCAGCCTGCCGTGATTTCGCCAGGCGTGTTTAGCGCCCTTTCCCCGACCGTGATCGGTAGTAACCAGCAATGTAGTTTGATCTTTATAGTCCGGCTGCGATTGCAGCCAATTCCACAACGTAGCCAGCATTGCATCGGCCCGATGAGCCGAAAGCAAGTACTCATCGTAGCGGCCACCATGTGTGTGCTCGTCCGTTTCATCAAAACTTATAAATAAAACCCTGGGCCGCTCGCGGTTTAAATACTCCAGCGCGAAGTAAAAGGTAAACGCATCATACCTTGAACCGAAGGGGTTCGAAATCAGTTGCTGAAGCTCATTCAACATGATTTCTTTATCCGTTAGATCCCCGCGGGCGGGCTCAAAACCGGCATTCACCGGAATACCAGAAGTTTCCTCGCGGATAATAAATGGAAACGTATCCCACGTGCTAAACACAGCAACCTTTCCTTGGTACTGTTTATGGTTGTGAATAAACTCCAGCACCGTGGCGTTTGGATTATCCACCTTATCGTTTGAGCGGACTTTTCTGTCAACAAACCCGACAAGCATTTCACTGTAACCCGGGTAGGAAAACCAATGCGGGTTGGCACAATTAACAAAATTGTAGTAATTACGATTACCCAGCAACTGACCTTGACTGGCTACAGTGTTCCATAGAAATGGAAACAATTTCCGTCTGCGCTCATGCAGGTTAGAACTCCAAAAAGTATCAATAAGAATTTCTTTATTTTTTGCCTTGACGTATTCGGGATTAAATAATATGGCTGAATCTGCTCCCTCAAATATTTCCTGCCAGCGAACTCCGTCTAAAGTAATCAGGATGACATTTTTTGTTTTCAGTTCTTGCGCATGCGCAAGAACTGAAAACAGTGAAATGAAGAAAACCAGATGATTACACCTCATTTTCGGGTTTAATAATCACAGCTAATCCAAGCTAGTTTACAATTATTACTTTATTATATACAGACTGTTATATTACTTTTACAAACCGACCTTATTCTCAAGTAAGATTTCCGGAACAACATGGGGCAATCGATCGGGTTACCGACTACCTATCATGGACTGCACCGGCCCGGTACTATCCCCTTCAACTTTAAATTCAAGCCCCAAAAATGCGGCTACCGTTTTCGCAACTTGTTTCTGAAATAACTGAGCAGAAACCTTAACCTCTCCCAAGGGCTTGGTATCCGGACCGATAACGGCCATCCAAATTTGGTCAGCCTCGGGAATCTTTATGCCATGATGCTTCCAGTTTTCAGCATCTGTACCACGGCCGTGGTCGGTAGTAATAATAATGGTTGTTTTGTCCTTGTACTGGGCATCGCTTTGCAGGTAATTCCAAAGTTCGCCAATAAACCTGTCCGTATAATGGGCAGCATTGAGATAAGCCGCATACTCGCCACCATGAGCAAAATCATCGGTTTCATCAAAAGCAAAGTACATCACCCTGGGTTTATTCTTCTTGATGTACTCCATGCCGAGGTAAAATGTAAAGGCATCAAGCCGCACATCGCCCAATGGGTTTGGCGTTGCTGACATTACCTCATTAAGAACAACTTCGCATTCGGTAAGTTTGGCTCCACTTGCAGGAACAATTCCGGAACTTACAAATACACCGCTCCGTTTGTCATTAATTATGTAAGGAAAACAGTCCCATGATGTAAATGCCGCCACTCTGCCTTTAAAGGACGGCTGAGAATTTAAGAACTCTAAAACTGTAGTATTTGGATTATACGTCTTATCGTTGCTGTTAATCCTTTCATCATCGGCCCTGCCGGTAAGCAATTCATTATACCCGGGATAGGAGAACCACATCCTGTTGGAAACGTTTACTTTTGAGCCTAAGGCTCTGTTACCATAAATTTGACCCTTGGAGACCAGGGTATTCCAGAAGAAGGGAAGCAAAAGTTTTCTCCGTTCAACGGCATCGGCATGCCAATACTTTTCCCTGAGTTTTGAGTCCTTGAGATAAGGTTGTTGCTTCATTAGGGATGAATCAGCACCATTAAACAGTTCCTGCCACCGTAACCCGTCAAACGTTATCAAAATGACATTTTCAGTTTTTAACTTCGACTGAGCCACCGCCTGAACACAGCTGGACAGCCAAAAAATAATCAGGATTCTTCTTATCAACATAAAGTAAAAATTTAAGAAGCGGGCTAATTGCCCGCTTCTTTCTATTAATCTTGTAAAAACCACACAACCCCATCAATACTGTCATCGGTATTTCCGAACTGGCGGGTCAACGCGGCCTCATAGTTTGCAAGATTTACATTGGCTTCGTTGGATGGATATTGGAACCTGTTGGGAATTACTTCGGGTGAACGACCTGTTCCGGGCCCTGTTAAAAATGTGGGTACCCCTGTTCTTTTATGGTTAAAGAAAGCCTCCCAGCCTGAGTTCTGGAAAAATGCCAGGTACTTTTGCATCAAAATCTGATTCAAACCGGTGGGGTTATTACCCGCATAGGCTACTGCCGGCTGGCTAAGGTAAGCCGTTAAATCAACGGTGTATGTTCCAATAACCTCATCAAGGTCGGGTTCGGTAATATTTAATACGGTTCCATCCTCAATTCCGTAAAAAGCCATCGAAGCCCGTATGCCATTTTCGTAATATTGAGCAGCATCCCCGGTAACCCATCCGCGGTTGATGGCCTCGGCAATATTGAAGCATTGTTCGGCATAACCAATTATTAAACTCGGTTCCGGCCCGTTCAGCGTAGTATAATATCGCTTCTGATTGATAAAAGAATACTCGTCATTTCCGGCCTTAACGGTCATGTCTGCAAGACTCTCACCGGAACTCGCGCCAACGTAAGCATTAAAGTCATCAGGGCTCAATCCATCAACATTTATTTTTTTCATAGCCGGATTGGCTACAACAAATACCCGCGGATCATTTAAACTGGTAAGGTTGTTAAGATAGGTTGCTGAATGGTTATAACGCCCTTTGTCAAATCCACGATTACCCGGGTTGAGCGGATAAATATTAGTTGTGCCATTATAAACGAACTTCAGGTTATCATCATTACCTGACATAATGGGAAACTGAGCCGGGTTGGTTATGACCTGAGTAAACCGCTGTGCAACCGTTAAATCAGTGTCGCCAGTTTTTTTGCTCAGGGTAACAAGCACTCGCAATTTAAATGAATTCACTACTTTTTGCCATTTCGAGAGATTGCCATTAAAATAGAAATCTCCGGTTAACGATTGATCGTTTGCAGAAATCAGCGAAGCCAGATCAGCATTTGCTTCATCCAGCCAGGTCAGGATTTGCAGAAAAATTTCCTTTTGGGTGGCATAAACGGGAGTTGGGTTTTCAAGTCCCAACAGGGCCTCGTCCAAGGGGAGATCCCCAAACAGGCGGGTCATCCTAAAATAATAGTAAGCGCGGAAAAATTTACCCAAAGCCGAGTAGGGATTAACTTCGGCTGCACCTAAGCGGGCAGCCTCTTCTTCCATTTTAATTACATTTTTCAGGGTTCGAAATAAAAGTGTACCCGAAGTCCAGGCATACTCCTGATTGCCGTAATAATTGTAATTGCAATTCCAGAATTGGTTCCACCTATGCTCAAGGGACCAGGGTCTCTCATTCATATCAAACAATACCCCGGTAAGCACCAGCGATGCCGGCACCTGAGACGGCCGGTTATTGTCTATTTCAAGCTCAGCAAAATCCGCACAAGCTCCAGCAACAACCATTAGCAGAAGCAGATAGTATCTCGATATTTTTTTCATGATAATTAAAATTAAAAAGTGAGATTAATGTTTATTCCGTAACGCCTCAGTGTTGGCGACTGAAGAGAGGAGTATCCTTCATATCCCCCAAACTGGTCGATATCCACATCCTTTTTCTCAGCCCAATACAGCAGGTTCCGGCCAACCAGCGAAATGGTGGCCTGGTTAATGAACGTACGTCCCAGCACACGTTTAGGAATAGTGTACCCGATGGTAACTTCACGTAGTTTGGCATAACTACGACTCATCAGGTTAGCTTCTTCATCGCGGTAATACCGGCTTATGTAATCCTGCAGGTATTCCGGGATATCATTTGGCGCAAACGTTAGCTCATCGTAATTGGTAATCTTTCCGGTTGGATCGGTTTCAATGGTTCCGCTGGTTATTTTTACCCCCGGGCCAACGTACGACCTAACACCCAAAAAATCCTGAAAGCGGGCATCGCCCATTGCACCCTGTACCGTTTCGATGTGACGTCCTCCACGGAACGTTTGACGCTGCACATAATTAACCAATACGCCACCTACGCGTCCGTCAATCTGTACTGTGGCGACAAAATTTTTGTACGAAAACCTATTGATAAATGCCCAACTCCAGTCTGGATTCAGGTTGCCGAGAAATTGGGGAATAGGGTTACGGATGGGTTTTCCTGTATTATCGTTTATGAGGTTTCCGTTGGGGTCCTTATAAAAGGTATAGGCATAATACCGGTCAACCCGGTCACCAACTTTCAAATAGCTGTTAAATCCATTAATGGATGGATTGAACCGGCTGGCGGGCAACCGCTCAACGCCAGGATAAATTTCAGCCAAAACCTCTTTAAAGGTTGACCAGTTTGCGGTAATATCCCAGGTCAACCCTTCCGGATTATCCAGCGGGCGTCCTGTTAAAACTATTTCAACTCCTGTTCTGCGCGTTTTAATTCCATTAACAAGTGCTGAGGTATACCCGGAAGTTTCGGATAGTGGTAATGAATAAATTTTGGGTCCATCCAGACTGTTAAAATATGTGAATTCAAGACCAACGCGGTTGCTAAAGAAACGGCTCTCCAGACCCGCTTCCACAGATGAGCTGAATTCAGGTTGCAGGTCAGGATTGGTAAGTACATCGGAGTAATAGCCCGCTGGCTGGTTATTATAAACTAACGGGGTACTGTACACGGCCGCATTTTGATAACTCGGACCATCATAAGGAGATAGGTATGTAGAACCATAACCGAGTGGATTACCCGTGATGGTAACGGAAGGGATAGGCCCGATAAATGAAGAGGTGAGCCCGCCACCCACCTTGGCATAAGAACCCCGCAGTTTAATAAAGGAGATTGGTTCGGGTAAATCCAATACTTCCGTTGGAACAATACTCAGCGAAGCCGATGGATAGAAATAGGCATCATTAGCCAGTGGCAGCGTGGAATTCTTATCAATCCGTCCGGTTAAGGAGAGGTAAAGGAATTTCCGATAACCAATATCCGTATATCCGTAGGCGCTGTACACGGCCATGGGTGCGTAAAAATTATACGCCTTCAACGGGTTAAGCGTGTTACTGAAGGAGTAAAGACCCGGAACATTCAGGTAATCGGTTGTTGTATAACTTGAGCGGTAATTGAAGTTACGCAGGTTTCCGCCAACCGAGGCCCGAATATCAAAGTCGTTGATTTCTTTCTGATAGGTAATCAGCACATCCGTATTATTCTCGAAGAGCGTTCTATGATCTTCACGATAATCACCTTTAGCCTGTTCCCTGCCATAAGTGGTGGCTGAATAAGGGAATTTCTCATCCCTGAAAATATTGTACGAGTTTATTTGAGTACGCGCCATTAAATCAAACACATCGTTAATCTGCCATTTAAGCGCAAGATGTCCGTACACATCGGTTTTATAGTGGCCACGGAGCCATTCTTTTGCCATAAACCACGGATTGTTATACCGGGTATAGTCGGCATAAATCTGCTGGAGTCCTTCTTTTCCGGGCTGCCAGTAATTGCGCATGTCATCAACATCCCAATCGGCACCACCCCAAAGGATGATATTGTAGATTAAACTGTTAGGTCCGTAAACAACATCCGGGAAATTATCGGTGTATTGCTTATTGTAGTTAAGATTAGTTTCAAAGCGTACTTTAGGCGAAAAATCATAACCTGCGCTCACATTAAAATTATTGGTGTTTAACTGCGTATTGGGAACAATACCTCGTTGATAGTTATAAGAAGTAGAAAACCGGAGGTTGTATTTATCGCCATTTGCCGAAACTGCAATGTTATTGGTCGAAAGAATTCCGTTCTGAAGAAACCGCTGTAAGTTATTAGTACCACGGCTTACCCAAGGCGTAGGAATGATGTGGCTTTCGTAGGGTGATGACAAATTAGGCAGAATGGTATTATCGATGATATACGTATTATCGGGATCGTACACACCATCGTATTGAGGCAACAGTAAACCTATATCAAATGGAGGGCCCCAAATATCATAATCCGAATCATACACACCACCCCCCTTTCCATCACCAAAAGCATAGCGGCCGTGATCACCAGGGCCGTATTTATCCTGCACTTTTGGTATGGTGAGAAATCCATTTTCAACCATGTAAGACGAATTAAATTCCACCGCAAAACCTCTGCGGTCCTTTGTACCGCTTTTCGTAGTAATCTGTATAGCTCCATATTGACCACGGGAACCATACAATGCCGAAGCATTTGGACCTTTCAGAACTGTAATGCTTTCGATATCGTCAGGGCTTATATTCCAGGTGTCAGATTGTATCGGCACACCATCCACTACAAAAAGCGGCCTTTTTCCGCGCAGGAAAATATTAGGCGCACCCAGTAATTCGGCTGATTGGGCAATGGTAAGACCAGCCACTTTACCCGTTAACGAGTTCACCGGATTAGGCTCCCGGGCTTTTATCAGGTCAGTACCTTTAACATCCTGTACCGCGTAACCCAGTGAACCTTTGCTTTTTTCAATACCCAAAGCCGTAACCACAACTTCAGTTAGCTGTGTGGCATCCGTTGCCAACGTTACTTCAACACTGGACCGCCCGTTTAACTGAACCTCTTGCGTAGAATACCCGACAAACGAGAAAATAAGTGTTGCATCGGCAGGAACCGTTAAGGTAAATGAACCTTGTGCGTCAGAAATAGTACCGTTTGAGGTGCCTTTAACGAGGATGTTTACACCCGGCATGGGTGAGCCATCCTCTGACGACAGCACCCTTCCGGTAACGGTTTGCTGTGCCCAAGACAGCTGCGCTGCCCCAACCAGCAAAAACATCGTGAGTAAAATACATGATAGCCGTTGACTATCTTTTTTCAGTAAAGCTTCAATCATACTTTTTGGGTTTAGTGACTTTGTGAACGATGAACTGCAAAATGTGTCAGAAACAATCTTCCGTACTTCACAAAACTCAACAACAGAATTGATGCAATGATGGTCGGGTTACCGATTTATGAAAACAGCCGAATGTGAATGAAACTAATATGATGCGTTGCCGGCTAATTGATTGAACCGATTCGAGGCATTAAACAAAAAGTAAAAATTTTGGTTACAAAGAATTAACAACACACACGAATTAATATGTAATAGCTGCATGGCTATACGAACATTTGTAAGGGCAAAAAAAATGTATATAACCTTACAGGTTGTCAATCACTTCTTCAGCTAATCCAAAACTTAAGGTCATACCTGCCCCACCCAAACCATTAACAATGGTAACGCCATTTTCAGGTTTTACTATCATCTCTAGAGCTCCTGTAACCAATTTCGGGTAAATTCCATGCCATCGTTCGGTAATGCGTAAATTATTGGTTTCCAGAAAGCGAGTTAAGTAGCCCCATATTAGTGCATTAATGTATTCACTTTCAAACGGATCGTGTGTAAGCGCATATTCATGGGAGTCACCGATTATTAATTCTCCTGCAGCATTCTGTGCTACCAATACATGAATTCCATATTTTTTAAAATCACTGTTCTCTAAATCAAAACGGGCATCTAATTCCGGTAAGGAAGGGCATTTTGAAAAGGAAGCGTAATGACGAAAGGTAAGTTCGGAGCATAAACTCGGACCCAGTGCAGGTATGTGACTCATGAATTGTGCCCGCATCATTTGTAATTTGCATTTTGTTATGTGTTGTTTATCAAACAATTGCGGATACAGTGTCTGGAAATCGGTTCCACTGCAAATTATTACATGGCCTACTTTCCAGCATTCATCATCCGTGCATACTTGCGGAAAAGCAACGTCTTTCACCTGTTTACCAAACCTGAGGATCAAACCATATTTTTCACTAAGCCACTCCGGAATCCTACGAATAGCCTGACGGGAATACACGGTGCACTCCGTATCGCTATACATCCCACCTTTAAGTCCTACTTGATTAACTGCCTGCGCCATAGCGGATATCTTTTCCGGTGCTAATAAGCGCACAGCAAAACCGGATGCACCGTGCAAATCCATAAATTCTTCCAGCACAGCCATCTCATCATCGGTATAAGCCAGGTGGAGTGAGCCATTCTGATTAAGCCAAATACCCGCTTGTTGTGAAATATTGAGCCAATGTTGCCGGCTTCGCATGGCACGATCAAGGCCAACACCGGGCAACTGACCAACCGGCCAGATTAATCCAAAATTTCTTACCGATGCACCAACCGCAAATTCATCCCGCTCAAAGACTACCACACTATATCCCTTTCGCAGCGCCATATAGGCATGAGCCAACCCGACAATGCCCGCACCCACTATGGCTACATCAGCATTATGTTTAGTTTTCATGATTTAAAGTTTCAATATTCTTAATGAAAATTACCTCAGTTAGTTGTATTGTTTATGCTTCTGTTAAACTTCCGCATTGAACGGAGTCAAGCATAAAAAAGAAAACAACTTGGCAGCAGCACAAACTTTGCTGACTTGAGCGCTTCAAGAACTATTGACCCGATCACCCACTGGTTAAACAGCAGTCATCCAGCATGGTTTACACTCTATGCATCAATTACTTCGTTTTGCCTTTACACCTGTGTGTATGCATTTCGGAAAACGTTTGCCGCAGGCTCATACGAAATGCTGGGTATGGGTTACAAAGAGTGGATGGTTATTGCTCAGGTTATCGGGTACGCATTCTCAAAGTTTATCGGTATTAAAATCATCGCTGAAATCACAGCTTCCTCCCGTGCCATTGGAATAAGTTCGCTTGTTTTGGCAGCCGGATTATCCTGGTTTTTCTTTGGTCTGGTAAGTGCACCGTATAACTTACTATTTCTGTTCACAAACGGCCTGTCACTGGGTATGGTGTGGGGTATGATATTCAGTTACCTGGAAGGAAGACGAATGACGGAGGTGCTGGGCGCAGCTTTGTCCGTAAGTTTCATCTTTTCGTCAGGCCTGTGCCGAACAACCGGGGCTATACTTATTCAAGAGTGGCAGATAGCCGAAACCTGGATGCCCGCCTTGGCCAGCGCCATTTTTACGATTCCGTTACTTGCCTGTCTCTGGCTAATTGAAAAATTGCCGCCCCCCTCCAAGTTGGATGAGCAACTCCGAACCAAAAGGCAGCCAATGAACAAGAAAGAAAGAAAAGCATTTATAAAGAGTTTTTTTCCCGGCATTGTATTGTTTATCATAGCCTATATGCTGCTCACCACTTTCCGCGATTTTCGAGATAATTTCTCTGCAGAAGTATGGGGAACGCTGGGTTTCGCTGATTCGGCAGCGATATATACACAGACCGAAATACCGGTTTCGTTAATTGTTTTGGTCGTAATGGGCAGCCTAATGCTCATTCGTAACAACAAACTCGCTCTTCAGGTTAATCACCTGATAATTATCGTTGGTATGTTGCTTATCGGAATAAGTACCTTTTTATTTGATGCTCACTTCATTTCAGCCCCTTTCTGGATGACCTTAATTGGTCTTGGCTTATACTTAGGTTATGTTCCGTTTAACAGCATGTTTTTTGATCGCTTAATTGCAGCTTTCCAGTATGTTGGCACCGTTGGATTTATAATGTATGTAGCCGACTCGTTTGGCTACCTGGGAAGTGTTAGCGTTATTCTCCTGAAAAATCTGATCAAGAGTGAGTTAAGCTGGCTTGAAATATTCATAAACGCAGGATACATTATTTCGGTTTCCGGAACGCTGCTTATTCTTGGATCCATGATTTATTTTCACCGGAAACATCTGAAGTGGACGAATCGGAAGCATTTCGATTCCTTTCAACAAAAGACGCATTACAAAATTGCATAATGCGTATAGCGTCAGCTAAATTATTTGCATTTAGGTTTTGCTCTTTGATATACGCCTGTAAGCTTTCACCCCAGTGTGATTTAAGGATTGGAAAAATCCGGGCTCTGAATTTTTTCAACGGAATCCACTGATCGTAGAGCCGGCAAATGTAGTAATGGTCTGTGCCTTGCTGAAATTCACTGTGAATGGATTTACTTTCACGGTAAAGCGAAACAAAACCCCGAAAAATTATTTCATAAGCAGTAGGAAAGTCCATTTTGGACTTTGGTCGAAATTCAAATTTCCGGTTCATGTTTAAACCGGCATCGTAATAGAACAGATACTTTACTCGCTGAGCTGGATGAACACGAAGTAGTCCGCTGTCCAGCATCTGGAAAACTGTGGCTGTTTTCAGGTGAACTAAAAAGCGACCGGAATAAACCTCTTCTGATTGAAGTACCACAGCGCCCTCTACCGCATCAAGTTTTTGAGCCCAAAGGGCAGAGGGAAATACCATCGAAATAATGAGTAACAGCCTCACTTCATATTAACATTCTGTTAACATGAAGTTAATTAAATGTAAATAAATCTCAAAGTACTACAACCCGATAATAGGCAACAACTCGGGGAGGCTCTTAATAAGTTTGTGATGTGGATGCCGGCTAAGTTCTTCTTCGGAGTAAGCCCCGGTTGTTATGCCTACAACAAGCCCGCACCCGGCAGCCGTTCCTGATTGCAAATCCGAAGCCGTGTCACCCACTTTGCCTACCCGATGCGATTCTGTAACTCCGGTAAGTTCCATGGCTTTGAAAATCATATCCGGGTGGGGCCGCCCACAGGGTACTTCATCGCTGGTAACGCTGGCAATAACCAATCCGTTCTTCATCCAACCCATCCGTTCCAGCAGGGGTCGGGTAATTGCCCGATCAAAACCTGTATCAACGGCTACTTTAATGCCTGCCTTTCTCAGTTCGGCAAATACAAAACTTGCATCTTTTTTTTCTACTACACTGGGGTCGTCAGTGTAAAATGCCTGCATGCGGGTTACAAAACGGGTATGAATCTCCGTGATCAACTTATCATCATGTTGATTTTCCGAAAGCAACAATTTAATTGCTTCTGGCTTTGGAATCCCCATCAAACGAGCCGCGTCATCCAGCGAAATACTTACATTATACTCAGCCAAAGTTAACTTAAGTATACGGGCTACATCCTGATTATCGTTTACTGTTGTTCCCGCTAAATCAAAAACAATTAACTGAAGTTGAGCAGCCATGTCGGAAAGATATAAATGATGCAGGAAGGCAACTCAAAATATGTATAAAGTAACTTTTAAATTAAAAAGCAAACTTAACGCTTACTTAAAATATGATATTTCTTTGATACGAAACTAGCAAATACCTTTAATAGCCTTATGAAATCCATTACAGATACCACAGCGATTGTAAATGACCTGTTTGACCTCTACATCAAACACGGTTCGCAGGAATACCATGGAGAACCTGTTTCTCAATTAGAACACATGTTGCAATGTGCCCAATTGGCCCTTGAAGAAGGAAGTGATGATGAAATGATTCTGGCTGCATTTTTTCACGATATCGGTCATATCTGCGAAACTGCAACCCCGTTTAACAGGCTTGAGGAGTTGGGCATCATGTCGCACGAGAAAATTGGTGCCGATTTTCTGCGTGTAAAAGGTTTCCCTGAAAAGATTGCGTGCTTGGTTGAAAATCATGTCAAAGCGAAGCGGTATCTTACTTTTAAATACCCACACTACTATAGCCAACTCAGCGAGGCCAGCAAAAAAACACTGGAGTATCAAGGTGGCCCCATGTCTTTGCCAGAAGCGATTGCTTTTGAACATGAGCCCTTGTTCAAAGAATATCTTCAACTTCGCAAATGGGACGAACAGGCGAAGAAACCCAACATTCCATTAATGGATATTAATTTGCTAAAAGCTAAATCTTTACACCTCTTGGAGAATACCTTTTCTCGTTTGTAAAATTTATCATGCTGTATCTTCAGGTAAATCATCCTTGAATACAGAGCTGATCCTGTAAAACAAATATTCCTTTTCCATTCCGGAATGCGGGCGTCCGATGAAATAACGAATCCCGGCCATCGTTCGATAACCGGGATTGGCAAGTGCACTCGCAGGGATTCCCTGCCTGCCGGCAGGCAGGAAACCCCGAACCTCATAAACCCAAATCCTTCAAAAACCTCCTCCCGATCCCTGTCTTTAAAAACAACTCACGGGTTCGCGCATCGTCCTTCGTTAAATACTTCTCGTTATAAACCATCTCCCACGGCCGATACCCTTTTGTGGATCGCACTTTCCCTGCATTGTGTAAAGCAAGCCGTTTTTGTAAGTCTTCAGTCATACCTTTATATAGGCGCCCATCAACCTTACTCTTAATCACATAAACAAAATACATGGAATTGAAAATAACGAATCCCGGCCATCGTTCGATAACCGGGATTGGCAAGTGCACTCGCAGGGATTCAAACCCCGAACCTCTTGATCCGTAGTCAAGTGCTCTATTCAGTTGAGCTACGAGTGCGGTAAAAAAGGAGTGCAAATGTAAAAAAATATATGGGCTGGCCAAAAACACACTTTTGCACCCCACTGCAAAAAACCTATTTTTGGGGCTTGTTATAACCGATGATGATGTTTAAAAAGCTTGCAGTAACCTTTTTGCTTTGCACCACCACATGGATGGTATTTTCCCAACTGGAACCCGAAAAAAAACGAAAAGGCAGGCCCGACATTCCCGGCACCTTTATGGTAGAGTATGGTTTTAACTGGTTTACCCGGCCGCCTCAGGATGTTGAAAAAGGGTTCTGGGGATCCCGTACGGTAAACCTCTACTATCAGTATGACAAGAGGTTTGGGACATCAAAATGGAGTGTTCACCCCGGTATTGGCTTAAGCCTGGAACGTTTCAAGCTGCTTTCCAATATCCAACGGTATTCAAATGACACGGTTAAAGTTAACACACCCACGTTTACGCTTGATGAATCAGGACGTACGCGCTTAATCAGTTCCGGTGCGGTATTATTTGGCGACACCACCAAATCGGCAAATAAGTCAATGTTCATTACCAACTACATTGAGGTGCCCCTTGAATTCCGATTTACTACAAACCCGAATGATCCTGCAAAAAGTTTTAAAGCGGCCATTGGTGGCCGTTTTGGTGTTCTCATGAATGCGCAAACCAAATTGAAGTACCGCGAAAACAGTGAGACAAAAAAGTTAAAAGACCGTCAGGACGTTAACCTTAACCAAATTCGCTATGGCGCTTACGGCCGCATTGGCGTTGGCAACGTGTATCTTTCCTTTTACTACAACTTCAGCGATTTGTTTAAAGCCGGAAAAGGGCCCGATGGTACGGCTACCTCAACCTATACCATCACACTTTCATTGGCTAGCTTCTAGGTTACTTACCTGAGAAATCAGGTTTGCGTTTCTCTAAAAAAGCTTTAACGCCCTCCTGATAGTCGTGTGTGCTGCCGGCTATTTCCTGGCAATAGGCTTCGTAATCAAGCATTTCATCCAGTGTTGCTGTTGCCGATTTGGCCAGCATTTTCTTTATCAGGCCAATGGCTTTGGTTGGGGCTTTTGCAAAATAATCGGTATATCCCTTTACAGCCTCGTCCAGTTTTTCAGTTGGCACAACCTTATTCACCAAGCCCAGCGCCAAGGCTTCTTCAGCTTTTACACGGCTGCCCATTGCACAAAGTTCAAAAGCCTTAGCCATTCCGGTTAACCGTGGAAGGAAGTAGGAAGAACCCGAATCCGGCACCAGCCCGATGTTGATAAATACTTCAATCAGCGTGGCCTCTTCCGATGCCACAATCATATCGCACGCAAGCGCCAGCGAACAGCCGGCACCGGCCGCTACTCCGTTTAACCGGCAAATAATTGGCTTGGGTAATGCACGCATGGCCCGGATAATCGGGTTATAGCGTTTATGGAGCGACTGCAAAAACGACCGCTTCTGATTGCCCGAGGCGGCCTTCAAATCCTGGCCCGAACAAAACGCCTTGCCCTCTCCGGTGAGCACCACTACGCGTACCTTCTCATCTTTTGCTACTGCTTTCAATGCATCTTGTAGCTCAAATGTAATCTCATCATTCAGTGCATTGTAAACGTCAGGCCGATTCAATGTAATGGTGGCCAATCCATCAGTAACTTCGTATTTAATAAAGTTAAACGCGCTCATGATTATGAAATTAATTAAAATAAAATTAGCATGCCTGTAAATGCTGTTGTAAAGCCGGCAATACCACCAACCAAAATCTGCCTCGGAGTGTGAGCGTTTAATTGCAACCGGGCCGACATAATGGTACCTGCCACCAGCAATGCAATTAAAAAAGGCATAAATAAACTTCCATCTTCCGCGGCTTTGGTTAGCGGCAGTAAAATACCCAGTACACCCGAAATGGCCAGGCTGTGAATGCTGGCTTTATACACCAGTGTAATGAAAAATGACACCAGCACCAAGGCATTAATAATAAGCAGCAGCTTAAACACATTGTCCTGCAGGCCGAAGTGCGTTTTGTAGTAAACCATAAACGTGCCGGCCATATAAAGTATGGTGATAAATAAAAAAGGCTTTATCCGTTCTTCGCGACTGGCCATTGAAAAAGACTTTATTACTCCGAATTGCCGGAAGAAAAACAGGTTAACTGCAGGCAACAAAAACGTGATTACTCCTACAAACAATACAAAATGTTGTTGCGTTTCCATTTTTATCGGATATAAAGCCGGTGGAAAATAAATTGCCAGCAGCCCGAACAATCCGGTTGGAATAAGCAGCGGATGAAACAGGTAAGAAAGACCTTTTGCCAGTGTGTTCACATTATAATTCTTTACGCAAACGGGCCACCGGTATGTTTAGTTGTTCGCGGTACTTCGCTACCGTGCGCCTGGCAAT
Organism: Cyclobacteriaceae bacterium; assembly: GCA_023151255.1. Taxonomy (GTDB): domain Bacteria; phylum Bacteroidota; class Bacteroidia; order Cytophagales; family Cyclobacteriaceae; genus UBA2336. The sequence continues at coordinate 2,515 of JAKLJG010000024.1, read as the reverse complement.
GTTGTACCCCTTTTCGTTAAGCAGTTTTTCAAGCTTATCATCTGATAACGGTTTGCTTTTATCCTCTTTCTCGATTATTTCTTTAATAATTTGCTTAACCTCCCTGCTGCTCACCTCCTCGCCCGAATCGGTTGCTATGCCTTCGGAAAAAAAGTACTTAAGCGGGTAAATACCAAAATCGGTTTGCACGCTCTTGCTGCTGGCCACCCTCGAAACCGTAGAGATGTCCATCCCAATCATACTCGCAATATCCTTCAGAATCATCGGCTTTAACTTCGTCTCATCGCCTTCCAGAAAAAACTCGTATTGAAAATCAACTATGGCACGCATGGTTTTCAGCAAGGTTTGTTGGCGCTGCTTGATAGCATCAATAAACCATTTGGCCGAATCCAGTTTCTGCTTAACAAACGTTACGGCCTCCTTCAGTTTTTTATCTTTTTTATCACTCTTGTCATACGCCTTAAACATTTCGGTATACGAACGGCTGATGCGAAGTTCCGGGGCATTGCGTGAGTTAAGAGCCAGTTCAAGTTTGCCGTTATTGTTAGTGAGTATAAAATCCGGAATAATGTATTGATTTTTTACCATACCGGCCGATCCGCCCCCTCCGGGTTTGGGGTTTAGCTTCACGATCAGCTCTACGGCATCGCGCACAAAGTCTTCATCTTCGGTTCCCAGCTTTTTCTGGATTTTCTGATAATGCTTTTTGGTGAACTCGTCATAGCACTCCGAAATGATCTTTTTAGCCACGGCTACGTCCACATCGCGGCCGTTATCCATGCGATCCAGTTGCAATAACAAACACTCACGCAAATCGCGGGCGGCAATGCCGGGCGGATCAAAGGTTTGGATTTTCTTTAAGATACTTTCTACTTCTTCCACCGTGGTTTCAATACCTTGCGAAAAAGCCAGGTCGTTTACGATGGCTTCCAGTTCCCTGCGGATGTACCCATCGGCTTCGATGCTGCCGATCAACTGCTTACCGATGGCTTGCTGGCGTTCATCAAGGCCCAGGTACCCCAATTGCGTCATCAGTTGTTCATGCAGACTGGTAGCCATCGGAATGGGCATTTCCCGGTCATCTTCATCATCATCGCCTCCCCCCCCATCGGCTTGCATTTTATACCCGGCATAGTCGTCATCGCGCAGGTAGTCTTTAATATCAATTTCATCCTCACTGCCCGAGGTTTCCTGGTACTCTTCTTCACTTTCGGATTTTTCATCAACCGGCTCTTCGGAGCCTTCTTCCAAGGCAGGGTTTATCTCGAGTTCCTCCTCAATTCGGCTTTCCAGTTCGGCCGTTGGCACCTGCAACAGTTTAATAAACTGTATCTGCTGGGGCGACAGTTTTTGTTGTAACGTTTGGTTTAATCCAAGTTTTTGCATCAATCCACCATTCAAAAACAATACTTGCAAAGGTATTAATTCATGGCGTTCATGAAAACCCGCGTATTAGGTTAAGATTCTTTATGGTTTTTGATAAGAGTATTAAAATACCGTTTTTTGCGGCCTGAACTCACACGCATAAAACAGGTTATGAGGCGTACAAAAATCAGCGATTTACTTCAAGCAGTGCCTGATGGCCGCGAGGTTGTGGTTATGGGATGGGTGCGGACGTTCCGTAATAGCCAGTTTATTTCCATCAACGATGGTTCAACCATCAACAACCTGCAGGCCGTTATTGATTACACAGCTACCGATGAACCTACACTAAAACGAATTACAACCGGTGCCTGTATATCCGTTACCGGCACACTGGTTCCTTCGCCCGCCAAGGGACAGCCGGTGGAAGTCACGGTGAAGTCAATTAAAATTTTAGGCGATTGTGACCCTGAAAAATACCCGCTTCAGCCAAAGAAACACTCCCTTGAGTTTTTGCGCGAAATTGCCCACCTGCGTTCGCGCACCAACACCATCAGCGCAGTGATGCGCGTGCGGCATGCCATGGCGTTTGCTATTCACCGGTTTTTTAATGAACGGGGATTCTTCTACATCCACACACCCATCATTACCGGCTCCGATGCCGAAGGTGCTGGCGATATGTTTAAGGTTACCACATTGAATTTGAATAAGCTTCCTAAAGACGAAGCCGGCAACATTAATTATAAAGAAGATTTTTTCGGCAGAGAAACCAACCTGACTGTTTCAGGGCAACTGGAAGTGGAGACCTACGCACTAGCGCTTTCCGAAACTTATACGTTTGGCCCTACCTTCAGGGCAGAGAACTCAAACACCACACGGCACCTGGCCGAGTTTTGGATGATTGAACCCGAAATGGCATTTTACGACATCCACGACAACATGGACCTGGCCGAAGCATTTTTAAAACACCTCTGCAGGTATGCATTGGATAACTGCGCTGAAGACCTGGAGTTTCTCAATAAGCGTGCACAGGAAGAGGAAATGAGTAAACCCCAGGAACAACGCAGCGAACTGGGCCTGATTGACCGGCTGAAATTTGTTGTTCAAAATGACTTCCAGCGACTTACCTACTCGGAGGCCATTGATATTTTAC
>JAKLJG010000023.1 GCA_023151255.1 Cyclobacteriaceae bacterium | reverse complement strand
CCACGTCCCGGTATGTGGCTGTTAATAATTATCGTATAAAACAAAAACGGCAATCGGAATGATTGCCGTAAAAAACTTGTCGGGGTGAGAAGATTCGAACTTCCGACCCCCACGTCCCTAACGTGGTGCGCTAACCGGGCTGCGCTACACCCCGAACTCAATTTTGGGTTGCAATATTAGCAATTAATGCAGGCAGACCCAAACTCTACTTTTTCTTCTTGTCCTGTTTGAGCGACTTGAAGAATTTCGCCCAGTTGAAAACGTTCAGGTACGGGTTCATGATGGGTGCGTATTGCTGCCCCTGTGCAATAGCCCACTGGTCGAGGTAATAGCGCTGGTTCATGGGGCCGTCCATCGGTGTGGTCTTTACCATCAAGGCCAACAGTTCCTGGTTCAGGTTTTTCTTATCAATCTTGCCGTTATCGGTAGGGATGTTAAGGGCAAGGATGGCTTCTTTAAAAACTTCTTCTGTGGGGAACGGCATGATTTCGATTTCTTTCAGGTAGGTAACGTCCTGTACCATTTCAATAATAATGGTAAGGTATTCGCTGGGGTGGTTCGGTACAATATAATGCTGCCGTTCATACCCGACCATACTAATAACGATGCTGTCGCCAACCAATACCGGCATTGAAAAAAAGCCAAAGGCATTGGTGGTTGTTCCGCGTCCGGCTTTGGGCACATACACATGCACACCCGGCAGTTGGTATACATTTTCGTTATCATCTTCCCCAAGAACAACCCCCGAAAGCTGAAGTATCCTGCGCTGATTTTGGGCCTGTACCTGAAAGCAGGCGGTTCCGAAAACGCTCATTAAAAGAACCAGGTATAAGTACCTTTTTGTCACGTCAACAGTATTTTATCGCTCCACAAAGTTCCAAAAATACACATTCAGTCAGCAACCGCCTAATCACGCAACGGGCAAGCAAAGTATTCCATTATCTTTGACGAAGATGATGCCCTACATCGAATAGTTGGCTGTATGCGGTTAAAAACATTTAATCTTACACTGGGTTCGCAGATTTTCAAAGCCTGTGCCGATGAATCGCGGCTACGGATATTAAACCTAATTTTTCATAACGGAGCCATGTGTATTTCCGACCTTGAGAAAATTCTGGAGTTTACACAGGCAAAAACCTCAAGGCACCTGATTTACCTCAAAAATTCTGGAATTTTAACTTACCGCAGGTATAACCATTGGGTATTTTACGAGATGAAAGAAGAAGTGCAGGAGATTATTAACCAGATATTTCAGTTTTTGCGAAAAGACAAGCAGTTACAGAGAGATCAACAATTGTATCAAACTCTTTTTTCCAATCGCGAACTGGCTGTGAATAAACTGCACCGCGAAGCATGGCACGCGCAAGAAGAAAAGGGCACATGAAGATGAAGTATAAATGTGTTTTTTTTGACCTGGACCATACCCTGTGGGATTATGAAACAAACTCGCGCGATACACTGGAGGAACTTTTTGAACAGCACAAACTGCAAGAAAGGGGCATAAGGCAGTTTGAGGGGTTCCATGCTGTTTTTAAGCGGGTTAATCAGGAACTCTGGCGTTTATATGACCACGGCCTTATCGACAGCACTGTAATCCGCGAACAGCGGTTTCAAAAAATCCTGGAGGTATTTCAACTCAATGATCGGCAATTGGCAGCACAGCTTTCGCAGGATTACATTAACCAATCCCCAAAAAAGGGAAAACTTTTACCCGGAGCCGAAGAAACGCTGCAGTACCTTGTTGAAGAATATTCGTTAACCCTTGTTACCAATGGTTTTGAAGATGTGCAGCACACCAAACTGGCCTCGGGAAAACTTACTCATTATTTTAAACATATTGTTACCTCCGAGCGGGCCGGCCATAAAAAACCGGCGCGCGAAATTTTCGATTTTGCTTTAGCGGCTAATGGCGTTTCTTCAAAAGAAGCCATTATGGTAGGCGATAACCTGCTGACTGACATTGCCGGAGCGCACAACGCTTCGGTGGATGCCGTCTTTTTCAATCCGGATGGTATTGCTTACAATCAGCCTGTAACACACGAAATCCGCAAACTGCAGGAACTTTGTTCAATGCTTTAATTAACTTTGCGCCCCAGTTAAATCAATCACCCCTACAAGTATGCCAAAAGGTTTTTATCATGTGCCGGTTCCGAAAAATGAGCCGGTGTATTCATACGCTCCCGGAACTAATGAGCGTGCATTGTTGAAAAAAGCTATTGATGAAGCCCGTGCACGGGTAGCGGATATCCCCATGTACATTGGTGGAGAAGAAGTGCGCACCGGCAACAAAAAACAACTTAGTCCTCCACACGATCACAAGCATGTGCTGGGGTACTATCATGAAGGCGATAAATCGCATGTGGAGCAGGCCATTAATGCTGCGCTGGGTGCGAAGGAATTATGGGAAAACCTGGGCTGGGAGCACCGCGCCAGTATATTTTTAAAAGCGGCCGACCTGCTTGCCGGCCCGTACCGGTACAAAATCAATGCAGCCACCATGCTGGGGCAATCCAAAAATGCCTTTCAGGCAGAAATTGATTCGGCTTGTGAGCTGATCGACTTCCTGCGCTTCAACGTGTACTTCATGAGCCAGATTTACAGCGAGCAACCCGAATCGGCTGCGGGCATCTGGAACCGCATGGAATACCGCCCGCTTGAAGGTTTTGTTTTTGCAGTTACCCCTTTCAACTTCACGGCCATTGCCGGCAACCTGCCCACCAGTGCGGCTATGATGGGCAATACGGTGGTGTGGAAACCTGCCAATACTCAAATCTATGCCGCCAATGTCATCATGCAGGTACTAAAGGCAGCCGGCCTTCCGGATGGCGTCATTAACCTTATCTATGTAAATGGTCCCGATGCCGGTGATGTGATTTTTAACCATAAAGATTTTGCCGGCATTCATTTTACAGGAAGCACAGGCGTATTCCAGAATATGTGGAAAACCATCGGCAATAACATTCACAAATACCGCAGTTACCCGCGCATTGTAGGCGAAACCGGTGGTAAGGACTTTATTATGGTGCATAAAAGTGCCAACCCGCGCGAAGTAGCCACGGCCATATCACGCGGGGCCTTTGAGTTTCAGGGCCAGAAATGCTCGGCTGCATCGCGGTGTTATATACCTTCCAATCTATGGGATGAAATAAAGAAAATGGTGCTGGATGATTTAAAAACCATGAAGATGGGCGGTACCGAAGATTTTGGAAACTTCATTAATGCCGTGATCGATGAAAAAGCATTTAATTCAATTACCGGCTACATTGAAACCGCGCGCAAAAATCCAATGAATGAAATTATTGCAGGCGGAAAGTATGATAAATCGAAAGGATACTTTATTGAGCCCACCATTATTGAAACAAAGGATCCTTCTTCCGTTACCATGTGCGAAGAAATATTTGGCCCGGTACTAACGATATATGTGTATCACTCCGAAAATTTTGAGCAAACGCTGGAACTGGTTAACAATACTTCGCCTTATGCACTAACGGGTTCCGTCTTTGCACAAGACCGGTACGCTATTGAATTGGCCACAAAAAAACTTACCCATGCAGCCGGCAACTTCTATATAAACGATAAACCCACCGGTGCCGTAGTGGGGCAACAACCTTTTGGCGGAGCCAGGGGTTCGGGCACCAACGATAAAGCGGGCGCAAAAGTAAACCTGCTGCGCTGGGTATCCATGCGTACCATCAAGGAAACATTTGTTCCTCCTGTGGACTACCGCTATCCGTTTCTGGAAAAGGATTAACCCTTTAGGTCAACCGGTTCTTTATACCATTTTATCTGGCGGCTGAAATACATCAGTGCCGCCAGCACCAGGAACAACCCGATGCTTCCGATAAGCAGCGAATAATCCTGCTGCAGAACGATAACAAAGATGAAGGTATAAAAAGCCACAAGCAAAAGTGCAAACAGCCAAGTTAGTCTTCGCATGTTAAAGAACGTGGTGGAATAAGCAGCTAATAATGCCACCGTGGCCATTGTACTTATCCAGTAAGCCTTGGCAAAACCAACCTGCTCGGAGAAACTAAGCAGCAGGGTGTAATAAATAATCAAGGCAGCGCCAATTAGGATGTATTGAAAGGGGTGTATGCGCACGCGCTGGGTAATTTCTACCAAAACCAATGAAACAAATGTGAGCAGTATAACCAATATGCCGTATTTGGCGGTGCGTATGCTTTTTTGATACTGGTCAACTGGCATCAACAGTTTTAATCCAAATGTTGAACCGGAGAGTTCTTCCTCACGGTCCTTCCAACTTTGTGCAAGGGGCCTGTTGAAATGAAGAATCTGCCAAGTTGCCGTAAAGTCTTTTTCAGTTACTTCGCGCGTGGCAGGAAGGAAGTCTCCGTCAAAACTAGGATTAGGCCAGGGACCCGATAGTTTTACCGCGGTTGTTTTTCCGGATGGCACAAAACCAAGCACACTGCTGCCTTTCAGCGTGAACGAAATTTCAGCCTCCGAAGTAAAATCGGTATCGCTGCTCCAGTTGGCATCCACCGTAAACCCGGTGGTTGATTGTTGTTGAAGAGAAATTGCATTATAAATCACAGCTTGTTCGGGCGGTTTTGGCTTGCTTATGGCAATACCGATATGCTGGGCAGGCTCGGAGGTAAGTGTGTGCTGACCGAGCAATACTACTGGTGGATTTTTACTGATGCCGCGCAGATCGCTGACGGCAACTACCAGATGCGCCTCACTCCACAGCACCAACTCTTCGGCAATGTCCAGTCGTTTGAAATCAGGCTTACTGAACACAGCGTTCATGGTAAGAGATGCTTCATACACAACCACATCGAAAATTCCGCGGTGTAGTTTTTCAGGATTAACAACTCCAGTTATCTGAAGTGTTTCCGGCAGGAAAAATGCTTTGCGGATGCTTTCTTTTACTTCCGTCTGACCTTTATCAAGTTTAACTGTTTCGCGGTATTTGTATGGGATGACTAGCACCGGTCCCGATAGCGTTTGGCTACCCGACCATTTATCCGAAACTTCGGCCATTACCGATTCGGCTCGGTGTTGCCGTTCCTCCATCAGGTGTTCAACCCAACTGGCGGGAATGAGCAAGACAAGCATAAGAAATCCGATGGATATAAGTTTTACCGTAATGGATTCACTTAGCCATCGGTTAAACCGATCAAACAGGTTGGTGGGCTGCAGATTTTCCATAGTATTCATGTGATGCGATCATCAGCGTTGATTCTTTATCAGTTCTTCCAGGGCATCAAGGTGTTTCCTAAAAGCCGTGCGGCCTTTTTCGGTGGCCTTGTATTTGGTATTGGGTTTCCGGTTCACAAATGATTTTGTAACGGTAAGGTATTTTTCCTTTTCCAGCGCTTTCAGGTTGGTGGCCAGGTTGCCATCGGTAACGTTCAGCACTTCTTTCAGCGAATTAAAATCGTACGAATCGTTGGCGACCAGCACCGACATGATTTGCAGGCGCACGCGGTGCTCGAGGATACGGTCAAGTTGTTCAAACGGGTTTTTCACGAATCGTATCGGTAATGCATTACAGTGCCATAAATAATGTGGAGTACGCCAAAGCCAACGCCCCAGAAAATTAGGCCGTAACCCGGTAGCAGGGCTGCGAAGAGGCCCAAAATAAGTTGTGAAAAGCCTAAATAGCCGATTTCTTTAACGGTTATGGAACTGGCGTTTACCAAAGCAAGGCCGTAAAAGACAAGGCAGGCCGGTGCAATAAGCCCGAAATACTCATTGATAATGAAGGTAATGATAAGCAAGCCCCCGGTAATCAGGGGTACACCCAGCAACACCAGCAACTGCCGGCTGGTTGTATTCCAGATGCTGTTGCCGGCCCGCTTGGCTTTACGATAACTCATTACAATGGCTGTACCGATTGAAAGTATAAGCACGATAAAAGCCAGTATAAGCAGGCGGATGATGCCTGCCTGGGTAGCCGGTATGTGTGGTTGCGATCCGTACGGTGCCTGCGGATAGTAGAGGAGGTAGTAGGCCATTCCGGCACCAGCCAGGGCGTACACACCGGCCATCACACCCGACAGGCCGCTGAGCGAGAGGAATTTTGAAGAGCGTTCCATGGCCGCCCGGATGGAGGCAATGTCGTGCTGGTAATCGTGTGTTTGTTTCATTTAAAAGTACTTTTGTTTTCAAAGTTAACAAATTTTCTGATCCATCAAATAAATGGGGTGGTCACCTAAGGATTTCTTTCTGCCGGGCTGCGTTGATGGATTTGATTTTGAAACAAGAGAACCTTAATATTGCACTCCTTTTTGAATAGGAATTCCTCCTTAGCTCAGCTGGCCCTGACGAAGCGAAGCTTGTCAGGGTGCTGACCGAAGCGTCAGCATTAGAGTTTCTGGGCGGGTGGTGTATATGAGGTTATTCCTCCTTAGCTCAGCTGGTTAGAGCATCTGACTGTTAATCAGAGGGTCGTTGGTTCAAGTCCAACAGGAGGAGCGATGAAGCACGGCTAACGGGGTCGTGCTTTTTTGTTTTTCAGCTGGTTTGGAGTCACGCCTGGGCGGGATTAATCAGAGGGTCGTTGGTTCAAGTCCAACAGGAGGAGCGATGAAGCACGGCTAACGGGTCGTGCTTTTTTGTTTTTCAGCTGGTTTGGAGTCAGGAGGAGCGATGAAGCACGGCTTGTTTGTCCTGCTTTTTTTTCGGCTGGTTAGCTCAATCAAATCCAGTTATAGATTTTTTTAATACACCCTTTCAGGCTGTTTGCTTTAAACGGGTTATCCGGAAGCACCTTTTTGTCATTATCTGACACAATACACTGGCTAAAATAGCGTGTAAATAATACCCTTTCTGGTTCCGCAGGATCTCCTGCCTGGGACTCTGCGGAAAAGGAAGTATAAATAGCATTGATTTTAACTGATTTTCCTTTTTATGGATATTCCTAAGAAGATTCTCGTTTTCAAATGCTCACTGGCTACTATGGAGTCTGGCCAGGTGCCGGTTGTATTCAAGTTGGTGGAAGGAGAAGGCATTAAACCTCCTCTCCATGCAGATGTTATCTTCCCTACCGAAGCATTCCAGCTTATTAAGGTTTTTCGTACCCAGGATATGGATGAGTTATCACCTTACAGAGTTGTTTTGGAGATGACTGCAGAGGAATGGGTGGAGCACCTTCATTATGGAATGTGGTTTCGTTACCATTCCCGACCGGCTGTTGACAGCTACTCCTTTCCGTTAAACTGAAACCGGGATGTGGTAGCCCGGTTAAGAAATTTTGGGTGCACCTTTTTGTCACCATCTGACACAATACGCTGGCTAATTTAGCGTGTACAGTAAATACCCTCAATCCCGTGCATATGGTCCGATTACTCTTATTAATGTATCTGGTGCCGGTTGCAGCACTTGCCCAGTTGGTGGCATGGCAGCCCATCACGGCCAACGACACTATGCTAACCGTAACCTACCAAGACCTTTCCTTCCGAAAAAAAAAGCCGGCCATTAAAAGGCCGTATTCAACTGCTGCCGCTACCTGGTAGTGACTACGGTATTATGATGGCCCACCAGTTCGACCGGCTGCCGCCTTTTTTCAAGCGGATAAAAACAGGTACTTCTCAAACCAGCAGCTGGTTTACCCGCGAAGACATGGCGGCCTTTAACAAGCAGATGATGGATGATGCTGTACTGCACATGTTATCTGATACGTTGTTCCCTTTCTTTTTGAAAAATGACCACTTACTTAAGAGCTACCCGAAGAACCGGCAACGCTATTTTGAGGGTAAATCAGGCGGGCCGTTTTTTCAGCACAACTGGATACCGTTGTTCGCAGTTGAATGGGCTCATGAACCTGTTACTGTTGATGTAAAGGGTATCTTATTTAAAAAAGTACGTTATCGTACCGATACGTTACCGGCCGGCTTTGCCCCGCGGCTTCCGGTGCTGGATACTGCGCCTTGCGTACCCATAAACCGGTTTAATATGCTTCGGAAAATGAAGGGCTACGGGATTGATAAATTCAAGTACATCCCGTATCGCGTACCGGAACGGGAGCCCGTGCGGCATACGTTTGAGATTTATTTTGCTAAAAACAGCGCGGAGGCTAATGCCGAAAACCTGCAGCGCGTTGTTGATTTTTTAAAAGCTAACAACTACAGCATACTGAACGCCACCATTGAAGGGTATTCCTCACCGGAAGGCTCCGAGGAGAACAATATGCGTTTGCAGCGTAGGCGTGCTGCTGTTCTGGTGGCAGCATTGCAGCGGTACAATAATGAAATTATTGTTACCGATACCGTCATCGTTCATCATGGCTACGACCTGTTCAGGCAGTCCGTACAGCCTACTGCCTTTCGCTGGCTCGACACGCTGAGCAATGAAAACCTGCGCGGGATGATTAATTCAAATGCAATTTTGCAGTCGGCCCTTGAACCGTACCTGCGCTTGCAGCGAAAGGCCATACTTAAACTGGTTGTAGCCAAACGGCTGGAGGGAGACGAACTGTTCAGCCGCTTTAAACGCGACTTTAATTATTGGGAGAAGCAGTTGTCGCCTGGGCGCAGTAATGTACCCACGGCCGAAGTGGAGGCCCGGCTAATGGGTCTGTTGGACTATCTGTTCGGTTTGTTGCAAATGGGGCACGTTACACCAAAACAGGCAGCCGAAGTATTGGACGGAGCCTACTACCGGCAACTTGTCAGGGTATTGGGTGTTTACCATTTTATTATTCAGTTCGAGAAAAAAAGTCAGCGCGATTCGCTGGACTGGCAAATGCTCGCTAAAAAGTACGGGTACAATGAACTGTTTAGTGTGGCGCAAACCAACCTGATTTCGCTGATTGATAGTCCGCAGGAGTTCAACAAACAATCTGAAAAGTTCAGGCAGCAACTGGTAGATATCCAGACCTACACGTTTGATTATGTACGATATGGCTGGCTATCCATTAATGCTTTATGTGGTATGGATTACCCGGATCATCCGAAATTCAGGGCGTATAAACTTAACCAGCTTGCATTTCTGCAAGAGATGAGCCGCTACATGGAAGTGCCTTGTGAAAAACTGCAACTATCAGAGGTAAAGGAGTTTAAACGGTATTCGGATGATTGGCTGGTTCATGTGCACAGTGATAGTAGCTCCGCCCGTGTGCCAGATACCTATCGGGTAAAGAACAGGTACCTGCCTTCGTATGGATCTGAAATTTTCAGCCCGTTGCTTTTTTATCTGAAAAAATTCTATTTATCAAAAGAAACCAGCATTCGGCAGCACATCATTACGTCCGACAATCTTTATGAATTCGATCTGTTTAACCTTATTGCATTTAATGTAGGAGGCTGGGAGCCGTTGGCAAATTACTGGCGGGATGAGGAGGTACAACTGGAAGACTTGGATAAACTGGTAAGCTTGCTCAAGACAATCAACAAGCGTATTTGCCAATATAAAGTTAATCAACTGTACCTGGACTATCACCTGAAAGCGCTTCAGTACCTGGACTGGTATTATGAGCCGGGCAATAAGCAACAAACCCGTATTGCACAACAGTCGCTAAGATTTATAAGTGAATACTATGCCCGTATTGCCGGTTTAGTAACGCCCCGGCTATCCATTTACCTGATGAAGCAGTTTAATGCATTCCATTGGCTGCCCGGCCGGTACGATGGTACCTGGTACGCATGGAATAGCTTAAGAGCCATTAGTGGTAAACGGGAGCTTAGCGAGGAGGAAAAAGGTTTCAATGTAAAGTATGCCCGGTTATATAAGGCTAACTAAATTCCTGAAACTGATAAATTGAATTCTGAACAGGTAGCTCAAGAGAAGTGCTGAATAATTATTAAACTTAAGGTATAAATTGTAATGATGCGTATTTGTTAAGTTTTTGCTTAAGGTTTCATAAATAGTTCCTAACAAGTTAGCAGCAAGGAAATGCGAACGGGATCACAATTTCTTTTGATTTTTATTGTTGGCCTGTGGCGATCCCAAGCCCAGATCCCTTTTGAACTCAATGAAGCGGTGGAGGAGCGCAATTTCATGCCTAATGAACTTTCTTATTTCATTGATCCAACTAACACATTAAGTTTCATAGAAATTTCATCACCAGAATATGCCAATCGGTTTAAAACCCACTCAGATTATCATAATATTGATTTTCAGGTAAATGCTGCCTATTGGATTCGCCTGCCTATCCGCACGAATTCTGGTTTAAAAAAAATGTGGCTTTTGGAATTTTACGATCAGACCATCGATCATATTGAGGCATTTGTTCCGATATCCGATGGCTCATATCGTATTGTTCATCTGGGGGACCAGCAACCGTTTTCAAAGCGATTCTTTCATCATAAAAATTTTGAGATTCAATTAGATACTCAGCGCGATACGCTGATGGTATTTTATTTTAAAGTTCAGTCGCATGAATTTGCTGATTTACGAATTGCCCTGCGCTCAGTGAATCGTTTTGTTTATTATGCTTTGAATGAATATTTCCTTTTCGGTACGTTTTATGGCATGATCGTGATTATTGCCCTGTATAATTTTCTTGTTTATCTGGCAATTCGTGAAATCAAAAACATCTACTATATCTGTTATTTGCTTAGTGTGGCGGGTTATGCCATGAGCCTGGATGGGATTGGTTTTCAATACTTGTGGCCCGACTATCCTCATTGGAATAACTACGCGGTTGGTATTTTTCTGTACTCGCTAATTATTTGGGCACTAATTTTTACCCGGAAATTTTTAAGTACGCATGCAAATGCACCCAAGTTGGATAGAGCGATAAAGTTAGTGCTGATTATGCGCTCTTTTGTTTTCGTAACCGAGCTTTTTTTCTTTCCGCAATTTTTAACCTATCGTAATTTAGATATTCTACCGCTTTCATTGATTTTTTACACAGGCATTACAGTATGGCGTAATGGGTACAAGCCCGCACGCTTTTTTGTTATTGCCTATGGGATTCTTTTTACCGGATTTTTCCTGCGCATGTTGGTTTACTTTAATGTATTGCCATTTACCATTATGTCGCATTACAGCTTGCACTTTGCCTTCGTGTTGGAAATGTTGTTTCTGACGTTTGCCCTGGGCGACAGAATTAGGATTTTGAAGGATATGCGCGATCGGGCTTTACGAAGGATAATACATCAGCATGAATTAAATATGCAATTGAAGGACAAAGTAAATAGAGAACTGGAAGACAAAGTGCAAGCCCGCACAATCGAATTGGATCATAAAAACAAGGAACTGGAAGAAACTAATCAGAAGTTGATTCAGCAAGCCGAAAAACTTAACAAGATAAACTCCATGCTGGATTTAGATAACTGGAAGCTTAAAAGCAGTATCAAAGAGGTGTTGAACGAGCGGCTCCAGGAAAAAACAATGGACTATAAGCAGTTTAAAACCCTGTACCCAGATAGCCTGGCCTGTTACCGGTTTTTGGAAAACTTAAAATGGGAAAGCGGGTTTAAATGCAAGCGGTGTGCAAATGAAAAGTATTTTGCCGGAGCAACCAAGTTTGCCCGCAGATGCTCGCGGTGTGGTTACAATGAGTCAATAACGGCATTCACCATTTTTCATGGTATCAAATTTCCTATAGAAAAGGCATTTTATATAGCGTACCTCACCGTTACCGGCAGGCGTGATACCACACTGGAAACGCTTGCAGGCATGCTAGAATTAGGATTAAATACGGTATGGGCCTTTAAAACAAAGGTTAACAAGCGGGTAGCTGAACTTGAGAAAAAGCATAAACGGCCGCTTGTATCTCGTTGGGAGGAGGTGATTTTAGAGGTTAATAAGCAATCACAGTATAAGCAACAGGGCTCAGAAACTGTTGCAAAGCCATGATCTAAGCAAACGTTTTCAGTATAATGTTTTTATTGTGGTAATTATCTGATAATTATTTATTAATACGGCTTTTTTAGATGAAAATCAATGTTTTTTTTACGTGAAAACACTCTTTCTAAGACCCCTTAATCAGATCCCTAAAATTTGAACTTTTTAAAGAATTTATTCTACTGATTCTTTGATTTTTCAAACTTTATTCTGTTAAACCAAGCAGAAGTTGCTAATAGTTTGGAAAAAAGCCGTTAGTGTTTCGGTTAAACCTGTGTTAGTGCTATGAAAAAGCGCATTTTCTTGATTTGGATGGTTTTTGTAGCTGGTACTTTAGCTGCCCAAGTACAAGTAAAGGGCAGAATTACCAGTGCTGATGATGGCATGGGACTTCCTGGGGTTAATGTGGTGGTAAGGGGTACGGCCAAGGGTACCGCCTCTGATGCCAATGGAGACTTTGCTATCGAGATAGGACCTGGTGAAAATACGCTGGTTTTCACATTCATCGGGTACAAAACGCAAACGGTAAATGTTGATGGTCGGGAAACCGTAAATATTTCTATGGAGCCAGAGGCTCAGGCCCTTGAGGAAGTAGTTGTGGTGGGGTACGGCACAGTACGTAAGTCCGATCTTACTGGATCTGTGTCGTCAATCCGCGGAAATCAACTAACCACGGTTCCGGCAATTAACCCGATGCAGTCGTTGCAGGGAAGGGTACCTGGGCTTCAGGTGGCCCTTTCGTCCGGTGCCCCCGGAGCTGGCACCTATGTTCGCATACGGGGTATCGGTACATTTAATGATGCCTCGCCCATTTACGTGGTGGACGGTGTAATCATGCAAAATATTGACTTCCTCAATTCGGCCGATATAGCTTCCATGGAGGTGCTAAAAGATGCCTCAGCTACGGCTATTTATGGTGCCCGGGGCGCAAACGGAGTGATTATTGTAACAACCAAAAAGGGCGACAGGGGCAGTACCTATCCAACCATTAATGTAATCAGCGAATACAGTGTTCAGGAACTTCCTAAGAAGATAGATTTGCTAAACGGGCGGGAATATGCCATTGTGCGGAATAAAATAAATCCGGGCACGTACAACAATGTTGATGCAGTTCCGAATACGGATTGGCAGGATCTGATATTTAGAACCGCCCCAATACAAAATTATCAAATTTCTTTCGCAGGTGGTTCGGATAAATTTCAGTACTACACTTCGCTTGGTTATTTCAAACAAGATGGAATTATCAGCAAGTCGGATTTTCAGCGAGTCACTTTAAAGTTCAATAATACCCTGCATGTTTCAGAAAATGTTCGGGTTGGCAGCAATATTTCATTCACACCGTATGACCAGCAAAATACCAACGGCAATGCGGTGTTTGTGGTGTATCGCGCCTGGCCTACCATTGAGCCATTCCAACCAGATGGTTCCTTTTCACCCGTTCCAGGAGTTGGTAATGTGTTGGCTGATATCAACTACACCAATAGCTTTAATAAAGGGATACGAAGTGTGAATAATTTTTATACGGAGATTGATTTTTTAAAAGGTTTTACATTCAGGTCAAGTTTTGGCGCTGATCTTGAGTATACCAAATCAACCAGCTACACACCGGTATTTTTTGTCAATCCGCAGCAACAAAATGCCACCGATGATTTAGGGAAAGGCTATTTCGACCGGCTTGACTGGCTGTGGGAAAACACTTTAAACTTTACCAGAGAGTTTGGAGTTCACCGTATAGATGCACTTGCCGGATATACCCTGCAGGAATCTTCATCAGAAACCGTTTTCCTTGGTGCAGAGAACCTGATTCGTCCAGGTGAGGATTTTTGGTATGTCAATATTTTCCCAAACCTTGTAAGCCCCAATTTCGCACGCAATGACGTAAACGCGGGGTACAATTTTTCCATGATATCATATTTATTCCGTGCAAATTATTCTTTTAAGAATCGGTATCTTTTTACGGCCACTTTCAGGCGTGATGGTTCTTCGAAATTTACTGAGCAAAACCGGTTTGCAAACTTTCCTTCGTTTGCCGTGGGATGGAATGCCATTAATGAGAATTTCCTTGCCAACAACAACCTGTTCAGCAATCTTAAATTCCGGGCAAGTTGGGGGATAATCGGAAATGAGAAGATAAACTACCTGCGTCAATACTCCCTGGTATTAAATGGTATCAATGCGTTGTTTGGAAATGACGTTCAGTTTCCAGGCGCAACGTATGGCGTTTCTGGTAATTCAAATTTGAAATGGGAGAGTACCAAACAGATAAACGTAGGGTTAGAGGTAGGCTTCTTCAACGACAAGCTAACGGCTGAAATCGATTACTTTAACCGCAAGACCAGCGATATTTTAATTGACTTACCGGTACCCGGTTACTATGGTAATGGCGATGGCGCCCTGATTACGTTTAATGCAGGAGAAGTGCTGAATAGGGGTATTGAAACAGTTATTGGTTGGAAAAGCGAGTATAAAGATTTGCGCTACGGTATCAGCGCCAACCTTACCACCCTTCACAATGAAACTCTGAAAGTGAGTGGTACAGGGGGAAGTGACGAGCAATTAATCGGCCTGTTTAATGGCCGGCAGGTAACCCGAACTGTACCGGGGTTGCCCATCGGATCATTTTATGGTTACCAGGTAATCGGAGTATTTCAAAATCAGGCTGAATTGGATAGTTACCCCCATTTAAGTAGTACCGAAGTTGGCGACCTGAAGTTTGCTGATATTGATAACAACGGAATTTTAAACTCCGCTGATCGAACAAATTTAGGCTCGCCAATACCCACCTTACTCTACGGATTAAATATTACAGGCGAGTATAAGCGATTTGATGTGATGATTGATTTTCAGGGGCAGAGCGGCAACAAGATTTTCAACGGCAAAGAAATTGTACGACCTGATCCGTATAATTTTGAAAGACGATACTTTTATTTCTGGGATGGCGAGGGAACCAGTAATACAGAACCCCGGCCAAGTAACGGAGGTATAAACTTTGAGCCATCATCCCGCTATATTTATGATGGTTCATTTTTTCGCTTACGAAACCTATCGATAGGTTATTTAGTACCCGAAAACTTAGTTTCCAAAGTTGGTATGAAATCCGTGCGCGCCTATGTACGCGTTACCAACCTGTTCACAATCAGTAGCTTTACAGGATATACCCCTGAAATAGTAAGCGGTAATCCTGTGCTTAACGGAATTGATATTGCCACGTATCCAATTCCTAGAATTTATTCATTGGGTTTAAATCTAACCTTTTAACATATCGGTTATGAAAAACAGAATATTTTCAATTGTTTCATTACTGATAGTGACATTCCTGCCAACTGCGTGCGAGGATTTTCTGGATAAGCCACCGCAAGGAAGTTTAACACAAACCAGTTTTCCCATAACTGCGCAGGATGCACTGCTGGCTGTAAATGCAGTTTACAATGCGCTGCGTGAGCCCAATTTCAATAGCGGGTTGTTTCCGCTAATGGATATCATGTCGGATGATGCCAATAAAGGCAGTAATCCTGATGACCAGTCGGCTACCATTGGCCCGTTCGACAGGTTTCAGCATATTAAAACCGAAGGTGCCATTTTGCGCTGGTGGAATACACTCTATCTGGCCGTAAGGCGTGCAAACGTGGTAATCGAAAAAGTTCCACTCATTAACATGGATCCGGTATTGCGTGATCGCTATGTTGGAGAAGCAAAATTCTTGCGTGCGTTCTTTTATTTCGACCTGGTTCGTGCCTGGGGCGGAGTACCGAAACTGGTAACAACGGCACCCCAGGTATTGCCGCGAAGCAGCGCAGAGGAGATTTATGACTTGATTATTGATGATCTTCTATTCGCCATCAGTGCGCTACCGGAAAAATCAGCATATGGAGCCTCGGATTTAGGACGAGCCACCAAAGGCGCAGCCAAAGCCTTATTGGCCAAAGTTTATTTGTTCAGAGCGGGCCTCATACCTGCTACGCAACAACAGGATTTTACTTCAGCGGCCACTTATGCACTGGAAGTTATAAATTCATTAGAGTACGATCTTGAGCCAGATTTTGATAATGCCAACAGCGTGCTTGGCGAGCACGGCATCGAATCGGTATTTGAAGTCGCTTCGTTTGGTGAAGAAGGAATTTCAAACGGAGGGAATCAATATGGAAATGTTCAGGCGGTACGTGGTACACCCAACCGGGGTTGGGGATTTAACCGCCCCACCAAAAATCTTCGCGATGCATTTGAAGCCGGAGATCCCAGGCTGGAATCTACCGTAATCTTCTTAGGCGAAGTTTTAGACGGAGTAACCATTATTGGCGATGGTGCAACGCCTGATCTTTTAGTAGATTCTCATGGGCAGGAAGAAATTGAATGCTATAACCAGAAGGTGTGGACACCGGGCAACAATGTGCCTCCCTCATTTAGTCATAACCGTAGGTTTATCCGGTTCTCTGATGTGCTGCTGATGGCCGCAGAGGCATTAAATGAGATTGATAACCCTACGGAAGCGTTGACGCACCTTAACCGGGTGCGCGCACGCGCTCGTGAAGGAAATGGATTGATACTACCCGATATTACCACGACTGATAAAAACCTTCTCCGCGATATTATTCTGCAAGAACGCAGGGTAGAGTTAGCCTTAGAAGGCCATCGGTTTTGGGATTTGGTCAGAACCAACAAAGCCACTGCTGTATTGGGTCCTTTGGGTTTTATTGCAGGGAAACACGAGTTGTTGCCAATACCCCAAACCGAAATAGACATTTCTCAGGGAGCGTTGGATCAAAATCCCGGGTGGGATTAACCATATAGATCAAATGAATGTTTAACCTTAAAATTAATTTAACTAGTTATGAAAAATGTAAAATGGATGTTGAGTACACTGCTGGTTGCGGTAGTGATGGCCACAGTGTTTGTTGGGTGTAATGATGATGAGCCGCCTGCATTAGCCTTGGTTAGCCTGACCGCTGGCGACATTGATTTGAATGGCGCTACGAGCGCCACAGGTGTACCAGTAGGAGCGACCATTGTCGCTACATTTAACGTGCCGGTAGATGAAACCACAACCTCTGCTATAACCCTGGTGCGCCAATTTGATAGCCAGAATTTTGATGCCACCATTACTGTTGATGGTAATGAAGTAACCATTAACCCAAATGCAGATTTTAGCACCGGAACATTGTTTATCCTAACCTTTGGTGCTGGCTTGAAAAGCGCTGAAGGAAAAACCCTTACTTCGGCCATTGAACGAAACTTTACTTCCGAAGGAACATTTGCTGTGCCTGGCGCTTTTGCTCACTGGACTTTTGAAGACAATGCTGTGGATATTATTGGTGGCCGTGCACCCAAAACAGGCGGTACCGTTGATTTAACTTTTGTTGATGGACGGAAAGCCGATGCAGGAAAAGCTGCCAGCTTTAATGGTACAACAACAATTGTTGAGTATGCCAATGGCGACCAGTTGATGAACAATGGCAGTTGGGCTCTGAGTGTATGGGTTAAACCTAATTCTTCACTTGGCAAGGGCCAGTTCGTGTTTGGCCTTGGCGCATTTTATGGTTTCCAAATGGAAATTTTTGGCGACTATAATGCCTTTAAGTTGGCAGCCAGCTACACCAATGGTACGAACGATTTTAGTGAAGATCTTTGGGCTGATGGAACAGGAAATCTGGGTTGGCAAGGTTGGGTCTTCTCTAAAGATTTTACACCAACCGGAGGAATGAATGTAGTTATCAAAGATAATTGGGCACATTACGTATTTGTTTACAATGCCACTACACGGCAGGGCATTGTTTACCTAAATGGTGAGAGAATAAAAGAGCAGGATTTCGATTTATGGCCTGATGGCGATGCAAAACGGACAACTACAGGCTTGAAATACCGGGGTGGCGCACCTGACGTTCTTAATGAACTGGCACTTGGGTTTGTTCATTCGCGTGGAGGAACCTTATGGGATGGTGAACCTTGGGGTAATTACGATAACCCGGATGCGAACCACTTCCATGGCCTAATGGATGATTTGATTATCTATCATAAAGTGCTTACGCAGGCTGAAATTACAGCTATGTATAACTCAGGAAAGCCTTAAGTAGGTTAGGTTTACTTTTGTACTGAGGGTTCCTGGAAACGGGAACCCTCATAGTTTATCCCAACAAATGATCCAATTTTTGAAGAAAATTACTCTTGTACTACTGCTGTTGTCGTTGTTGCTTTCCTGCAATGATGAAGATCGCTCTGGCACATCGGCTTTGCAACTTCTTCAGGTAACCATTGGCGATAGCAATCTTAATCTTAATAATCCGGCAGATAATATTAATATCCCCATTGAGCAGCCCATCACAGTGGTCTTTTCGGCCAGCCTGTTGTTAAGTACGGTAGATGAGGCAATAACCTTAAAAGTTCAGGGTGGCGATGAAATGC
This sequence comes from Cyclobacteriaceae bacterium, assembly GCA_023151255.1. Classification (GTDB taxonomy): domain Bacteria; phylum Bacteroidota; class Bacteroidia; order Cytophagales; family Cyclobacteriaceae; genus UBA2336. Next base: position 10,911 of record JAKLJG010000023.1, on the reverse strand, counting down.
CATTTAGCTTTATCGCCTTTGATAATGACAAACGCCTTACGTTAACGCCTGCTGCTGCCCTTGAGCCTAATCAATTTTATGAATTATTCATAACCACGAATCTGCGCGGTAAACAAGGTGAAAACTTTACCGGCATAATCGTAACATTTAAAACAAGGGCAGGCATTCTTACCGTTGTTTCGCTTAAATTTAATGATGTTGAATCGTTATACACCTCACCAGTAATTAATGTACCACGATCACCAGTTGTTGAAATCACGTTTTCCCACTCGTTGGACCCGGCTAAAATCAATCCAACATATTTGCGGATTATGGGGCCTGGAGTTTCAGTGGAATCTACGTACACTGTTTCAGATGAAAACCGTAAAGTTACTATAACCCCGCTGCTTCCGTTAAGCCACCTGCAGCGCTATCGCGTTTATGTATCACCCGAATTGACCGGTGCAAACCAGGAAACGATTACTCAGTTTATCAAAAACTTTTATACAGAGGTTGATCCAACACCCAAATTCCCGATAATAACTGATGAGGAGTTGCTTACCTTGGTACAGCAACAAACTTTTAAGTATTTCTGGGACTTTGCTCATCCGGCCAGCGGAATGGCACGTGAGCGAAATACCAGTGGTAACCTGGTAACCAGTGGCGGTTCAGGGTTTGGCATAATGGCAATTATTGTGGGAATCGAACGCGGCTTTATTACCCGTGCCGAAGGATTGGCCCGCATGGATAAAATTCTAACCTTTCTTGAATCAGCCGACCGGTTTCATGGAGCCTGGTCGCATTGGATTGACGGCAATACAGGCAAGACCATTCCTTTTAGTACGAACGATAACGGAGGCGATCTGGTAGAAACAGCTTTTCTTGTTCAGGGTCTGCTTACTTTCAGGCAATATCTTAACTCAACTGTTCCTGAAGAGAACGCCTTAATAAACCGAATTAATGTACTGTGGCACGGTGTTGAATGGGACTGGTACAGGCGTAGTAATCAGAACACCCTCTACTGGCATTGGTCGCCTGATAAACAATGGATAATGAATATGCAGATTAAAGGTTGGAATGAAGGCCTTGTTATCTACTTACTGGCTGCCTCATCGCCAACCCACGGCATTCCAAAAATTGTGTATGACAATGGTTGGGCAAGTAACGGAGGACTGATGAACGGCAATGCCTATGAGGGGATTACCTTACCGCTTGGCCCGGCATATGGCGGACCTCTCTTTTTTGCTCATTACTCATTTTTAGGTATCGATCCACGTGGATTAAGTGATTTTTATTGTGTTGATTATCATTTACAAAACCAAAATCACTCACGTATCAACCAGGCTTATTGCGTTCGTAACCCGAAAAATTTTGTCGGCTATAGTGAAGAATGCTGGGGGCTCACAGCCAGTGATAACCACATAGGCTATGCGGCACATTCACCTACAAATGATTTAGGAGTGATAGCCCCAACGGCTGCCTTGTCTTCATTTCCGTTCACACCGGTAGAATCTATGAAGGCCCTAAAGTTTTTTTATTACACATTGGGCGACAGGTTGTGGGGTCCTTACGGATTTTATGATGCATTTAACATCACCGAGGGTTGGACAGCAAATTCTTTCCTCGCTATTGATCAGGGGCCGATTGTAATCATGATTGAAAATTACCGAACCGGGTTACTTTGGGATCTGTTTATGTCGGCTCCTGAAGTACAGGCTGGATTGTCAACACTAGAATTTACCAATTAATGCGAATACCAATATTACTATATTTTGCGATAAGCTTTATACTGATAGTGAGTTGTAGGGTTAAGAAGGAGGAAATAACTACCGCCCAGGCTGTTGATGACTCCTTACTCACACAAGTTCAGCATCAAACTTTTCGATATTTCTGGGATAATGCCGAGCCTGTTTCGCGGATGGCGCGCGAACGTACACACCTGGATAATAATTATCCGGAAAACGATAAGAATGTTGTAACAACCGGAGGCACAGGGTTTGGTTTAATGGCGGTGTTAGTAGGCATTGAGCGGGGCTTTGTTAGCCGGGCAGAAGCCCTGGCATTCTATCAACACATTGTAAACTACTTGGATACGGCCGATCGATTTCATGGCGCCTGGCCGCATTGGCTCAATGGTGAAACAGGAAAGGTAAAGCCTTTCAGTAAAAAAGATGATGGTGGTGATATTGTTGAGACCGCATTCCTCGTTCAGGGGCTGCTTACCGTGCGTGAATATTTTAAAAATGGTAATCCTGAAGAAAAAGAACTGGCTAATAAAATTGATACCCTATGGAAGCAGGTGGATTGGAACTGGTACACCAACGGTAAGGATGTGCTCTATTGGCATTGGTCTCCTACCTACGGCTGGGAGATGAATTTTCCTATCGGGGGTTATAACGAATGTTTAATTGCGTATGTTTTGGCAGCTGCCTCACCAACCCATCTGGTAAAACCGGAAGTTTATCATAACGGATGGGCAAGAAATGGAAAAATAAAGACATCCCGCATATTTTACGGTTTACCTACCGTACTTGATCACTATGAACACAGCGATGACCCAGTAGGGCCCTTGTTCTGGGCACATTATTCTTATCTAGGGCTCGACCCGCGCAAACTTACTGATCGGTACGCCAACTATTGGGACTTAAACCAAAACCATGCACTAATTCACTACCGCTACTGTAGTGAAAATCCGAAAAATTTTAAAGGCTATGGCGAGTCGTGCTGGGGCCTTACCTCCAGTTACTCCATGATAGGCTATGCTGCACACCAGCCCACAAATGATTTGGGCGTAATTTCACCGACAGCAGCTTTATCATCCTTCCCTTATACACCTGAAGAAAGCATGCAATTTTTGAAATTTCTGTATGCCCCTGAAAGAGATTCTCTCATTGGGCCCTATGGCCCTTACGATGCATTTAGCTTTCAATACAACTGGTTATTGCCACATTACCTGGCTATTGACCAAGGCCCAATACCGGTAATGATTGAGAATTATCGTACGGGCCTACTCTGGAAACTTTTTATGGAAGCCCCCGAGATTAAGGAAGGGCTTCAAAAATTAGGGTTCACGTATCATTAATGAAACTATGAAAAATCTTCTACTGATGCCAGTTTTTTTCCTTGGTTTCTCCTGCATAACAAAGGAAAAATTATCCGATACTGAGTTTGACCGGAAGGTCGACTCCCTGATGCAGCGTATGACACTGGAAGAAAAAATAGGCCAGCTTAATCTTCCATCAGCCGGACAGTTTACAACCGGCCAGGCAGCAAACTCAGAGATCGCAAAAAAAATTGAACAAGGAATGGTAGGAGGACTATTCAATATTAAATCTGTCAAGGCAATCAAAGAAATGCAGCAAATAGCAGTTGAGAAAAGTCGCCTCGGGATCCCGTTATTATTCGGAATGGATGTAATTCATGGGTATGAATCGGTTTTTCCAATCCCGCTAGGTTTGAGCTGCAGTTGGGATCTGGAATTAATAGAGCACACCGCTCGCATAGCAGCCCAGGAAGCAAGTGCAGACGGAATAAACTGGACATTCTCGCCCATGGTTGACCTCTGTCGTGATCCACGTTGGGGCAGAGTATCCGAGGGTAACGGAGAAGATCCATTTTTAAGCGCTGAAATTGCCAAAGCCATGGTGCGGGGCTATCAAGGAAGTGACTTGGCTGCAAACAACACTATTCTGGCTTGTGTAAAACACTTTGCACTATATGGAGCAGCCGAAGCCGGTCGGGATTACAACACCGTTGATATGAGCCGTTACCGAATGTACAACGAGTACTTTGTTCCCTACAAAGCAGCTGTTGAAGCCGGAGCAGGAAGTGTAATGACATCGTTCAATGAGGTTGATGGCATTCCGGCTACAGCTAATAAATGGCTGCTAACTGAAGTGTTGCGAAACCAATGGTACTTTAACGGGTTTATCGTATCAGATTACACCAGTGTAAGCGAGATGATCGATCATGGCTATGGCGATTTACAGTCTGTATCGGCCAAAGCGTTGGCTGCCGGCCTGGATATGGATATGGTGAGTGAAGGCCTGCTTACCACACTGACCAAATCATTAAAGGAAGGAAAAATAAGCGAGCAGCAAATAAATGCAGCCTGCAAAAGAATTCTTACCGCAAAGTTTAAACTTGGACTATTTGATGACCCTTACCGGTATTGCGATGAAAATCGCGCTAAATCAGAAATTTTTACCGAGCAAAACCGGAAATTTGCACGAATCGCTGCTGCTCAAAGTTTTGTTCTACTAAAGAATAATAATGTATTACCCTTGCAAAAGAAAGGAACGATTGCATTGGTGGGCCCGTTGGCAAATGCACCAACGAATATGACCGGCACCTGGAGCGTTGCTGCGCGGTTTTCAGAATCGGTATCTGTTTTGCAAGGATTGCAAAAAGCCGTAGGCGATAAAGCAAAAATTATTTATGCTAAGGGCTCAAACCTGCACGAAGATCCCTTGGTTGAAGAGCGGGCAACCATGTTTGGTAAGTCACTCAACCGCGATCCACGTTCTCCTGAGATTATCCGGGCTGAGGCCCTACGGATTGCCCAATCGGCTGATGTAATTGTGGCTGCTGTAGGTGAATCGGCTGAGATGAGCGGAGAATCCGCCAGTCGGGTAAACATCGATATCCCTCAAACTCAGCGAGATTTACTTAAAGCATTAGTGAATACCGGTAAACCGGTTGTGCTTGTGTTGTTTACCGGAAGACCCTTGACCCTGACCTGGGAGAATGAGAATGTCCCGGCTATTTTAAATGTGTGGTTTGGCGGGAGTGAAGCAGGCGATGCTATTGCGGATGTATTATTTGGTGATGTTAACCCTTCGGGGAAACTAACTACAACGTTTCCACAGCATGTCGGACAATTACCGATGTATTACGCTCAAAAAAACACAGGCCGACCGCTTGCCAGCGGACTTTGGTTTCAGAAGTTTCGTTCTAATTACCTGGATGTTTCCAATGATCCGGTCTATCCATTTGGCTATGGCCTTAGCTATACTACATTCTCTTATAGTAATCTAACCCTGAGCAGCAAAGAAATGAGGCCCCAGGATTCCATCCGGGTAACCGTTGAAATAACCAATAGTGGTACGCGCGAAGGTGCCGAAGTGGTGCAATTGTATATCCGCGATTTGGTTGGCTCCATTACCCGGCCTGTAAAAGAGTTAAAAGCCTTTAAAAAAATTAACCTGAAACCTGGTGAAACGCGAACCATAAGTTTTTCAATAACCGAAAGAGAACTTTCATTTTACCGTGCCGACTTAACCTATGGTGCTGAACCCGGTAAATTTCAAGTATTTGTTGGCGGTAATTCGCGCGATGTACTCCAGGCTGAATTTGAATTACTGTAGTTTTCACTTTACCAGAACACCGCATACAACACCGCACAGATTAGCAGTACAATGGTTGCCCCAATGTTAAAGGCCGGGCTGGTTTTAAACAGGTTCGATGTGAGGGCAATACCTTTTTCATCCGTTTTGCCTTTCCCTTCGGCCAGGCTTATTGCAACGATAATGGCAAGCGATAGCAATGCAGTAGCGAACATTTGGTCCAGAAAAGGTATGTTTACAAAAACGGCAGCATCCGACCAGCCGTTGGGCGCCACTTTAAAATACAGGGCTATCGGTATGGATGCCACTACGCCCCAGATGGCTCCGTTGTTGGTAGCTTTTTTATAGAATAATCCAGCCAGAAACACCGCTAAAATACCCGGACTGACTACACCTGTATATTCCTGTATAAACTGAAACGCCTGCCCCAGGTTACCCAACATCGGGGCGATGAGCATGGCAATTCCCAGCGCAACAGCCGCGGTAATGCGGCCTACACGCACGGTTTGTTTGTCAGATGCACTTTTATTCACATACGGCCGGTAAATGTCCATGGTGAAAATGGTGGCTGTTGAGTTTAGCATGGAGGCCAGCGAGGAAACAATGGCCGCTGCTAGTGCGGCAAGCACCAACCCCTTTAACCCAACCGGAACAAAACTTTTGATCAGCCAGGGGGCAGCATTGTCATTGGCGATAGCTCCTTCTTTAGTCAGAAAGCTGGGATCAACGGTGCTGGCATTCAATGTTCCTCCTGCATCGGCATTCAGTACAAAGGCAATAATGCCGGGGATAACTACAATCAGCGGGATAATGAGCTTAAGAAAGGCTGCGAACACAATTCCCTTTTGCGACTCATTAATGTTTTTAGCCGCCAGCGTTCGCTGAATAATGTATTGGTTAAACCCCCAATAGTAAATATTAGCAACCCACATTCCTCCCAACAACACCGACAGACCCGGTAAGTCCCACCAGGCGTCTTTACCATCGGGTGTAATGATTTCTCCCTTGGATAAAATCATCGAAAATTTTTCGGGTACCACCTGGTAAATGTGTGCAAATCCATCCCAGATGTTGCCCGTAGGCGATACATGCTGCAAAGCCAGGAACGTGGTGATCAATCCGCCAGCAATCAGCAATACTACCTGTACTACGTCCGTCCACGCAACGGCTGAAAGGCCCCCGTATAGCGAGTAGGCAGCAGCAAAAAGGCCTAACCCAACGATGGCATAGATCATCAGGCTGCCATCACCGCTGCCCATTACCGTATCCATAGCCCGTGCGCCCAGGTACATCACCGAAGTTAGGTTTACAAAAACAAACAAGGCAATCCAGAACACAGCCAGGATGGTTTTTAAATTAGTGCTGAACCGTTTTTCTACAAACTCCGGGATGGTGTAAATACCTTTATTAATGAAAATAGGAAGAAAGTATTTACCAACGATGAGTAAGGTAACAGCAGCCATCCACTCGTACGAGGCAATGGCCAGCCCGATAGCAAAACCTGAACCCGACATGCCGATAAATTGCTCGGCCGAAATATTGGCCGCAATCAGTGAAGCACCAATGGCCCACCAGGGCAACGACTTACCCGCCAGAAAATAGTCTTCGGCATTTTTTTGGTGACCCTTTTTATCGCGCGAAACATAAAGACCGATACCCAGGATTAAAGCACAGTATGAAATAAAAACAAGCGCATCTAAAGTCGATAGGTTCATAGGTGGACAGCTATACTTAATCTGAAAGATAAGCATTGATAATAATGTTTTGCAGAGATTTTAGCAGTTGGTAAAGTTTCGAAGTTCATCAGCCTTATAAACTCTTTCGGTTAACATTTTCAGACATAATGACTTATTTATTGCCCTACAATCACCTGATTTATGCCATTATGACCTGAAAATTCTATCGGCATGCTTTTTCAGAAAGTGTTGAATGCAAACAAAATGAATGTTGAACCATAAACTTTACAACTATGAACCTGATACGTTATAACACCGCGCTGAACGATTTCGTACCGACATCCTTCAGCAACCTGATTGACCGTTTTTTTAACGATACGCTTACCCGCTCTGGCGGTTCGGCTTATTCGTTTGTGCCCCGTGTGGACATCATGGAAAACGACAAGGCTTACCAACTCCATGTTGCCGTGCCGGGGATGAACAAGGAAGATTTCAAAATCGACCTGAATGAAAATTACATGACCATCAGCGGTGAACGGAAGTTCACTCAGGAGAAGAATGAAAATAATTTTCATTCAATCGAAACCCAGTATGGCACCTTCAGCCGCTCCTTCTCATTGCCTGAAAACATCAACAGCGCTAAAATCAGCGCCAAGTATGTTAATGGTATTCTGGAAATTACCGTTCCGAAGGATGAGAAGAAAACCCTGAAGACCAGCATCAAGATTGACTAATTACCCGCAGGTTAGTTTTTGCAGCCCGTCCGTTACAACCGGACGGGCTTTTTTTATTCAATTTCAGTATAAATCCGGAGTTTATTCCGAATAATTTCCGCTACCTTTCTAATTGAAATGATGCAGCTATGAAGCGCGTGTATTTAGTTGTGCTGGTGGCAGCCGTTGCGGGCGGTGTGGCGGGTTCCTGGTTCACTAATCTGTTGGATAAAAATGAAGTTTCCTATCAGTCAATTGAACAGCGCCAGATTAAATTAACCGGTCAGGCAACCGACTCGGGTTATAACGTTCCGAACGAACTAAATTTTTTAGCAGCTTCTGATAAGGTTATTGCCGGGGTGGTGCATATCCGTACATCTTATGGCCCGGGCGCCTTCAGCCTGAATCCGCTTGAGTATTATTATCGTTCGCCCATGCGTAGCTCGGGCTCGGGTGTTATCGTTACCGATGACGGGTACATCGTTACCAACAACCACGTTATTGAAGATGCCACCAACATTGAGGTGGTGTTAAATAATAATCAGCGGTTCTACGCCAAGGTTGTCGGCACAGATCCGAGTACGGATTTAGCCTTGCTAAAAGTGCGGGCTAAAAATTTACCTTTCATCCGGTACGGTAATTCCGATAACGTGCGCCCCGGTGAATGGGTGTTGGCCATCGGTAATCCCTTTAATCTGACCTCAACGGTAACAGCCGGCATCGTCAGCGCCAAAGCACGAAACATTGGTGTGCTCCGCGACAGGAACAACCTGCAGATCGAGTCGTTTATCCAAACCGATGCAGCCGTGAACCCGGGCAACAGCGGAGGGGCCCTGGTTAATTTACATGGCGAACTCATCGGTATTAACACAGCCATTGCTACCTCCACCGGTCAGTATTCCGGCTATTCATTCGCTATTCCGGTTAGCCTCGTGAAAAAGATAATGGATGATTTACTGGAATATGGACAGGTGCAACGGGGTTTGCTTGGTGTTCAAATCGAGAATGTTGACGCGACAATAGCTGAACAATTAAACCTGACCATTAGCCAGGGCGTACTGGTGAGACGCGTTAACCGGGGCAGCGCGGCCGAAGAGTCGGGCATTGTTGAAGGCGATGTGATTACGGCAATTGATAGGCATCCGGTTACCTCGGTTTCAGAGTGGCAAGAGTGGGTTGCAAGGAAACGACCCGGTAAAACCGTAACAGTAACCTACATCCGCGAAGGGAAAACCGCTGAAGTTTCAGCGCGACTCAAGGACAACTCGGGTAAGGAAGTGCTGCAGGTGAAAGATGATTCAAAAGGGCCTGAAGGGCTTATGCTTGAAGCGGTACCGCTTAACGATTTAGCCCGGCTTAACCTGGAAGGCGGGGTATTGGTTATGGCTGCGGAGGGCAAGTGGAAGGAGGCTGGTGTACAGAAGGGATTTGTCATCGGCTTTTTGGATAAGGTGCCGGTAGACGATGTGCAGGATTTTAACCGTATGCTTCAGTACAAAAAGGGAGGGATTTTACTGGAAGGATATTATTTAAATGGTGAAAAAAAATCATACGGAATCGAGTGGTAAAAATGTAGTTTTGTGGCGGCAACTTTAAGCCGTAGTAATGGATGCATTTGGAATTCAGGACGCGCTCAGTACGTTGGGCGTAAAAAAAACTAACCCCGGTGTTTCAACCGGAAAGAAATCATACAAAACAAGCAGGCAGCTCAAATCCGTTTCGCCAGTTGATGGTAAATTGATTGGTTCTGTTTTTTCTGCCGATGGAAAGTCGGTTGAGGCTGTAGTAAAGCAGGCACACAAGGCCTTTCAGGAGTGGCGCCAATGGCCGGCACCCAAGCGTGGTGAAATTGTGCGCCAGGTTGGTGAGGCGCTGCGTCAGTATAAAGAGCCCTTGGGTAAACTGGTTTCATATGAAATGGGCAAGTCGTACCAGGAGGGGCTGGGCGAAGTTCAGGAGATGATTGACATCTGCGACTTTGCTGTGGGCCTTTCGCGGCAGTTGCACGGCTTTACCATGCACAGCGAACGCCCGCACCACCGCATGTATGAACAGTACCATCCGCTGGGCGTGGTGGGTATCATCTCGGCATTTAATTTTCCGGTGGCTGTATGGTCGTGGAACGCCATGATTGCGTGGGTGTGTGGCGACACGTGCATCTGGAAGCCTTCGGAGAAGACCCCGCTTTGCAGCATTGCCTGCCAGCACATTGTTACAGAAGTATTTACCAGAAATAATGTGCCCGAAGGCGTATCCTGCATCGTTAATGGCGATGCAAAAATCGGCCAGTTGCTGGCTCAGGATGAACGGATTCCGCTGGTGTCGGCTACCGGTTCGGTACGCATGGGTAAGGCGGTTGGTAAAACCGTGAGTGAACGCCTGGGGCGTGCCTTACTCGAACTGGGAGGTAACAACGCCATTATTATCTCTCAGCATGCCAATTTGGATATGGCCATTCGCGGAGCGTTGTTTGGTGCGGTTGGTACCGCAGGGCAGCGCTGCACCACCACCCGCAGGCTTATTATTCATGAAAAAGTATACACGACAGTTAAAGAAAAACTTCGCAAGGCCTATTCGCAATTGAAGATTGGTAACCCGCTGGATTCGTCCAATCATGTTGGGCCGCTTATCGATAAGCAGGCTGTTGCTTTGTATCAGGATGCTTTGAAAAAAATTGTAAGGGAAGGTGGAAAGTTCCTGGTTGAAGGCGGTGTGCTTACAGGTAAAGGTTACGAATCGGGTTGTTATGTAAAGCCTGCTATAGCCGAAGTTAAAAATCATTTTTCCATTGTGCAGCAGGAAACCTTTGCACCGATACTGTACCTGATTAAATACAAGACACTTGAAGAGGCTATCGGATATCAAAACGGAGTTAAACAGGGATTATCCTCGGCCATTATGACCACCCACATGCAAGAGATGGAGCAGTTTTTATCATACGCAGGTTCTGACTGTGGTATTGCCAATGTCAACATCGGAACATCAGGTGCTGAAATTGGCGGGGCTTTTGGCGGTGAAAAGGAAACCGGTGGCGGAAGGGAGTCCGGTTCAGACGCCTGGAAGGTATACATGCGCAGGCAAACCAACACCATCAATTACGGCAACACCTTGCCACTGGCACAGGGTATTAAATTTGATGTTTAGCACCTTGTAAATTAACCATTAACACCTATTTTTAGTGCCTAATCCTTAAACCCC
>JAKLJG010000022.1 GCA_023151255.1 Cyclobacteriaceae bacterium | reverse complement strand
ATGGGGAATTTTTGCACTTACGGGGGCATTAATGTATCGGGTATAAACGGTATAGCGCCTATTATTAAAGTAGTTACCGACCGGAACGGACGATTTTTGAACGGGTTCATTACTTCAACCTACCAGGTTGCCCGCGACAGGGTAAAAATTGATCCGGAAAAGCGCGCACTGGCTAAAACAATTGAGCTTACAAAAAAAGATTTCCCCGAAGTGCCGCTGCACTTTGACGAAAATGGATTTATTACTTACCTTGCTCAATAAGATGGCGTACAAAGAAAAAGAAATCGAAAAACTCTACTACTCCATCGGAGAAGTAGCCGAAATCTTCAATGTGGCACCCTCACTGATTCGTTTCTGGGAATCAGAGTTCGACATCATCAAACCAAAAAAGAACCGCAAGGGTAATCGTCAGTTTACCAAGGAAGATATTGAAAGTGTGCGTACCATTTATCACCTGGTTAAAGAAAAAGGGTTCACTCTGCAGGGCGCCAAAGAGATGCTTCGCAACAACGAGTTTGACGTAAAGGACAAACTTGAATTGATTGATTCGCTTAAAACGGTGCGGAAATTCCTGGTTGAAGTGCGCGACCGGCTTCCGCAATAGTCAACTCGGCCTATTTAGCCTTGTTTTAGCCTCGCTATTTTAGTTTAATGAATCAGGAACGACTATCCCTGCTGGCTTTGCATTTTGTTCCCGGTGTTGGCGATTACCTCATCCGCCAGCTAGTTAGCTATACCGGTTCGGCCGAAAAAGTATTTCAACTGCCCAAAGGAAAACTTCTGAAGATACCCGGCATCGGTCCAAAAACTGTTGAGGCCGTGCAGAATGGAAAGCCGTTCGACCGGGCCGAGAAAGAATTACGAAGAGCAGAAAAAGAACAAGTAACTATTCTGTTTTACACCGATAAAGAATACCCCTCACGGCTAAAGCAGGTACCCGATGCGCCCTCGGTTATTTACACCAAAGGAAACCTGAATTTAGAGGCCGATAAAATCGTGGCCGTGGTGGGCACGCGCCAGGCAACGCCTTACGGTAAAGAACGGGTAGAAGAATTGGTTTCAGCGCTGGTGCCTCATCAGGCGCTGATTTTGAGCGGACTTGCTTATGGTATTGACATCCACGCCCATAAAGCAGCTCTTAAATGTGGATTATCCACTGTTGCGGTAATGGGCAGCGGCATGGATATTATCTACCCGGCAGCGCACAAAGAAATCGCCAAAAAGATGATCGACACCGGAGGCTTGATTACCGAAAATCCGTTTGGCACAAAACCCGATGCACACAACTTTCCGCAACGAAACCGCATTATCGCGGGCCTGTGCGATGCCCTGGTGGTAGTAGAGGCCGCAGCAAAAGGCGGAGCATTAATTACGGCTGAAATTGCCAATAGCTATAACCGCGATGTGTTTGCCTATCCGGGTAGCGTAGGCGTTACTTACTCGGAGGGGTGCAACAACCTGATAAAGACAAATCGGGCCCACCTGCTCACCTCGGTTAACGACATTGAATACATTATGAACTGGAGTGTGGCTCAGCCTGTAAAAAAGAAAAAGGCAGTTCCTTCGCTTGATGGGTTAGAAGAAAACGAACGCGCTGTGGTTGAACAGCTCCTTAAGAAGAGTCCTGATTTGATCGATGAACTAAGCTGGAAAACCAACCTGCCGGTAAGCCAACTGGCATCGGTTTTACTGAATCTGGAATTTAAGGGACTTATTAAGTCGTTACCCGGAAAGCAATATCAGCTTATTACCTAGTACTTATCTTCCTGATTCTTTTGGTTGCATTTTTCTTTAATGAGTTCATAGGCTTTGAGATCGCCCAATTCACCGGCTTTGCTCAAATCCAGGCAGCCGTTTTTCATATCGCCAAACTCAATGCGTAAAAGGCCGCGCATGTAATAGGCATCAATACTTTTAGGGTTTATCTGGATGATTTTAGTGCAATCGTTAATGGCATCCTGGTAGGCCTGTAAATATTGCTTGGCTTTACCCCGGTTGTAATAGGCTTCAACATAATTTTCGTTGATGGCAATAGCAGCTGTATAATCATCAATAGCTCCGTAATAATCCTGTAATTTCATTTTCACATTGCCCCGGGCAAAGAAGGCCTCGGCAAACTTTGGGTTCTTCTCAACGGCCAGGTTGTAGTCTTTCATCGAGCCGTGGCGATCATCAAATTTATCTTTAATGTTACCCCGCAGGTAGTAGGCGGCAGCATAGTTTGGATCAACTTCAATGGCTTTGTTCAGGTTGAGGAGCGACTCAACGTATTCACCCTTTTCATACAATTCCCTGCCGCGGTTGGTGTACTCTTTTGCTGTTTGAGCCCAGGCAAGGGTACCTGTTGCTATAAAAACTGCCAATACCACATTCTTCATCGCCACATTATTATTACGCAATGCAAACTTATAGCATTGTGCATACGAAAGCAGCCAAACGTAATATTTTCAATGGTTTGGAAAGATTTCAGTTGAAATGCGCATGGCTTCGGCCAGGGCCTGGCCGTTTAAATTGGGTGTGGCACCTATCGAATCGAGAAAAGCAATAATGGTTTCGGTGGCAATGTTGCCCACCAGTTCATCGTTCGCCATCGGGCAGCCGCCATAACCTTTAATAGCTCCGTCAAACCGCCTGCAACCGGCCTTCCAGGCAGCTTCAATCTTCGCGTAGGCCGATGCCGGATTGGAGTGCAGATGAACACCAATTTCAATACCCGGATACGTGCGTGTAAGGTTACCAAACAAGTGTGTAATATTTTCAGAAGTAGCCGCGCCAATGGTATCGGCAAGCGACACAATGCGAACACCCAAGGTTACTAATATATCAACAAAACGCCCTACTACATCGGCATCGTAGGGATCGCCATACGGATTGCCAAACCCCATGCTGATGTACACCACCTGTTGCTTGTTCCGCACCACACACAACTCCTGTATTTCTGCAACGGTATTCAGCGCTTCGGTAATGGATTTATTGGTATTGCGTTGCTGAAAGGTTTCGGAAATAGAAAGCGGGAAACCCAGATAAGTTATGCTCTCGTACTGCAAGGCTTCTTCAGCGCCCCGTCTGTTCGCTACAATAGCAAGCAGTTTTGAACGGCTTTGCTGCCAGTTTAGTTGTTCAAGCACTTCGGCTGTATCGCGCATTTGAGGAATGGCCTTTGCTGAAACAAAACTTCCGAAATCAATCGTATCAAAACCCACCTCCAGTAATGTATTAATATACCTTACCTTTTGTGCCGTAGGTATAAAACCCTCAAGGCCCTGCATGGCATCGCGCGGACATTCAATGAGTTTCATTGTTGATAATAAAGATTAAACAAAATACCGGTAACACGCGGTTGAAGGATATTTTCTACAATAGTCGGGTAAAAATGCACTTCATCTGTAAATTGTAAAAGATTTAGATTTTTTCGGAATAAAATGCCACTGATATAGAACGTAAGTATGCCGTTACCGGAATTTTTTGGAACACTGGGCACCAAGCGGGCAGCCCATTTACTCAGAAGAGCAACCTTTGGCGCCACGAAAGCGCAGATTGATGCCTTTGCCGCACTAAACCCGGGGCAGGCCGTTCAACAACTTTATCGCCAACCTCTGCCGGCTACACCTCCACCGGTTGACCCCGATACAAACGAAGCCTGGGTGATTACTGGTATTACCGACCCGAATAAGATGGAATTTGAATACCTGGAGTTGTTCAAACGCTGGTTTATCGGCCAAATGATGAGCGCAGGCATTTCAGATGCCTCGGCACTGGCCTACTCGGCCCGTGAAAAACTGGTATTCTTTCTCCACACTCACTTCACCGCCATTGCCGAAAAAATCAACAGCAGCCGGGCGCTGTATTATCAAACCGAACTTTTCAGACTATACGCCCTGGATGCCCTCGTTAGCCCCGTTGTTCCGGCCGAAAAACTAAACTTTAAAGAGCTGACAAAAAAGATCAGCGTAGATAATGCCATGCTGCGGTTGCTTGATGGCAACCTGAATGTAAACGGAAGCCCCAATGAAAACTACGCACGCGAGCTGCTGGAACTCTATTCCATAGGCCGGGGCCTTGAAAACAGCCTGCCTCCGCCTACCGGAGCAGGCGATTACATCTATTTTAAAGAACAGGATGTGCAGCAGGCCGCACGCGTCCTCTCCGGGTTTGATTTTGATAACTCATTCTCGACTATCGATCCGGATACACTGCTTCCCCGTGGGCGGGTACGCGGGTCAGTTACAAATGCCTCCAGCCATGATAACGGCATCAAGCAATTTTCTGATCGGTTTATTGACATAAATACCGGCCAGCCATATATCATTCAGCCAAATCCACTCTTGCTTAATGGATCACAACCCACGCTGGAAAGCGCTCTTGATGAGATCAGTCAACTCGTTGAAATGATCTATGCGCAGGATGAGACCGCACGCCACATTTGCCGTAAAATTTATCGCTTCTTCGTGTATCATGAGATTACGGATGCCATCAACACCAATATTATCTCGGTAATGGCCGATACTTTCAGGGCCAACAACTACAAACTGCAGCCGGTAATTGAAAACCTGTTGCGAAGCCAGCACTTCTACGAAGCCGCTGCCGGTGTGGGCGATGATAAGTTTGGTGGCATCATTAAATCGCCCCTCGATTTGGTTACCGGCTCGTTACGATTTTTTCAGGTTGCTGTCCCCGAGATGGCCGCTGATCCTCAAGGATTTTATGAAATCACCGGTGAGATTAACAGCCGGATGGACAATCAGGGTATGATTTTTTACCAGCCTTTTGATGTAGCCGGCTATGATGCCTACCACCAGTTCCCCATTTACCATCGCAGTTGGATAACGGTAAACTACCTGGCCAACCGGTACTCATACATCCGGAGCCTGATTACAGCCACCGAACCCGGCATGCTTAAAGTGAACGTGTATTCGTTTGTGCGCAACAACATTAACAACGCGCTGGCGGCTAATGCCCGTAACCTGGTTATTGAACTGGCTAAATACCTGCTACCTGTTACCGATAATTTGACATTTGACGCAGCCAACGATGACACAGCCACCATTACGGCTGAACGGCTGAATTATTTCCTGGTTACCTTCCTATCGGATATTGATCCCGATCCGGAAGCAGCCTGGACAAACCGGTGGACCAACGAGATTGGCATTGGCACAATGACCAGCCAGTTGGAAAATCTGTTTAACGCCATGCTGCAATCACCCGAATACCAACTCCAGTAGCCTATGAGACGCAGAGATTTTTTAAAGAAAATTCCGATAGCCGCAGGCCTGCCCTTCACCATCAGCGGCATACCCATGAAAGCCATGGCCTGGAACCCGCTCTCCATGCTGGCCCAGCAAAGCGATAACGATCGGGTGTTGATCATTCTGCAACTGCACGGAGGTAATGACGGACTGAATACCTTAATACCGATTGAGCAATATGACCTCTATTACAGCCGTAGGGCCAATATCGCCATACCCAAGCAAAACAGTTTGCGTAAGGCCATCATGCTCGACAGCACACTGCCGGCCAACCAGCAAGTTGGGTTGCATCCGGACATGCAGGCCATAAAAGGCATGTATGACAACGGTCGGATGGCTTTCGTACAGGGCGTTTCGTACAAAAACAACAACGGCTCGCACTTCCGGGGCAGAGACATTTGGTTTATGGGGGGCGGATTTGATGACTATTATCCTTCCGGATGGGTTGGTCGATTCCTCCAGCAGGAATATGCTGATTTAGGAACTTACCCGGAAGACTTCCCCAATCCCGATATGCCCGACCCGCTGGGTATTGAAATGGGCAACGATGTGTCGCTCATCTTTCATCAGCAGGGAAATATACCCACCTCCATATCCTTAAACGATCCGGCAGGTTTTGCACAACTGGTAGAGGATTTAGAGGGTTTTCAGGATGTTGATATTGATCCGCGAGGCAGGCCACCGCTTTCCGTACAAAACTCTCCCTATTGGCACGAGATGAACTGGATATTGGGCCTGGAGAAGAAAACTGATGATTATGCGCAACGCCTGTACCAGGTTTACCTGGCCGGTGGAAACACAACGGTTACCTACCCTGAAATTTATCCCTTTAATGCACCACGCGGCAGCAAGCGCAATCCGCTGAGCGCACAATTAAAACTGGTGGCCCGGCTGTTGGCCGGGGGCTGCAAAACAAAAGTGTTTATGGTGAAAATTGGTGGGTTTGATACCCATGCTGAGCAGGTAGAGAGCTACGACCCCACCATGGGCGCACACGCTGCATTGATGTATCATATCTCCACAGCGATGAAAGCATTTCAGGACGACCTGAAAGCCCGCGGCCTGGAAGAACGTGTGCTTACAGTAACAACTTCAGAGTTCGGCAGGCGCGTACACTCCAACGGAAGTTATGGTACCGACCATGGAACCGGAGGCCCTATACTAATCTTCGGTAAACATGTTAAGCCGGGAGTAAACGGGGTGGTTCCCGACATGACTAAGGACAACGTAGAGATGCAATACGATTACCGGCAAGTATATGCCAACCTGCTTAAAGACTGGATGTTGGTGGACAAAACCAAAATCACCAATGATATATTCTTTGGTAATTTCATTGATGGCGAAAACCCCGATGAACCGGGTACGTTCTTTCAACCCCTTACCCTTGCCCTGGAAGTAGTTACCGGCACCGAAAACTTTGTTGCCTCACGCTTTGCCTTAAACGAATGTTACCCCAATCCGGCCCGCACCTCAACTACCTTTTCATTCAAAGTCAATGCAACGGGTACAGTAACTATTGATTTGTTTGACCAGCGCGGCAATTGTATCAGCCAAATAACCAACCGGGTTTACGAGCCGGGCGAGCACCGTGTTACCCACGATGTATCGTACCTTTCGCCCGGAATGTATATTTTCAGGATGAAGACAACCTCCTTCGAAGCCTCAAAAAAACTGGTTATAATTCGCTAGCGCATGAAGAAACTCTATCTGCTTATACCCTGTCTGTTCATAACAACACTTTTGTTGCACGCCCAGCAACGCAGAAAGGCCCCCACCTCTTACAACGCAGGCAACTCGCAGGATGCAAAATTTCTTGAAAAGCAGTGGTGGCTTGGCTTTAAAGCAGGTATCAACCTCTCGGGTGCCGATGTTGTAACAGCCTACTCAGCCTTGAGTCCCGTAAACTACACACCATCAGCTAAAGCTTATGATAACTTCAAGCATCCGGGCGTTGTGGCCGGTCTTGAAGTTAGCTTTTACTACAAAGGTTTCTCTGTAAGTTTTCAACCGGCTTACCGCAATGCAATTTTTTCGTACACCAATCAGTACCTGTGGGAAGATCCGGGTATTCCGGAAAACCGGCTTGAACTAACCTATGCTCAGAAACAACAAATTGATTATGCCGACTTTCCGCTGCTGTTCCGCTACGATTTTGCCAGCACACGACTGCGGCCTTATGTACAGGTTGGTGCCGTTTATACCGCGTTGATTGATGCTACCAAATCGGTTACTATTTCGGGCATTGATTATGCTTCGGGCGGTCAAAACGAGTTTACCAACGAGCCCATCATTGTTGGTGCTAAGCAACTTTTTGCCGATTACCAGTGGGCGTTGATCGGTGGTGCAGGGGTTAACTACCATGTAGGCAACATCCGGGTTAATCTCGACTTGCAGTACCGCAAAGGGATGAGCCTGGCCAATTCAACCGAAAACCGGTACGGTAACGCCCAGCTTGCCGGTGTTGGCGATGCGATGGACGACATCAAAATCAATTCGTTTGTTGTTACGCTGGGTACACTGTTTCCGTTACGGTTCCTTACCAAAGGCTACAGTTCCATTAACCTGAAATAAATATTCATGATGCGGATAAAAACGTTTTTTCTGATTCTGTTTTTGCTGGCACAGGTTGCATGCCTGGAAGAAACCAATCCGGCCTTTGATGAAAAAGCCTTTACCAAAATTTATGATAACTACCAGTTCAGCGCCTCGTACTTCCCCATAGATGTACAGCAAACATCCGATGGCGGTTATCTGGTGCTGGGTGGCCGAAGACTAAGTACAACAACCTTTACCGGCATTTATCTGCTGAAAGCCGACAAATTCGGAAATTTTATCAGCGATGAAGAGATTGACGAAAGTTTTGTAAACCCGGTGGGTGACCTGATGAAAATCGGAGCGGATTACTACTTCCTGTGCATGGATCCGCTCACGCTTCAAACCCATGTAGCACGCGTAGATGCCAACGGTGAGAATTTTACAGCCACCCCGGTTAGTACATCACTCACCTATCCGGCTGCCGCATCGCAGGACGGTACCAACATTATTGCCCTGAGTTATAACTCGGTTAACCTGGAAAGTGTCATTTCCATTATCACCTCAACCGGCTCGGTTAGCTCCTCCAAAGGCTATACCATTGGTGCTGGCGAAGGTGTTGAGGAGCCCATCATCAACCATTACCTGCGTACGGGCCGCCAATTTCCGTTTCAAACCGGCAAAGCGGGTAGTTTGTACTTCTTTAATGGTTTTTACAACTACACCTTTTCGCTGGTATTCACCGACATCAGTCAGGATGTACCCAACGGTGTGGTGCAGGGCCAGCAGGATGACGGAGGCTTTAGTGCCATAGTACCCGTTTCGGGTAATACGTTTGCAGCAGCCCGCTTTAATTTTGGAGACAATTTTCTTCTGCCAAAAGTTAATCTGAACACATCCGGCACATCGTCAAGCACCGACCTGGAAGGATTTACGTTGCCCGAGCTTACGCCTGATGCAACTGTAAAGATTATGCGCGCAACCATCAAAAATCAGCAGGTATTGGTGTTTGCTGCTGATACCAAATCAAAGCAGGTGGGTCTATACTTTTATGATGAAGCTAGCGGAACCTTTCTGGCAAGCCGGTATATCGGGTATTCCAATCCGCTGGAAGTGGCCGCCATTAAACAGACCACCGAAGGCGATTTAATTATCTGTGCCACGACCTTTGTTGGTGGAAGGTTCGGCCGGTTTTGCCTGGTTAAGATTCCGCAAAGCGACATCCGCTTATAACAGGTTAACCGAAATATTTCACATTTTTGCAGAGAACCCTGCTGCATGATACCAATCCGCGAAGACGTTGATCTTCAACCTTACAACACATTTGACATAAGCGAACCAGCCCGGTATTTTGTTACCCTCACTTCCGAGGATGAATTGCGGGAATTACTTAGCCATCCGGTTTACCGCGATAACCCGGTATTAATACTGGGCGGAGGCAGCAATGTGCTGTTTACACAACCATTCGCAGGGCTGGTTGTTCATGTTGCTTTGCGTGGCATACGTGTTGAGCACGAAACCGAAGATGAGGTATGGATTACTGCGGCCGCTGGTGAAAACTGGCATAATCTGGTAACATATTGTGTGGAAAGTAATTATGGTGGTATCGAGAACCTGTCGCTCATACCGGGTACCGTGGGTGCAGCGCCCATCCAAAATATTGGTGCGTATGGTGTTGAACTGAAAGATGTATTGGACCAGGTAGAAGGAGTTGATGCTGCAACAGGTTTGAAACGCTCGT
Organism: Cyclobacteriaceae bacterium; assembly: GCA_023151255.1. Taxonomy (GTDB): domain Bacteria; phylum Bacteroidota; class Bacteroidia; order Cytophagales; family Cyclobacteriaceae; genus UBA2336. The sequence goes on along the minus strand of JAKLJG010000022.1, from coordinate 20,348 downwards.
ACACCAATGCGGAATGTGAGTTCGGTTATCGCGAAAGTATCTTTAAGAGGGAGCTAAAGGGAAAATTTTTTATTTCAAGCATTACTTTAAGGTTGACAAAGAAAAATCACGTACTGCACACCGGCTACGGTGCCATAGAAGACACGCTGAAGCAACTTCAGATTGCACACCCAACCATTCGTTCGGTAAGCGAGGCTGTCATCCGCATACGTTCATCCAAACTTCCAAATCCGAAGCAACTTGGTAACGCAGGAAGTTTCTTCAAGAACCCCGAAGTGCAAGAATCAACATACCTCGAACGTAAAAACAGTTATCCAGGCATGCCCGGTTATAAAACTGAAAATCAGCGAGTTAAAATACCAGCGGCCTGGCTCATCGAACAATGCGGATGGAAAGGAAAGCGCATGGGAAATGTTGGTGTCCATGAGCAACAAGCGTTGGTATTAGTAAACTTTGGCGGTGCAAAAGGAACGGATGTTCTTCAACTTGCAAGGGACATTCAAGCATCAGTGAAAGCGAAGTTCGGAATTGATCTTCAACCGGAAGTGAATATTATTTAAGCGCAAGTTATCGATGCGAATGTGGATAACTTTTACCTGCAAAATTTTTATCAACTGAAAATTTTTCTTCAAAAATTTTTGCGAATTAATTTTTTGTTATAACTTTTCACATCTTTTTAACCTAAAAAAACAAAAACGCTATGGCAAAGAAAGCGAAAAAGGCAAAGAAAGCTGCCAAGAAGAAGAAGTAATTAGGTAATTACCTAACGACTTTGCGAAGGGAAGTGGTTCAGAATCGCTTCCCTTTCGTTTTTTTAATTTAGTTCGTTCGGTTAACGCCCTTAATTCATTTGGTTGAATAAATTAATACGCTACCTGCTTGTCTTAACACCGGTAAGCCATCTAACTTTGCAACATCACTTAACCGAATCCCCATGGCAAAGACTGTTTCCAAAAAATCTGAGACAAACAAAAGCACTAAACCGGCTGCACCAAAAGCAACTAAACCGCTTGCTATAGAAAAAGTAAGTGAACAGGTGTTGAATAAACTACAATCACTCAACATTGAAGCCGGTCTGCAGGCCGACATACAATGGTGCCTGGGCAGCTACCGATATGACAAGAACCCGGTAGGTCTGTATGAGATGGGATATAAAGCACTGCCGGTACTTAAAGCAGCTGCAGAGAAAAATAAAAAGTCAGTTTCCGCCAAGCTGATTACCGACCTGGAAAAAGCGCTGAAAGACAAATAAGCCGGCAAGTTTTCCGGTTATCCTGCCAGTCAAATCATGTGGGTAACATTCGCCAGTTTGCCAGCGTACTTTTCGGTGCGTACGCCAAAGCGTTTTAAAAATTCTACACCCTCATCTTCAGGCAGGCCTTTGTGCTCAGCGTAGGACTTCAGGTAAATTACCCGATTAATGCCCATGGAGTAAATAATCCGGGCGCACGCCAGGCAAGGCGAAAGTGTTACATACAGGGTTGAACCTTCTACCGATGTTTTGTTTTTAACCGCATAGAGTATCGCATTCTGCTCAGCATGAATGGCCAGTGAACAACCACCCTTTGAATCACGGGGGCAGCCTGCATCAGGCCATTCTTCATCGCAGTTATGCGTACCCGATGGAGGCCCGTTATAGCCAATGGAAATAATGCGGGTATCTTTTGTCAAGACGGCACCAACATGCCGTTTAATGCAATGTGACCGCTTGGCCAGGTTCACGGCCAATTCCATAAAAATATCATCAAAGGCAGGGCGATCGTGTTTCATTACCGATAATCCATCCGAAGCGTTTATCTTCGCCCAAGATAATGACGAACATGACTAAGGCCAAACGCCTGCTTTTTTTGCTGCTCACGCTATCGCCCGGCTTTCTGTACTCACAGGAGGCTGTTAAACCCCGCACCAGTCCGCTCGCGCTGGTCAGCATGCGTTACAAGGACACTTACGTACGTATTACGTATTCACAACCCCATAAACGCGGACGCGAAATCTTCGGCCACCTGGTACCCTATGGCGAAGTGTGGCGAACCGGTGCCAACGAGGCAACTGAACTAACCACCACCCGCGACATTATCGTAAATGGCACACTCCTTCCTGCAGGCAATTACACGATGTTCACCATCCCTCAAAAGGACAAGTGGACGATAATTTTTAACAAGGATGTAGGCCTTTGGGGTGCTTACAACTACAACCAAAAGATGGATGCCCTCCGGTTTGAAATTGCTGTTCAGCAAACCGATATACCCTGGGAGGCTTTTACCATGCAGTTCGACCAGCGCAATAACGTGGCCGACCTTTTGCTTATTTGGGATACTGTTAAGGTTGTTATACCGATTCAATTCATTGAACCGAAACTATGAAAGCCACTTTATTAATCCATTTCCTGGTGCTTATTACAGGCATTGCCGCCATTGCTCAGAACGACCTCACCGAACTGGACAAGCGCAACGGCTTTAAAGACATTAAAATGACCTACCCCATTGATTCGGTACGGGGCGCAAAATTCAAAAAAGATTTTACCGAAAAAGGCAACCACCCGGCCAAACTGTATGAAGTAACCGATCCCTCCTACCTAACCATTGGCGAAGTGAAAGTAAACCGCCTTGAAGTAAAGACATACAAAAATCACATATACGAAATCCTGGTGATAACCGAGAAAGACACCCGCCTGATGAAGGGCATGGAGAGTGTCCTCGGAAGACCCGTGTACGATGTGCGCAACGATACTTACAAATGGACCGGCAAAAACCTGAGCCTGACGTTTAAGGCGGCTTCAAAAAACGAACTGGAACTGCTGTACACTTCGTATGTGGTACACAAAATGATGAAGGACGACAAGAAGAAGAAGATTAACGATATAGCGGATGATTTTTAGTTCTATGTAAATGCCTTACTTTTCATCCTTTAATACACCGGCAAGCTAATCCTGACTGTTTATTTTTTGGATCCCAAATTCCAATGACTGTAGATTGATGGGAAAGACTCGAGTTAAGAGCTTCCTCTTCATTTACCTCACCAAAGATGTTAACGTATGTTGTTGATGTCCAAAAACCGGTTTGATAATACCTGCCCTCAAATTCGCCTGCTTGGTTCCTCTTCCCTGCAGGTAAAGCTGTAAAACCATGTAAGTCCATGGCGCCTTCATTTGGGGTGTGCCACAATTCAGTTCCCACCTGCTTTAATTTGCCGCCAGCCAGGACCTGGCCGCCCAAACGACTGACAAGGACGGCCCAATCCCCCTGAAAGGGTACACCATTTACTACTGAACAAGAAATCTTGCAACTTGATAAGGTTTGAGGTATGTTAATCACTTCATAAGAGGTGTCCTCAACGGGACAGACCGTTCCAGGTACCGATGATGATGTTAGTTTGTCAATATTTTGACTAAAACTTATGGATGAAAGCATGAATAGTTTCTTCATAATGCTCTAAATTTTAGATGGTATTATAAAATAGGATAATATAAAACTTAAGGAGTGATTGAACTCTTTAAGATCATATGGGTTATTCCTGTTCAGGTTATTTAAGCCCACCATATCTTGCACCTGAATTATTAAACCATGTCTTTGATTAAATGAAAATCTATAACCGACTGAAAGGAGTAGACCAAAATCATCTTTACTTATCCCAGTTAATCCCGGCATCCATGTAAGGGACTGAATAGAGCCGTTATCAGCCAAATCAAAAAAGTATCTACCATTAAAATAGCCTTCACTAGAGTGACCAGTATACGTATCAAAAACCTTAGAATAGCCTTCTACAACTTTAGTCTTACTGAGATATGCCCCCAGTCCGATACAGATGTTATTATTCTTACCAAACCAAAAACGAGGAGAAATTGAAACAGTGTTGTAAGTAATTTTATAGTCAGAATATGTAATCAGTTTATTACCATCGGGCAATGTAGGTGAGATTAATTTATTTTTAGTGCCCTTCTGCTCATGCTGAAACCGAATTTGAATTTCAAATAGTTTCTTTGGATATATAATAGCTCCAAAGCCCACCAAATAACCAACTTTGGTTAATCGTTCATTGCTGATATTTTCATCCTCATAGTTCTCAATAAACTTATTCCCGTAATTAAACGACAGCCCCGTCCCGGCAAAAACTTCAAGGCTGTTAATGAAGGGTTTTTTAACTAGTTGTTGCGCAAAGGCTGCTCCAATTAAAAGGATGAAAAAAAATGTTAGGGTCTTTTTAAAAATCATAGCTCTACTGCACTGCAAAATTTAGTATTTACCCGTTATCATACCGTGCAATATTCACGGGAATGGTACAGGGTAACTGCCCATTTTTAAATGATCAAAAATGAGATGATTTATCGGCTTTTAAATACAAAAAATGGCTTACTAGAGAGAGTTTTGTCTTTTCGGGTCAAAACCTTACATGGTTTAGGTAAACATCACCTTATCGGGTAGCATGGTATTTCTTCCACCTCGCATAAAACCAAACTGCCGCACCAAACAGGGCAAGGGCTATCAGCTGGGAGTTCGACAGGTAGTTTTCTATAACAAAACCGCGTGAGCCATCGCCCCGGAAATATTCCAGAACAAAACGGCCCACGGCATACAACATGAGGTAAAGCAAAAACAATTGCCCGTGAAATTGTTTTCGTGCCCTTACCCACAACAAGGTCAGCATGACCAACAGAATGAAGCCAGCTTCCATCAACTGTGTAGGGTACAATGGAGTGCCCAACGGTTTGGCCTGACAGGCCGGGTTGGTAAACGTAACGCCAAAAAAAGCAGCGGTAGGCTTTCCATAGCAACAGCCGGCCATAAAGCAGCCCATCCTGCCGAACATATGCACCAGGCAGGTAACAACGGCCATGATGTCGAGCATCTGGTAAACGGGCAGTTTGTTGCGTTTAAAAAACCACAGCATGGCCGGCACGGCAAACAGAAATGAACCGTAAAAAACAAACCCACTGCCTGTAAACAGTTGCTTCAGGTTGTGAGTGTAGCGTGAGGGGTCTTCAAAAAACAAAAACACTTTGCCGCCAATAAACGCGGCCGCAAATATTACCAGGAACAGATTATTAGCCTGGTCGAACGTAAGTTTAACTTCTTTCTTTCCCTGCACAACCAGGTAAGCAACAGCAAACACCACACCCACGGCAATCATAAACCCGTAGGTGTAGATTTTTATACTTCCGATTTCAAAAAGGATTGGATGCATATACACCCCCCATCTACCCCCCCCTCAAGGGAGGATAGAATGGTTATTTATAAGTTATCCTGTAAATCACATTGGCATAATCATCGGAAACGAGCATGGAGCCATCTTTGAGTACAAGTACATCTACCGGCCGGCCCCACACCTTCTGGGTGGCATCATCCATCCAGCCATCAGCAAAGGTTTCGTAACTCACTGCTTTGGTGTTGTTCTGAATTTTTACCAGGCTTACCCGGTAACCAATTTTCTTTGACCGGTTCCAGGAACCGTGCTCGGCAATGAAGAGCTGGTTCTTGTACTGGGCAGGAAACATGTTGCCGGTGTAAAACTTTAACCCGAGTGGCGCGGTATGAGGCCCCAGGTTTTGCGCGGGTGCAACAAAGTCGCTGCAAGGTTTTTTAGTGCCGAACTCGGGATCTTTAATGGTTCCGCCATGACAATACGGGTAACCGAAATTCATTCCTACTTTGGGGGCATAGTTCAGTTCGCAGGGCGGCAAATCATCACCCATCATGTCGCGGCCGTTATCGGTAAACCACATTTCGTTGGTTTCGGGGTGCCAGGTAAAGCCAACGGTATTGCGCACACCCCGCGCAAAAATTTCCCGGCCGCTTCCATCGGGATTAATACGGGTGATGGTTGCAAAAATCTCATCCGACTCGCAGATGTTGCACGGTGCACCTACCGGCACATACAGTTTTCCATCAGGACCGAATGCAATGTACTTCCAGCCGTGGTGCGTTTTGTCAGGATATTTATCGTTGATGATGATCGGTTGCGGAGGGTTGTTTAGTCGTGATTCGATATCCGGAAATTTCAAAATACGGCTCACCTCGGCAACATACAGGTCACCATCCTTAAAAGCTACACCATTGGGCATATTCTTACCGGACGTAATCACCCACTTTTTATCGGCTTTGTTATCGCCATCGGTATCCTTTACAGCATACACTTTATCGCCATTGCGGTTACCGACAAACAAGATTCCTGATGGACTCATTACCATGGAACGGGCGTTATCCACTTCGGCATATACTTCGATTTTAAACCCGGCCGGCATCCTGATTTTATCCAACGGCAGGTCTTTGGAGGCCTCAGTCAGGGCGGGTATGCTCCTGTCATGCGCAACAGGTAATACAGGCTCTTCTTTCGGCTTGTTGTTGCATTGAAGAACACAACTTAGCAGTAAGACAGTAGGAAGCAACGTTTTAACTATTTTCATCAGTATTGGTTTTAAGCGAATGTACGGGATTTGAGAGGTAACTGAAACCGAATTTATTCGAAGACTTATCAGTTAACGTTCAAGTTTTATCTTTGCGGCCATGATTTCTATTACCAACCTTTCGTATTTCATTGGTGGGCGTGCCTTGTATGAAGAAGCCGATATGTTTATCCGTCCGAACGACAAAATTGGGCTTATCGGGCTGAACGGCCGCGGGAAATCAACCTTATTAAAACTTATAAATGGCGATCTGCGGCCCGACAGTGGCACTATCAGCAAAAGCAACGACTGCACCATCGGGTTTCTGAACCAGGACCTGCTCTCTTACCAAACCGAAGACACCATTTTAACGGTGGCCATGGAGGCCTTTAAGGAGGTGGTGGATATGGAACGGCAAATCGAAACCATTATCCATAAACTCGAAACCGAGTACAGCGATGATTTGGTGGAGAAGCTGGCCAAAATCCAGGAAAAGTACGATCACCTGGGTGGTTACTCGCTGCAATCAAAAGCTGAAGAAGTGCTGGAAGGAATTGGATTTTCTACAAAAGACCTTCACCGCCCACTCAAAGAATTTTCAGGCGGGTGGCGGATGCGTGTAATGCTGGCCAAATTGCTGCTGGAAAAGCCTTCCCTGCTTATGCTCGATGAACCTACCAACCACCTCGACCTGCCCTCGATTGAATGGGTTGAAGACTACCTGCGAAATTATGAAGGAGCCGTCATTATCGTTTCCCACGACAGGCGGTTTCTGGATAATGTGATAACGAAAACCGTGGAGGTGACCCGTCAGCAATTAATAACCTACGAAGGCAACTACAGTTTTTATCTGAAGGAAAAAGAACTGCGTGAAGAAATACAGCAAAATGCTTTCGAAAACCAACAGGCCAAAATCAGGCAGGCCGAGCGGTTTATCGAACGCTTCAAGGCCAAGGCCAGCAAGGCCCGCCAGGTAAAATCAAAAGAAAAGGCTATTGCCCGGATGGATTTGATTGAAGAAGTGGAGAGTGATGTGGCGGCCGTAAACTTCAGGTTTACCTTTAACCAGCAGCCGGGCCGGTTCATTGTAACACTTAACAACATATCCAAATCATACGGTGATTTGGAAATTTTAAAGAACGCTTCGGCCACCATTGAACGTGGAGACAAAATTGCCCTTATCGGTGCCAACGGAAAGGGCAAATCGACCCTGTTACGGATACTGGCCGGAACAGAGTCTATTGAGGGCGAACGCACCATTGGATACAACGTTATCCAGGGATTTTACGCCCAGCACCAGTTGGAGGCACTGCATGTTGAGAATGAAGTTCTTGAAGAATTGAAACAGGCAGGGTCGGGAAAAACTGAACAGCAACTGCGCAATGTGCTGGGTTGCTTTCTGTTTTCTGATGAAGACCAGTTTAAAAAAATCAAAGTGCTTTCCGGAGGTGAGAAATCGCGCGTGGCGCTGGCAAAAACACTTATTTCGGAAGCAAATTTTTTGCTGCTGGACGAACCCACCAACCACCTTGACTTTATTTCCGAAAACATTCTCATTCAGGCGTTACAGCAATATGCAGGAACTTTTGTAGTGGTTTCGCACAACCGGCACTTTATCAGTCAGGTTGCCAACAAAATCTGGTATATTGAAGACAGGCTCATCAAAGAATATCCGGGTACTTACGAAGAGTACGACTACTGGAAGAAAAAGCGCGAATCGGAAAACAAGCAGCTTACCATTGCAAAAAAGGAACCTGCGGTGAAAAAAGAAAAGCCGGCAGAAAAACCTGTGGAGGGCAACCGCCAGAAGGAACTTACACGGAAGCTGCGGCAAATTGAAGAAAAAATTGAATCCGCAACGAATGAGAAAGCAAAACTGGAAAACGAATTAACCCGCCCCGAAGTGTATGGTAATTTTAACAGGCTTAACGAAGTTCAGCAGCAATTTCAGAAGGCCGAAAATGCACTAAAGCAGTTAAACGAAGAATGGGAACAACTGGTGAATGAAATTGAAGCAATCTGAATCATCATCCCTCCAACACCATACTTAACGCCAGCAAGGCCCCCAAAATAATAAGTGCAATTACGCGCGAAGCAATTTTGTCTGAAATTGTAGTCATAAGCCAACTATTAAAAAAATACATCAATTAAAAATATACCGGAATCGCAACGACACATCGTATGTCACCGGTGTTATCTCGCGACTGATATCCGGTTTGTATATTGAATTAAACGCATAGCGGATGCCCGGGTTTAAAGCAATGCGATAATGCCTGCCGAAGCGGTAACTAAGCTCCGTGCCAACAAGGCCGCTAAAGTTAACCGACCGGTAAGGCGAGTCCTCACCGGCCTTTTGCGTTACCTTAGCCACGTTATCATTATCCGGAGTAAGTGTGTTCTGAATAAAAAAATCGGTAGCAATACCTCCGTTTAACTGAACAGCAAAATCACGGTCAACAATAAGATATCCGGCCTGGACCGGCACCGAAACAAACTGAAGGTTACTGATAACTTCATACGGGCTGGTAGCGACCAGGTTCGACTGCCTGTCGATGTAATCATCCAGCGAAGCAACAGCGGTAGCTGCTTCCAGGGTAAACGAACTTGAAGTATAGGATGCATTCTGACTTAAATAGGTAATTCCTCCCTGCAGTACAAAACGGTTACTTAATCGCCCGCCTACCCCAGCACCAAATGAATAACTCATGCCCGCAGATGAATTACCGGTAGCATTAAAACTACTGGTTGTTGCCGCTGTACTGGTGTTAGGGTTAAACGTGCCGGCCCCCAGGCCAACAGATGTCCACAGCCGCTCATGCTGCTGGCGTTTATCGTTCTTTGTATCCCTTGCTTTTTCTTCATCAGCAAGTTTTGCCAGGAGCACCATTCCGGGGTCAGCAACTGATTCAGGCTGATGTAACTTCAACTCCGTTTTACTAAAGGAATATAGCACCGGCAATTTTCTTTCAGCCCACCCATCCGTAATACTACTGCCACCTGCTTTTACGGGTGAGGACGGGTTATCGGAAATTGCTGAATTATCAGACAGTAAAACTTTTTCTTTTCGTGCAGCAATCCCGCCACGCTGCTCGTCCACCTGCTTTTTGTACGGAAGTTCCCGTTCAGCTTTATCTGTAGCCGATGCATCTAATGTTTGATTTTCGATAATTTGTACGTCACCTTCCCTTGTTGTCAATACAGTGGCGGGTGGCTGATCAATGGTAAGAACATACAAAGCACTTATGCCAACAGCAACGGTAACCGAAGCTGCAGCCAACCAACGATAAACAACAAGTTGCTTGCGCGCCCGTGCACCAGAAACCCGCTCCAATTCCAGTTCAATCCCTTTCCATACCGACTCTTGTGGAGTAGCTTCAGCACCCTCAAATGCGGACCGCCATTCATCTTCAAATCTGCGCTTCGCCATATGATTTGTAAATACCTTCTTTGCTGATTTTATCCATTAACAACATCCGAGCACGGGCATACTGACTCTTTGATGTGCCCTCGGAAATGCCCAGCATTTCTGCAATTTCCTTATGACTGTAGCCTTCAATGGCAAACAGGTTAAACACCACCTGGCATCCGTGCGGGAGCGATTGCACCATGTCGATTAGCTGTGAGTACTGAAGTCCGGATAAACTGATTTCATGCTCGGGCAGGTCAACATCCTGTACATCCACCATCGGGTAGAGGTAAAGTTTTTTACGATGGTGGTTGAGGGCCGTGTTCACCATAATCCTCGTCATCCACGTTTCAAGTTTAGCAGCATGCCTAAAACCCTTTAACCCCTGAAACACCCGCACGAAACCCTCCTGAAGTATGTCCTCCGCTTCCATGGTGGATTTGGAATAACGAAGGCAAACCACCATCATTTTTTTACAAAAACGGTCGTATAAAGCCTTCTGAAAGGCTCTGTCTCCTTTACAACACCCATCAACGAGCTCGCCTTCACTGAGCATCCGGATTGTACGGCCGTTTTGCATAGTTTGACACAGAATAGCTTCAATCGGTTGGAAGCACCGGTAAATTATTACAGTAATAAAGAAGTAACTTGTAAACAATAAATCCCCTAAAGGATGGAAAATTGTGTGGTATGGCCGTTATTTTTATGCGATGCGTTTGGTAAGCATTTTTTTACTGGCTGCGGCCTGTATGGCGGTACAACCTTCGGATACCGGTTATTCAGCCAAAGTTTTTGAACTGATTGACAAAGCCTATGAACCCGAAATTAAAACAGTAAAACTCTATAATCTGGAAGGTTTTGCCAGCCGGCCTGATCTGAACCCGGCTGTTACCCGCACAGGAAACTGGAACCTGATGCTGGAATTTGATGATCTTAAAAGCCAGCGCGACAACTACAACCTTCGGATTGTACACTGTAACCATAATTGGACTAAATCGGCATTGCTGGATCTGGACTACATGTCCGAATACAACGAATTTCCGATTACTGATTTTGAGTTTTCGTTGGATACACAGATTCCATACATCCACTACCACATAAGGATACCGCCCGTGAAACTGCCGGGCAACTATGTAGCGGTGGTGTACCGGGGTTCAGACCGTAGTGACGTTATTTTAACCAGGCGGTTTATGGTGTTCGACCCGCAGTTCACCTTTTTACGTGAAGGCAGCCTGATTGGGCCCGGCACAATTGCTGAGCGCAACCAGCAAATCAATTTCAAAATCAATTACAAAAATGTAAACGTAATTAACCCACTGGAAACCATTAATGTTACCGTGCGGCAAAACCAGCGATGGGATAACTTGGTTGAGCAGGTAAGGCCCAGTTTTTTACGCGAAAATGTTCACGAACTCGAATACCGGTTTTTCAGTGGCGAACACTTTTTCAGGGGCGGCAATGAATTCCGGTTTTTCGATTTACGATCATTACTATACCCCGGTCGAAATGTAGCCCGGGTTGACCGCACCGTAAAGCCACCAAAAGCGTACATCGCGCCCGATCAAAGCCGGGCCGGAGATGTATATTCCTTGTACCTGGATAATAACGGAAATTACATACTGGATAACCTGGATTTCCGAAATACAAATTCCGGCAATTACATCGATGTAAATTTTACTTTACTAAGTGAACCAGTACAAGGCGAAGTATATTTAGTGGGCGGTTTTACCGATTGGCGAATGGACGAGTCAGCTAAAATGCAGTATGATACCGCTCAGCGTGCCTATAAAGCACATTACTATTTGCGGCAGGGTTGGTACGATTACCAGTACACAGTTAAATCAAAAACACTGCCACCCCATTATTTTGAAGGCACCCATTACGAAACTGAAAACCTGTACGAAATATTTGTGTACTACAGGCCTTTTCAGCCTCAGGCCGATTTGCTACTTGGATATTTTGTATTGGGAGAAAACAGGCGCTAACTTACCGAGCATACACAACATCCTGCCGGGTGGTACGCTGAGCCGGGTCGTTATGGGCAACATCAAGCATACCAAAACCCTTGTGGCAGAAATAGCCCAAGCCGTGTTCATACACAAACTGCTGCACCTCTTGAGCTGCGTACAAGGTAAACGGAAACGTGTACCCACGCACTTCAAATTTCACATCGTTATCGTATAACGGGTAAATGCGGGCAAATTTTTTATGCGCTTCCTGAATGCGCTGTAAGTAGTCGGTATCGGGCACAACCTGGAATTTATAAAAAGAGGCTAATTGCTCTGCCGTAAACTGCCCGGTCTCTTCCATGCGTTTTAATGTAGCATCATAAAGCAAATCCGAAAACTCGTCACTTTCGGGGTTAATGAACTTCTTACTCTGCTCATCATTAAAACTAGCCTGCAGCGGAACAATGGGTGAAATGCACAGAAATTTTGATTCATCGCCAATGTGTACGGGCGGCTCATCCTCCACGGAATCTGGCACCAAATGCAAGCTTCCAATCATGATGTCTTTCTGGCCGAATACCTGCGAAAGAAAATAGTTGCGGAAAGCCTGATCCGGGCAACTGAACACCAGCGTTACTTTGGCCGAATAAAAATGCAAGCCTTTCCGGCTGATCTTAGTCTGCCCTTTAAGCCCTGAAAAGTTAAAGTGGGTAAACGACTGAAAGGACTTTTCCTGACCAAACATCAGCAAACCCTTGATAAACTGCGCCAGCAGATACTGATGATGAAAGGGGACATAAGCCCCCCGGTTCTTAAGCGAAAAAATGATCCTGGTTCTCACACCTTTAAAAAATTAAAAAGGGGTTAAAAAATACTTCAACTGTAAACCCCGCTTAATACTGATAATGAGCGGATTATAAAACTAACAAAAAAACGGCTTGGCTAAAACACCATGTAAGAAATTTTACACATTAAACCGAAAATGCATGATGTCGCCATCCTGTACCACGTAATCTTTGCCCTCAATAGCCATTTTACCTGCTTCTTTACATGCCTGTTCGGTTTTATATTTCTGATAATCAGCTAGTTTAATCACTTCTGCTTTAATGAATCCTTTCTCAAAATCAGTATGTATGACTCCAGCCGCTTGGGGGGCTTTCCAGCCTCTTTTAATGGTCCACGCACGTACCTCCTTCTCACCTGCCGTAAAATAGGTTATCAGGTCCAGCAGGTGGTATGAGGCCCTTATAAGCCGGGTCAGGCCAGACTCCTGCAAACCATATTCTTTAAGAAAAACCTGCCGGTCAGCCTCATTGTCCAACTCAGCAATCTGCGCCTCAATGGCGGCACAAATTACCACGACTTCAGCCTCCTCATCTTTTACCAATTCCTTCAGGCGCTCCACATGGCGATTGCCTGTTAGTACCGAAGCCTCATCCACATTGGCTGCATAAATAACCGGCTTGGCCGTTAGTAATTGCAGGTCGGCAATAGCTACCTTGTCTTCATCTGAAACCTTAACCGCACGGGCATTTTTTCCGGCAAGTAACCCTTCCTTGTATTGTTGTAGGATAGCAACTTCTTTTTTGGCTTTAGCATCTCCGCTTTTAGCCATTTTTTCGAGACGGTTCATTTTCTTCTCCACCGATTCGAGGTCTTTCAACTGCAGTTCGGTATCGATAATCTCTTTATCTGCAACCGGATCGACACGGCCGTCAACATGAACAATGTTATCGTTTTCGAAACAACGCACTACGTGTACAATGGCGTCTACCTCGCGGATATTGGCTAAGAACTGGTTACCCAGCCCTTCGCCTTTGCTGGCGCCTTTTACAAGGCCGGCAATGTCCACGAATTCTATAGTAGTAGGCACAACCCGCTGTGGTTTTACCAAGTTCTCCAGTATTTTTAATCGCTCATCTGGCACACTGATGATGCCAATGTTTGGTTCAATGGTACAAAACGGGAAGTTTGCTGCTTCAGCTTTGTTATTTGAGAGTGCATTAAAAAGGGTTGACTTGCCAACGTTTGGCAAGCCCACAATGCCGCATTGCAAGGCCATACCGGAATACTGATTTTTTTAAGGGCGCAAAGATAGCCGAAAGCCTGATGCAACAAAAAATCCCGGAGTATTGCTCCGGGATTAGCTTGTTGAAAGGTTTAGGCTGTTAATCCCATTTCAATTCATCATCGGTTGATTTGGGCACTCCGGCTGTTACTTCTTCCGGATGCACCTGATCAAACTGGCTGAAATCAACACCGGGCATCAACTCATTTTTAACATGGTTCACCGTGTTGGTTAACGCTTCCATAAACTTGTTAAAATCTTCTTTGTAAAGAAAGATTTTGTGCTTTTCGTAGGTAAAACCATCTTCTTTAAAACGCTTTTTACTTTCGGTGATCGTCAGGTAAAAATCATTTGATCGGGTGGATTTTACATCGAAAAAGTAGGTGCGCTTGCCGGCTTTTACTTTGGTAGAGAAAATCTCATCTCTGCCATTTCCATTCAATTTATGCTCTTCCACAATCCTTCTGGTTTAGGGTTTAGGGTTAGGTAATGCTCGTGTTAAGATAGTATTTTGGGCAATTATTGCAAACTGATCAGGATTTTTAGGTATCTATACCCGTATAAAACTGCCATACCTGTTTGTGTTATGAGGCTTAATCTGGATGATATACACCAGCCGGCCAGCCTGGAACTGTTAGCCCGCCAGTTGGTGGAGGGCTTTATTACCGGGCTTCATAAATCGCCTTATCATGGCTTTTCGGTAGAATTTGCCGAGCACCGCCTGTACAACGAGGGTGAAAGTACCCGGCATATTGACTGGAAAGTTTATGCCCGCACCGACAGGCTATTTACCAAGCGCTACGAAGAAGAAACCAACATGCGGTGTCTAATTGCCATCGACACCTCCCCGTCCATGTTTTATCCTACCGAAAACCTGGCCAAAATACGTTTCAGCATTATTGTATCGGCCGCGTTGATTACCCTGCTTAACCGGCAACGCGATGCAGTTGGGCTTTGCCTTTTTTCCGATTCCATCCGTACACTAACACCGGTTAAATCAACCCCTACTCATCGGGAAAAGTTGCTTATTACCCTGCAGAACCTTTTAAATGAACCGATAACACATACACATTCAGCTGTGGCGGAAGTCTTACACGAGATTGCCGAAAAAATTCACAGACGTTCGCTGGTGATTATCTTTAGCGATATGTTTGATTCGGAAAATACGGAAGAATTGTTCAAAGCCTTGCAGCATCTTAAACATAACAGGCATGAAGTAATCGTCTTTCATGTTATGGATCACATTTCCGAATTACGGTTTGAATTTGAAGACAGGCCCACTGAATTTATTGACCTTGAGGGAGGGCAAAAGTTAAAACTAAATCCGGCTGATGTGCGGGAACACTATCAAAATGAGGCGACAAAATTTTATAACAACCTGAAAATGCGTTGTAACCAATATAAAATTGATTTTGTTCCGGCCGATGTACGAGCGGATATTGATACAATCCTCCAAACCTATCTCATCAAGCGGGCGCGAATGAAATAAGTTGAAAGCCTGAACTAATTCTGTACAACCCCTTCCTGGTGCAACCAGATTTTACGGGCCATCAGTACTTCTTTCGACTCGACATGGTCAGGGTCCGGCACGCAGCAATCAACCGGGCACACGGCTGCACATTGGGGCTCTTCATGGAACCCGGTACACTCAGTGCACTTACCCGAAACGATATAATAAAATTCATCCGAAACCGGCTTTTGCATAGTCTTGGCATCTATGGTGGTGCCATCAATCTCTACGGTTTCCAATTTGGTGCCCCCCGCCCAGTTCCATTCGCGGCCGCCTTCGTAAATGGCCGTGTTTGGACATTCCGGTTCACAGGCACCGCAGTTAATGCATTCATCGGTAATTTTAATTGCCATGACTTGGTTATTTTCGCGTTCTAAAAATCGTTCAAAAATAAAAGTTAAACCTCTTTTTAAACAACCACACCACTTCAAAAGTTTTTTAAATGGACCTCCGTCAACGGATAACTGCCTTTGCACACCTCGGGAATGAACTCAGTCAGTTAACCCCTACCCTCCTGTCATCCCTCGCACATCAGGCTCAGGCCGAAAATCCGTGGTTCACTCCTGATAACGTTTTGCTTTCCCTGCAGGGGATAACCCATCTCCTAGAGCAAGATGCACTGTCAACATGGGTAAACCGATATGATTTTAGTCATACTACCACAAAAAATATCGGGGTTGTTATGGCCGGCAATATTCCACTGGTGGGATTTCATGATTTTTTATGTGTGTTGATAAGTGGTCATTCGCTTACTGCCAAATTGAGTTCAAAGGATTCAATGCTCATCCGCTATGTTTCAGAAAAGTTAATTGAAATAGAACCTTCCTTCCGTAAGCGAATCCTCCTGACATCGGACCAACTAAAAAACATCGATGCGGTTATTGCCACCGGCAGCGATAACTCCGCCCGGTATTTCGAATACTATTTTAAAAAATACCCGCACATTATCCGTAAAAACCGAACCTCCGTTGCTATACTCACCGGCAATGAGAGCGATGACGATCTTAATGCACTCGGTAAGGATGTATTTAGCTACTTCGGCCTGGGCTGCCGGAATGTTTCAAAACTATTTGTGCCGGAGTCGTTTGATTTTTCTCGCTTGCTTCAGTGTTGGGAACCCTATCGTGAAGTTATCAACCATCACAAATACGCCAATAATTACGACTACCAGAAATCAATTGCACTGGTTAACAAAACTCCCTTCCTCGACAATGGTTTTGTATTATTGCTTGAAAACGAGGGTATTGTTTCGCCAATCGCGACAGTTTACTACCAGCGCTACCGTACGCTACCACACCTAAATGAACTGTTAGGTAAACACCCGCATAAAATTCAGTGCATGGTAGGCATGAACACACCCGCAACCGTACCTTTTGGCAAGGCTCAGCTACCTGAAGTATGGGAGTATGCCGATAACGTGGATACGCTGCAGTTTTTAATGAATCGTTAAGGCCTGATACCACGGACGATTTCTACCCAACCGGTAAATACCTGACTACCGGCCTGGAGACGATAGAAATACACCCCATCAGATTGACCCTCACCATTCCACAATTTCGGATCATCAAACGCTACCGGGTAATCGTTTGAGGAATACACTTCCTTACCCCAACGATTTGAAACAATAAGCTTTGCGCCTTCAGGAAGGTTGCGAATAAAGAAGCTGTCGTTCACGCCATCGCCATTGGGTGTAAATATGTTTGGAATAAATATATCAGTATCAACCGGTATATCCACATCAATGGAACGTTCACAACCAAGACCATCGCGCACCGTTAGTGTATACGTGCCGGCAAACAAGGCGATAAACTGTTCCTGAATCCGTAAGTTGGCGGTGTTGCGCGTCATGCTCTGGAAATCCCGCAGGAAGAACTGGCCGCCCACCAGCGGTCCGGTAAGTTCAACTTTCAACTGATAGGGTTCTTCCATACTCTCCTGGATAACCACCAGCATCGATCCGGTCGGCTGATCCGGGAATGATTCTTTAATGTTTTCAGTGGCCTGGAAACCAAGCGCAGCGGCCGGTCCAACAACGGTAAACGATTGGAAGACAGTGCTCGCCACACAACCATTTAACACCGTTTGGTCTTGGGATAGGCGGATTTGGTAATTACCGGGAGCTAATCCGGAAATAGTAAACGGACCGAGCGATTCCAGGAAGGTTATGGAGTTAACGGTTGGCACTCCGCCTGAAACTAGTTCATAAGTATAGTCAAGCCCCGAAGCACCAGTAATATTGTCTAACACAACAGTGCCGCCATCGCCAAAACAAATTTCATCTGTTGCCAAACTGGCAAAACTTACGGTGAATACACCAACCACATCAATCGGTCCTAACCGGGTTGGGCATTGCGAACCAGCTGAGCGCAGCCAGACAAAGTATGTCCCGTTGGCAAGATTTGGAATAACCACAAACGGTCCGCCAGTCGGCAAGTAGTCGCTGGCCACTGGCACATACAGTGGATCAGTTGTTATGGCATACTCAAACGTGCCAATATCAAATATGGTAAACGATATACTTCCGTTAGCCCCATTGGATATACAATCCGGTGGCGTGATTGCCACAGCCGATGTACTGATAAAGCCCGGGAAAGTAATAGTTACCGGAAAGTCGCGCTGACAACCGGAGTTATCAACAACGCTTAAAGTATAAGCGCCCGCACTCAAGCCACCAAAAATACCGCCAGAAGGAACCGTTGGCACACCGTTCAACAGGTACGTGTACGGAGCACCGGTACCACCGGATGGCACACCAACCAGAGTTATCGCACCATCGTTATTGTTACAGGTTGCCTGTGTAACTGAAAAATCCTGAAGAATCTGCGGATTAAGATTGTTTATGGTAACCAGTACCGAAGCGGGGCATAAGTCGGTTGCATCATCACGCACTAAAATTGAGTAAGTTCCATTAGGTGGAAGATCTGTAATGAGATGGGGTGATGTAAACACATTCCAGTTCACCCCGGCATCAATAGAATATTCATAAGGCGCTGTGCCACCCGAAATCACTGTAATCGTTGCCTGCCCGGTGGGCTGACCAAAGCATGAAGCATCAACAAATCCCGAAGCCGAAGCAACTACATTGGTCTGAACGGGTAAACTATACGGCAAGGCGCAAACATTCGGTGAGGGGAACGAAGCATCCTGAATGATATAGTAATAATTGCCAGGCGAAAGGTTAGTAAACGTAAAATCAGGACCCGTACCCGGCTTGGCAACAGTAAAGCCGGCACTATCAGTAAGCGTTACGATATAATTTGGTGTGCCACCTGCTATGGTAAAGGTAATCTGGCCGTCATCCTGAACCGAGCATGAAGGTCGTATCTCAACAGAGGTAACTGTAAAGGCAAGGCACCCCAGCCCCCCGCATCCGGTTGCAATATTGCCTACCGTGAACACCGAAGAAGCCGTGCAACCCAGCAAGTCATCCTGAACATTAATGGTGTAATTACCTGGGCGCAATCCGGAGATATCTTCCGTTGAGGCGGTGAACCCTGCGGGACCCGACCAAGCTATTGTGAATGGACCGGGAGTTCCGCCAATCGTAACATCAAGCGCACCGTTAAATGGCGCCAGGCAATTTGAGTTAGGTGTATTTGAAACCAAGCTGATTGTTACGGTAGTTGCATTCTGAGGAACGGTAATAGTAAACAAACCGGTGCATCCCAACAAGGCATCGGTAACCTGCACATCATAGTTGCCTGCCTCCAAATTGGAAACATCTTCGGTGGTGGCCGTAAAACCACTTGGGCCTGACCACAGGAAGGTATATGGCCCCGGTGTTCCGGCAGGTGTTATATCTATCGAACCATTAAAAGGCGCATTGCAGTTGGTATTTCCAACTACTGTTTGAGTCAGTGTAATAACCGGAGCAGTGCTGGGTACAGTCAATGTAAAAATACCTTGGCAACCCAATACTTGGTCGGTAATGGTTACCGTATAATCACCGGCTTCCAATCCGGAAATATTTTGCAAAGTTGAAGTAAAACCGGAAGGCCCTGTCCATGAATAATCAAACGGACCAGGAGTACCCCCACCGCTCTGTGATATTGATCCCGTGAACGGTGCCGCGCATGTTGAGTTGGCTACAATGGTTACCCCGGTTATGGTAACAACCGGCCGGCCATCAGCAACTGTAAATGTAACGGTTGCAACGCAGCCTAAACCAGTATCGGTAACAGTCACATCATAGTCCCCGTTTTCTAATGCGGTAATATCCTCTGCGGCTGATGTGAACCCACCCGGACCACTCCATGTAAAAGTGAATGGCCCCGGTGTACCTGAAACAGAGATGCTTAATGCACCAGTAAACGGAGCAATGCAGTTGGTATTCGGAACTGTTGAATCAAGCGTTACATTGATTGGCGGTGTGATGTCGCCAACGGTTAACACGTAAACATCCTGGCAGTTCAAGGTCTGATCAGTTATAGTAACTGTATAATCTCCTGATTGCAATCCGCTTATTGAAGGGCCGGTACCTGTAAAACCCGAAGGGCCGGTCCAATCAAAAGTGTATGGACCAACTGTTCCTCCTGCTGTAATTGAAATCGAACCATTAAATGGCGCAACACAGTTACCATTATCAACAATAGTCTGACTGAGAATACTGATGGTAGGTGTGTTGTCACCAACCGTGAATGTTGCAACAACCGAACAACTTAAGGAGGTGTTGGTGGCTGTAACAGTATAATCACCTTCGCGTAACCCGGAAATATCTTCCAATGAAGACGTAAAACCAAAAGGACCCGTCCATGAAAACGTATATGGACCGGCTGGCGCAACCGTAATCAATACAGCACCATTAAATGGAGCTGTACAGGAAGAATTGTCGCTGATAGCATCGGCCGTTACAGTTAAAACCGGAGCGTTGTTGTTAACCGTAAAACTCTGAACCAAGAAGCAACCAGTTACCACGTTCGTAGCGGTGACCTGGTATAATCCACTTTCGAGCGATGTAATGTCTTCAGCTGTAGAAGTAAATCCGCTGGGGCCTGTCCAACTGTACGAATAAACACCCGGTGGTGATACCGTTATCA
>JAKLJG010000021.1:30401-30658 GCA_023151255.1 Cyclobacteriaceae bacterium | reverse complement strand
CTTTCATGCATTTGCCGTAGTAGCCTTTTTAGAAGAGCTGAGCAAATTTGTTTTTATACGGGGCATACTTTACCACAATAAAAACTTTAACGAGCCGCTCGATGGCATTGTGTATGCTGTGATGGTGGGTATGGGCTTTGCTACAGCCGAAAACATGATTTACGTATGGCATGGCGGTGGCGGCACGGCTATCATGCGCATGTTCTCTGCAATTCCGGCACACGCACTCTTTGCCATACTAATGGGGTACTGGCTGG
>JAKLJG010000021.1:0-30391 GCA_023151255.1 Cyclobacteriaceae bacterium | reverse complement strand
TCCTTACCGCAACATTCTTTCACGGCATTTACGACTACTTCCTGTTTATCTCATTTGTTCCCGGTATTTGGATCTGGTCGGCCGTTTCGCTCGTCATTGCCTTCATCCTGGCTCGCAAAGCTGTTCGTCTGCACCAACAGGCATCGCCTTTTATTCAAACCTCTGAAACTAACCACAAGTCAACTTAATACGCTATGAACAAACGCACTTTTCTTAAAAACCTTGGTATTCTCTCAGTTGGATTACCATCCTTTGCTTCGCTGGAAACCCTTGTGAAACAAGTTCAACACATTCCGGCAAACCAGCTTGCAGCCGATGACGATTTCTGGATGCAAATCCGGGGCGGATACAAACTAAAACCTGACTACATCAACCTGGAAAACGGCTACTATTGTTTTCTTCCGCAGGAAACACTCGAAAAATACATCAACCACATTCGCGAGGTAAACTACCAGGGCTCCTACTATATGCGCACCGTACAGGTTGAAAACAAACGGAAAACCGCAGCGCGACTTGCCAAACTGATGGGTTGTTCACCGGAAGAAGTGGTGATTACAAGGAATACTACCGAATCGCTCGACCTGATCATCAGCGGACAAAACTGGCAACCCGGTGATGAGGCCGTAATGGCCGAGCAGGATTACCCGGCCATGCTGAACATGTTTAAACAGGTGGCCAAACGATACGGCATGGTAAACAAAATCATATCGGTACCCAACCACCCGAAAGATGATGATGAAATCGTTCGCTTGTATGAACAGGCCATCACGCCAAAAACCAAATTACTCATGGTATGCCACATGATTAATATAACCGGGCAGATTTTACCGGTAAAGAAAATCTGCGACATGGCTCACAGCAAAGGCGTTAAGGTAATGGTGGATGGCGCACATGCCGTGGCCCACATCAAATTTTCAATCACGGATTTAAACTGCGATTACTACGGATCAAGCCTTCATAAATGGCTGAGCGTACCGCTCGGTGCCGGACTTCTTTATGTCAAAAAAGAAAACATCAGTTCGGTATGGCCGCTGCTGGCCCCGTACGACATGAAAGAAGACGACATCTATCGCCTTAATCATACCGGTACCATTCCGGTGCATACCGATCTGGCTGTAAACAACGCCATCGACTACTACGAAAAGATTGGTGCCGAACGAAAAGAGGAACGTTTACGCTACCTGCAAAACTACTGGACAAGCAGGGTACGAAACCTACCGCACATTGTGTTGAATACCCCTGCTGACCAAACCCGGTGCTGCGGCATAGCCAATGTTGGAGTAAAAAACATGAAACCCCAGGACCTGGCCAAGACACTGATGGATAAATATAAGATCTACACCGTGGCTATCGACAGCGCCAATGTGCACGGATGCCGGATTACCCCGAACATCTATACCACCACGCAGGAACTGGATGTGTTTGTTAAAGCATTGAAGGAGCTAGGATAAGGTGCTAACTGCGAAGTACCTTGTTTAACACACGCCTGGCATTACCCCCGGCAATTTTGGCAACATCTTTGTCACCGAGTCCCTTCGCTTGCAGACCGTTAAGCCACTCGCCCACCTGCAGGTAGCTGGAGAGTACAGGCCTGAAGTTGGCATCCATGTCGGTGCCCAGCCCAACGTGATCAATACCCACCACGTCAACCAGTCGCATGGTGTTGTCAACAAAATCGGCAAGGTCCGCATTGAGTCCGATGGGCCACATACCGATAACACCACCGGTGCCGGCTACAACACGCGCATGATCAGCCGATAGCATTCGCTTGGCTACGGGGTGCTGACTGCCGTTATGAAGCATACTGTGCGACAGCATGATAGGATGGGTTGTAACTTCGGCAACCGCTTTGGTTGTTTCATAACTGGCATGGGCAACATCAATGAGTATACCCAGTTTGTTCATTCGTTTTACCGCTTCAACACCCACTTGCGAAAGGCCGTTATGCTGCGGGGGCTCCGTTTGCAAATCGCCCAACTCGTTTGGGTGGTAGTGAACCAGTTGGATGGACCGAATGCCATCGTTATACATTTCTTCCAGGCGGCCGGCATCACCTTCCAGGTAATCGCCACCTTCAATTGAAATGAAAGCCGATACCTTTGCGGGATTTTTATCAAACGCATTCTTCTCTGTTGCCAGCACAACAGATGTGGAGCTTTGTATAGCCTCCCTCGCCAAACCAAGCTGCCGTTTGTAATCGGTCCAGGCCTCGCCTTTGGCAAAATTGCCGAATGGCCGAACGCCATCGGGCCCTACTTTAATGATGCGTACATCGGCTACCAGCGAAAAGAAGGCCCCAGCCACATTGCCCTCTTTCATTTCGGTTAATGTTTTTTTAACAGCGCCATCGCCCGGATATTGCTCACTGCCTTTGGCAAAAAAAATACCCGGGTGGGTGTGTAAATCAAAACAAGGGATTGAAACGAAAGGGGTAAAACTGAATACCGGTTGAACCAGCGCTGCGCCTGTTGCCAGGGTAGCAGCTGATTGAATAAATTTTCTGCGTGTGACCATAAAGTAAAAATAAAACATCCTTAATTATTTCCAGCAGAGTCCTATTTTGCGGAAATACAAAACAACCCTCCTATGATACGTCCTTGGATTGTACCGCTGATTGTGCTGCTTTCTTGTGCCAAAAGCCCGGAAAATTTTAAACACGATACAAGCCCGGGTACCTACCCCTGGAGCTATGAACCGGCCGGTAAGCACACTGAAAAATTCAGTTTTGCTGTTGTTGGCGATTTACACAGCGGTGAACGCGAAGGCGTATTTGAGATAGCAGTGGAGCAACTGAATCTGCTGAAACCCGCCCTCGTACTTAGTGTAGGCGATCTGGTGGATGGCGGTACAGAGGATACAAGCAAACTCCGGAAGCAATTTGATTTTTTCGATCAGCGCGCCAATAAACTAACGGCTCCTTTCTTTCATGTAGTTGGAAATCACGATATCACTAACCTGATCATGCGAAACTTTTGGGAGCAACGGTATGGCCGCAGGTACTATCATTTTATCTACAACAACGTGTTATTCCTTATTCTCGATTCTGAGGACTACAACGAAGAACGCATACAGCAAATTTTTGAAGCCCGGGCTGAGGCTATTAAAGTGCTTGACGGTCCAAATCCAGCAGATGCCCGGCAGATGGACTACTTCAAAATGCCCGAGCGGACTACCGGAGAGATTGGTGCTGAGCAATCCGCCTACTTCGAAAAAGTGATTGCCGATAACCCACAGGTGCGGTGGACATTCCTGTTTATGCACAAACCGGTATGGAAGCGCGAACGTGACGGCAATCTTTCACGAATAGAAGCTGCTTTGGGCAGTCGCAACTATACCGTTATCAACGGTCACCTTCATGATTACTCGTACACGCAGCGGAATGGGCGTGACTATATTATGGTGGCCACTACCAGTGGAGGGCAGAATGCGTTAAGCCAAAATGCCTTTGATCACATCATGTGGATCACGATGGATGAAAATGGTCCATCCATCGCCAACCTGCGGCTGGATGGAATTCTTAACAAAGAAGGCAAAATTCCGCTGGGTGGCGACAGCCTGTGCTTCCAGGCTTCGCGGTGCAGATAATGAAAAAAGCAGTCTCATCATGAAACTGCTTTGATAATAAGAGCCTCAAACTTATTTCATCTGCCCGTACTTCTTTGAAAAGCGCTCGTACAACTCCTGCTGATTTCCCGGTAGGGTTACCAACTTACCGCTAATGAATGCATGCGACAACTGATTGGTGCGCATGTCAAGCGCATCGCCTTCGCTCACAAACAAGGTGGCATCTTTTCCAACCTCCAGCGTTCCCACACGCTTATCGATACCCAACGCTTTTGCTGTATTGGAGGTAATGGCCTTTAAGGCATCTTCTTTACCTAACCCATAGGCAGCGGCTGTCCCGGCAAAGAAGGCAAGGTTCCTTCCGCCATGCAGAGCACCGGTACAGGATAATGACACCTGTACACCCGCCTGGGTTAACAGGTAAGGAAGTTTGAAGGGCATATCAATATCGTCATCGGTACGGTCAGGCAAACTGTGTGTGTCAGGCAAGATCACCGGTATGTTGTTCTCTTTCAAAAAGTCGGCTACCCAATACGCACCCTGGCCGGAGAGCAGCGTGATGCGCTGCACACCGCTGCGTTGAGCAAAGCGTATTGATTCAACAATTTCCTTAGGCATGGTAGCATGGATGAATAAAATCTTTGTACCATCAAACAATCCTTGCAGTGCCTCAAACTTCAGGTTGGTTTCTTTAGCTGAAAGTTTTCCATACGCCTGCGCTTCGGCAAAGAACTGCGCAAGGGCTGTTACCTGCTTTTCATACTCGGCATTGGGTGATTCTGAAAAACTAAAGGTATTAAAATCAAACTGCCGCCTCATCAACGCGGGCCAGTTCATGTGTATGCCGATGTCGGCCGTGTGTACGGCATCTTCCCAGTTCCAGCCTTCCATTTCCATCACCGAAGATGAACCGGAGATAGTGCCACCGGTAGGTGTTGTTTCAGCCAACAACACGCCATTGAACCGGAATGTGGGTATGAACTCTGAATCAGTGTTATAGGAAATCAGCGAACGAACATTGGGGTTCATGTCGCCCCGCTCCTGGTAATCGTTCATCGCGCGGATAGACGTTACCTCCTGCAAGCCTACCTGCGAGTTAGGAAGGATAAAACCCGGGTAAACATGTTTGCCGTCTATGCGGATTACTTCATAACCACTTAGATTTGGATTGGTTGAAGCACTGGCAACGATGGCTAGTTTTCCCTTATCAAAGGCAATTACCGCGTTTTCAATTACCTGTCCGTTGCCTAAGTGTGCAACGCCACCCGTCAGGGCGATGGGCTTATCCTGTGCTTTTGCCGGAACGGGCGCCTGGGCAAACGCGTAAACACCAGCCAGCAACATGAGTATTGTATTAAATATCTTTTTCATGATTGTGAGTTTTAAAATAATTAATGTTCGTGCCCTTCACTCTCCTGTCCTAACACATCTTCGCAATGGAACTCCGCCTGCGAACGTCCTTCGGAACGCTGGGTGGGCATACCGGCACGTTTGGCATTTTTCAACTTCTGGATTAGGCGGGCACGTTCTGCTTCCTGCTCCTTATTGTTTTGGGCATCCTTTTCAATATCAAAATATACCTTACCATCAATGATCGTCTTTTCTGGTTTGGCATAAACCGACAGCGGGTGATCAGTCCAAAGTACAATATCAGCCGACTTACCCACCTTGATACTACCCATCTGGTTATCGAGGTGCAGCATTTTGGCAGGATTGAGCGTAACCATTTTCAAGGCCTCCTCTTCTGAGATGCCTCCGTATTTCACCGCCTTCGCTGCTTCCTGGTTTAACCGCCTTCCCATCTCGGCATCATCCGAATTGATGGCTGTTAGCACACCCGCGCGATTCATGATGGCTGCATTGTAGGGAATGGCATAGCGAACCTCCCATTTGTAATTCCACCAGTCGGAGAAGGTTGATGCGGCAACACCATGTTGCGCCATCTTATCCGCCACTTTGTAGCCTTCCAGAATGTGGGTAAAGGTGTTCACCCGAAAATTAAATTTCTCTGCCACCTTCATCAGCATATTGATTTCGGACTGCACGTACGAGTGGCATGTGATAAATAATTTCTTGTTTATGATATCGAGCATGGCCTCGTCAGCCAAATCCCTGCGTGGCTTAACAGCAAGCATTTTTTCCTTAGCAGGCAGGCTGTTGTAGGCATTCCAGCGCTTTTGGTATTCAAGCGCACTGGTAAAGGCATCCATGTACACCTGCTCAACCCCCATACGGGTTTGCGGGTACCGGATGGAACTGGGGTTGGCCGTGCGCTTTACGTTTTCGCCTAACGCAAACTTGATGAACCGGTCAGCGCCCTGAATCTTGTAGTTCTCCGGAGCTTCGCCCCAGCGGAGTTTCACCAAAGCCGACTGTCCGCCAATGGGGTTGGCCGAACCATGGAGTATCTGTACGGCCACCACACCGCCTGCAAGCGCGCGATAAACATTAATATTTTCGGCATCGATGTTATCGCCAATACGCACCATGCCCGAGTTGGAAACCACATCGTTGATGCTGGCAGCGGCAATGTGGGAGTGCTCATCAATAATACCGGCCGTGAGGTGCTTACCTGTACCATCAATTACTTTCGCTCCGGGTTCGGAAAGGTTTTTTCCAATACGGGCAATCTTGCCGTCCTTCACCAGCACATCAGTATTTTGCAAAATGCCGTCCGCTTCGTTCGTCCATACCGTGGCATTGCGGATAATCATAGTTTCGGCTACCGGCAAAGTCGGATAGCCATGCCCGATGAACGGATAAATTACCTTGCCAGGCTCGTCTTTCTTAGTGTCACCACCAGATCGTTGCGGGCCACCGGCTTTCACATCGCCAGTACGCGTGGCCGACCAGTTAACCCAGGTTCCGTTAATCAGTTGCCCCCTTCCCTTCCAGCCGTTTCCTTGCGTCCAGCCGGTAAGGCGGATGCTTCCCTGCGCTTTTGCATCGGGCTTAAAGCTGAGGGTAATCAGGTCATTACCAAAAGTAGCAGTAGCATCAACCGAAGTACTGTCGTTTACTTTCACTTTGGCTTTATGCGCACCCGGTTCACCGGTAACCTCAAGGTTGTAACTCGCATTGTTCAGGCTAAGGTTATAGGTGCCGCTGAAATCTTTTGTGTCGAGCGGTTTAATGGCGAAGGGCTGGCCCTGTATCCAGTTTTGATGGATGATAGTCTTTTCATCGAACAGTTTTCCTGAAGTAATCAAAAAGTTAGCCACCATCCCTTTTTTAAGACTACCAATCTGATCATCCATTTTGATAAGTTGGGCAGGCGTGATAGTTAGCGCCTTTAAAGCAGCCGTTTCACTTAAACCATTCTCTATAGCCTTTCGAACATTGGGGATGAGATCGGAAACCTTCCGTAAGCTATGACTGGTAATGGAAAAATTTATTCCTGCTTTTTCCAGTGCTCCTAAGTTAGTCGGGGCCAGTTCCCAATGCTTCATCTCGGCCAGCGAAACACGGGCAGCATCAAAGGGATCCTCCACATCGTAAGCTTCCGGGTAGTTTACCGGAACAATTAATGAGGCATTCGTAGCTTTAATTTCTTTAACGCGCTTGTATTCGTCCCCGCTTCCGCGGATGATGTACTGAACGCCAAATTCATCGCCCAGTTTATCAGCACGGAGCACATTCATCCAGCCGTTGGCATCAAACACCTGCGGAAGTTTCTGATTCTGAATCCAGGCTTCCAGCGAGTTATCGGCAAACGGCCTGGGGTTGAGACTGCCAAACCACTCGGCATCCATATAGGTTTGCCGTAAAACGGCAATGCAACCCATCAATGATGAAGGATAGTTTTGTGTTGAAGTTCCTTTTTCAAATGAATATGTTGCCGCAGCCTTCTGGCGCAGCAGCACGTTGTTGTCAGATGATTCACCAAGCGTTACAAAGGCGGCTGTGCCGCGGGCAAGGCCATCGGGTTTGTAGGTAAGCACAGCACCAAATCCTGCTTTTCGCAATTCATTGGCCCTGGTTGCATTGACAGAAAACTCATCAGCAGCATTGTAGTGCGAACGAATTGCCTGGTTGGCATTGTAGGCCCCTTTGGTATTCGATTCCATTTGCTCGGCACCCGTAAAGCCGCCACCACCTCCGCGCGGGCGCTGCACTTCGGGCAAGCCGTAGTTGGTAGAAAGATCAATCAACGAAGGGTAAATGTATTTGCCCTTCACATCGTAGGTCGTGTAACCTTTAGGCACCGTAAGGTTGGTTCCCACCTGCTCAACCCTGCCGTTCTTAACCAGCAGGGTAGCATTTTGAATAGTGGTTTGCGGATCGACTACAATAGTAGCGTTGGTAAAAGCAAATAGCCCCGCACGGGGATCTTTTACATCGTTGCGCGGAAAGGTCTCTTGGGCCACCAGGTGTCCGGCCACGAGCAAGATAAGGGTACTCGTTAGTAAAATCTGTCTCATAGAATGAAATGTGTTAGCTCGTTTGAAAAGTAGGAATTAATGGCGAGGCGCCAAAAAAATTAAGGATGTGCGGTTAATTAAAGGTATTGATGCTTCTAACCTACTGGCTTGAAATACAAATGGCCTCACAAAGAATTACTTGGTGTAACCAGGTGTCCTTATCTTTCATCCTTAAAAAAGGTGTCGTATTATTGCCTTATCTATGAGCACCACAACCACTACTACCCCTAAAACCAAATTCACTTTTACCGAGAAAAAGGATACCCGTTCCGGCTTTGGGGCCGGTTTGCTGGAACTGGGCCGCAAAAACCCCAATGTGGTCGGCCTTTGTGCCGATCTGACCGGCTCTTTAAAAATGGATGCCTTTAAAAAGGAATTTCCTGAGCGGTTCTTCCAGGTGGGCATTGCTGAAGCCAATATGATGGGCCTTGCAGCCGGCATGACCATTGGCGGTAAGATTCCGTTTACCGGAACCTTTGCTAATTTTTCCACTGGCCGCGTCTATGATCAAATCCGCCAGTCAATTGCCTACTCGCATAAAAATGTAAAGATATGTGCATCGCACGCAGGCGTAACCCTGGGTGAAGATGGGGCAACACATCAAATACTTGAAGACATTGGCATGATGAAAATGCTGCCGGGCATGACGGTGATTGTTCCGTGTGATTACAACCAAACCAAAGCCGCAACATTGGCCCTTGGCGATCATCATGGCCCCGCTTACCTGCGCTTTGGCCGGCCCTCATGGCCAATCTTTACCGAAGCCAACCGCCCATTTACCATTGGCAAAGCCGATACAATGATTGAAGGAAATGATGTTAGCATTTTTGCCTGCGGCCACATGGTGTGGCAGGCCATCGAGGCTGAAGTTGCGCTAGCTGAAAAAGGAATTCGTGCCGAAATCATCAACATCCACACCATTAAACCGCTGGATGTAGAGGCCGTTCTCCAATCAGTACAAAAAACAAAGTGCGTTGTTACCTGCGAAGAACACCAGATCAATGGTGGTTTAGGCGACAGCATTGCCCAGGTTCTCGGACGCCACTACCCTGCCCCGTTGGAAATGGTGGCCGTTAACGATTCGTTTGGCGAAAGTGGAACACCTTCACAACTTCTGAAGAAATACGGCCTTGCACCAGAAAACATTGTGGCTGCCGTAGAAAAAGTACTGACTCGTAAATAATGCCGGTAAGGTATAGTATATGGTGTTTATTTCTGTTTGGGATATCCGTTGTATTCGGCCAGCCTAAAAACCTTGCCTTAACAAATGTTAATCTGTTTAACGGAACAGACAACCGTATTCAACCAAACTCCCTCATACTCATTAAAAATGGAAAAATTGAACGCATAGGAAAAACTGGTGAAAGCCTGCCTGCTGGTTACGAACAGGTGGATTGCCAGGGCTACTATATCCTGCCCGGCCTTATCGATGCACACTCCCACCTCGATAACTTGGAATCAGCCAGGCGTGCATTGGCCACCGGAGTTACCACTGTACGTACCGCAGGCGTGTCGGCCTTTCAGGATGTAAGCCTGATGGAACTTTCACAGCAGGGTAAAATTGCCGGGCCCGATATTATTCCGGCCGGTATTTATGTTACTCCTAATCTTGAAGAAACTATTTTGGCCGATGTACGGCTTGCCCCCCTTATCAACGGAGTGCGCAGCGATGACGAATTGAAATTACTGGTAAACGTGAACATCGACCGTGGAGCCAAAGTAATTAAAACACGCGGCACCGAACGTGCCGGCAGGCCCGACACCGACCCACGCGAACAGGTGTACACCGAACATCAATTGAAGGTTATTGTTGACGAAGCCGCTAAACGCGGAGTGCCTGTTATGGTACATGCCCATGGCGATGAAGGCGCCCGTGCAGCCGTGCGTGCAGGAGCCAAAAGTATTGAACACGGCACTTTTCTTTCAGAAGAGACCCTGAAACTGATGAAAACAAAAGGAACCTACCTGGTGCCCACGTTTATCACACTCGAAGACCTGACGCAGCCCGGTGGCGATTATTTCGGACCGGTGCTTGAACTACGCGGGAAATTTATGATGCCTCAGGCAGAGAAAGTTTTTCGAAAAGCAAAAGAACTCGGGATTAAAATCGTTACCGGTGCCGACAACGGATACACGGCAGCAACCACTTCCCGCATCGCGCTCGAATGCCAGCATTATGTGCGCATGGGCATGACACCTTTTGAAGCCATTCAATCGGCCACCGTATTGGCAGCTGAATTATTGGGTATTGAAAAAAATACAGGCCGTATACTACCCGGTTACGAAGCCGACCTCATTTTAATACCCGGTAACCCGCTCGAAGAAATACGTTACCTGCAGGATGTGCTCATGGTTCTAAGCAATGGAACCATTGCCCTGAAGCGCATACCGTTCGGCTTACCTGAAAAATAATTCAAAATAAAATCACATTTTCCCGAAACTTTAATCGTAATATTACGATTAAGTATTTCGATGGGACTTACCAAAACAAAAGAGTTTACCAAAGAAGAGAACCAGCTGGCCGTGTATGCAAAAGCCCTGGCACACCCGGCACGAATTGCAATTTTAAACCACCTGGTACAAACCCGCCAATGTATTTGCGGTGATTTGGTTGATGTGTTGCCGCTCTCCCAATCCACGGTTTCGCAACACCTAAAGGAACTGAAGGATGCCGGCCTGATTAAAGGAAATATTAACGGCACCCGTGTTTGTTATTGCATTGATGAAAAAAACTGGAATAAGGCTAAAGCATTTCTTTCCCGCTTTCTTGAAAGTTATACCGGCCAGGATTGCTGCTAAAAAATTTAGAATTAATAATCGCACTAAACCAATTAATCCCGCTCATATGAACACCATCGAAAACGCTGAAAAACTTAAAGAAATTGTTAAAGAAAAGTATGGCCAGATTGCCGACCAAAGTTATGAGCAGAATGCAACCAGTTGCTGTGGTGCCGGCTGCGGCTGTAATAGTGACTACGTTGTCATGGCCGATGACTATACAAAACTAAAAGGATATGTCGCTGAAGCCGATTTAGGGCTTGGCTGCGGACTTCCAACAGAGTTTGCCTTCATCAAAGAAGGTGATACCGTTATTGATTTAGGTTCCGGTGCCGGTAACGATGCGTTTGTGGCACGCAGCATAACCGGTGAAAAAGGAAAGGTAATTGGCGTTGATATAACCGAAAAAATGGTTGATAAAGCCCGGGCAAACGCTGAAAAACTGGGTTATAACAATGTTGAGTTTAGACTTGGCGATATTGAAAAACTGCCGGTCAATTCCAACGTTGCGGATGTCATTGTAAGCAACTGTGTATTAAACCTGGTACCTGATAAAGCAAAAGCATTTGCCGAAACGTTCAGGGTACTGAAACCGGGAGGTCATTTCAGTGTCTCTGATATTGTTCTGCGTGGCGAATTACCCGAAGGCCTAAGAAAAAGTGCGGAAATGTATGCCGGCTGTGTGGCCGGAGCCAGCTCCAAAAAAGACTACCTGAACATCATTGAAAAAGCAGGCTTCTATAACGTAAAAATTCAAAAGGAAAAAATGATCACCATCCCCGATGAAATTGCAGCTGCACACCTCAGCAAGGAAGAGTTTATCCAATTCAAATCAGGCGAATCGGGCATTTACAGCATAACCGTTTACGCTGAGAAACCATCACAAACAAATGAAGAGAAGCAGGCTGCCTGTTGTGGAGTTGAATCAACCTGTTGCTAGGATGGACGTCCCGTCAAAGATAAAAATCCTCGTTTTGTGCACCGGTAACTCATGCCGCAGCCAAATGGCTGAGGGATACCTCAGGCACTTTGCTAAAGGCAAAGCCGAGGTTTACAGCGCGGGCATTGAAGCGCATGGCGTAAACCCGCGGGCCGTTGCCACCATGAAGGAAGACGGTGTTGATATTTCACATCACACTTCCAACAAGGTAAGCGAATATTCTAACCTGAATTTCGACTATGTTATTACGGTTTGCGATAACGCCAAAGAAAACTGCCCCTACTTTCCGGCAATGGTTAAAACATTGCACCACAACTTTCCTGATCCGGCAAAAGCCCGAGGCAGTGAAACCGAAATTATGAATGAGTTCAGGCGAGTACGCGACCAAATTAAAACGTTTTCAAAATCATTTATTGAGTCGGTAGTTAACAGGTAAAACAGTCAACAGTATTCGGTAGGCTCTTGACCGACCCACCGTGGACTATCGACTATTTTCCTACATTTGGGATTGTTTTCATCTCAATGAAGCTCAATAAGTTTATCGTAATCGATTTCGATAGCACGTTTACCAAAGTTGAAGCATTTGACCTGCTTGCCGACATCAGCCTGGACGGTAGCCCTGAAAAAGCTTCCATTAAAAAGCAGATTGCCGATATTACCAACCAGGGCATGGATGGAACCATCTCCTTCCGCGAATCACTTGAAAAACGAATTCAACTACTTGCTCCCACACGCCACCAACTGGTACAGTTGGCTGAGCGGTTAAAAAGTCAGGTATCAGAATCATTCAAGCGCAATAAAGCCTTTTTTAAAAAATATGCCGATAACATTTACGTCATCTCCAACGGCTTTCATGTATTTATCGATCCGGTGGTTACCGAATTTGGCATCAAGCCCGAAAACATCCTGGCCAACCGGTTCCATTTCGATGAGCAGGGAAATGTGGTTGGCTTCGATAAAGACAATCCGCTGTCGGCCAACAACGGCAAAGTTGAACAACTTAAACGCCTGAATCTGCCGGGCGATGTGTATGTAATTGGCGATGGCTATACCGACTACGAAATAAAGCTGGCCGGGCTGGCCAATAAATTTTATGCATTTACTGAAAACGTGGAGCGCAACGGCATTTTGGATAAAGCCGATCACATTACACCCAGCCTGGATGAGTTTCTTTATCTCAATAAACTCAACACCGCAATCTCCTATCCTAAAAACCGCATTACTGTACTACTCCTTGAAAACATTCACCCAGCGGCCGCAACGATACTAAAAGATGATGGTTTTAATGTTGAAACTTATCCGGCCGCCTTAACAGAGGAGGAACTCTGCAAACGGATTAAAAATGTGAGTGTACTTGGCATTCGCTCAAAAACACAGGTTACTAAAAAAGTGCTTGAACATGCCAACCGCCTGATGGCCATTGGTGCTTTCTGCATCGGCACCAATCAGATTGACCTGAAAGAAGCTACCAAAAAAGGCATTGCCGTTTTTAATGCGCCATTCAGCAACA
Organism: Cyclobacteriaceae bacterium; assembly: GCA_023151255.1. GTDB lineage: Bacteria > Bacteroidota > Bacteroidia > Cytophagales > Cyclobacteriaceae > UBA2336. Next base: position 17,178 of record JAKLJG010000021.1, on the reverse strand, counting down.
CCCGCTCGGTGGTTGAACTGGCCATTGCCGAAATGATTGTATTGATGCGTAATCTGGTAGATAAGTCGAACAAAATGCACCGGGGCATTTGGGATAAATCAGCGCAGGGGAGCTTTGAAATAAGGGGTAAAAAATTAGGCATTGTAGGTTACGGAAACATCGGCACGCAACTTTCGGTACTGGCCGAATCGCTGGGCATGAACGTGCTCTATTACGATATAGAAGAAAAACTAGCCCTGGGCAATGCTACTAAATGCAAATCATTAAAAGAACTGCTTCAGAAAGCCGATGTAGTGTCACTGCATATTGACGGGCGCGAATCGAACACAAACTACTTTGGGACGCGGGAATTTGACTGGATGAAGAAAGGAGCCATTTTCATCAACCTGAGCCGCGGCCACGTAGTGGACATTGCCGCACTAAAACAAGCTATTGAATCGGGGAAACTTGCCGGTTGTGCCATCGATGTTTTTCCATACGAACCGGTTAGCAACAACGAAGAATTTATCTCTGAATTACGGGGTTTAACGAATACCATTCTTACACCGCACATTGGCGGAAGCACCCTTGAGGCACAAGAAAACATCGGGCATTTTGTGCCGGGCAAAATTCAGGATTACATCAACAACGGAAGCACTTCAAACAGTGTTAATTTTCCGAACCTCACCCTGCCTACGTTGGAAAATGCTCACCGACTCATTCATATTCACGACAACGTGCCCGGTATCCTGGCCCGCATAAACCAGGTGCTTGCCAGCCATAACATTAACATCGTAGGACAATACCTGAAAACCAATGAACTCATCGGTTACGTAATTACCGACATTGACAAGGAGTACGACCCGGAGGTAATCAAAGAACTCCGAGGCATTGAACACACAATTAAATTCAGGGTGCTGTACTAAATATAAAAACCCACCGGATTTGGTGAGGTGTTTCTGAACCCCATAAAGACAGGTTTTGAGCTGCACTGCAACCGCAACCTTCCACTGTTATCCTGCTCCGAGAACGAGGGCCTGACGGAAACCGCCAGGATGAGGCCTGGTTTTGGATGAATGCTTCACTCGGTATTGTTTTTAATTGTTAGGTTCAGCAAACGTGTCCCAAATCCGAGTGGGAATTCGTCTCAAACGTATGGAAAAGAGTAAAGTCGTTCAATATTGTGTTTCAAATATTTTTTGATTAAACAAGTCATGTTAAGTTTGGCCCGATTTTTATGAGCCAAAAAATAATTTTCACGCCCGGGCCATCGCAACTGTACTTTACTGTAGAAGACCACATCCGAAAAGCTTTGCGCGATGGTGTTCCATCACTCTCTCACCGCAGTAAAACATTCGAGGAAATTTTCATCCGTGCAACAGCAGGGCTCCGTAGCTTGCTCTACATCCCTGAAAATTTCCATATCGTGTTCACCGCATCAGCCACAGAAATTTGGGAACGCTGCATTCAAAATCTGGTGTCTGAACAATCTGTACACTATGTAAACGGGGCGTTTAGTAAGCGCTTTTACGAAGCGGCTTGCGAGCTTGATAAACAGGCTGAGGCGATTACTGTTGCCGATGGTGAGGGGTTTACTACTCAGCAGCCCCATGATTCAGCCGAATTCATTGCGCTTACTCACAACGAAACCAGTACCGGTGTTTCACTTCCTATGGAGTTCATTAACGGTTTCCGCGAAGCAAATCCGCACACCCTGATTGCTGTCGATGCCGTCTCTTCGCTGCCCTACCCTCAATTTGATTTTACAAAAATTGATTCCTTGTTTTTTTCGGTACAAAAAGGATTCGGGCTACCGGCCGGCTTGGGGGTATGGATAGTAAATACCAAGTGCGTGGACAGAGCAAAGCAAATAAAATCGAAAGGTGCTCCAATAGGAACCTACCATAGTCTGCCTTCACTTGTAAGCTATGCCAAAAAAAATCAAACCCCCGAAACGCCAAATGTACTTGGCATTTACCTGTTGGCCAATGTGGTTGAAGATATGCTACGCAAGGGTGCTAAAGCCATCCGAAATGAAACAGAATACAAAGCTGCTGTTTTATACCAGGCACTGGAAACAAACCGGTATGTTAAGCCATTTGTAAAAAAAAAGGAGTTCCGTTCCAAAACCGTTATTGTAGCCGATTGCGGTGTTTACACCAAACCGTTAACTGAATACCTGATGCAAAAGGGCATTCAAGCGGGCGAGGGATATGGTGCTTACCATGCTACCCAACTTCGGTTTGCCAATTTCCCGACACACTCAAAAGAGCAGGTGGAGCTTTTAGTTGACTTGCTTCAAAATTTCGAACCTTAATGAAGGTGATGATTTAAACTTACACACAAAGGATTTGTCTAACTTGCACTTTTACCCTAACAACCCGTGGAAGACAAGGAGTTGCTCTCCAAAATCCGGAACCCGGAAACCCGGAATTACGGGTTCAATATGCTGGTGCGCACCTACCAGCAGCGGGTATATTATCACATCCGCAAGATGGTTATCGACCACGATGATGCCGATGATCTGACTCAGGAAGTATTTATAAAAATACATCGGTATATCGATAATTTCCGCGAAGATTCACAGCTTTTTACCTGGATTTACCGCATTGCCACTAACGAATGCCTGAGTTTTCTGCAGAAAAAGAAGAGACGGTTCTTTCTGCCTATTGGCGATGTTAAAAGCGAACTGGTTTCAAAAATAGATCAGGCCCCCCACATCAACGGAGATGACATTCAGAAAAAACTGCAAAAAGCCATCATCAGGTTACCGGAAAAACAACGATTGGTTTTTAATATGAAATACTATGACGATCTTTCCTATGAACAAATAGCGGAAATTACCAATACCAGCGTGGGTGCATTAAAAGCCAGCTACCACCATGCCGTAAAGAAAATTGAAGAATTTCTTGAGGAATGATTAAACCAAGTACCATAAAAACTGTCAATACAACACCATGAAAAAACTTGAAGACATACCCAAAAAAGCCATTTTTGAAGCACCCAATGGGTATTTCGACAAGCTTCCGGGGCTAATCCAGGCCCGAATAAGCGAGAACAAGCCCCGGCAAGTTGCCCGGCCTTACCTGCGGTATGCACTACAGTACGCTTTACCGGTTGTGGCATTACTGGTGGCCGCATTAATCTTTTTAAAGCCTGCCCAACCCGTGGATGCGGAGAGACTACTTGCCTCGGTAAGTACCGAAGAACTGGCCGCCTACCTTGAACAAAGTGATTTAAGCCTTGACGAGTTGTTAGAAAATGCCACCTATGATGAAACGATGGTTGAGGCTATTGAAGCCGAAGCCTTTACATTACTTCCGGCAGAAGCTCTTGATGATTTGGAAATTGAACTGGATAATTTATAGTGTGCTATGAAAAAAATTATAACCATACTAACCCTGTTCCTGCTGGCAGCTCGCTTATTAGCGCAGGAAGAACAGGTTAAAGATCAAAAGGCGCAGGAAAAGATAAAAGCCGCCCGCATTGCCTTTATTACCGAACGCCTCGGCCTTACACCAGCCGAAGCTGAGAGGTTCTGGCCGGTGTACCATGAGTTTGCCACTAAACGGCTGGCTCTGCGCCAGGAATTTGAACAGGCTAAACAAACACCTGATCCGAAACGAACAAAAGAAGAACATGAGCGGCAGTTGCTTGATTTAAGCTTTCAGTTTAAACAGCGCGAACTTGACCTGGAAAAAGAATATTCAGGTCGCATACTAAATACTATTTCGGCACAAAAACTGATAGCCCTGCGGCAGGCCGAGCAGGATTTCAGAAGCATGATCATCCGGCAGATACAGCAACGCCAGTTACAGGAACAGCGCAGGCAGCAATTTCAGGAGCGGAACGAACAGCGCCTGCGCCAGCGGAACAACTAAGCATGAATGCGGCACCATAAACGTTGGCTTATTGCAATCGCGTTGTCAGCGTCATGGGCAACAAATGCCCAAGACGCTGATTCGTTATTTATTAAACCCGATTCGTTGCTGACCCTTGACGATTCACTATCGATTTTTAAACTAATCGATAGCCTGCTTTCCTTGCCGGAAGAAAAACCGGTTTCACAATTAGGTTTCCGGATAATGTACAACAGCAACGTGCTGGCTGCCGGCCGAACACTGGGTATTGACCAGTTTGGACTGTCTCCCGGTATTTCCTATTACCACAAAACAGGCTTGTATGCTGACGCCTCCTTTTTCTGGAGTAAGGACTTCGAACCTAAATACTACTTAACTATTCTGTCGGCAGGCTATATGCATACATTCTCAAAATCATTCTCAGTCATCGCCAGCTACGACCGGTATTTTTATGAGTTTGAGGATGATTTTACACCGTTTGAAAATGTTGTTACATTAACTCCGTTTCTCAATTTTAAATTTGCAACCATCCGACTTGATTACTCCTACTTTTTTGGCGACCAACAGGCACATCGGTTATTACCCTCAATAAGTGGCAATCTGGAGAAGAGAAATTTTCTGGGTATTGATAAAATTGCCCTTACACCCGGGTTATTTGTATTAATGGGTAATGCTACCATTACCGAAATTATATTACCACAAACCCGTGCCGAGTGGATTATTGCCTGGATAAAAATTCAAAATGGCTTACCGTGGTACACCGTTAAATCCCGTAATGAATTTGGCATCATGAATTATGCCATAACAGCTCCGTTGTATTTTCACATAAAAAACTGGACCTTCTCGGCAAGCTACACCTACAATATCCCCAAAGCGCTGCAAGGTGAAATACTAACCCTTTCTGAGAGCGGCTTCATCAGCGCCAGCATCATGTACCTGCTTACACCCAAACGTAAAAAACCGGCTTTGTAAAATCAACCGGTTTAGATATTTTGCTTCGTTAACCTACCGACCCATGCGCTTAGTTACCCTACTGCTCTTACTTCACCATACTAGTGTTACACTCGCCCAGGATTACCGCTGGCAGCAACGAGTGGAGTACACCATGGATGTGCGTCTTGATGTAAAAACACACAAAGTAGCCGGCACGCAAAAACTGGTTTATACCAATAACTCACCCGATACACTTCGCAAGGTTTACTACCATTTATATTTCAATGCCTTTCAACCTGGCAGCATGATGGATGTACGCTCGCGCAACATTGCCGACCCTGATGGACGCGTTACCGATCGGATATCCAAATTAAAAGACGATGAAATCGGTTACCAGCATATTAAAAGTTTAAAACAGGATGGTAAAGACATCGCCTACAAAGTATTGGGAACAATACTCGAAGTTGAGTTGGCAAAACCCCTGCTGCCAAAATCAAAAACAATCTTTGATATGCAATTTGAATCGCAGGTGCCCGTGCAAATCAGGCGCAGCGGACGTAACAACCGCGAAGGCATTGCCTACTCCATGGCCCAGTGGTATCCTAAACTGGCCGAATATGATCATCAGGGCTGGCACGCTTATCAATACGTTGCCAGGGAATTTCATGGCGTATGGGGGGACTTTGATGTAAAAATCACACTTGATCCAACTTTCGTGGTTGGTGGCACGGGCCGGCTTCAGAATGCCGATAAAATTGGGCATGGATATGAAAAACAGGGCACCAAAGTTACCCGCCCGGCAGGCGAACTTACCTGGCACTTTGTTGCCAAAAATGTCATTGATTTTGCCTGGGCTGCCGACCCGGACTATACCCATTCAATCGTTCAGGTGCCAGATGGCCCTGAGGTGCATTTCCTGTTTCAGAAAAATGAAAAAACGGCCGACAACTGGAAAAAACTGGAGGACTATGTTGTAAAACATTTTCAGTTTATGAACCGCACGTTCGGAAAATATCCATACGAAGTGTATTCGGTAATACAGGGAGGCGATGGCGGTATGGAATACCCGATGTGTACATTGATACTGGGTGAAGGAAACTTTAACGGCCTTGCCGGAACAACCATTCATGAAATATGCCACAGCTGGTACCAAGCCGTACTGGCCTCCAACGAATCATTGTATCCGTGGATGGACGAAGGCTTTACCACCTTTGCCACCGATGAGTCGTTAGCCTTCATTACCAGTTCAAATACAGAAAATCCGCATGCCTCAACGTATGCCGGCTACTTTAACCTGGTACGCAGCGGATTGCAGGAACCGATAAGTCAGCATTCTGATCATTACACTACCAACCGGGCGTATGGCACAGCCGCCTACAACATGGGCAGTATGCTGCTGAACCAGATTAAATACATTATCGGCTCAGAAAATTTTTACAGGGGCATGCGCAACTACTACAACGCCTGGAAATTCCGCCACCCGGAACCTAATGACTTTATTCGTATAATGGAAAAAACCTCCGGCATGCAGTTGCGCTGGTTTATGAGCTACTGGGTTAACACCACTAAACGAATTGATTATGGCGTAAAGAGTATTTACGAGCGCGATAAAACAACCTACATCACGCTGGAACGCATCGGTGAGCTACCCATGCCCGTTGAATTGCTGGTTACTTATCGCGATGGCACAAAAGAATTACACTACATGCCTATCAATGAAACAATTGGCAGCAAACCGGTCGAAGATAAATTAATTAAACGGATTGACCTGGAAGCCTGGCCATGGGTAAATCCTACCTATACGCTGGCTATTGGTAAGCCTTCGGCTGAAATCGCCTCGATTGAAATCGACCCATCCATGTACATAGCCGACATCGACCGGAAAAATAACAAGGTTGATTTCGCGAAAGAGTTAAAAGCGTACTCCAACCCCACCCGGTAAGCCTGAATTTCATGTATTTTCGCTTCTGAAAGCCCAGTACCCAATGACTGTTGAACAGGCCCGGAAGGAAATTCAGGAACTTACTGCAAAAATCAATTACCATAACGAACTCTATTATCAGCAGCACCGAACCGAAATCAGTGATTACGAATTCGATCAACTGCTGAAGAGGTTAATCAAACTGGAAACCGACTTTCCTCAGCTAAAAACTGATGACTCACCCAGCCAGCGGGTAGGCGGCACCATTACCAAAGAATTTAAAACCGTTTACCACCAGTACCCCATGCTTTCGCTGGGAAATACCTATTCACGCCAGGAACTGAAAGAGTTTGATACCCGCGTAGCCAAAGGCCTGGATGGCGAGCCGTATGAATATTTTTGCGAACTGAAATTTGATGGCGTTTCCATCAGCCTGATCTATGAAAACGGCCGGTTGGTACGCGGGGTAACCCGGGGCGATGGTGTCCGGGGCGATGACGTAACAGCCAATGTAAAAACCATCCGGAGCATTCCCTTGCGGATACACGATAAGTCGGCACCTGCAAACTTTGAAGTACGGGGAGAAGTGTTTATGCCAAAAACTGTATTTGAACAATTGAATAAGGAACGGGAAGATATCGGGGAAGAACGCTATGCCAATGCACGAAATACAGCCTCCGGCACGCTGAAGATGCAGGACTCCGCCATAGTTGCCCAACGAAGACTTGATTGCTTTGCCTATTACCTGCTGGGCGATGAGGATGTCGAAACACATGAACAAGGCATTCATCAACTCGAAAAATGGAAGTTCCATGTTTCACCTACTTACCGGAAGTGTAAAAACATTCAGGAAGTACTGAACTACATTGCCTATTGGGAGGATAAACGCGAAAATCTTCCGCTCGAAACCGATGGCGTGGTGGTCAAGGTAAACCGGTTAGATCAGCAGGATCGGCTCGGTTTTACAGCAAAAAGTCCGCGCTGGGCCATTGCGTATAAATACAAAGCGCAATCGGTAAGCACTCGGCTCAACAGCATTACCTACCAGGTAGGACGAACCGGTGCCATTACACCGGTGGCTGAACTGGAACCTGTTTTTTTATCGGGCACCACAGTAAAACGTGCTTCCCTGCACAATGCCAACGAAATTGCCCGGCTCGATCTACACATTGGCGATTACGTGTTCGTTGAAAAGGGTGGCGAGATTATCCCCAAAGTAACCGGTGTTGATTTAGCCAAGCGGACAAAAAACACCACACCTGTAACGTACATTGACCGCTGCCCTGAGTGCAACACAAAGCTTATCCGCATAGAAGGCGAAGCGGCCCATTACTGCCCCAATGTCAACGGCTGCCCGCCACAAATCAAAGGTCGCATCGAACACTTTATCCAGCGTAAAGCCATGGATATTGATTCATTGGGCTTTCGTACAATTGAGCAGTTGTATGATCTGCAGCTTGTAAAAAGTCCGGCCGACCTGTACGACCTTACGTTGAATGATTTACTTAAGCTTGATGGATTTAAAGAAAAATCAGCGCGCAACGTGCTTAACGGAATCGAACAATCCAAAGCAACACCCTTTGAAAGTGTGCTGTTTGCTATCGGCATCCGGTATGTGGGTAAAACCGTAGCCGAAAAACTGGCGCGTTATTTCAAGTCGATTGACAAACTTGCCGCAGCAAGCTATGACGAATTGCTTCAGGCCCCGGAAGTGGGCGAAAAAATTGCATTGAGCGTACGGCAGTTCTTTGATAATCCGGAAAACCAGCGTGAAATTGAACGATTAAAGAAGGCCGGTCTTCAGGTTGAAATAAATGAAAAGGAAATCGTCAGAGAAAGCGATATACTGGCCAATAAATCCTTTGTTATCTCGGGCATTTTTCAACATTATGAACGCGACCAGTTAAAAGAAATAATACTTAAAAATGGAGGGCGCGTGTTGTCGGCAGTATCAGGAAAATTGGATTATTTAGTGGCCGGAGAGAACATGGGGCCTTCCAAACGTGAAAAAGCCGAGAAACTGGGGGTAACCATCATTTCAGAAAATGAATTTGAAGAATTGCTAAAAGGAAAGCAACCGCCCACATGAAACTGAGTTTTTTAAAAAGCCGAACCTCCAGGCAACTGCGCAAAAATAGCACGCAGCGAGGCAGCATCGCCTACAAAAAAGCACAAGCGGTCGGTATCATCTTTACCGTGGCCGACCGGCAAAAGCACGACCAGGTAAAGGAGTTCATTCACAAGTTAGAGCAGGACGGCAAGAAAGTGCATGTGATGAGTTTTCTGCCGGAGAAGCGTGAGAATCACGAATTCTTATTTGATTTTTTCACAGCTAAAGATGTATCCTTCTGGGGTAAAATCAATTCGCAACAGGCCATTACATTTTGCGAAACCACCTTTGATTACCTGTACTACCTCGATACCGATCCGAATCCGTATATTATGTACCTGCTTGCCCGAAGCCGGGCCAAATGCCGGGTAGGTCGTTTCTGGATAAACGGTGAGCCCTATTTCGAACTGATGATCGACAGCCCGGCTAACACCCGTAACCTGATTGATGGCATCTACAACTACTCTACACAACTGAAATAACTATGAAGAAGCTGGAAGGAACAGGAGTGGCCCTGGTCACCCCGTTCGATAAAAAAAACGCCATTGATTTTAATGCCTTAAAGCGATTATTAAATCATACTGCTTCTGGGGTCGACTATTATGTGGTAATGGGAACCACCGGTGAGTCGGTAACAGTTACACCGGAAGAAAAGAAGAATATACTTCAGTTTGTAAAAGAAAACAACCAGGCCCGTTTGCCCATTGTATATGGTATTGGTGGTAACAATACACAATCCGTTTTAGAAGCCATCCGTTCAACCGATTTTAAAGGTGTTGACGCAGTGCTTTCGGTTAGTCCTTATTACAACAAGCCCTCACAACAAGGTATTGTGGAACATTTTAAAAGCGTTGCGGATGCATGCCCGGTGCCCATCATACTGTATAATGTTCCGGGGCGTACTGCTTCAAACCTGAGTGCAGAAACTACCCTGCAACTGGCAAAACATCCAAACATCATTGGCATTAAGGAAGCCTCGGGCAACCTTGAGCAGTGTATGAAGATCAGCAAAAACATGCCCCGTGGCTTTTTGCTGATATCGGGCGATGACCTTCTTACCGTGCCTTTATACAGCATTGGGGCCAGAGGTGTAATCTCAGTGTTGGCCAACGCCTTTCCGGTTACCTTCAAACAAATGAAAGAAAGCGCCTTTAAAGGTGATTATGCAGGCGCCCAAAAGGCACTGTTTAATCTGCTTGAGATTAACGGCCCGATGTATGAAGAAGGAAACCCTGTAGGGATTAAACAGGTATTGCAGGAAATGGGCATCTGTAAAAGTTTTGTACGACTGCCGTTGGTGTCAGCATCTGAAGGCCTTCAAAAGAAGATCAAAGCAATCCTGAGCGCACCAAAAAACAGAAAAGGATAACCCAAGGGTTATCCTTTTTCACTATACAAGGTTTAGGTTTAAAAAACTTATGCCTTATTCTTGAGCTCCTGAACCTCTCCGCGTATCTGCTGAGCCATGTTTTTTAACTCCTGCATACCCTTCCGTAAACGGGTTCCGGCTGCACTGTTGCCTTTGTTATAGAACTTATCAGCATCGTTTTCCAGTGAAGCAATGAGGTTTTTGAGTTCTTGAAATTTTTGCATTGTCCTGATATTTAAATGGTTAATTGAATTTTCGTATGCCAATTTAACTAAAAACCTAAAAAATCAACCAAAAAGGGCATTTTTTTTATAGTGCTTTCGTAACAGCAACCAATTCCTCATTTCGGTAAAAGCCGCTGTCAAGCTTGCTTTTCAAGGCCGAAAAGGCCTCCAGCGTACGGTTTACATCCTCCATCGTATGCACCGCAGTAGGAATAATCCGGAACATGATAACATCCTTAGGAACAACCGGATAGATAACTACAGAGCAGAAAATATGGAAGTTCTCCCGAAGGTCCATGGCCATGTTGGCAGCTTCTCCCACCCCACCTTTAAACAGCACGGGCGTTACAGGCGAAGAGGTTAAGCCAATGTTAAAGCCTCGGGCTTTCAGGCCATCCTGCATGGCCCGCACTATCTTCCATAAGTTATCTTTTAGTTCCGGTTTTGTGCGCAACAACTCCAGTCGTTTAATAGCACCGATAACCAGTGGCATGGGCAGGCTCTTGGCATAGATCTGTGAGCGGAGCGAATACCGAAGGTACTTGATAATCCGCTTATCACCACCTACAAACGCACCGATACTGGCCATTGATTTGGCAAACGTTGAGAAGTACAAGTCAATTTGATCCTGCACACCTTGCTCTTCACCCGTACCCGCACCGGTGGTTCCCATTGTGCCAAAACCATGAGCATCATCAACGAACAACCGGAAATTGTATTTTTTCTTCAAAGCCACTACACCTTTCAGGTCGCCTTGCCGGCCCGACATACCAAAAACACCTTCGGTAATAACTAGAATACCTCCGCCTGTTTCGTTAGCCAGTTTGGTTGCACGTTGTAATTGCTTCTCCAGGCTATCCATATCGTTATGGGCGTAAACAAAGCGCTTGCCCATGTGCAGCCGCACGCCATCAATAATACGGGCGTGTGATTCAGCATCATATACGATCACATCTTTCCGATCAACCAAGGCATCGATAATGGAAACTACACCCTGATAACCGTAATTGAGCAGCATCACATCCTGTTTTTTGATAAAATCGGCAAGTTGCTTCTCCAGTTCAATGTGGTGCACCGAGTTGCCCGACATCATACGGGCACCCATCGGGTGGCCAAGACCAAACTGAGCTGCAGCCTCGGCATCAACCTTCCGAACTTCCGGATGGTTAGCAAGACCCAGGTAGTTATTCAGGCTCCAGTTCAGCACCGGTTTGCCCATAAAATTCATGTGCGGACCAATGTCGCCCTCCAGTTTGGGGAAAAAGAAATAATCATCGGGTAAATGGGAATATTTGGCCAACGGGCCGGCCTCCATTTTCAGCTTGTCAAATAAGTCAATCATGAGGATAATAGGGATTAAAAATTGCGGCAAAAATAGCGAAAAAAGCCTACTTTTTAGAATCGACCTATACCCTGGTGAACTCCGTGCCGGTTGGCGCAACCGTTTTAATTGATTAGCATTGCAACTTTCCGTTTGCAGATGAAAAAAATAAAGAAAGTTTTAGTGGCCAACCGCGGTGAGATTGCCCTGCGTGTTATGCGCAGTGCCCGCGAAATGGGTATTAAAACTGTGGCTGTTTACAGCGAAGCTGATCGGAACGCGTTACACGTACGGTTTGCCGATGAAGCCGTTTGCATCGGCCCTCCCCCTTCTTCGGAATCTTACCTGAAAATAGATACCATCCTCGAAGCAGCCCGCAGCACCGGGGCTGATGCCATTCATCCGGGGTACGGTTTTCTTTCGGAGAATGAAGATTTTGCCGAACAGGTGGAAAAGGCCGGTTTAATTTTTATCGGGCCATCCGCTCACTCCATTGCCTTAATGGGAAGCAAGCTTGCTGCCAAAGCGGCCGTAGCAAAGTTTAAGGTTCCCCTTGTGCCTGGTACCAGCGAACCGATTACGGATATACCGGCAGCAAAAAAGCTGGCCTCAAAAATCGGTTACCCGGTTCTAATCAAGGCCAGCGCTGGCGGTGGCGGTAAAGGAATGCGTATCGTACAAAACGATGCTGAATTTCTTGAACAAATGGAACGGGCTGTCAGCGAAGCAACCTCGGCCTTTGGAGACGGTTCGGTGTTCATTGAAAAATATGTGACGCAGCCGCGTCATATTGAATTCCAGATTTTTGGGGATAAACATGGAAACGTGGTACACCTGTTCGAACGCGAATGCTCCATTCAGCGAAGGCATCAGAAAGTAATTGAAGAAGCCCCTTCATCGGTGCTCACACCGGAGTTACGCAAAGCCATGGGCGAAGCGGCCTGCAATGTGGCACGCGCAGCCAATTACTTCGGTGCGGGCACAGTTGAATTTATCCTTGACGAAAAACTAAACTTCTATTTTCTGGAAATGAATACCCGCCTGCAGGTGGAGCATCCGGTAACCGAAATGATTACAGGTATTGATTTGGTAAAACTGCAAATCCGGATTGCCGAAGGAGAGAAACTTCCCTTTGCCCAAGAGCAACTCACTATGCGTGGCCATGCCATTGAAATACGTATATATGCCGAAGACCCCGCTAATAATTTCCTCCCCGACATCGGTATTCTAAAAACCTATAAGCGGCCCGATGGTAACGGCATCCGCATAGATGACGGCTTTGAACAGGGCATGAGTATTCCATTTTATTATGACCCGATGATTGCCAAAATGATTTGCCATGCCGAAACCCGTGAAATGGCAATAGCAAAAACCATCAGAGCCATTGATGAATATGAGATTACGGGCATCGAAACCACCCTGGGTTTTTGCCGGTATGTGCTTAAACACGAGGCTTTCCGGTCGGGCAATTTTGATACGAAATTTGTCGAGAAATATTTTACTCCTGAAGTATTGAATCAATCTCCAGATACCGAAGAAGAAAAACTGGCTGCAGCCTTAACCACCTTTCTGCTAAAACCGGAGAATACAAATCATACAAAGGCTGTTAGCGTTACCACTAGTAAATGGAAAAAGAACCGAACACAATAGTATGGCCGATATTGTTCCGCTACGGGCATGGCGCTATAACCGCGACCTTGTGCAGCAACTTGATGAACTAACCTCCCCCCTATTTGATGTGGTCTCGGAAAAGCAACGCAAAGCATTATACCAAAATCCACATAACAGCATTTACCTGTCGGTACCCCAGGGCAGTGCCGATGAGGCTGCCTGCTTGCTTGAACAATGGAAGTTAACCCGCGTGCTGGAGCAGGATAAGCTACCCGGCATTTATGTGTACTACCAATACTTTACATTGCCTGGCACACACAAAGAACTTTGCCGTAAAGGATTCATTTGCCACATCCGCGCATACGACTGGAGTGATAGGGTGATTCTACGCCACGAAAATACAATTCCCAAAGCCGTAAACGACCGGATTGAACTGTTGGAAAAAACCTTGCTGCAGGTGAGCCCCACGCACGGCCTTTACACCGATTCGACCCATGAACTGGAACGTTATATGGATGAAGCCATTCAAAATCCGCTTTACGAAACCGAAGATTACCAGGGCGTTAGGGATGTACTGGCGGTCATTCATGATGCCGAAGTTATTCAACGGTTTATTGACACGGTAAAGACAAAGACGATTATCCTGGCCGATGGCCACCACCGGTATGAAGCATCGCTCGAATTTCGGAAGAAGATGATGAGCAGCAATACAACTCATACCGGCCATGAAGGGTACAATTTTCACCTGATGTACCTGACCAACACCGAGGCAGATGATTTGAAAATATTGCCTACACACCGGCTCATTTGCGGCCTGGCCTATTTTAACGAGCAGGAGATACTAAAGAAACTTGAGCCTAATTTTATTATTAAACCCATTGAAGATGCCGATACCATCAATGAAATTATTGCCGGTAAGCCCTGGGCATTCGGACTAATTTTTAAAGAGAACGCCTACAAAGTACGCCTTAAACCCGAGGCCCTCGCCACCATGACCTGGCCCTTTCCGGAAGTTGTTAAAAAACTGGACCTCACCGTGATGCATTACTTTATTATTGAAAAGGCGCTAGGTATTTCGGGTAAGGAGCAGCGCCAATCCGAAAACATACTATTTGACCGGAGTTTCTCCGATTGCCTTAAAAAAGTAATTACCGGTGCAGTTCAACTGGCAATAATTACTAACGAGGTTTCCATCGAGGATGTGAAAAACGTATGCCATAGCGGGGCTACCATGCCGCAAAAGTCAACTTACTTTTATCCAAAAGTAATTTGTGGGTTTTTGTTCAGTTCAATAAAGCAAGATGAATTTCAAACGCCACCTTATTCTCGCTTCTAGCTCTCCGCGCAGGCAATACCTGATGAAGGAAGCTGGGTTTACCTTTACAGTTGAGAAACCTGAAGTGGATGAATCCTTTCCGGTTGACTTGCCAGTAGAACAGGTGGCCCGTTACCTGGCTGCCAAAAAAGCGGAATACTTCAGAACTGAGATACATGCAGACCAGGTAGTTATTACGGCCGATACGGTGGTTATCCTGAACAATACGATTATTAACAAGCCGGCTGATCGGAACGAAGCCATCCGTATGCTTACTCAACTTTCAGGAAAAACCCACATCGTAATGACAGGTGTTTGCATTCTATCGGCCGAAAAGGAAATGAGTTTTGATGATACCACAGAAGTAACCTTTAATGAACTTACACCGGATGAGATAGCCTATTATGTTGATACGCACAAACCCTATGACAAAGCCGGAGCCTATGGTGCTCAGGATTTCATCGGCATGATAGCCATCGAAAAAATTAACGGCTCGTATTTTAATGTAATGGGCCTTCCCATCCATAAAGTGTATGCAGCCTTAAAAAATTGGTAGATGAGAAAAATCTGGACTTACTTAACCGGACATCTGAAGGAAGATTTTAATGCAACTGTATATACACTTACATTTCTCTTTCTAACAGTTAGTGTGTACCTGAATTACCGGTTCGATTTTGAAGACAGTCACCTGGACACACGCCCTGAACAACAGCGCATTATTTTCTATTTTTTCTGGCATTGCATAGCCTATTATGTGCCTGTCGCGCTCTATGTGGGTATTCGAAAGGCCCATGTATTTCAATCGCGCGATTTCTGGTTTCGGAGTTTGCTGGCGTTATCGTTGCTAAGCTTATACCGGAGTTTACCTTATTTCGATATTCTCATTAATCAACTGGCCAGCAACGCAACTTTATACTATATGTATAAGGTTGCAAAAAACATGGCGGGTGTTTTTATTCTGATTTTTCCACTATTGATATTCTATTGGAAATCCGATCATGCCCAGGGGCATCGGTACGGGCTCAACGCCAATCAATTTGATTTTAAACCGTATTTCGTTATGTTAATGCTGATGCTGCCATTAATTGGTGCGGCATCTTTTTTACCTGATTTTCAGCAACAATATCCACGATACGAGAGCACCCCAACACACCATTATTTTGGTGTTGATGAGTGGGTTGTAGCAGGAATTTATGAACTGACCTACGGAATAAATTTTGTATCAATCGAATTTTTCTATCGTGGATTTCTGGTAATTGGTATGATGCACGTGCTGGGCCGGAATAGTGTGCTAAGCATGGCATCGCTCTATTGCTTTCTTCATTTTGGCAAGCCGATGGGTGAAGCGCTAAGCTCCATTTTTGGAGGATTTATATTAGGTGCCATTGCATACCAAACCCGCAGCATCTGGGGCGGTGTGATTGTTCATGTGGGCATCGCCTGGCTGATGGAAGGGGCCGCCTACCTGCAGGTGTTGTTTCGCACATCTTAACGCATCACTAATATTTTTGCAATGATATCATGAATTTTCCAGGCTGCCTGGTGAGCTTCAATATCCAGCACTTCTGCTATTGGTTTACTTTTAGAGGCCAGCAAAATACCACCTCGCTTTTTTCGGTAATCTGTCAGGCGCAACACATTGGCAAAAGGCGGAATATCACTTACATAATAATCGCGGTTGGCATCATGAACAATTACAACGCCATTATCGGTAATGAGGTCATACGCTTTTTGCAGGCAGTCTTTCCGGGCACGGCCGTCAATAAAAATAAAATCAAAATGGGTTTTCAGTGAAAGCGGGTACTCAACATAACTTTTAAAGTCAGCATAACTGCCGTCATTATGTCCGGTTCCATTATGATCTGCCTGCTGATCGCGTTTTATATGCACTAAATCTACCCGGGGGTCATTTATTTTTTCAGAAATAACCTTAAACCATTCGGGGTTATGTTCAACGGAGTACCACTTTTCGATAAATGGAAAATTGGCAGGAAAATATACGGTGCTGAATCCGCTGCCCCACTCAAAGCATACTTTTGGTTTTAACCTGGAAATTACTTCAAGAATAATATCCAATTCCTTCGATTTCATCCAGGGGAGCTTAAAGCGTTTAAGAACCTTTTGACTGAACTTCTCCTTGATGTCTCTGAAGAATTGATTAAGCGCAGAGGGTTTTCTTATTGGTCTCATCTTGTGTATTATTTAAGGCCCCTTCGAAGCAGCCATAATTTTATATAGCGGGTCATCACAGCATACGATTGCACATACGCATAAGCAAAGCCGGCAAAACCATCTAAGAAACCCAGGCGGATAACATAGTGTTTAATAAACCGGAAGAATGGTTTAATCACTACATGCAAAGCTGTAATTCTTCCCACCCGTTTTTCATAGTCACGAGCCTGCCACCACGCATACCGGTTAAGTTTATTTATGAAGGCATCAAAATCCCGATAGGTGTTGTGGTTGAGCTTCGCCTTTAACACGCCAATGGGGCCATCGGCAATAATATCTGCATGCACATGTTTAACCTCGTAC
>JAKLJG010000020.1 GCA_023151255.1 Cyclobacteriaceae bacterium | reverse complement strand
GAAAACAATACCATCAGCCGGATTTTTATGGTGTTCAATGCCTTTATTATCTCGGTGGATACGCTTAACAATTATAACCAGATGAAAGGCCGAAAAATGACAGCCTATTTTAAGAATAAGCAGTTGGACAGGGTGGTGGTTGATGGCAACGGAGAGAGTATCTTTTTTGCCCTGGAAGATCGCACCAATGTGTTTATGGGCATGAATAAGATTATTTGTAGCAACATTACCATCCGGTTTCGTAACGGGGTAGTCAATAACATCAGTTTTTATGTAAAACCAGAGGCTGAATTCATTCCGCCCCATGAACTGGTGAAAGAAAAAACCAGGCTTAAAGGCTTTGTGTGGAAGGAAGAAAGTCGCCCGGTCAAATACGATGTAGTCAAGCGGCCGGTACCATCAGGTGCACAGCGCATAAAACCACTGCGTTAACGTAACGTTAAGCTTTTAATTTCTGCTGACTTTTCTATGAAACCCCGATAAAAAATGCTATCTTTTATGCCAACTCCTCTCACCCATGAAAAAGCTTCTGCTGTTGGCTTGCGGGCTTTTGGTTGCTGTGGTTTTATCAGCCCAGAGTTTTGAAGTTACGGGATTACAGGAAAATTACAGGGGCTTTATTGGTGAACGGATTACTGCACCCCTTACCATAAAAAATACTACTCAAAAAGCAATAACCTTAATCATCCGGAAGAGTTCTGCTCAACTGGGAGGAACTCAGCGGTATTTTATTTGTTTAACTGCATCTTGCGAAACAGAGCAGGTCAATGAAGATTTAACCATACGCATTGAGCCGGAACAGAGTTTAACCAATTGGTCGGTTGCTATGGAAGCCGGCCTGGTTCCAATAACCAGCAGTGTCCGTTACCGGATCACCAACGTGGCTAATCCGGCCGAAACCATTGAAGTTGAATACCATTTCATTACAGAAGAGAAACCGGCCCGTACAGAAATTTTCAATTCGCGCCTCATCACCATACACGATGTTTACCCCAACCCGGTAACCGATTATGCCACTATTAATTACCGGCTTAACACCGAAACGGTACGGGCAAAGATTGTCATCCATAATATTCTGGGCAGCCGGTTATCAGAAATAGAGTTGCCGTTTCTTGAAACCCAGGTGAAGATAAAGGCCGATGATCTGAGCGGAGGCATCTACTTTTACACCCTTTACCTTGATAACGAAGGGGTAATGACCCGCAAACTCATCGTTAAAAAGTAAATACCAACAGCTCGGTTTCAGCGTTTTACACATATCTGCCTGATGTACTATATTTGCAGGCTTATGCGGTTAATAGCGGTTGTATTTGCGGTTTCTTTCCTTCTTTTGGGTACTTCTTGCGGCAAGTTTCGCAAGATTGAGAAGAACCCCGACTGGCGCGTGAAGTACGAGGCCAGCCTGGCGTATTATGCCAAAAAAGATTATTACCGCGCTTCGGTACTGTTGGAGCAAATCATGCCGGTAATCCGTGGATTGCCTGAAGCCGAGCGGGCTCAGTTTAACCTGGCCTACTGCCAATATTACCAGAAAATGTACCTGTTGGCCAGCGAGCAATTCAGAACGTTTTATGAAACCTACGGCCGTTCAACCCTGGCTGAAGAGGGCCGCTATATGTACGCTTACTCTTTATATAAATCATCACCCGACTCCAACCTGGATCAAACTGAGAGTGTGCAGGCTATGACCTCGATGCAGGAATTTCTAAACCGGTATCCCTCCAGCAAATTCCGCGACCAGGCCCTGGAGGTAATTTTTACCATTCAGGCACGGCTTGAAGAGAAAGGATTTGCCAATGCCCGGCAGTATTATAAACTGCGCAACTACAAATCGGCAATTGTTGCCTTGGGTAACTTTGTTAACAATTTTCCCGATTCAAAATATGTGGAGGAGGCTCACTTTCTTATCGTAGCTTCGCATTACCTGTTGGCTGAACAGAGTATTCAATCGAAGCAAAAAGAACGCTACCAGAGCGTGGTGAACGATTACATCGAATTTCTCGATCGCTATCCCAATAGTTCCTATCTAAAAGAAGCAGAGAGGTATTATGTTAATAGCCTGGATAAACTGGGCAAACTGAAATCGTAATTACACAATTAACTTTATGGCTATACAATCATCAATTATTACACGCGACCTCGAAAAACTTTCGGCACCTACCGGCAACATCTACGAATCGGTTGTAGTTATTTCCAACCGGGCCAAGCAAATTGCCGTTAACCTCAAGGAAGAATTGAATTCTAAATTAGCTGAATTTGCAACCACGGTTGATAACCTAGAGGAAGTGTTTGAAAACCGCGAGCAAATCGAGATCTCGAAATTCTATGAACGGATGCCCAAACCAACCTCTACGGCAACAGAAGAATTTCTGGAAGGAAAACTGAATTTCCGCATCCGGGGCGCTGAAGAGCAGACTGAAGCCTGATTGAAGCATGTTGCAGGGCAAGCGTATTTTGCTGGGCGTAACCGGCAGTATTGCCGCGTATAAAGCGGCAATGCTTATCCGGTTGCTGGTTAAAGCCGGTGCCGAAGTGAAGGTGGTACTGACCCCCTCAGCAAAAGATTTTATCACGCCTGTTACCCTATCAACGCTTTCTAAAAACCCGGTTTTGTCCGATTTTATTAAGGATGCCAGCGGGCAATGGAACAACCATGTTGAGTTGGGCCTGTGGGCCGATGTGTTGGTGATTGCCCCTGCCAGCGCCAATACACTTGCTAAAATGGCCACCGGCATCTGCGACAACCTGTTGCTGGCGGTTTACCTGTCGGCCAGGTGCCCAGTAGTGGTTGCTCCGGCTATGGATCTGGATATGTTGCAGCATCCGTCAACCCAATCCAACTTTGAAAAGCTAAAGTCTTTCGGCATCCAACTTATCGATCCGACTCATGGCGAACTGGCCAGCGGGCTGATCGGCACTGGCCGCATGGCCGAGCCGGAAGATATCATGCGCTGGCTTGAATCATTTTTCAGCTCAAAAAAAAAGTTAACCGGTAAGAAAGCTGTTGTTACGGCCGGGCCTACGTATGAAGCTATTGACCCGGTACGATTTATCGGCAATCACTCCAGCGGCAAAATGGGCTTTGCCATTGCCGAAGCGCTGGCCAGCGAAGGAGCTGATGTGGAGTTGATAACAGGTCCTACTCATTTGCACACTAACTACCCGGGCATTTCCGTTAAAAAGGTAATTTCTGCAGAAGAAATGTTTAACGCTGTTACCCAAGTTTTTCCCCAAGCCGATATAACCGTGCTGGCGGCTGCTGTTGCCGATTATAAGCCGGTTACCCGGGCCGACCAGAAAATCAAAAAGAAAGCGGATACACTCACACTTGAGCTGACGAAGACGCACGACATTGCGGCTACGCTGGGTAAGCAAAAAAATAACGGCCAGTTTATTGTTGGCTTTGCTTTGGAAACTGAAAACGAACAAGCAAATGCATTGAAAAAACTGGAATCAAAAAATTTTGATCTGATTGTTCTGAACTCCCTGAACGATCCGGGTGCGGGCTTCGGCTACGATACCAACAAGATTACCCTGATTGACCGCCAACAGCGTGTGGAGGAGTTTGAAACCAAGGATAAGCACGCAGTTGCCCGTGATATTGTGCATGCTATTATCGACCGGCTTAATGCATAAAATAATCGTTATCGGCTTACTAGTGGCGGCAACAACAACACGTGCCCAGGAGTTGAATTGCGTGGTATCGGTAAACGTTGGTCCGAAGGTTCGCACGGTTGACCAGTCGGTTTTCCGCGACATGAAAAATGCGTTTCAGCAGTTTATGAACAGTCGTAAATGGACCAACGACACCTACCTTACCCACGAGAAAATCAACTGCAGCATCCTGATAAACATTAACGACATGCCTTCGATTGGCGTGTTTAATGCCTCTGTGCAGGTACAGGCCGCCAGGCCCGTGTACAACACCAACTACACGAGCCTGACCTTCAACTTTGCCGACCGCGACTGGGACTTTGAGTACCTGGAGTCGCAGCCGCTTGAGTATAACGACAACAACTTCATCAGCAACCTGACGTCCATGCTGGCCTTTTATGCCTACATGATCATCGGTATTGATAACGACACCTTTAGTGAATTGGGCGGAAACCCCAATTTTCAACGCGCATTGCAGGTGGTCAATAACGCGCAGGCCTCCAACCGATCAGGCTGGCAGCCGATGGGCAGCATCCGCAACCGCTACTGGCTGGTGGAGAATTACATCAATCCGCAATTTGTAGAAATCCGCAGGGCCATGTACCGCTACCACCGGCTGGCCCTGGATACCTTCGATAGGAATCCGGAGCAAAGCCGTGAAATTATTTTGAAATGCCTGAAGGATGTGAAAAAAGCCCGCGACATTAACCCGAATGCCATCATCGTCATTTCTTTTTTTGACACCAAATCGAAGGAACTGGCCAATATTTTTTCCGATGGCGCCCTGTCCGTCAGGCGCGAAGCGTACGATGTAATCATCGCCATGGACCCGTCAAACCAATCGGGTTATGAAAAAATGATCAAGTAACAACAGGCAGCAGTTTTTTGCTTCTGTGCGCTGGAGGGATTCCTTATTTACTGCTAATTTGTAGCGCCATGTTGCTGCAGCTCATTATTAAGAACTATGCGCTTATCCGCCACCTGGAACTTTCGCCATCGGCTACCCTCAATGTGATTACGGGTGAAACCGGTGCCGGTAAATCCATTATGCTGGGCGCCATCGGCTTGCTTACCGGCAACCGGGCCGATACCAAAGTGCTTTGGGATGAAAACGAAAAATGCATTACCGAAGGGATATTTGATATTAAACCGTACAGACTTCAGCATTTTTTTAAAGAAGAGAACCTCGACTATGATCACCATACTGTCATCCGGAGGGAAATCAGTCCGGGAGGGAAATCACGTGCGTTCATTAATGATACACCCGTTACACTGGAGGTGCTTAAAAAACTTGGCAGCCGCCTGATGGATATTCATTCTCAGCACGAAACACTCGAATTGGGTAAGCAGGCTTTTCAGTTAAAACTGATAGATGCTTATGCTGGCAACCAGGCATTGCTCGAAACCTATGAAGAAGCTTGGCGCGATTATCAGGATAAAAAAGCAGCCCTTCTGCAACTGGAGGCACAAGCCCAAACCTTGCAACAGGAAGCCGACTATGTAAATTTCCAGCTTGATGAACTGGTAAAAGCAAACCTGGAGGCCGGTGAACAGGAAACTCTGGAAGATGAATCAAAAGTACTTCAACACGCAGAAGAGATAAAAGAACGACTCAGTGCAGTGCTTGAGATCCTCTCACGCTCAGAGGCTGCCACTGAATCCACGTTAAAGGAAGCACGGCAGTATTTACAGGGCATTTCAGCATATGCAACGAAGTACGAAAAATTGCAGGAGCGGCTGCATAGCCTTACTGCAGAATTAAGCGACTTGGTAAGCGAACTGGAGCGCGAAGAAAACCTGGTAGAAGTTGATCCGGAACGCGCTGCTGATGTTACCGAACGGCTCGACCTGATTTACCGCCTGCAGAAAAAACACCGGGTAAATTCTGTTGCAGAGCTTTTAGCTATCCAGGAAGAGCTACAGCGCAAGGCCAATTTTACTGCCAACCTCGATGACGAATTGAAGCAGGCGCAGGAAGCATTTGAAAAGTCGGGTGCCGTGCTGAAGAAAAATGCGACTGAACTAAGTAAAAAACGGCAAGCCGTTTTTACTCCGTTGTGCGCTGAAATAACCCGGTTGTTAAAAGAACTGGCTATACCCGATGCCGCGCTGAAAGTGGATCACCAGCAAACGGAGCCCGGACCTGCCGGTGCCGACCGGGTTGATATACTCTTCAGTGCCAACAAAGGTGTTGCTCCACGGCCGTTGGCACAGGTGGCCTCAGGCGGTGAGTTTGCCCGGCTTATGTTTTGTGTGAAATACGTGATGGCCGAAAAAACAGAAATGCCTACGCTCGTGCTGGATGAGATTGATACGGGTGTTTCGGGCGAAACAGCCTTTAAGCTGGGCAAGCTCATGCGCGCCATGGCCGGGAAGCACCAGGTGCTGGCCATTACCCATTTGCCGC
The DNA here is from genome assembly GCA_023151255.1 of Cyclobacteriaceae bacterium. GTDB lineage: Bacteria > Bacteroidota > Bacteroidia > Cytophagales > Cyclobacteriaceae > UBA2336. The sequence continues at coordinate 28,463 of JAKLJG010000020.1, read as the reverse complement.
AGATTGCCGCGCGCGCAAATACCCACTACGTTGTATTTAAAGAAAGTAGTGCCGGAAAAACTGTAAGTGGGGTGAAGTTGCTTACCGAACCTGAGCGTGTGGTAGAAATTGCCAAGATGATAGGCGGAGATAAACCTTCGAAGGTGGCGGTTGAAAATGCCAGGGAGTTGCTGGTGGGGTAGGGGCGGCAGGTAAACCCATAACAGCGCACAACACAACAAACACCAGGTGTTACAAAGGCAACATCCTTTCGGAATGATAGTTTTGATGTAAGATTTTTTTGACGGTTGTTTACTTTTTACAGATGAAGGGGTGATGAAGAGGTATTCAAAGCAGACAGCCTAAGTTCTTGTCTTTTCCGGTGCGAAAAGGATGACCTTCCTGTTTTTGAGGATTTCATTTTTTTGCTTCCGTTGAGCATCAACCCGTCTGACAAAATATATACTATTAAAAAAAAGGTACATTTACCCTTCGCGTGGTTGAGTAATTGTGGAGGTAATAAGTTAAATGGAAATCCTTTAATTTTACAGATACAATAAAATAGGTATGAAAAAATTAAACATTCTGATTTTAGGTGCGCTGTTCTTTGGTGCTATGTTAGTTTCCTGCAACGATGACGAAAAGAAGATTAACCATCCCATTGTGGGCACCTGGACGCTGCTCTCCGAGTCGGCCAGCGATTGTACTGACCCGCTGAATGAATATGAGGACACCTATACCTGCACGCCTGATGAGTGTGTTACCGTCACCTTTAAAAGCAATGGAAAATTTGTTATTACGTATTTAGAAGATGGTGATGAAGAAACCGAGCAGGGCACCTATACGATTTCCGGAACTGAAATTACCCTGTGTTACCCGGATGTACCACCCGATTGTGAAACGATAAGTTTTGTTATAGATGGCTTAACGCTAACCACTACTGGTGTTGACGAATTTGATGGATGTACGTACACATCTGTGTTGATCAAGTAAGTAAGTGCCCTTCAACCGATAGCAAGAGCCAGTCAACCCTGGTTTGATAGGTAATAATTATGGCCTTACTAGTTCACTAAGTTGACTGTTTCACGGTTTTCAACCGCCATATTTCATCATAGACCAGCACGCCTTCATCCACCATTTCGCGGATTACTTCAATAAATAGTTCGGTATCTTCTGGGTTAATTGCCTTTTCCAGTTCTTCGCTGGTCATCACTTTCTCCTGTAGTAGTCGCGATATTTCTTGTCGGAGTAATAAGGCTTCCGCTTCGTTTTCTTTCTTCTTTTTTGCAATACACACATCGCATTTACCGCAGGGTTGCCAGGTTTCCTCTCCGAAATAGTCCTGTATCAGGTTCATGCGGCAGCGGTGGGTCGATGTAACGTACTCAATCATAGCTTTCATGCGCAACTCAGCCAGTTGTTTGCGTTCCTTCAGCCGATTCAGGTTAAGGGGCAGGTGGTCGGCATCCTGACGGGGAAGCACAAACGTAACCTGCGGACTATCCTTGCGCGGCAGGTACACAACGGCATGCAACTGGTGCAGGTGGGTCAGCATCGAAGTGATATCTGCAACTGACAGCTTCATGGCTTTGGCCAGGTAGTCTTCCGAAATTTTTACATAACCGCTGTACAACTGTCCGCCAAACAACCGAAGCAGCATTTTAATTAAGGGGTCAAACCTGGCATTAGCTACCTGGAAGGCATACAATTCGGCTGGTTCCATTTTAAAGTGGAGTTGTGAGGGGCTGTAATAACTCTCACTAAAAGTAATAAGGCCTTCCTCCTCCAGCTTCTTCAGTGCACTGTACACTTCCGTTATCTGCAATGAAAACCGTTCGGCAAAACTGTGGATATCAAAGTCAAAACTTTCTCCTTCGGCACTGCCTGCCGCCAGTTGAAAATAGTTGGCCAGGGCCTGATAAAGTTGTTTAAGGTAAGGAACATCCGGATGCGCCTGGTTTACTTTAGCTTCAAGGTTGGCAATATCAGCATGCTGGTACAGGATAACGGCAAAGGCGTGTTTGCCATCGCGTCCGGCACGGCCGGCTTCCTGGTAGTACGACTCGATGTTTTCAGGTAGGTCCAGGTGTACAACCGTGCGAACATCAGGTTTGTCAATACCCATCCCGAATGCGTTGGTGGCCACCATAACGCGCTTACCATTTCGTAGCCACTCCTCCTGGCTTTTGCTGCGCTGTTCGAACGTCAGCCCGGCATGGTAATAATTTGCTGGTATAGTCAACTGGTTAAGCCACGTGGCTACTTCCTGTGTGGCTTTGCGTGATCGCACATAAATGATGGCCGGCCCTTGTACTTTCTGCAGTACTTCCAGTAGTTTTTTGTTTTTGTTTTCGGTCTTCCTTACAACAAATGCCAGGTTATCGCGGGCAAAAGTTTGCTGAAAGGTTTGGTGCGATTGCCTGAATTCCAGTTTTTCTATGATATCGCTTTTAACCTGTGGAGTAGCTGATGCGGTTAATGCAATTAGGGGCACACTGGGCAGGAGTTTCCGTAAATCAGCAATCTTCAGGTAAGGCGGGCGAAAGTCGTACCCCCATTGCGAAATGCAATGGGCTTCGTCAACGGCTATCAGGCATACCTTCATTCGTTGCACCCGCACCTGAAAGAGTTCAGTCTGGATTCGCTCGGGCGAGATGTACAAAAATTTAGCCGAGCCATGCACGCAGTTATCCAGTGCAATGTCAATAGCATCGCGCGTCATGCCTGCGTGTACAGCTACGGCCCGTATGCCTTTTCGCTCCAGGCTTTCTACCTGGTCTTTCATCAGCGCTATTAGCGGGGTAATAACAATGCAGGTACCTTCGCGCATCATGGCCGGTACCTGAAAGCAAACCGATTTACCACCACCCGTTGGTAAAACAGCCAGCGTATCCTGTTCGGCCAGCACGGCATGGATGATTTCCCGCTGCAACGGCCGGAAGTGCGGGTGCTTCCAGTATTTGCGTAAAATAATGAGCGGGTCGTGCATGTACCAATATTAACAAAAAAGCGGGCTGTTAACCCGCTTCATTGCCGTGGGGATGGTAATCGGTTATTTATTGGCGGCCTGCAGCAATTTAATGCCGGTTTCACCAAGGTGTTTTGTTAATATGCTTTTGTATTGTGATGAATTGGTATATCCGCCACCGGAAGCAAAAAATTCTTCCAGTACCGGTTGCCAGTCTGAATTAAGCGGCATAATAAACCCAAATTGTTCGGCTGCCTTGTCGCCCACCGGGTGGCGCTTTACCGGTTTCTGCTCACTTACGGCCTTAAGGTAAAACGCCAGATCCAGGTATGAAAAACTGTTCGGATCGGTAAAGAGTTTCTGGTACACTTCGGGGCTGGTATCAAGTGTAACAACCTTCATGGTTGGAAAATGCTTTTGCTTCAGTTCCAGGATGCGTTTTTCGTTTAGCGTTCCCTTCGCAGTGTATGCAGTGAGTTTTGAAAATGCTGTTGAGATATCTTCCAGTTTAGCCAACGTGGGTATATTGTTCTGGGTTATCAGAATGGCGAAGTTGGTAATGAATGGCGGGCTGAATTTCACTTCACGTTTTCGCTCATCGGTAATCGTAATGTTTCCGAGCCCGAATACGCCACCGGTTGAGGTTTTAACCTTTGCATACATACCTTGAAAGTTGGAGCCATCGCCAACAAATTTGGATTGCAGCTTAACGCCTTTATTGGTGCTTACCCAGTTGACAAAATCATTCATAATGTCAACGCAAATGCCTGTAAGTTTTCCGGAGCCGTCCTTATAGGAGAAACCGGGAGTTTCAACATAGGCCAGCGAAATGGTACCCTGGCCGGCTGCTTTAACCTGTGCCCAGGTGTCGCCCACATAACCTTGTGCAAGCAATGCATGGCTTGCAACGAATACCAAAAATGTAGCTACTGTCTTCATTGGTTTGGGATGTTTCTTACCGAGTTACAAAAATTTGTACTTCAAAACTTCGATCAAGTAAGATTGATGTATTGTTTAAAGCAAAATTACCCGTTACCACAGTATTTTTTCTTTGTTCAGAAAGGCAGCAATGCCGCGCCTGCAGTCATCGGTGGCACGGGCCTGGGCATTCATGGCAGCTGCATAGTCCAATGCGGCATCCAACGGCAGGTTTTGCACCTCGGCAATCATCTGTTTGGTTAATTTCATGCTCATGGCTGAGTTGGTGTTAACCAGGTGTTCGGCAAAATCACGAACGGTCTTTTCCAGGTCACCAGGCTGAACAAGGCGGGAAACCAGTCCTTTTTCAAACGCTTCGTCTGCATTTATTGCATTACCGCTAAGGAGCAATTCACGGGCTCTGCCGTCCCCGATTTTGCGGATGAGAAACACCATTACAACAGCCGGTATAAATCCGATTTTTACTTCGGTGTATCCGAATTTTGCTTCGGGTACACTAAAGCAAAAATCACACACGGTAGCCAACCCACAGCCACCCGCCAGCGCATGGCCTTGCACCTGTGCGATAACCGGTTTTGAAAGCGTATAGATTTTATGGAAAAGATTTCTCAGGTTAGTTGAATCGGCCAGGTTCTCCTCCAGCGAATTTTTCTGAAGTTGTTGAAGGTAGCTGAGATCAGCCCCGGCACAAAAGGCTTCGCCTGCAGCTTTCAGAATAATTACTTTAACGCGATCATCCTGTTCGGCCTGATTAAATGCATTAGTTAAATCATTTACCATTGCACTATTCAACGCGTTCCGTTTATCAGGCCGGTTAAGGGTAATGGATGCAATGCGGTTTGAAACAGCATATACTATGGTGTTCATGGTATTAGTTGGTTAACGAACGCTCCGGAATGCATTACGGAATAAAGTGGTAAAGAACGTGATTTTACTTCATCCAGCAATTGGCTGCAAAGGGTATACGAATTGCTGCTGTCGAGGATGATGGTTTTAGCATTAATCTGATGTAGTTGACTAGCGGACTTTATGGCATTATTGCTGATGATAAGGTAATCGGCATGGAGGCTTTCCGGCAGGGTAGTGTTTTTTTGTATGTGAACGATCAGGTTATTCTGCCACCACATTGCTACCGTATGGGGTGTAAGCCTTATGGTATTTGCTGAGTAGTTTACTTCGTTATGATAGATGCCACTAACAAGTCTGTTTGGGCTGATGTGGAAGCGCATGCGTTCGGAATTGTTGATTAATGAAGGATCCCCATAAAATCCGGAACGGCCATTTTGCATCAACTCCATAGCGCTGAAACCGGGTACATGATACACCACCAGTTTGGCCGGTTTGATTTGTGAATAGTAATGGTGCCATTGTGTAACTCCGAAAAATAATGAAGAGCAGGCCACAGCGATGAAAAATTGAAACTTCCGGTAGTGAAGCAATAAAATGGACGAAACAAGAATAAAAATAAGCAGCCAACACTGGAACGTGGTGATGTAAACATTTTCAATGATGCTAAACGGCAATCGTTCTGTTGTAAACACCAGAAAGTTTAAGGCTTTAATAAGTACCGAAAGAACAGCCCCGAGCACGTTGGCTGCAACAGGAATCCAACTGATTGCCAGCAACGCCAGGCCGGTAATCAGAATAAGGGTGGCACCGGGTATGACAAACAAGTTTGAGAAAAGGAAGTAAACCGGGAACTGGTGAAAATAAAGTAATCCCACCGAAAAGGTAGCCAGCTGTGCAGCCAGCGATACACAGGTAATCTGCCAAACCTTGTCTAACAAAGTACTACTTGGATTCCACGCCCTGTAGAAAACCGGTTGAAGGTATACGATCCCTATCACGGCCAGGTAAGAAAGCTGAAAGCCAACTGACATGATCAGGTAGGGGTTAAAGAGCAATAAAACAAATGCCGATACCGCAAGAATGTTATAAATATTGGTGCGGTATTGTAACGGGCGCGCCAGCGCTATAAACGAAAACATGGTTACCGCCCTAAGCACCGAAGGCGAAAACCCGGTTATTGTGGCGTAACCCCATAAAAGTACAATGCTTACAAGCGCGAGTGCCCACTTACCCTGCCGGCTGCTACTTAAAGGGCGAAGCAAAAAAAGAATTATCGCGTAGATAATTCCCACGTGCAGTCCACTTACTGCCAGCACATGCATGGCACCCGAAGCGGCATACGCTTGGGTGAGGTCATTATCTAGCCCATCTTTAACGCCCAAAAGCAATGCCGCAGCAATGGCTTGTTGTTGCGCACCATCGATATAGGTGTTTAAAATTTGCAGGGCTTTGTTTCGCAGGGCATACGCTTCTTTCAAAAACAGGTTGCCTCCTGTTGTGTCGTACAGAAGGGCTGTGTTGGTGCGTACAAACTGTTGATGATAGATATTCCGGAAACTCAGAAAACGCTTGTAATCGAACTCATGCGGATTGGCCGGAGGTGCTAACGGCTGTGGTGCTCCGTTAATCAGCAGAACAGTACCATAACCGAGTGGCGCAGCAAAATCGTTTTTTGAAAAATACAACAGCACGTTTCCACGGGCAGGTATCCATTCACCGCTTGTCGACTTAACAGCTTTTACATGGGCAACCTGTTTCCATGAGTTCGCTTTTTCTTCAGCGGGTTCAGCAAGCTCTGCTTTGTAAACTTCAATAGGCGTAACAGTGTTACTGAAATGCTCCGCATGCCGTGCCTCGGTATGTATTAGCAGGTTAATGTATCCGGCAACGAGAACGGCCAACAGGCCAACCGGGCCCGGATTAAGTTTGCTCCATCGCACAAGTATAAAATACAAAACAACCAGTACGATTAGCGTTGCTGCAGCCGTGAACTCGTTAAGTATTCCGGGTTGATAAATGCCGATAAGGATACCTAAGATAAAAAATAAAGTAATTCTGACGAATGCAACCGGTACCCACTGGAACATGGGTAAAAGTTACTAAAAATCAGATTTTTCCGGTGTAGGATTTACTGGTGGTGCTTCCGGCTGTGTATGCTTCAATAATATCGCGCACCAGTTTATGGCGGATTACATCCTGCTGGGTAAGTTCAATGAAGCCAATGCCCTTAACATGTTGCAGCAGCCTGACGGCTTCATTCAGTCCGCTGGTTTGCTTGGAGGGTAAATCAACCTGGCTGGTGTCACCGGTAACAATCATTTTTGAATCGGGACCCATGCGGGTAAGGAACATTTTCATTTGCATGGGTGTGGTATTCTGTGCTTCGTCCAGCAGGATGAATGCATTATTCAGCGTACGGCCGCGCATGTAAGCGAGCGGTGCAATTTCAATGATCTCGCGCTCCATGTAATACTGCAGTTTTTCAAACGGTATCATGTCATGAAGCGCATCGTAAATAGGCCGCAGGTATGGATCAATTTTTTCTTTCAGGTCGCCCGGTAAAAAGCCCAGGTTTTCGCCTGCTTCAACGGCTGGCCGGGTGATGATGATCTTTTTAACCTGTTTGTTCTTCAGCGCCTTCACCGCAAAGGCAACTGAGATGTAGGTTTTGCCTGTTCCGGCTGGGCCGAGTGCAAATACCAGGTCGTTGTCTTTTACCAGTTTAACCAGTTTTTGCTGGTTGGGGGTTTTGGGTTTTATCGGAATGCCTTTTGTGCCGTACAGAATTACCTGGTCATCTTCAAGGGCAGTATCGGCTACCAATGCTTTTTCGTTGCTTACATACGTTTTTACATCCTCTTCGCGGATACTGCCGTATTTGTGATAATGATGAATGAGTGCTTGCAGGATATCGTCAATCTGGATTACTTCGGAGGTGCTGCCTTTTATTAATATCTGGTTACCGCGGGAAACAATTTTGCTTTTTGGAAAGGCAGTAGCCAGCGAAGTGATGGTCTTGTCTTCAACCCCCAGAAAGTCTATCAGGGAAATATTGTCAAGTGTAACTACTTTTTCTATCAAACTACAGGAGCAAAATTCAGGTGCGTTAAAAATGCGTAATTTTACCGCAGTACAAAAATACAAAAGAACACCGGGAGCATCAACATGGCCATTGTTACCCTGCTAACCGATTCGGGCGAGAGCGACCATTACGTGGCAGCCATTAAAGCCCGGATCCTCAGCACCAACCCCGGTATCCGGCTTGTGGACATCACCCACCGGCTTCCTCCGTTCGACATTGCCCATGCGGCCTTTGTACTACGTTCGGTTTTTCGTGATTTTCCCAAGGGCACGGTTCACCTGGTTGGTGTAGACGCGGTGGCAACCGAGCAGGATAAGCCGATTGCCTTGCAATTGGAAGACCATTTTTTTGTAGGTGCTGATAACGGCTTGTTTGGCCTGGTTAGCGACAAATCGCACCAGTACCTGGTTGAACTGAATTCAATCAATTCCATTGACACAACCTTTCCTGAGCGCGATATCTTCGCCCCGGCTGCGGCAAAACTGGCCAGCGGTGTAGCCATTGCCAGCCTCGGCAAGCCCTTGCCGGTATTCAAAAAAATGATTGATAGGCTGGTAAAGGCAACGAAGAAACAAATTACGGGGAGTGTTATCCATGTTGATAATTTCGGTAACCTTATTACGAACATTCCGAAAGAGGCCTTTATGGTGCTGAGTAAAGACAAGGTTTTTACTATACAGGTGGGGTCGGAAAAATTCAGAAAAATTCATTCCCAATATTACCAAACCGATGAGGGAGAATGCTTCCTGTTGTTCAACTCGTTGGGCCTACTCGAAATAGGTATTTACAAAGGCAATGCGGCCGGGCTGCTGGGCCTGGAGTATGGTAGTACCATCGTTATCTCGTTTGAATAAATTAACCTTTTTTGCCATGATTATCCGGATTGTACGTATGCACTTCACCCAAGCGGGTGTTGATGAATTTCTGGAAATATTCAACGCCAACAAAAATGCTATTCGTGCTTTTAACGGATGCACCCATCTTGAATTGCTAAAGGATGCGGATGATGAAAATACATTTACAACACTTAGCCACTGGGTGGATGAAGCCAGCCTGGAAGCCTACCGGAAGTCGGAATTGTTTGCGGGTGTATGGGGCAGGGTTAAAACGCTTTTTGCCGAACGCTCACAGGCTTTTTCGCTCGTAAAATATATCGAAGTTGCTTAACCTTTCTGAATACTTGGCGGGCACAACTTTTCAATTAAATTTGCTGCCCCGATACATGCCCGGGTGGCGGAATTGGTAGACGCGTTGGTCTCAAACACCAATGGTAGCAATACTGTGCCGGTTCGACTCCGGCCCCGGGTACAAAATCCTCTTAGCTTTGCAAACCACACAAGTTCAGCAACTCTTCCCGCAGTTCGACTCCTCCTTGATGGAGTTTATTGAAAAAGTAGGGAACGAGGTAGAGTTCAACGAAGGCGAGTTACTGATGCGCCCCGGTCAGTATTTTAAAAATTCGCTTGTTATCCTGGAAGGCCGGGTAAAACTTTATCGAGAAGGCGAAAACGGTGAGGAGTTTTTTCTTTATTACCTGGAACCGGGCAATGCGTGTGCGCTTTCTATGATTTGTGCCACAAAAAATGAGGCAAGCGCCATTAAGGCTAAGGCTTTAACGTACGTTAAAGCTCTTGCAATTCCACTGCAGCACATGGATACCCTCATGCGCGACCACCGCAACTGGTATTACTTTGTGCTGGAAACTTACCGTTCACGGTTTGAAGAACTGCTTACCGTAATTGATCAGATTGCCTTTCACTCCATGGACGAAAAGCTGGAGTTTTACCTGAAGCGCCAATTTGATACGCTGGGCAACTCACTTACGATTACCCATCAGCAAATTGCCGATGACCTTAATTCCTCCCGCGAAGTTATATCCCGCTTGCTTAAAAAACTCGAAAACCAGAAACGAGTTGCCATCTCTCGGAACGAGATTACCAATATCAATTTGTAACCCGGGTCACATAATGGTGCCGGATATTTGCTGACCTTTGCAGCACGATATTTTCAACAGTGTAGAATATGGAGACACAGGAACTCCTGGGATATTTCGCATCTGCTTTAATTGGTATTGCTCTCGGCCTGATTGGGGGAGGAGGATCAATTTTAACCGTACCGGTACTCGTTTACCTGTTTGCCATAGAACCCACGCTGGCTACTGCGTATTCTTTATTTATTGTAGGGATAACGGCCTTGGTTGGCGGTATTCGCAGTGCACTGAATAACCAGGTGGATTTACGCACGGCCGTTGTATTTGCTGTTCCTTCTTTTATTGCCGTTTATTTAACACGCAGATTTATCATTCCCGCGGTTCCGGATGTGCTGTTTAGTATTGGCTCTTTAATGATAAGCCGCGATATGGCCATCATGGTATTCTTTGCATTGATTATGCTGGCAGCTGCATACAGTATGATAGCGGATAAGCGCCTGGATCAGGAAGATTCAGTAATTAAATACAATTATCCGATGATAGCCCTTGAGGGAACAGTTGTTGGAGTATTAACCGGTATTGTTGGTGCCGGAGGAGGGTTTCTGATAATACCTGCACTGGTACTGTTGGCCAAACTGCCAATGAAAAAGGCAGTTGGTACATCGTTGTTAATAATTGCAGCGAAATCACTGATTGGCTTTTTGGGCGATGTGGGGTCAGGGCAAACTATAAACTTTACTTTTCTGTTCATTGTTTCAGCTATTGCTATTGCCGGTATTTTTATTGGCATTTACATGTCGCGTTTTATTTCCGGAAGTAACCTTAAAAAAGGATTTGGATGGTTTGTGGTTGCGATGGCCAGTTATATTCTGCTCAGCGAATTTTTATAAGGCGTGACAAAAATCACGGAGAACCCGTACTTTAATCTGCTATCTTTGTACTACAATAAATTGAAGACCATCATGAAAGTTGAACAAATTTACACCGGTTGCCTCGCTCAAGGTGCCTATTATATTGAATCAGCTGGCGAAGCTGCCATTGTTGATCCGCTGCGTGAAACCAGCCCGTACATTGAAAAGGCCGAAAAGAACGGGGCAAAAATCAAGTATGTATTGGAAACACATTTTCATGCTGATTTTGTTTCAGGGCATATTGATCTGGCTTCCAAAACCGGAGCGACTATTGTCTATGGACCTACCGCAACACCTTCTTTCAAAGCCCACATTGCCACCGATGGCGAAGAGCTAAAAGTTGGTAAGCTTACCATCAAGGTACTTCATACGCCCGGACACACCATGGAGTCAACCACCTACTTGCTTAAGGATGAACACGGAAAAGATTACGCCATTTTTAGTGGCGATACGTTGTTCCTGGGTGATGTAGGCCGGCCTGATCTGGCCCAGAAAGCAGCGCACATGACACAGGAGCAATTGGCTGGTCTTTTATTCGATTCGCTGCGTACTAAAATTATGCCGTTAGCCGATGATGTGATTGTGTACCCGGCACACGGTGCAGGTTCTGCCTGCGGTAAAAACATGATGAAAGAAACTGTAGATACCCTGGGCAACCAGAAAAAAGTAAACTATGCCCTTCGTAGCAATATGACACGCGAAGAATTTATAAAAGAAGTTACCGATGGCCTTCTTCCGCCTCCGGCTTATTTCCCTGAGAATGTTAGGCTGAATAAAGAAGGTTATGAAAATATTGATACGGTGTTAAAGAAGGGTACCCGGGCACTTACCTGTGACGAATTTGAAGCTGCCGCTAATGAAACCGGTGCACTGGTGCTGGATACACGCCATCAACAAACCTTTGCTGAGGGATTTGTACCTAATTCAATTAACATCAGTCTTGACGGAAACTTTGCTCCCTGGGCCGGAACACTGATCCCCGGAGTAAATCATCCGATTTTGATTGTTGCCGAACCCGGACGAGAGACGGAGGCGGTTACAAGGCTTGCCCGGGTAGGGTATGATAATACGTTGGGCTATCTGAAAGGCGGATTCGAGGCTTGGAAAAATGCCGGAAAGGATGTTGATAAAATTGAATCAATACCGGCTACAGAATTTGCCATGCGTGCAAAAACAAGCAAAATTAAAGTGATTGATGTGCGCAAGCCTGGAGAGCATAGTGCCGAGCACATGGAAGGTGCAATTAATATTCCACTGGAATACCTGAATGAACACCTGGCTGAAATTCCAAAGAATGAAACCGTTTACATCCATTGCGCGGGCGGCTACCGCTCAATGACGGCCTCTTCTATTCTAAAAGCCCGTGGTTGGAATAACCTGGTGGATGTTGCCGGGGGCTTTAAAGCCATGGTAGCTGCCGGTGTTCCTAAAACGGATTACACCTGCTCAACAACAGCCAGTAAGTAATCACTTCTAACAAGTAACTGTTTTCTTTTAACCAATAACTTAATAACTAAATTATGTTTGGATTATTTTCACGTACTAAAAATTACGAAGACATCAGCGCTTCGGAAGCAGCACAACTGATTGAAAGCGATAAATCCATTGGCATTCTGGATGTACGAACACAAGGCGAATTTCGTGGCGGGTACATACCTAAAGCTGTTCATGCTGATATTTCGTCTTCGTCCTTTATGAACAAAATTGAACAACTTGATAAGAATAAAACCTGGCTTGTATACTGCTTAAGCGGTGGTCGCAGTGCCCGCGCCTGTGCTATCATGGCTGAGCGGGGCTTTAAAACCATTAACATGCGGGGCGGCATCAGCAGCTGGAGCGGAAAGGTTATCCGGTAAAATTTACCTACCTTGGTCGCTTAATTTAACAGATGATGCAGATAGCAAAGCACAAAGTTGTTTCCATTCACTATACATTGAAGGACAACGCAGGCAACACACTTGATAGCAGCGAAGGCCGTAGTCCGCTGGTATATATGCAAGGTGTTGGCAACTTAATACCGGGTATGGAAGAGGGCCTTGAAGGAAAAAGCAAAGGCGATAAACTTCACATTAAAGTTAGCCCGGAAAAGGGATATGGTGTGCGCGATGAGCGCCTGTTGCAAAAAGTTCCCCGGTCGGCTTTTGGCAGCCAGGAAGTGCGTAAAGGTATGCAGTTCAGGGCTGAAACCGGTGCGGGGCCGCAGGTGGTTACCGTAACCGAAGTAGGGTTGGAGTCAGTAACAGTAGATGGTAATCATCCGCTGGCTGGTGTTGAACTGAATTTTTCGGTTGAAGTAATGGATGTTCGCAATGCAACTACTGAAGAAATTGCCCACGGCCATGTTCATGGTGCGGGTGGACATCATCATTAAATTGTTTCTTAATAAAGAAGGCCGGATTTACCGGCCTTTATTTTTTTATGATATCAGGTAAGTTGGTTATGGTTGCTTCGGATGATTTTCCCGAATGGCCCTAAACTCCGATCCAAGCTTCCACCAGGGCCAGGTATTTTCAAGCGACAGGCGTTTGCCTACATTGAATAAAAGTTTCAAGTCTTCTACTGCACCTTCCAGATTCCAGCGTGATGTATCGTATTCATCCGATGGTTTGTGATAGTATTTAGCCACATACTCATCCTGAAGTTGCTTTCCGTAATCAGTTCCCTTTTCGAAATGATTGATACCGGTGCCGGTATAGAGTGCCGGCACACCCACTTTTGCAAAACTGAAATGATCGGAACGAAAGTAGTACCCGGCAACCGGGTTGGGCTCGGGTGAGGTGTAACGCCCAACGGCTTTCGCCTCTTCATTCAGATAATCTTCCAAATCAGATTGGCCGATGCCTACTACCACAATATCGTTCATTTTGCCGTAGGGATTAATGCCGTCAATATTAATGTTAGCCACCGTTTTTTCTATCGGGTAAATGGGGTTGGCCGCATAATGGGCCGAACCGAGCAGGTTTTGTTCTTCGGCTGTTACAAACAGAAAAACAATGCTGCGGCTGGGCTTGTTCTTAACCGATTTAAATGCTTTGGCTAACTCCAACATGCCGGCTGTGCCACTGGCATTATCGAGCGCACCGTTATAAATGGTATCACCGCGTTCATCGGCCTTGCCGATGCCGAGGTGATCCCAGTGGGTGGAGTAGATAATGTATTCATCAGGCTGCTGTGCACCTGTAATTTTTCCAATCACGTTATACGATTTATCATATGTTGCCTGCACCGAAAGCGTAGTCGAAAGTTTCAGGTTCATGGGTATTGCTTTAAACCCAGGTTTACGTGCTGCTGAAACTGTAGCGGCCCAATCCACTCCGGCCGATTCAAAAAGTTTTTTTGCTGCCGGATTGGTAACCCAGCCCACCATTTCGCAAAAGTACGGATTGGTTGCGCGCCTGTCGAGGTACAGGCGTGAGGTATTCCAGTTGTTTTGAACTACCCAGAAACCGTAACCGGCCGCAACATCATCATGAATAATCAGAACACCTTTTGCGCCTTGCCGAGCAGCCTCTTCAAACTTGTATGTCCACCGGCCGTAGTAGGTCATGGTGTTGCCTTTAAACAGGGTGGAGTCACCTGAACCAAAACCCGGATCATTCACCATCACTAAAACAACTTTATCTTTCACATCAAGTCCTTCGTAATCGTTCCAGTTGTATTCGGGCGCCACAATGCCGAAGCCGGCAAACACCAGGTCAACATCACGAAGTTCAATTTTTTCATCGGTGCGTTCGGTCCAGATAACATAGTCTTTCAGGCCATCAAGCGTAAACGATCCTTTTTTGGAAGTAATCGTCATGGTCGGTGCAGCGGTAGCGGTAATCTTTACCAGGGGTACCTCCTGCAGGTAGCTGGTGCCATTGCCAGGCTCGATGCTAAGTTGGTTTAGTTGCTCTTCCAGGTAAGCCAGTGTCTTTTTCTCGCCTTCGGTAAAGGGCATGCGGCCCATAAAGTCATCGGAAGCGAGGGTCTTTAAATGTTGCTCCAATCCGCTTACGCTAAAAGAGGAGAGTCCGTCTTCACGTGTGAATACGTTATCTTTTTTTGAGCAGGAAACAGTGAGGAATATGAGTAGCAGAAAAATTGATTGTTTCATGTTATTAACCTTTTTAGTGAAGTAATGATACCGAATTCCTGTGAATGGTTAAGATCAATTTTATGGCAACCTGCTGGTGCTTGTTACCACAGGAAGTTACAGGGTTATATCGGTCACTCGTTTTTCCAGCCGGCTTTTCTCTGCCGCAAACCCCATCAGGTGGCTTTCAATTGACTGATCGATTGTCGATGACAGCAGGGCCGGATTTTTTTCAGTGATGGCCTGTATCCAATTGGCCACCAGCCGCCAGTCGCCACCCCCGTGCCCATCGGTTGTCTGTTTCCACTCCGTTTTCTGGCCGCTTCGGAAATCAGTAAGCACAAACGAATTCATGTCACCCACGATATCACCGGTGGAGCCCATTACCCGTGTGCGCCTGCCTTCGTACGAGGTGAAGGCCTCCATACTGAAGCTTGCCGTAATGTTGTTTTCGAATAAAATGTTGGCGATGTAATGATCGGGCTGGTCGTTTTCCATCCGGTAAACGCACCGGCCGTAGTTGGTAGTTTTTAATCGATCAAGGATTACTTCATCCCATTTGGTTCTGTCATCGGGAAGGTCGAGGGTATACACCCGTGAACGCCTGCGCTGATAGTGCTCAATTGCCGAATACGGACAGGTGCTTTCTATGGCACAGCCATCGGTGCAGCGGGCGGTGCTGCCGGGTGGCGCATTTTCTTTTCTGAACCACTTCACATCGCCAAAGGCTTGAATCGATTTGGACGGTTTGTCAACCATCCACCGGAGGATGTCCAGGTCGTGACAGCTTTTTGCCAGAATGATAGGTGTAGTTTTTTTGCTGTTGTGCCAGTTGCCGCGCACGTACGAGTGCGCCATGTGGTCGTAGCCGATGGGTTCCAGGTGCTGGATGCTTACCAGTTCACCGATGGCACCGCTCTGAATAAGTTTATGCAGTTGAATAAAGTAGGGCGCGTAGCGCAGCACATGGCATACCGCTACTATTCGCCCGGTTTTCTTTGTCAAAGCAAGAATATCGCGGCATTCTTTTTCGCTTGGTGAGATGGGCTTTTCCAGCAGCACATCATAACCCAGTTTTAACGCCTCCATGCAAGGCCCGTAGTGAAGGTCATCGGGTGTGGTAATGATAATGGCATCGGCAAATTTGGGCCGTTGAAAAACATGTTCCCACGTAGTGAACCTATTGGTATTTTCAATGCTGTGCTTTACTGCATAGCGTTCATTGCGCAGTTGAATGGGCTCGGCTACGCCAACGATTTTTAAGTGTTCGGGATATTGAATGGCATAATTACCGTACACGTTACCACGCGCACCGGCTCCGCAGGTTATTGCTGTGATGGGTTTTACCAGCTTTACCGGGTATAAGGAATCCGGCAGAATTAATGGTTGACCCTGTTCATTTTTTGCCCAGGACGATACGGGCAAAGCCGCCAGGCCACCCGCAGTAAGCCCAACAGCTTTCAGTAAATCTCGTCTCGACCAGTTTTTGCGCATTGGTTTGGAATGGGATGAGGTTGTTATTAAAAATTAGGGTTTAAGTTACTCATTTCCCGATGTTATTAAGAGGCTATTCCTGCTAAATTGCCAGCTGACTATGAGAAGGGTTTTAAGCATCAGCGGACGAATCGTGTTGGGGACATTCGCTGTCGGTTTATTGGTTCTATCCGTTTCAATAGCTCCCGTTAATCGAACCTTGCCGGTTGACCAATCCTTTTATATTGAGATGATGAGCCGGATTGACAGCGCGGTAAATCTGCAATCGGCAACCGACACAACTGATCTTTCTGTTGGTTTTGGCAAAGCATCCATTACACCGGCTTACCCAACTGCCACGGCTGGTTATGTGAAGCGTAAAAGGAAGATTTTTTCAGCTGTGCGTGATTCCGTTTTTGTGCGAACTATGGCGATTAACAAATCAGGTCGGATGTACTTTATAGTGAGCCTTGATATGCTCATCGTACCGCCCTTGTTGTATAGGCAGCTAAAGGAACAACTTCCTGCCTACGGTTACTCGATTGATCAGGTTTTTCTAGGTGCAACGCACACGCATAACAGCATTGGTCAATGGGATGATAGTGTGGTAGGCGAAATATATGCGGGTGATTATAATTCGGAATTGGTGGATTTTCTAAGAGAGCAAATTATCCGAAGCATGCATCATGCTGTTGCTGACCTGAAGCCGGGTAACTTTAACTACGGAGCCGTTGCAGTACCCGATGCCGTTACTAACCGGCTGGTTGGTAGCGGACCGGTTGATTCGCTGCTGCACATACTGGAAGTTATCCGCGATGACGGAACGAAAGGCATACTCACTTCTTTTACTGCCCATGCTACGTGCATGTCGTCAAAAGATTTGCGCCTTTCCCGCGATTACCCGGGCGAGTTGGTTGATCGGCTGCAAACCAGCGGGTACACATTCGCCATGTTCATGGCCGGTGCCGTAGGTAGCCACGCGCCTATCCGGCAGCCAAGCGGTGATTCAAAAATTAAAACTATGGGAAACCTGCTGGCGGAGGCTTTTAAGAAAGATTCCTTAAAGCCGGTAAGGCCAGGTAACGTTTACCTAGTCAATATTCCGCTTAATCTGGGACAGCGACAGGTAAAAATACTACCCAACTGGCGGGTGCGGTCGTGGCTCAGTTCGTGGCTCATGGGTGAGCACACTGTTAACCTTAGCGTGTTGAAAATTGGCGAGGTGGTGATGCTCGGAACACCGTGCGATTTTTCAGGATTGCTTACACCGGAAATTTACCATGCAGCCGCCCGGCATAATGTACATGCATTCATCACCAGTTTTAATGGAGGCTATATCGGCTACATTACACCCGACCGGTATTATGATTTGGATGCATACGAAACCCAAACGATGAACTGGTATGGGCCCGGCAACGGAACCTACCTGCAGGATTGTTTAATCAGGATAATCTCAAACCTTGAGCTTTAAATCCTGAATCTTGCATCTTCTCAACTATCCGTTAACTTTAACTCCCTTAATACAATCACCATGAAACGAAAAATACTTTCGCTGCTTTTTGTATTTGTGCTTACCGTTGTCCGTGCCGATGAAGGCATGTGGCTGCTGTACCTGCTTGGCGACCAGGTGTATAACGACATGGTTAAGATGGGCCTTAAGCTGAGCAGGGAGCAACTTTATAGCATAAACAAGTCGAGCCTGAAGGATGCCATTATTATTTTCGGTGGCGGTTGTACAGGCGAAATCGTAAGCCGCGAAGGCCTGATTTTTACAAACCACCACTGCGGCTACAGCGCCATTGCGGCCGCCAGTTCGGTTGAAAAAAATTACCTGCGCGATGGCTTCTGGGCAAAAACGAAAGCCGAGGAAATACCAGCGCCTTCACTTACGGTGCAATTCCTGGTCCGCATCGAAGATGTAACCAAACAGGTTGATGAGGTGTTGAAGGGCCTTTCAGGCAGTGAGTGGAATGCCAAACTGCAATCCGTATCGCAGGAGATTGTGAAGAAAGCGGTTGACGGTACCGGGTACGAAGCACGCGTGGTACCCTTTTACAAAGGCAACCAGTTTTTGCTTTTTGTGTACGAACGCTACCGCGACATCCGCCTGGTGGGTACACCGCCCGAAAGCATCGGCAAGTTTGGCGGTGATACCGACAATTGGGAGTGGCCCCGCCACACAGGCGACTTTGCCGTGTTCCGCGTGTATGCCGGCAAAGACGGAAAACCGGCATCGTATTCGGCCGATAACATTCCCCTGCAGCCAAAATATTTTCTAAACGTTTCCACCAAGGGCGTTAAGGATGGCGACTTTGCCATGATTTACGGCTACCCCGGCAGTACCAACCGGTACGAAACTTCCTACGGTGTTAAATTGAAAACCGAAATCGAAAACCCCGCCATTGTAAACCTGCGCGATGTGCGGCTGCGGCTGATGTTCGATGAGATGAAAAAAGATCCGGCTGTACGGCTGCAACTCGCTTCATCGTATGCCAGCATTGCCAACTACTGGAAGTTTTACGATGGCGAAGCCAAACAATTAGTAAAATACGATGTGTATGGACAGAAAAAGGCCGATGAAGAAAAGTTCATCCAGTGGGCCAAAGGCAAACCGGAATATGAGCAGGTGTTTGCGGAGTATGAAAGAGCTTATGCCGACTGGCAGCCATATGCCAAGCATCGAATTTACATGAACGAAGGCATCCTCGGCTCACCCTTAGCTGCTTATGCTGCATCGCTGCAGGCACTAGAGCGTGCGCTTACACGTAAAACAATAAATGCCGAGGAACTGACCCGGATTACCGAGACGCTGAAGCGAAGCCGACAAACCTTTTTAGAGAACGAGAACAAACCATCCGATCAAAATATTCTGGCCGCCACCTGCCATATGTTTTATACGGCTATTGACAAAGCCCAACACCCCGAAGCATATTACAACAGCATCCGTTCGCAATATGGCGATCTGGCCGATGAGGATACCTACAAAAAGTTTGCAGCCGATGTCTTTGCTAAAACCATGATTTTTGACGATGCCCGGTGGAGTGCCTTCTTGGCGAAGCCCGATTCATCCAGCCTGCAAAACGATCCGGCCTACCGGTATGTAAGCGCCTTCCTGAAAAATTATAATGAACGGTTTGGAAAATATTCCATCGAGTATAACAACCGGCTCAATGACCTGGGCCGCGTATACATGAAGGGCGTGATGAGCATGAACCCCGGTAAGGTTACTTATTCGGATGCAAACTTTACTATGCGTATGAGCTACGGTACCGTAAAATCATACCGGCCACGCGATGCGGTGTTTTATGATTATGTGTGTACGATGAGCGGGGTGCTTGAAAAATATAAACCAGGCGACTATGAATTCGACTTGCCGAAAAATCTGATTGAGGCCGCTAAGAAAAAGGACTTTGGTATGTACAAAGATCCAAAGTACAACGACCTGGTAGTATGCTTCATCACCACCAACGATATTACCGGAGGCAATTCCGGCTCACCGGTGCTCAACGGCAATGGCGAACTCATCGGCCTTGCGTTTGACGGCAACTACGAAGCACTGAGCCATAAAATTGCTTTTGACAAAAACATGAACCGCACCATTTGTGTTGACATCCGGTACGTGCTCTGGTGCATTGATAAACTGGGTGGTGCAAAAAATATTATCAATGAACTGGTGCTGAAGTAACCGGGTTTACCGGCAACCTGTGCAGGTGCTTTGCACCGCATGGAGGCGAGGTAATGGTTACTTTAATAACCTTTAGTTACACGCAGCACGACCCGCTGCCTTATCAAAACAAAATTTTGTGCCCTTGTAATTTAATTTTGCCACTGTGCTCCATCTTTTTAATGGTGCGTATCACGGTTTCCACGCGCAGGCTGGTCATATCGGCCAGTTGCTGCCGGGTGTAAGGTATTATGATCGGCTGGCTGCTACCTCCGGGATCGATTTTGGATTTAAGGTACTTTAATATCGTGGTAAGGCGGTGCTCGGGTGTGTGCGAGGAGATCTCAGTCAGTATCATCGACTTGTACTGTAAGCGGTTGCACAGAACGTGGTCTAGTTTCAGGTGCAAGTCAAAATTGTTTTTAAGTAATAGCAGGAATTCGGCTTTGGGCAACCGCCACACCTTGCCGGGTATGAGAGCAATTGCCGTTGCGGGATAGGGAAAATTTCCAAGCAGGGGAGGTTCGCCAAAACTTTCGCCAGCATGAAAAATACCCTGTGTAAACTCCTGGCCTTCGTGGTTGAGGATGTACATGCGCACCTGGCCTTCTTCCACCTGAAAATAGTCAGCAGCCATGTCGCCTTGTTCAAATAATACCTGGTCTTTACGTACCCGAACGAGCCGCGCCTTGTACTGCTCCAGTAGTTCAGCCGAAATCAATTTTTTTGGTTTTTACTGGTGAAAATTAGACAATTTTCACAGGTATTGAGTGGCCCGGTATAAAAACATGAGGCACTGCCCGTTGGCCTGAACGTAAGGAGATTCAATCCGGTCTGCACACGGGAAGTCATGTCATCCGTAATTTTTGTATGTTCGTTACGCATGGATTTACTATGGACAGTATTAGCATGTTGCCTGATGCTGGCCGGCCTGGTGGGCAGTGTGTTGCCGTTGTTGCCCGGCCCGCCTTTGAGCTATGCCGGTATGCTGGTGTTGCAGTTGCGCGAAGAGCCTGCTTTTACGCTAAGGTTTTTAATTATTTGGTTAGTGGTGGTGGTTATCGTACAGGTGATTGACTATGTAGTGCCATTGTATGGAACCAAAAAGTTTGGCGGCACCAAATACGGGGTGTGGGGTTGTGCCATCGGCCTGGTTGCCGGAGTGTGGTTCGGCCCGGCAGGCATTATAGCAGGGCCGTTTGTTGGCGCATTTGTTGGCGAACTGCTGGCCAGCAACCAATCCGAACAAGCTTTGCGTGCTGCTGTTGGTTCGTTTATCGGATTTGTTTTTAGTACCTTACTAAAACTGGTAACCTGTGTAGTGATGGCCTGGTATGTGATAAAGGCCCTGTAATTTGAAACCCTGATCATGAATTCAAACGAGCAACTCATCTATAAATTTTACACTAGTTTCCAACAACTGGATGCCATCAATATGCAGGCCTGTTACCATGATGATATTCGTTTCTCTGATCCTGCTTTTCCGAATTTAAGTGGAAAAGAAGCCGGGGCAATGTGGGCTATGCTTGTTGAGGCGCTGAAGAAAAACCCGGCCGATTGGAAATTGGAGGTTAGCAACATCCGCGCAACTGAAACCACCGGTTCCTGCCGGTGGGAAGCACACTACACGTTTTCACTCACCGAAAGAAAAGTGCACAACATCATTGATGCACATTTTCAGTTTAAAGAAGGTAAGATTAGTGCCCACACCGATACATTTGATTTTTACCGATGGAGCAGAATGGCTTTTGGATTGACCGGTATTTTGCTCGGATGGACCTCCGTCTTCCGTAAAAAAGTTCAGGCAACGGCAGCGAAAAGGTTAGCAGTTTTCCTGTTGGACAAGAAATCATAACACACGTTCGTACATTTTAGCACACATTCCGTAACGAACAGTTGTATGTTTTTTAAACAACATTTTGTAAAACGAAATAATAACCCGGATTAATTTTTATTATTGAACCGGGTTATGAACTACACATGAGTTCTGCAATTTTTTCAGTCATCCGTTCAAGCGGCAGTTACATTCCTACACAATGTGTTCCTAACACACATTTTGTGAAGCACAGTTTTTTCGGAAGTGATGGTAAACCACTCATGACGGAGAATGAAGAGATTATCCGCAAATTCAGCGACATCACCGGAATTTATGAGCGCAGGTATGTTACCGATGATTTGGTGGCATCGGATATCGGGGCCTTTGCTGCACAGGAAGCATTGCGATCCGGAGATCTGGATGGCGAATTACTCGACTACATTATTGTTGCCCATAATTTTGGCGACATCCGTGCGGATACACGCAGAAGTGAGTTTGTACCTGCGCTTTCTTCACGGGTAAAAGCCAAACTGGGCATCAGTAATCCCAACACAATTTGTTACGATCTTCCTTTTGGTTGTGCGGGCTGGTTGCAGGGTGTTATTCAGGCTGACTTCTTCATTCGCTCCGGTACGGCCAAGCGAATTCTGGTAGTGGGTGCTGAAACGCTTTCGCGAATTTACGATCCGCACGATCGCGATTGCATGATCTATGCCGATGGTGCCGGTGCGGTGATCCTGGAGGCACATGAAAGTGAGACACCGGTAGGAATACTTGCGCATAAAACCAACACCAATGCCGGTGATAAAACATTTGTGTTGAAAATGGATCGCTCATACAACCCGGCATTGCCTTCTGATGATTTATTCCTGAAAATGCAGGGAAGGACCCTGTATGAACACGCCCTTACTGCGGTTCCGTCTGTTATTAGGGAGTGCATTGAAAAGGCAGGCATTGATTTAACTGATATTTCATTGGTGCTAATACACCAGGCCAATAACAAAATGGATGAAGCCATTCTGAAACGCGCCTTTGAAAAAAACGGATTGCCCATTGCCCCCGAAAAAATAATGCCCATGACCATCTCGTGGCTCGGCAACAGTTCAGTAGCTACAGTGCCTACGCTTTATGATTTGATTGCTAAAAAGCAGCTGAACGGGTACGAAATCCGAAAAGGAAGCTACATCCTGTTTGCTGCACTGGGTGCAGGCGTTAACATTAACGCCCTGGTTTACCGGGTGCCGGATTAATGCCGCTGGCCATTTATTTTTCCTAACACCGGATTTTCAATGCTATACTCCTGACTAAATTTTTTTAAGTTGGCTGATTATTGAACCGGTCAACATGAAAATCAAGTTTCTGATTAGCCTTGCTGTAACCATACTGTTGGTATGGGCGCTGGATAAACGTTGGACAGCAGGTAATATACCCATTCCTCCTCTCGGAAAATTCCTGGCCCCTTCGCATGGGTTCTGGCAGAATATTGAGCCAAGGGGTTACCAACTGCCCGAATTCCTTAATCTGCCGGGGCTGAAGCAACCGGTAACCATTGTCTTTGATAGTATTATGATCCCGCACATCATTGCGCAAAACGATGAGGACCTTTACTATGCGCAAGGTTACATCACTGCATTTCACCGGTTGTGGCAGATGGAGTTTCAAACGCATGCCGCTGCCGGCAGGCTTTCTGAAATTGTGGGAAAGAGTAAAGATGATGCTGCACTGAATTATGATCGACAGCAGCGCAGGCTCGGCATGGTGTATGCGGCCGAAAATGCGCTGCGCAGCATGGAAAGCGACCCGGTCGCTAAAATGGTAGTAACCCGTTATGCGGAAGGAATAAATGCATACATCAATTCCTTGTCGGATAAAAAGCTGCCGCTGGAGTACAAACTGCTCGATTACAAACCTGAACCCTGGACCATACTTAAATCGGCCCTGTTGCTTCGAAGCATGGCGCAAACCTTGAACATGGGTGATAAAGACATGCAGATGACCAACGCGCTGAAATTGTTTGGTAGAGAAATGCTGGAGGTGCTTTATCCTGACCTGGAACCCATGGGCGACCCGATTGTAGAAAAGCCCGGTAAATGGAATTTTGAGCCCGTGCCACTAAGCGATACGATAATGGCATTACCCGATGAACTAATCAAAATTACAAGGCTGGTTACACCTGATCCAACCATCGGCAGTAATAACTGGGCGGTAAGCGGCAGTAAAACCAAATCGGGGTACCCGATATTGTGCAACGATCCGCACCTGACTATTTCGTTGCCGTCCATCTGGTACGCCATCCAGTTGCAGGCACCTGGCATTAACTGCATGGGTGTTTCGTTGCCAGGTGCGCCCGGAGTCATTATCGGGTTTAACGATTCCATTGCGTGGGGCGTAACCAATGCCCAGCGCGACCTGGTGGACTGGTACCGCATTACGTTTCAGAACAATCAGAAAGAAAAATATAAACTCGATGGCGACTGGAAGGATACCCGAAAAGTGATTGAGAAAATTAATGTTCGGGGAGGTGATGCCTTCTATGACACTGTAATCTATACCCATTGGGGCCCTGTTCCCTACGATGAGCACTTCAGGGCCGAGAACAACCGGAGGCATTATGCTTTCCGCTGGATTGCCCACGATGAATCGGAAGAATTACTGACCTTTTACAAACTCAATCGGGCAAAAAATCATGCCGATTACATGCGTGCACTTGATCATTATTCATCGCCTGCGCAAAACTTTATATTCGCTTCTGTAACCGGAGATATTGCCATTCGCATTCAGGGAAAATTTCCGGCCCGTAAAAAATACGAAGGCAAGTTCGTGCTGGATGGCAGCCGATCATCTCAGGGACCACAAGCCTACATTCCGTTTGCCCACAATGTGATGGATAAGAACCCTGAACGGGGCTTTGTAAGCTCAGCCAATCAATACCCGGCTGATGCTACCTATCCATACTACATTAATGCGGTAAGCTATGAGGCCTACCGCAACCGAAGGATCAACAACCTGCTGAGGCAGGGCAATGCTATTACATTATCCGATATGATGGATCTGCAACTGGATACCTACAGCATAAAAGCCGAGGAGTTGCTGCCGGTTTTGATGGGTTATGTGGATGAAGCCATTTTGACAAACGAAGAAAGTGAAGCGCTGCGTTTGCTGAAGAACTGGGATTACTATTATAAGAAGGAAGCAGAGGCCCCTGCTTATTTTGAAAACTGGTGGCGCACGTTGTATGCTTCGATATGGGATGAACTGCGGAGCGACTCCTTGTCGCTGGCTTACCCTACGGCCTGGAATACTATCCACCTGATAAAAACGAGACCTGATTTTGTCTTTTTCGATGATCAATCAACACCCGAAAAAGAAACGCTAACTCACCTGGTGCGGCAGGCTTTCAAAAAAAGTGTAACGGAGGTTGAGGATTGGAAGAAGGAGAAAGGCATGATACCACTGTGGGCAGATTATAAAGATACTTATGTTGAACACCTTACCCGCATGGAGCCCTTCAGTTACCATGTACAGCATGGCGGCCATGGCGATGCGGTAAACGCCTCTTCGCGCAGGCACGGGCCCTCATGGCGCATGATTGTAAGCGTGGAACCAAACGGCCCGAAAGCGTTTGCCACCTACCCGGGCGGGCAATCGGGTAACCCGGGAAGCGCCCATTATAACTCTATGCTTGGCCGTTGGGCCGATGGAAAATATTTTAACCTGATGTTCCTGCAACCGGACAAGCAACCGGCAGGGTCTTTATTTACAACCACCTTAAAACCGGATTGATATGAAGTTTTTTATACAGGTACTGTATGTAGTTATACTGGGCTGGCTCTTTTCATTGTTTTTGCCCTGGTGGAGCATTGCGCTGGCCGGCTTTATGGGCGGGTATTTCGGAAAATCAAAAGCCAATTTTACAGCCGGTTTTGTTGCCATCGCCTTGTTGTGGTTTGTTCACGCGTGGCTTATTGATCGCAATGCGTCCGCTCCGCTTACTGAAAAGGTAGCCTCCTTGCTGATTGTGCAGAGCAAAACCTTGCTGATGGTAAGTACCGCTGTTATAGGTGGGTTGGTAGGCGGCTTTTCAACGCTTACCGGATCGTTGCTGGTAAAGGAAAAAGGACGGACGTATTAGATGCCTTATTTTTTCGAATACCCGGCCGGAATTTGAAAGTCACTGTCGGGCAGTTTAACACGTTTCAGTTCGGTCATCTCCATGGTCATTTTTCCCTGCGGTGTATTCATTTCAATTTTTACCGGGATGCCGTCAATATCCTTAATGAATAAGTTTTCGTTTCCGCTCCTTTTAAATAGGGCTGGGTCAATATCTTTAATATCTTTTGTTACCCATATCCATTGAGGTGGCATGGCTGATCCTTCTGCGTTCATCAGGTACTTGGTACAATTATATCCGTTAATGGTGGCCGTCTCAGTCGTTTTTGTTACCGATAATTTGCCGTTAGTCGATTCCGAAGGCGTTGACTTGATCTCAGAGTAGGTTTTGTTTTCCGTATCCACCGACCATGTTTTATCCTGGTCGCCCCGGTAAATAAACACCGTTGTTCCCATTTCGCTGCGGGTATTTTTCCCCTTCACCTTGGTAACCATTTTTTCGGGCATGAAGTTGATTGCTCCGCCTCCCTGCATGCCGTCAAGGTTTTTGAGTTGTTTTTCCATCATTTCCTTCAGTGCGGGGTTTGCATCCATCTGTTTCTTAAACTCCGGATTATTCATCTGGGCCTCCAGTTGCTTCTTAGCGGCCTTCATTTGCTGTACCTGTTCATCCGATAATTTGATATCGGATTTACTGGTCCAGGTAATGATTCCCTCGAAACTTTGGGCTTGTGTCAGTACGCTTGTGCAAATGAGAACAAGACTTAACAATAATCTTTTCATAGCAATTCGTTTAATTAAGTAAACCTACAAAATACAGAGTTAACCAATGATAATTACATAATGGATTATCGTAAAGTTGATCCTGCTGTTTTGATAAATGGAACATGTCGAGCTCGCGATAAAGTTGCTGTAAAGCCGGTAATCCGGCCACGGTTGTCTCGGATAAACTCAAACACCGAAGAATCACCGGTGCGAAAACCGTCTTTGAAAACAGGCTCCAGTTTAAATGAGTCTCCCGGTTTTCGATGAACCAGCAGGTAACCTTCCTTAGCTTCAATGCGGAAGCTGACATCCGCATCGGTGCTGGTGTACGTTCCGTTGTATATACTTAACTCTTTCAGGCTTGAAAGTGGTGCACTGGTTCGAATAAGGTTGTAAGTTCGTCCGGAGGATTTTAGCAACAACCCATTGGAAGTATAAATCAACCATTCGAGCCTGCCTAAGCAAAGTGTATCCGGATGTACCGCCTTTACCGGATCGCCCTTGATGCTGAGTTTACCCAGGTTATTATCAATTTTTATAACATGATCCTGATCAGCAATGCGGAATAAACCTTCGTAGCGTTTAGCTTCAGTTTCGGATAGGTCAATAAACCGGGTGGGTTCGGCAATGTTTACTTCCTGCTGTTTTCCGAGAAACACTTCGGCAACGTGGCGGCCTGTCCGTGCGGGATTGAAACCTCCATCATTACTCAGGATGGCAACAGATAATTTCTTTTCAGGATAGTACGCCAGCCAGGCCCGGTAGCCGGCTGTGGCACCTGAGTGGCTTATCTCTTTAAACCCATTTACCTGGCCAATGCTTAAACCGGCAGCATAATCAATTTCACTTCCGGTGGTAAGCTTACCTGGTTTAATCCGCAGAGCAGAAATTTCAGGCCCGAGAATCTCGGAAGTTTCAAGCAATTTGTTCCAGCGCAGCAAATCTGCTGTGGTCGTTAGCAAACCTCCGGGGCCGTGCACATTTTCGAATGGCATGTCGTGTTCGTATTTGCTTTGGTTTTTACGGTAAGCTTCGGCACGATTAGGTATTACCTCACGGAAGTTATCGCGCCATTGCGTGTGAATTAATCCAAGTGGTTTGAAAAAACGGTTAGCTGTAAACTCCGCAAGCGATTGCCCCGATACCCGCTCCACAATCAGCACCAGTAAAACATAGTTTGAATTGCTGTAGGAATACTGACTACCTGGCGTGAAGTTGAGTGAGCGCTGCCTGAACACAATATCAAAACTCAGTTCCTGTGTGTACACCCGCGTTGAACGAGGCCAGCCGGCCAACCCGTAAATCACACCCCAGTCTTTTAGCCCGCTGGTATGGTTAAGCAGGTGTTGGATGGTGATGGGGGCATCGTATTCAGGTAATTCAGGAATGTATTTCCTTACATTATCGCTAAGTGAAAGTTTACCTTCCTTAACCAGCAGCAGAATGGCAGCAGCGGTAAATTGTTTGGACACCGAGCCGCATTCAAAAATGGTATTGGTTGTGTTCGGCACAAGGCGTTCCAGATCGGCCAACCCGAATGCTTTGTTGTAAATCAGTTGGCCATTGCGATCAATGGCTACGGCCATGCCGGGTGTGGCATTGTTCCACGAAGAAAAAAGTTTATCTACCTGCTCGAGGGTATCAACCGGCTGAGCCTGAAGCAGCATACCCAGGAGGCAGAATGATATCAGGAAGGAGTTGACTCTGTTCATAGAAGAGAAGATTAGCTTATAAAGGTATTTATTTTCGAACTCCCTGTCATCACCTACCCATCTCGCTAAATGATTACCCCCGAGGGGTGACGCTAACCCGCACGGACAGAATGTTTAATGCCATCATGTAAAAGAAAAAACGGCAATCAGAATGATTGCCGTAAAAAACTTGTCGGGGTGAGAACCCCGC